>NZ_JAMYUL010000002.1:0-579969 GCF_040322955.1 Mesorhizobium sp. M0077
ATCAACATGGACGACCTGCGCGAGCACAAGAAGCTCGCTCTGCGCCAAGCCGCATGACCAGCATCATGGCTGCCCCATTTTGCAGAACTTGACGCACACAACCCCGAGTTTCAGGGGTGGCGGTGAAAAGGACAGTCATCATTCGCACAATCCAGCCAAGAAGGGTAGCAACAGTTGAACCCACGGCTTTGTGAATGATTGTGCTAAAGCGCGCCGCGTGTGCATGTCATTGTCTCACAACCGAGCCTTTTTTTGAGTGACATGCATAGCCGGACCAGGGTGAGGATCAGCGAGTCCAGACGCCCGGAAAAACCGGAGGCCGTGGGCCCGCACCACTGGCGGAGCGATGCGGGCCCGGCCAAGGGTTACGGCCCTCGACCAGCAGCGAGGGGCTCGCTGCCGCATCCAGAACAAGCCCCGTAATTTCAGGTTCCGCTTATATACAAAAAAGCCGGCCACCTTTCGGCAGCCGGCCAGTTCCAACAGAACAAGGGAACGTGCACTGATGGGGCAGTGCAACGCCCGAAGTGTTTCGAGGCGACGATGTTCCACCGGAAATCCACGGATTCGCCGTTTCGATCTACATTGGCCGGATTGAAATATCTCTGACGATCTCTCCCAAGTTCTCGCGGAGCCCGGTCCGACGTGTGGCGCCCTGTCTGCGCCTTGGCTCTCTATGCGGCCAGCAAGCTCATCCTTGAAGAATGTGCCCGCCGCGACTGCCGCGCGCGTCAAACACCGGCGTGCAATTGGTCGAGCGCGCGGCAGACCGGGGACGCGTCAAGTCGAGCGTCGGTCGACGTAGGTGTAGACGCCGGCCCCAATGGCGACCGCGCCGACCGTGATCACGATCGATGGCGCGCCCATCAAACTGGCAAGGACCGCCCAGATGAGGGCGATCACGATAGCGCCGAGTGTTCCCAGGATCAGTCTCGGCATTGTCTACCCCTCCACGTTCGGACCGCCCGTGGATGGTCGTCACCCACCGGTCATGCGAAACGCTGCATGAAAGCACAGTGTGGCCCATGAGGTGAAGGGCCGCGCCGGAATACTCCGGTGCGAAAAAGATGATGCCCGCGCCGCCAAAGCCCGGGTGTTCAATAGCCAAATGGCTGGACCGGCGCCTAGCGCCTCAGCGCGTGGACTTCCGCCATGCTTTCGCCGCCCATCGGCAGGGCCATGTCATCATCGAGCAGCCGGGTGATGCGGGCAAAGCCCGTAAACGCCTTCCTGGCTGCTTCGGCCGACATTCTGCCCGACAGGGCCGCGGAGCAGCAATTCACGGCGCACTGATACACAGGCCCACGCCGTCCCAATGGCCATTTCTGCAAAAAGACCATCGCTTCGGCAACGCTATCGACTTCCTCGACGGGGTGTCCCTGCCCGCGCGCAATGCGCACGGGCGTAAAGAAATGCAAGCGGTCCATTTTGTTCTCTCCCTGGTCGGCCGCAGCGCGAACCAACCCTACTAAATTCGCGGATGGCGCGTTTGTTCCGCTTATTGCAAAAAAATCTGCGCTGGTGGGCTTGGGTTGCCGACGCCCGCTTTTGTCCGGAACGTTAGGCCGGCTGATGCATTTCGCTCTCGTGATTGCCTTGAGGGACACGTTCAAACCATGCGCATAGCCCATGTCGCCCCTTTGCACGAATCGGTGCCACCCCTTCTCTATGGCGGCACCGAGCGCATCGTTTCCTATCTGACCGAAGGGCTGGTCGAACTCGGCCATGAGGTGACGCTGTTCGCCAGCGGCGACAGCCGGACGTCGGCCAGACTGATACCAGGTCGCGAACGCGCGCTACGCCTCGATCCGCGTCCACTGAAATCGGACACGGCGGCGCATCTTGCGATGCTTGCCGATGTGAGGAACCGAGCCCACGACTTTGATATCATTCATTTTCATCTCAGCCATTTCCTGCATTTCTCGTTCTTCGAGACCATGCCGGACAAGACGGTGACAACGCCTCATGGCCGGCTCGATTATGTCGATCTGGCGCCAGCCTATGAGCGTTTTCCGCGCTTTCCGCTGATCTCGATCTCGCATAGCCAGAAGACCGGGCTTGCGAATGCCAATTGGCTGGCCACCATCCATCACGGGCTGCCGACGGGTCTCTATCCGCCGACCTTCGAGACGGCGGCAGGCGAACCATACCTCGCCTTTCTCGGCCGGCTTTCGCGCGACAAGCGGCCGGACCGGGCCATCGACATCGCCTTGCGCTCGGGCATGAAACTCAAGCTGGCGGCCAAGATCGGCGACGATGATCGCGCCTATTTCCATGAGACGATCGAGCCGTTGATCGATGGCGACCGCATCGACTATGTCGGCGAGATCGCCGAGAGTGAGAAGACTGAATTCCTCGGCAATGCCGCTGGTCTGCTGTTTCCGATAGACTGGCCCGAGCCGTTCGGCCTTGCCGCGATCGAGGCGATGGCGTGCGGTACGCCAACCATCGGCTGGAACTGCGGTGCGTTGCCGGAAGTCATCGACCATGGCGTTACCGGATTTGTCGTCGATTCTCTCGACGCCGCGGTCGCCGCGGTGCCGGCCTTGCTGCAACTCGACCGGCGAAACGTGCGCGCCGTCTTCGAAAGTCGGTTCTCCGCCAACAGGATGGCGCGCGACTATCTCACTGCCTATGCGCGTCTCATCGGCGCCCCGGCTGAATCGAAAGCGTCGTGAACGACGGCGGACGTTCCGAGCCCGAAACAGAGATTTGTGACTGATGACCGAACTTGACGAGCGCAAGCTCGACCCTGCCGTGGCCCTTGCCTCCCTGGACGAAACCGCGCCGCGCGAGCCGCACCGGCTGTTTGCCCTGAAGCAAGGCGACTGTTTTGCCGTGGCCGATGCCTACGGCGATATCAGGGGTGCGGGCGACGGTTTCTTCCGTGACGACACCCGGGTGCTGTCGGAGTTCAGGCTCACCGTCGGCGGCCGGCAGACATCGCTGCTCGGCGCCTCGCTCAGCCAGGACAATGTGCTGTTCACCAGCAATATGACCAATTTGCCGATGCAAAGCGTCGGTGGCCGCGACATCCCGCAGGGCGCCATCCATATCGAGCGCGTCAGGCTGTTGTGGCAGGACCGGCTGTTCGAGCGCATCACCCTTTCCAACTACAGCCAGGAGCATTCGGCAATCCGCGTCTCGCTGCATTTTGCCGCCGATTTCCGCGACATGTTCGAGGTGCGCGGTTCGACCCGGCCGAAGCGCGGAATGGCGCATGCAGCGGAGATCGCGCCTGCCTCGGTGCTGCTGCGCTATGACGGACTGGACGGGCTGGCGCGGGTGTCTGCGATCTCGTTCTCGCAGCCGCCAGACCAGTTGAGCGCCGAGCGCGCGGATTTCCTCATCGCAGTGACCAAGCGCAGCAGCAAGATGCTTTACGTCGAGGTCGGCGCGGAACTGACCGAAACGCCCGACCGCGACCGCTTCCGGGCGGCCGCGGCGCGCGCCCGTTTCGGCATGCGGGCCAAGCGCCGCCATGGCGCGACGGTGCACAGTTCGGGTCGCGTCTTCAACGATTGGGTCGAACGCGCCCGCGCGGATGTCGCCTTGCTGACCACCGAGTTGTCGACCGGCCCCTACCCCTATGCCGGCATCCCCTGGTTTTCGACGGCCTTCGGCCGTGACGGCGTCATCTCGGCGCTGCAGATGCTATGGCTCAACCCCGGCCTGGCGCGCGGCGTGCTTGCCTTCCTCGCCCAGCACCAGGCGACCGAGACATCGCCTTTCAGCGACTCGCAGCCCGGCAAGATCATGCACGAGACGCGCAAGGGCGAGATGGTGGCGCTGCAGGAGCTACCCTTCGGCCGCTACTATGGCGGCGTTGATACCACGCCGCTCTACATCCACCTCGCTTGCGCCTATGCCGAGCGCACCGGCGACATGGACTTCATCGCCAGCCTGTGGCCGTCTCTCTGCGCCGCCGCCAAGTGGACGGAAGAGGCGAGCCGCGCAACCGGCTTCGTCACCTATCAGCGCGCTGCCGAATCCGGCCTTGCGAACCAGGGCTGGAAGGACAGCTTCGACTCGGTCTTCCACGCCGACGGGCGCATTCCCAAGGGGCCGATCGCGCTGGTCGAAGTGCAGGGTTATGTCTTCGCCGCCTTCAGGGGCCTTGCCGCTCTCGCCCGCCGCCGGGGCGAGTTCGCACAGGCCGAGCACTGGGAAAATCGCGCCGAAGAGATGCGGATCGCCGTCGAGCGTGATTTCTGGCTGGACGATCTCGGCTTCTATGCGCTGGCGATCGACGGCGCCGGAGAGCCGTGCAAGGTGCGCACGTCGAATGCCGGACACCTGCTCTATGTCGGCCTGCCCGAACCGGCGCGGGCGAAGATGGTCGCCGACCAGTTGCTTTCGGCCTCCTTCCACTCCGGCTGGGGGGTGCGAACGCTTTCCGACGATGCTGTGCTGTTCAACCCGATGTCGTACCACAATGGTTCCATCTGGCCGCATGACACGGCGATGTGCGGCGCCGGCCTGGCGCGGTTCGGCGAGCGTGACAGCGTGGTGCGGCTGATGAGCGGCACGTTCGAATCCGCCGTGCACTTCAACATGCGGCTGCCGGAACTGTTCTGCGGCTTTACCCGCTCGCCGGGTGAAGCGCCGATCGCCTACCCCGTCGCCTGCCTGCCGCAAGCCTGGTCGGCAGGCTCGGCCTTCATGCTGATGCAAGCGTGCCTCGGTCTGGAAATCGACGGCTGGAACGGCGAAATCCACGTCACTCGACCCCGTTTGCCGATCGGCATCGATACGCTGACGCTCAGGCATCTGGGTGTCGGCGAAAAGAGGGTCGATCTTACCTTCCAGCGCGTCGGCGACCGCGTCGTCGCCTTTCTCGCCGACCGCCATGAAGGGCTGGTTCCGCTGATCGTGCGGACATGATCGGAACGGCTTTCAACGGGAACCGATCCCAGGGTTTGTGCGTTGCAAAAACACAGGTTCTCACGGGCGATCGTCGGCTGCGAACACTCAAATCGAACCATGAAGAAAATGGCCTTGACGGCCAAAATTGAGTTGGAATTGGAATGACTGATTATGGCATGGCCCTGCTCTGGGTCTTGATCCTTGCAAGCCTTGGCCTTTCGATTCTAGCCGTTCTGTTATCGATCTCCAGGCAACGTCGTAGCCATAGCTTGACGGTTGCACCGACTGCCGGCGAGGACGTCGCATCGGAAGCGACGCGCAAGGTCTTGCGGGAGTTCGAGAAGAACGGACAATCTCCCGACGCGGCGCTGGTGAACTGGTCGCCCGACACCTTGCGCAAGATACTTGCCGACGACCTGCCGGACGCGCAGGTCATCGTCGTCTCGAACCGAGAACCCTATATCCACAACATCAAGGACGACGGCGTCGAGCTTCTGGTGCCGGCCAGCGGCCTGGTGTCGGCGCTTGAGCCTATCACCCGCGCCTGCAGCGGCACCTGGATCGCCTTTGGTGGCGGATCAGCGGATCGTCTGACGGTCGACAGCAACGATCGGGTTCAGGTGCCGCCGGACAATCCGTCCTACACGCTGCGCCGCGTGTGGCTGAGCGACGACGAATATCAGGGCTATTATCTCGGCTTTGCCAATGAAGGGCTTTGGCCGCTCTGCCACATCGCCTTCACCCGGCCGGTCTTTCGTGCCTCTGACTGGGAGGCCTATGAGGCCGTCAACCGCAAATTCGCCGATACGGTGGTTGCCGAGGCTCGCAATGAGCGGCCGATCGTGCTGGTTCAGGATTACCATTTCGCGCTCCTGCCGCGCATGATCCGCGAGCGCCTGCCGGAGGCGATCATCATCACCTTCTGGCACATCCCGTGGCCGAACTCCGAAGTGTTCAGCATCTGCCCATGGCGCGAACGCGTTCTTGATGGACTGCTCGGGAGCTCGATCATCGGGTTTCACACCCAGTTTCATGCCAATAATTTCACTGAAAGCGTAGACAGGTTCCTGGAAAGCCGGATCGAGCGCGCCGACGCCGCGATCTCGTATGGCGGGCGGACGACACTGGTGCACGCCTATCCCATCTCCATCGAATGGCCGGCCGAACTCCTGGCCAAACTGCCACCGGTCGAGGAAAGCCGCGCCCGCCTGCGTGAGCGGTTCGGCCTGTCGGCGGACGTCAAGCTGTGCGTCGGCGTCGAGCGCCTGGACTACACCAAGGGCATCCTCGACCGCTTCCATGCGCTGGACGAATTGTTTACGCGCCACCCCGAGTGGATCGGCAAGGTAGTGTTCCTGCAGATTGCTGCCCCAAGCCGCGGCACGTTGCCGGCCTACCAGCAATTGCACGATGAATGCCTGCGTTATGCCAACGAGCTCAACCAGCGCTACGGTCATGACGGCTACAGGCCCGTGGTCATGGTGGCTGAGCACCATTCGCAGCAACAGGTCTATGAGATCTATCGCGCCGCCGACATCTGCATGGTCACCAGCCTGCATGACGGCATGAACCTCGTAGCCAAGGAATTCGTCGCCGCGCGTGACGACGAACAGGGCGTGCTGTTGCTCAGCACGTTTGCCGGCGCGTCGCGCGAACTGCTGGAAGCGCTCATCGTAAATCCTTACGACGCGGCGATGATGAGCCAGGTGCTGTTCCAGGCGCTGACCATGTCACCGGACGAACAACGCGAGCGCATGCGCCCGATGCGCGAAATAGTGCGCGACAACAATGTCTTTCGCTGGGCCGGCAGCATGCTGCTCGATGCGGCGCGCCTGCGCAAACGCGGCGACCTCGAAAGAGCGACAAGTGTCGCCGAGCGGCCCGCAAACACCGGCAGCAACATCGTCTCGCTGTTCGACCGCATGCGGAAGGTGGCGTCATGAATAGCCTGTCGAAAGCACCGGGCCTGCCAACCGCACCCGACCTGCCGGAAGGACAATGGGCGCTTTTCCTCGACATCGACGGCACGTTGCTGGCGCACGCCGCGCACCCCGACGCCGTGTCCGTGAGCGACGAACTGCGCAACCTCCTAGGCGCCGTCGACAAACGGCTGGACGGCGCCGTCGCCTTTATCACCGGCCGCTCGGTCGAAGGCGCCGACCGCCTGTTTCATCCGTTGAAGCTGCGTGTTGCCGGTCTCTATGGGCTGGAACACCGGCTGACGCCGGACGGCCCGGTCGTTACCGCCGATGCTCCCGCCGATATCGCTGCCCTTGCCGACGCCATCGAAGCCGAACTGGATGATGGCCTTGTTCATATCGAGCGCAAGGGTCCGATCCTCGCCATCCATACGCGTGCGGCGCCGCATCTGCTGGCCAGGGCAACGCATCTCGCCGAACAGGCATTGACCGAGCTTCCCAAGGGCTATCGGGTTATCCCGGGCAACGCCGGCGTCGAACTCATGCCGCTCGAAGCGGCCAAGGGCGCTGCCGTGCGGCGTTTCATGGCAATCCCGCCCTTTGCCGGACGGCGGCCGGTCTTTCTCGGCGACGACACCGCCGACGAAAACGGTTTCGAGGCGATCAACGAGGCCGGCGGCATCTCGATCCGGGTCAAGCCGCGTGGGCCGACCGTGGCCCAATACAGGCTCGATGATGTCACCTGCGCGATAGCTTGGCTTGCCGCCAATTTCGACGCATCACCGGCCCTCAACCGCAAAGCGTCCTGATCGCTGCCCCTGCGGATCGAATCAAGATCGCCGCGTTTGCGCCGACCTTCGCCAAAAGCCGATCGATAAGCGCTGTTCTCATTGAATATCTTTAAGGCCAAAGCCGGCAAATGGATTGCTTGCCGGTTCCCCTGCGTCAGGCATAACCTGCGCAGTCGACGCGTGAGGGCGCGTGCGGCATCAAGGGGAGGACATCGCAGTGACCATACAAGGCGCATCACCTGATCTATACAATGAGGATCTGGCTCCGGCCAAAGTCCGAAACTGGGGGCCGTTCTCTATCTTCAACGTCTGGACGTCGGACGTCCACAGCCTCTGGGGCTATTATCTCGCCGCAAGCCTGTTCCTGTTTTGCGGCGGCTTCGTCAATTTCATCATCGCCATCGGCATCGGTTCGCTGATCATCTACGCGCTGATGAACATGGTCGGCTATGCCGGCGTGAAGACCGGCGTGCCCTACCCCGTGCTGGCGCGCGCCTCCTTCGGCATCTGGGGCGCCAACATTCCGGCCCTGGTGCGCGCCATCGTAGCCTGCTTCTGGTACGGCGCGCAGACGGCGGCGGCATCGGGCGCGATCGTGGCGTTGCTGATCCGCTCGCAATGGTTCGCCGATTTCAACGCCAACACGCATTTCCTCGGCCATACGGGTCTGGAAGTGATCTGTTTTGTGGTCATCTGGGCACTGCAATTGCTGATCATCCAGAACGGCATGGAAACGGTGCGCCGCTTCCAGGATTGGGCCGGCCCGGCGGTGTGGGTGATGATGTTGATCCTGGCGATCTATCTCTGTGTAAAATCCGGGAGATTTGCCTTCACCAGCGACATCCCGATGGATGTGCTGCTCGACAAGACAAAGGATGCCGGCGTACCCGGAACCCCTGGCTCCTGGACGTCGCTGTTTGCGGTGGCGGCGATCTGGGTCACCTATTTCTCGGCGCTCTATCTCAATTTCTGCGATTTCGCCCGCTATGCCCCAGACAAGGCATCGCTGCGCAAGGGCAACATCTGGGGCCTGCCGATCAATCTCATCCTGTTCTCGCTGGTCGCCGGCGTGACCACCATCGCTGCCTTCGACGTGTATGGCGAAGTGCTTCTGCATCCCGACCAGATCTCGGCGAAATTCGACAGCTGGTTCCTGGCAGCGCTTGCAGCCCTGACTTTTGCCGTGGCGACGCTCGGCATCAATGTGGTGGCAAACTTCGTCTCGCCGGCCTTCGACTTCTCCAACGTCTTTCCGCGGCAGATCGACTTCAAGAAGGGCGGCTATATCGCAGCTGTGATCGCGCTGGTGCTTTATCCCTTCGCGCCGTGGGAAGGCAGTGCCGCGTCTTTCGTCAACGTCATCGGCGCGACGATGGGGCCGATCTTCGGGGTGATGATGGTCGACTACTATCTGATCCGGAAGGGCGAGGTCGACGTCGAGGCACTGTACCGCGAAGATGGCGAGTTCCGCTTCCAGGGCGGCTGGCACGTCAACGCCTTCATAGCCGCCGGCATCGGCGCCATCTTCTCCTCGGTCCTGCCGAACTTCACCAACCTGCTGCCGGCATGGTGGGGCGTTTATGGCTGGTTTTTCGGCGTCGGCATTGCAGGGGTCATCTACTACGTCCTTCGCACCGCCGCCCTTGGCGCAGGGGCAAGGACGGCGAAGGCGTGAAATGAGAGATAGGGAGTAGTCAGTAGTCAGTAGTCAGTAGGGAATAGTATAACCCCTACTCCCTACTCCCTACTCCCTACCATCTCAGCCAACCTCCGCACCGTGTTCCAGTTGCGTGCGGTGCCGATGCCCATGCGCTTGTGGTTCATGGCAGCGAGCAGCCGCGAGCTTGGTCGCTGGCGCGAAAAGACGACCCAGATGTCACCGTCGACCGAAGCCACCTTCTCGTCCTCGGCGGCATAGGCCTGGAGCGCGGCCACACCATCCGCTGGCACTGGCTCGCGCATCACCCGCACGGCCACCTGATCGCCTGCCTCGGCAGAGTCGGCCGGGAATGGGTTGCCGGCGGCAAGTTTCAGCCAATCCTCGGCAGTGCGCACGATGATGACGACATTGCGGCCGAAGGTTTTTTCGAAGGCCGTTTCCAACCGCTGTTCCAGCTTGGCGATGCCAGTCGCCCGTGTCTCGAAGACCAGATTGCCGGTCGCCACCAGGGTGCGCGGGTTCTTCAGCCCAAGCTGTTCAGCCATCGCCTTGAGGTCGGCCATGACGACCCGGCGGCCTTCGCCGAGGATAATGCTGTAGAGCAGCGCAACATAGGTCTGCATCAACTGCGAAACCTCACCGTGGCCCTAGACCAGTCGCGACTGGTCCACCGCGGCCGAGATGAAGCTGGCGAACAGGGGATGCGGCTCAAGCGGCCGGCTCTTCAGCTCCGGATGGTACTGGACGCCGATGAACCAGGGATGGTCGGGGTATTCGACCGTTTCCGGCAGCACGCCGTCGGGCGACATGCCGGCAAACACCAGGCCGCAATCTTCGAGCCGCTCCTTGTAGTCGATATTGACCTCGTAGCGGTGGCGATGGCGCTCGGAAATCTGGGTGTCGCCATAGATGTCGGCGATCTTCGAACCCTCGGCGAGTTCAGCCTGATAGGCGCCAAGCCGCATGGTGCCGCCGAGATCGCCCGTTTCGCGGCGCTTCTCCAGCATGTTGCCTTTCAGCCATTCGGTCATCAGGCCGACGACCGGCTCGTCGGTCGGACCGAATTCGGTCGACGAGGCGTGTTCGACGCCGGCCAGCGAGCGCGCTGCCTCGATGCAGGCCATCTGCATGCCGAAGCAGATGCCGAAATACGGCACCTTGCGCTCGCGGGCGAATTTCGCCGCCAGGATCTTGCCTTCCGAGCCGCGCTCGCCGAAGCCGCCGGGCACCAGGATGCCATGCACCTTTTCCAGCCACGGCGTCGGGTCTTCCTTCTCGAAAATCTCGCTCTCGATCCAGTCGAGCTTGACCTTGACGCGGTTGGCCATGCCGCCATGCGACAAAGCCTCGATCAGCGATTTGTAGGCATCCTTGAGGCCGGTGTATTTGCCGACGATGGCAATCGTCACCTCGCCCTCCGGATTGTGGATGCGGTTGGACACGGCCTGCCAGGGCTCCATACGCGGCTTCGGAGCCGGATCGATACCGAAGGCGGCCAGCACTTCCGAATCGAGCCCTTCCCTGTGGTAAGCCATCGGCACGTCATAGATGTGGGGCACGTCGAGCGCCTGGATGACGGCGCTCTCGCGCACATTGCAGAACAGCGACAGTTTTCTGCGCTCTTCCTTGGGGATGGCGCGGTCGGCGCGGACCAGCAGGATATCGGGCGCGATGCCGATGCCGCGCAGTTCCTTGACCGAATGCTGGGTCGGCTTGGTCTTCAACTCGCCGGCCGTGGGGATGTAAGGCATCAAGGTCAGGTGGACATAGACGGCGTTGTTGCGCGGCAGATCGTTGCCGAGCTGGCGGATCGCCTCGAGAAACGGCATCGCCTCGATATCGCCAACCGTGCCGCCGATCTCGCACAGCACGAAATCATAGTCGTCATTGCCGTCGAGCACGAAATTCTTGATCTCATCGGTGACATGCGGAATGACCTGCACGGTGGCACCGAGATAGTCGCCGCGCCGTTCGCGCTCGATGATGTTCTTGTAGATGCGGCCGGTGGTGATGTTGTCTTGCTGGTTGGCCGAGCGGCCGGTGAAGCGCTCGTAATGGCCAAGATCGAGATCCGTCTCGGCGCCGTCATCGGTGACGAAAACCTCGCCATGCTGGTAAGGCGACATCGTTCCGGGATCGACATTGAGATAGGGATCGAGCTTTTTGATGCGTGCGCGATAGCCTCGCGCCTGCAAGAGAGCCCCAAGGGCCGCTGCAGCGATGCCTTTTCCAAGTGAGGAAACCACGCCGCCTGTGATGAATACATATCGCGCCATGGGAGTCATCGCTTAACGCGGCCGAATTGATTCCGCCAGAGAAAAAACCGCCGCTGAGGCTTTTTCCATAGAAGGGGCGATAGTCCCGAGGTTCGAGACTGGTGTTTTGGTCAAAACAAAAGGGCCGGCAAAAGCCGGCCCTTTCGGCAGGTTTGTGAAAGCGTCAGATGATGACGACTTTGGTGCCGACCCTGACGCGGCTGTAGAGGTCCATGACGTGCTCGTTGATCATGCGGAAGCAGCCATTGGAGGCGCTGGTTCCGATCGACTGCGGCGCGATGGTGCCGTGGATGCGCAGATGCGTGTCCTTCTTGCCGTCGTAGAGATAGATGGCGCGGGCGCCGAGCGGGTTCTGGCCGCCGCCGGGCATGCCGTCCTTGTACTGGCCATAATGCTTGGGTTCTCGCTTCTGCATGTCGAGCGTCGGGATCCAGCGCGGCCATTCCTGCTTGTCGCCAACGGCAACCTTGCCCTTGAACTGCAGGCCTTCGCGGCCGACCGCGATCGCATAGCGGCGGGCGGTGAAAGCCGATTCGACGAGGTAGAGGCGGCGCGCGCTGGTATCGATGACGATCGTACCCGGCTCATAGCCGCTGAATTCGACGTCCTGCGGCACGAATTCCGGCTTCACCTTGAACTGTTTCTTGGCTTGCCGCTTGGCGAGAGCTTGGTCGAGCGCGCGCGTTTCGGGGAGATAGGCAATCGACGAGGCAGAGGACGTGCCGCCGAACAGGCCGGCGAACAGTCCGCCGCTCGTCGGCTTCTGGCCTGGGGCCTCGCTGCGCAATTCGCCATTGTTGCCGGTCAGCGCGATATTCATCGCTTCGGCCGGAAGCGGTTCAGCCGATTCGATCGGCTCGATCGGCGCGATCGGGTCAACCGGAGCGATGATCTTGGTGGTCTTCTTGCCTGGCTTGGCGTCAGCGATCACCACCGGCTTGCCCTTGCTGGCCAGGAACGCCTGGCGCTGGGCATCGGCCCTGGCTTTCGCCGCATCGCGCATTGCCACCTTGCGGGCCTCGAGCGCCTTGACGCGGGCGAGATCCCTGTCGGCGGCGATCTTGTCTTCGAGCTTGCTGATCTGAGCCAGATCGTCCGGGCTCGGGTTTTTCTTCTTCTTGAGAAGCTTCAGCTGCGCCGCATCGCTCTTGGCGGCGACGTTGATGACAGCGGTTTTGCCAACCGCCTGCGGTGAGGTCATTGCCGGAGTGCCGGCGAAGGCCGCGGAGCTCATGCCGAATACGGCACAAATGAAAATGAAGCTGCGAAGCTGCATGGCGAAGATCCGATCGTTCAATGCTTGTTGCCCACGGCGTCGCCCGGCGCCCCCCAAGGGCGCAGAAAGTGCCGCCGGCAATCTATAATCGAAGTGGCGTACGGGCCTCAAGCACGGGGTGCGGTCGAATCTTCGTGATCGTGTGCCATTTGCCGCGACTGTGTTGAAACAACAACAGATCGCGGCATCCGACCCTACCGACTACTGGTTCGGAACCTGCGGCGTGACCGGCAAGGTAACGCCATTGGTAGCCGGCGGCGCAGCCGAATCGGTTGCAGGTGGCGTCGCCGGAGATGGAGCCGTCGCCGGGGCTGTGGTGGCGGGCGGCGTCGTGGCGGCGCCGTTGGCCGCGGGCGCGGCCGGTGCGGTGTTGCCCGAAGGCGGCGTCGGCGCCGTCGTGCCGGGCAACTGATTGAGCACGCCGTTGCCGCTGTCGGCCGGCACGCGGTCGAGAATGTCGATCGGTTTTTCGCCATAGCGGGCAACGATCGAGAGTGTCAGCGACGTCACGAAGAAGGCCGCGGCCAGGATCGCCGTCGCCCGCGTCAGCGCATTGGCGGCGCCACGCGCGGTCATGAAACCGGAACCGCCGCCAATGCCGAGACCACCGCCTTCGGAGCGTTGCAGCAGTACCACGCCGACAAGGGCGAGCACGACCATGAGGTGGATGACGATCAGTACGGTTTCCATATTTTATCCTGGCAAGCCCTGCCGCTCCCTGGCGATCAGGGCCGGTGATTTGGAGGCGGCTCCATACAATGCTTTAACGGCATTTCCAAGCCCGTGGCCGGAATATGGGAAGCAATGCGCCCTTTGCAACGATTTCCGCCGAACTGCTGCGTTCATAAGTCGATGACGGAACTGGTCGGCAACGATATTCCGGGGCCTACGCGATATTCTGGTATGCCTCGGCGATGGCGAGAAAGTCGGACGCCTTCAAGCTGGCGCCGCCAACCAGCGCGCCATCGACGTTTTTGACGCCCAGCAGTTCGACCGCGTTGGACGCCTTGACCGAGCCGCCATAGAGGATGCGCATCTTGCCGGCCACGGCTGCGCCGAGCGCTTCCGCCAGTTTTTGGCGGATATGCGCGTGCGCCTCCGCCACGTCTTCGGCGGTCGGCGTCAGGCCGGTGCCGATAGCCCATACCGGCTCGTAGGCGATAACGGTGTTGGCGGGCGTTGCGCTCGGTGGCACCGAGCCGGCGACCTGCCGCGACAACACGTCGAGTGCTGTGCCCGCTTCACGCTCCGCCTTGGTCTCGCCGATGCAGATGATGGCGACGAGCCCTGCCCGCCACGCCGCCGAGGCCTTGGCGAGGACGATGGCATCGTCCTCGCTACGCTGTTCGCGGCACTCGGAATGGCCGACAATGACGTGGCTGGCGCCCGCATCCTTCAGCATCTCGGCTGAGACACAGCCGGTGAAGGCGCCGCTTTCCTTGATGTGGCAGTCCTCGCCACCGGCCCGCACCGGCGTGCGCGACAGAATTTCGACGGCGCGCGACAGCAAGGTCGCCGGCACGCAGACCAATGCTTCGGTCTCGGCATCGAGCCCGCTCATGAAGCCGTTGCCGATCATCCTGAGCTCGTTCAGCGAAGCGCTGGTGCCGTTCATTTTCCAGTTACCGGCAACGAGCGGTCGAATTCCTGGCGTCATGGGGATCTGGTTCTCCGGGCGACATTGGGGTCTCGCCCTCCCTATCAAAATCAGGCCACAAAGCAATCGACAGTGAGCCGGAAGGGCGCTATTGCGCTTGTTTCAGACTCGGGCGCACGCAAAACTGCGCAAAAATCGGAAGTAACAATGCTTGGTATATTAAGAAGCGCGGCAGGGACCTGGGTCGCGAAAGCCCTGCTGTCGCTGCTGGTGTTGAGTTTCCTTGCCTGGGGCGTCACCACGCGGATGACGGGCGGCTTCCTGGCTGGCCATCATGCGGTGATCACCGCCGGCAGCACCACAGTGTCGATCACCGAGTACCGCCTCGCCTATGATCGCCAGATCGCCATGCTGCAGCAGCAGATCGGCCAGCACATCAGCCGCGACCAGGCCAAGGCCTATGGCATCGACAACCAGGTGCTGGCTCAGTTGGTGTCCGGCGCCGTCCTTGACGAACAGGCGCGCAAGCTCGGGCTTGGCTTCTCCAAGGACAGGCTGGCCGAACTGACGCGGCAGGAACCCGCCTTCCAGGGCCCGAATGGCCAGTTCGACCGCCGGCTGTTCGAATCCCGCCTGCGCGAACTGGGAATGCGGCCGGAGGATTATCTGAAGAACCGGGCTCAGGTGGCGGTGCGCCAGCAGATCGTCGAAGCGGTTTCGGACGGGCTCAAGGCTCCGGATACCTTCTTCAAGGCAGTTGCGCTCTATCGCGGCGAAGACCGCACCATCGACTATCTGATCTTGCCAAAGGCGTTGGTGGAGCCGATCGAGGCGCCATCCGACAGCGTGCTTCAGGCTTATTTCGAGGCCAACAAGAAAACCTACGCGGCGCCAGAATACCGCAAATTCTCCTATGTCCGGCTCGAGCCCGAAGACATCATGGATGTCAGCGCCGTGACCGACCAGCAGGTCAGCGACGACTACAACAAGAACAAGGGCCGCTACACCACGCCGGAAATGCGCACCATCGAACAGCTGGTGTTCCCTTCCGCGGACGCCGCCAAGGCGGCATCCGATTCGCTGAAGACGGGCGCCACTTTCGACAAGATCGTCACCGCGCAGGGCAAGACCCCGGCCGACACGCTGCTCGGCACGCTCTCCAAGGATAAGATTACCGACAAGGCGGTCGCCGATGCCGCATTCGCGCTTGCCGTCAACGAAGTCAGCCCGGTCGTCCAGGGCGCGTTCGGTCCGGTGCTTTTGCGCGTCACCGAGATCAAACCGGAAACGGTGAAGCCGCTGGCGGAAGTGTCAGACCAGATCCGAAAGGATCTGGCGCTCGGCGAAGCAAGCCGCATCCTGCTCGACGTGCACGACAATTACGAAGACACCCGCGCCGCCGGCAGCACGCTGGCCGAAGCCGCCGCCAAACTGAAGCTCAAGGACGTCACCGTCGAGGCCATAGACCGCACCGGCCTCAAGCCGGACGGCACCATCATCAAGGACCTGCCGGCATCGCCGGACCTGATCAAGGCGGTGTTCGAGGCCGAGCCCAACACCGAGAATCAAGCCCTGACCACGCCTAACAACGGCTTCGTGTTCTATGAACTGACATCGATCACGCCGGCTCGCGACCGCACGCTGGACGAAGTCCGCCAGCGCGTGGTGGCGGACTGGACGACAGAGGAAACGACCAAGCGGCTGACCGCGAAAGCAGACGAACTCGACAAGCGCCTCAAGGCTGGCACCACACTCGACGTCATCGCCGGCGAACTGAAGCTTGAAAAGCAGACCAAGCGCGGCGTGAAGCGCGAGGCCGACGATGTCGATTTCGGCAAGGAGGGTGCTGCTGCGATGTTCGGGGTCGGCGAAGGCGGCACCGGGCTGATCCCCTCGCCCACCGGCGACGGCCAGATCCTGTTCAAGGTCGCCGAAGTGTTCGAGCCGGCCGGAGCCGACGCCAGCTCGGTACCCGACGATGCGCAAAAATCCTTCACGCAAGGCATGTCCGACGATCTGCTCGACCAGCTGGTGGCGCAGTTGCAGACGCAGTACGCCGTCAGCGTCGACCAGGCCGCCGTTTCCCAAGCCCTCGCCCAATGAATGGCCTTAGCCCAATGAACGTCTTGGCCCAATGAGCGCCCTGAAGACCCATATCGCCAAGGTCGCCACGGGAACCGGGCTTACCTTCGAGGAAGCGCGCGAAGCTTTCGACATCATCATGTCTGGCGACGCGACGCCGGGCCAGATCGGCGGCTTCCTGATGGCGTTGCGCGTGCGCGGGGAGACCGTGAGCGAGATTTCCGGCGCCGTCGCCACCATGCGTGCCAAGATGCTGCGCGTCGAAGCTCCTGAGGGCGCCATCGACATTGTCGGCACGGGCGGCGACAATTCGCATTCAGTCAACATCTCGACCGCTTCGGCCTTCGTCATTGCCGGCTGCGGCGTGCCGGTCGCCAAGCACGGCAATCGCGGCCTGTCGTCGCTGACGGGCGCTGCCGATGTGCTGGTCGCGCTCGGCGTCAAGATCGATATCCTGCCAGAGGTGATCGGCCGCTGCATCCAGGAGGCCGGCGTCGGCTTCATGTTCGCGCCGGCGCACCACCCTGCGATGAAGCATGTCGGCCCGACCCGCGTCGAGCTCGGCACGCGTACCATCTTCAACCTGCTCGGACCGCTGTCCAATCCGGCTGGCGTCAGCAGGCAGATGGTCGGCGTGTTCCTGCCGGAATGGATCGTGCCGGTGGCCGAGACATTGAAGGCGTTGGGCACCGAGCATGCCTGGGTGGTCCATGGGGATGGCTATGACGAAATCACCACCACCGGCGAAACGCAGGTGGCGGAACTGGCCGGCGGCGAGATCCGCCATTTCACGCTCACCCCGGAAGCCGTCGGCCTGCAGCGCCACACCAAGGACGAGTTGCGCGGCGGCGACGCCGCCTACAATGCCACGGCGTTGCGCGACATGCTGAGAGGTGCTGCCGGGGCCTATCGCGATACGGTGCTGATGAACGCCGGCGCCGGCATGGTGGTGGCCGGCAAGGCGACGACGCTTGCCGACGGCATGGCCGCGGCCACACAGGCCATCGACAGCGGCCGGGCGCTGGGCGTGCTCGACAGGCTGGTCGAGATTTCGAACGGATGAGCCGTGGCTGACATTCTGCGCAAGATCGAGGCCTACAAGCGCGACGAGATCGCGGCGGCGAAGGCGCGGATACCGTTGGCCGAGATCAAGGCGCGAGCCAAGGATGCCGACGCACCGCGTGGCTTTCGGAGGGCGCTTGAGGCGAAGCGCAGATCGGGCAGCTTCGGCCTTATCGCCGAGATCAAAAAGGCAAGCCCATCCAAAGGCTTGATCCGTGCCGATTTCGACCCGCCCGCACTGGCGCAGGCCTATGAGAAAGGCGGTGCCGCCTGTCTTTCGGTGCTGACCGATGCGCCATCCTTCCAGGGCGCGCCGGAATTTCTCACCAATGCACGCAACGCAGTGTCCCTGCCCGCGCTGCGCAAGGATTTCCTGTTCGACCCTTACCAGGTCTACGAGGCTCGCGCATGGGGCGCCGATGCCATCCTGATCATCATGGCCAGCGTCGATGATGCCTTGGCGAGCGAATTGGAAGCGACCGCGTTCGAACTCGGCATGGACGCGCTGATCGAGGTGCATGACGAGGCCGAGACGCAGCGCGCGGTAAAACTCTCGTCGCAGCTGATCGGCATCAACAACCGCAATCTGAGAACATTCGAGACCAGCCTCGAGACCTCGGAACGGCTGGCGTCGATGGTGCCGGGCGGCCGATTGCTGGTCAGCGAGAGCGGCATTTTCACCCACGACGATTGCTTCAGGATGCAAAAGACCGGCATCAGCACCTTCCTCGTCGGCGAGAGCCTGATGCGGCAAGAGGATGTCGCTGCGGCGACGCGGCTGCTTTTGACAGGCAAGGCGAAGGCAGAGGCCATCTGAGGATGGCAGCCGCCCTCACCCATCTCGGCGCCAAGGGCGAGGCCAACATGGTCGATGTCGGCGAGAAGGCGGAGACGACGCGCACGGCGGTCGCCGAGGGCTTTGTCTCGATGCGGGCCGAAACCCTGAAGATGATCCTCGACGGCGACGCCAAGAAGGGCGATGTGCTGGGTACCGCGCGCATTGCCGGCATCATGGCGGCCAAGAAGACGCATGAGCTGATTCCGCTCTGCCATCCGCTGCTTTTGACCAAGGTGTCGGTCGACATCGAACCGGACACCACGCTGCCCGGCCTCAGGGTCACCGCGCTCGCCCGCGTCACAGGCAAGACCGGGGTCGAGATGGAGGCGCTGACCGCGGCATCTGTCGCGTGCCTGACCATTTACGACATGGCCAAGGCGGTCGACCGCGCCATGGTGATTTCCGGTATAAAGCTGGTGGAAAAGACCGGCGGCAAGTCAGGCGGCTACAAGGCGGGTTCGTAAATGGCGCTGGTTCCGGTCGCCGAGGCGCTTCAACGCCTACTCGACGGCGCTGTGGCGTTGCCCGGTGAAAGCGTCGCGCTGGCGGATGCGGCCGGCCGGGTGATGGCGGAGCCGGTCGTGGCGCTGCGTACCCAGCCGCCTTTCAATGCATCTGCCATGGACGGCTATGCCGCACGGGCGCAGGATGTGGCGTCCGCTCCGGCGAGGCTTTCGGTGATCGGCATGGCGCCCGCAGGGCGGGGCTTTAACGGCACTGTAGGTAAGGCGGAAGCCGTGCGCATCTTCACCGGCGCGCCGCTGCCGGAAGGCGCAGACACCATCGTCATCCAGGAAAATGTCCGCGATCTCGGCGGTAGCCGGATCGAGGTCACCGAGCCGACGGCGAAGAACCGCAATATCCGCCGCCTTGGACTGGATTTTGCGCAAGGCGACGTGCTGCTGGAGAAAGGCCGCGTGCTCGATCCGGCTGCATTGTCGCTGGCGGCGTCGGCCAATCATCCCCGGTTGAACGTGGTGCAACGGCCGCTGGTCGCCATCATCGCCACCGGCGACGAATTGCTGCCACCGGGCAGCGAACCTGGCCCCGACCAGATCATCTCGTCCAACGCCTATGGCGTCGCTGCTGTGGCGCAGTCGGTCGGCGCTCGCGCGCTCGATCTCGGTATAGCGGCCGATCGCAAGGAAGCGATCGCGGCGCTGGTGAAAAAGGCGGTCGATGCGAAAGCCGACGTCATCGTCACGCTCGGCGGCGCCTCGGTCGGCGACCATGATCTCATTCATGACGTGCTGACCGGCGAAGGCATGAAGCTCGACTTCTGGAAGCTCGCCATGCGCCCGGGCAAGCCGCTGATGTTCGGGCGGCTGGGCGATATCAGGTGCATCGGCCTGCCCGGCAATCCGGTGGCGAGCCTGGTCTGCTCGCAATTGTTCCTGAAGCCGCTGTTGGCGCAGCTCGGCGGCCGTCCCCACCGGCAGGACATCCGCCAGGCTCAGCTTGGCGCCGCGATGCCGGCCAATGATCTAAGGCAAGACTATGTGCGCGCCGTGGTCCGGGAAGAAGCCGGCGCATTGGTGGCGACGCCATTCGGCATCCAGGATTCCTCGATGCTGAGAATGCTGGCCGACGCCAACGGCCTGATCGTGCGCGAGCCCTTCGCTCCGGCGGCAGAAGCAGGCGCTGCTTGCAGCGTTCTGATGTTGCGCTGAAGGTCGCGCATTCAAGGCTTTAATTCTAACAGATAAACCGGTTATCACTCCGCCAGCAATGTCCGCGTCAGCGGATGTGTCGGATCGGCCAGCCCGTCGACAATGCTGAAATGATGCCGGTCCGGCTCGACCACTGTGCTGGTCGTGGCGCCGAGGCCGATCCAGATGTTGGCAAGCAGCGCATTCTGGCGCAGGAACTCCGCCCGCTCGCCGCCGCCGGCCCAGCAGGTGATGCGCGCGCCCTGCATGGGGCGCAGCAGAACCGGGCTTTCGGCCAGTGCTTCCGCTTCATCGATGGCCAGTGTCGCGTTCATCCCCGTCCGCATGATCGGCCGCAGATCATGAACCCCGGAGATCGAGACGACATTGCTTATGCGGCCGGCCACATCGGCGGCCAGAGGCGTCGCTGTCGTCACCATCCTGGAGGCGAGATGGCCGCCGGCGGAATGCCCGGTCAGGATCACCGGCCCGCCGACCATCGTCGCCGCCTTGCCGATCGCCGCCGCGATTTCCCTGACGATGCCGGAAATGCGTATGTCGGGACAAAGCGTGTAAGTCGGCATTGCCACGGCAAAGCCATTGGCAACCGCGCCGTTGGCCAGATGCGACCATGGCTTGTTGTCGAACGCCTTCCAGTAACCGCCATGGATGAAGACGACGAGCCCTTTGGGCATGACATCGGGAAGGAACAGATCGAGCCGGTTGCGCGGGCTGTCGCCATAGGCGATGTCGAGCTTGGCCCGACCGGACGCCGACATTGTGTCGCGAAAACCCTGTGCCGGTGTGTCCCACGCGGCCGGCCAGCGATTGCTGCCGGCAATGTTGTCGCCGTTGGCGTAGGCATTGTCCCAATCGGCAACACGATGTTGGAGCATCTGCATCCCTCCCGGATGGCTTCAGTTCAGTCGACAGGAATGGCCGCCGAACAGGGCGGCGTCAATGCTGCGACCTAAAAACATTTTAGGCTTGAAACAAATTTCGACTGGTGCGATCCTGCGCCTTGTTCAGCCATGGGCGCGAGGCAGACAGGGGCAGCCGAAAATGCTTGGGCCATCAGCGCATATCGACACATTCACGCGTGACAACCTGCCGCCGCCGGAGCAATGGCCGGAGTTTTTGCTCGACGGCTTCGACTATCCCGACCACATAAATGCCGGCGTCGAATTGACCGACAGGCTGGTCGAAAGAGGCCTCGGCGACCACACCGCGCTGATCGGCAATGGCCGCCGCCGCACCTACAAGGAACTGTCCGACTGGACCAACAGGCTCGCCCATGCGTTGGTCGAGAATTACGGTGTCAAGCCGGGCAACCGGGTGCTGATCCGCTCGGCCAACAATCCGGCCATGGTCGCCTGCTGGCTGGCCGCCACCAAGGTGGGCGCGGTGGTCGTCAACACCATGCCGATGTTGCGTGCCGGCGAACTCGCCAAGATCGTCGACAAGGCGGAAATCACGGTCGCACTTTGCGATACGAGGCTGATGGACGAGATGACCGCCTGCGCCAAGGGCAATGCGTATCTCAAGCAGGTCATTGGCTTCGACGGCACGGCCAACCATGACGCGGAACTCGACCGAGCCGCCCTCGACAAGCCGGTCACCTTCACTGCCGTCAACACCGGCCGCGACGATGTCGCGCTGCTCGGCTTCACCTCCGGCACCACCGGCGTGCCGAAGGCGACGATGCATTTCCACCGCGACCTGCTGATCGTCGCCGACGCCTATGCCCGCGAAATCCTGGAGGTGACGCCCGACGACATCTTCGTCGGCTCCCCGCCCCTTGCCTTTACCTTCGGTCTTGGCGGGCTCGCCATCTTCCCCCTGCGTTTCGGCGCCGCGGCGACGCTGCTGGAACAGGCGACGCCACCCAACATGATCCACATCATCGAGACCTACAAAGCGACCATTTCCTTCACCGCTCCAACCGCCTATCGGGCCATGCTCAAGGCCATGGATCAAGGCGCTGACCTGTCCTCGCTGCGCGTCGCGGTTTCGGCGGGCGAGACGCTGCCGGCGCCTGTCTTCGAGGAATGGACTGAGAAGACCGGCAAGCCGATCCTCGATGGGATCGGCGCCACCGAGATGCTGCATATCTTCATCTCCAACCGCTTCGACGACATGAAGCCGGCCTCCACCGGCAAACCCGTCGGCGGCTATCAGGCACGCATCGTCGATGACGAGATGCGGGAGTTGCCGCGCGGCTCTACTGGCCGGCTGGCGGTGCGCGGCCCGACCGGCTGCCGCTACATGGCCGATGCCAGGCAAAAGGACTATGTCCGCGACGGCTGGAATCTCACCGGCGATACGTTCACGCAGGACGAGGATGGCTTCTTCCACTTCGCCGCGCGTTCCGACGACATGATCGTCAGCGCCGGCTACAACATCGCCGGCCCCGAGGTCGAAGCGGCGCTGCTCTCGCATCCCGACGTCGCCGAATGCGCGGTGACCGGCGCCGACGACGGTGAACGCGGCCAGATCGTCGAGGCGCATATCGTGCTTGTGCAAGGTGTTTCGCCGGACGCATTGACCGTCAAACGCCTGCAGGACCACGTCAAGGCAACGATCGCGCCCTACAAATATCCGCGTTCGGTGAAGTTCATCGACGCCTTGCCCAAAACCCAGACCGGCAAGATCCAGCGATTCCGGTTGCGCGCGGAGAAGAGCAATTGATTAAGCCGCACGATCCGGCGTCCGATGGCGCGCAGATGTCGTTCAAGGAGCGGATGTCCTACAGCGACTATCTGCAGCTGGACAAGGTGCTCGATGCGCAGGCGCCGCTGTCTTCGGCCCATGACGAGATGCTGTTCATCATCCAGCATCAGACATCGGAATTGTGGATGAAGCTCGCTTTGCACGAGATCGGCGCCGCGATCCGCTCTATCCGCGCCGACCGCCTCGAACCGAGCTTCAAGATGCTGTCTCGCGTCGCGCGCATCTTCGAGCAGCTCAACAATGCCTGGGACGTGCTGCGCACGATGACGCCAAGCGAATACACCGAGTTTCGCGACGCGCTCGGCCAATCCTCGGGCTTCCAGTCGTGGCAGTACCGCGCTATCGAGTTCATGGCCGGCAACCGCAACCTTGCCATGCTCGGGCCGCACAAGCACCGGCCCGACCTTACGGACAGGCTGGAAGCCATCCTGGCCACGCCGTCGCTCTATGACGAGGCGCTTCTGCTTTTGGCGCGCAATGGCTTCGACATCGGCGCCGACGCCAGTCGCACGGACTGGCGCGAGACGCGCGTCGAGAACGAAGAAGTGCTGGCTGCCTGGCAAACCGTCTACCGCGACCCGCAGCGCTACTGGATGCTCTACGAACTGGCCGAGAAGCTGGTCGACTTCGAGGATTATTTCCGCCGCTGGCGCTTCAACCACGTCACCACGGTCGAGCGCATCATCGGCTTGAAGCGCGGCACGGGCGGCACCTCAGGCGCCTCCTATCTGAAGAAGATGCTGGAGGTCGTGCTGTTTCCGGAGCTCTGGACGGTCCGCACCCGGCTCTAGAGCATTTCACCGTTTAACGGAAACGGCGAAATGCTCTAGCTCTTTGATTGACGCAATTTCGGACGGAAAACCGCTTCACACTTTTCCTGAAATTGCTCTAGTTTCTCAGGTAACCGCGGTCTTCACCGCGAAGCGGGCGTCCTGCCAGGCGCCGGTGCGCAAAATATCCTCCAGCGCTTCGACCGCCTGCCAGACATCGCCATAACCGACATAGAGCGGCGTGAAGCCGAAACGGATGGTCGACGGCGCCCGAAAATCGCCGATCACGCCGCGCTCGATCAGCGCCCGCATCACCTGGTAGCCATGCGGGTGGAGGAACGACACCTGGCTGCCGCGCTGGCTGCCGTCGCGAGGACTTTCCAGTTCAAGCCCGTAGGCGCCGCATCTGGCTTCGACGAGCTGGATAAACAGGTCGGTCAGCGCGATGCTTTTTCTGCGCACCGCCGCCATGTCGACGTCGTTCCAGATATCGAGCGCGCCTTTGAGCGCCCGCATCGACAGCACCGGCTGCGTTCCGCACAGGAAGCGGCGGATCCCGCTCCCAACGGCAAAGCCCTGCTCGAAGGCAAACGGCCGCGCATGGCCCCACCAGCCGCTGAGCGGCTGCCTGATGTCACCATGGTGGCGCTCGGCCGCGTAGATGAAGGCCGGCGAGCCCGGGCCGCCATTGAGGTATTTGTAGGTGCAGCCGACAGCGAAATCGGCATTGGCACGGTCGAGTTCGACCGGCAAGGCACCGGCGGTGTGGCAGAGATCCCAGATGATCAGCGCGCCGGCGTCATGTGCCTTGCGCGTCAGCGCCGCCATGTCGCGCAACTGGCCGGATTTGTAGTTGACGTGGTTGACCAGGATGACGGCAACGCTGTCGTCGATCAGATCCTCGATTGCGGCCGCGTCGACGCCCTCCAGCCGCAGCCGCGTTCCCGGCCGGGTCGAGGCGACGCCTTCGGCCATGTAGAGGTCGGTCGGGAAACTGTCGCCCTCGGCAACGATGACCGACCGATTCGGCCGCATGCCGAGCGCGGCGTGCAGCAGCTTGTAGATGTTGATCGAGGTTGTGTCGCAGACCACCGTCTGCCCGTCAGCCGCGCCGATCAGTCGTCCGAGCTGATCTCCCAGTTCCACCGGCATGTTGAACCAGCCAGCCGTGTTCCAGGCGCGAATGAGGTCGTGCGCCCATTCCTGCGTGGCGGCCTGTTGCAATTCGCTGAAGACGGCTGGTGACGCGGCACCCAGCGAATTGCCGTCGAGATAAATCACGCCTTGCGGCAAGACAAAGCGTTCACGCATGGAGCGCAGCGGATCGGCGGCATCCATTGCTTCGATTGTAGCGAGATCGGGTGTCGTGCTCATGATCCGGCGCCCCTCCATGGACAAACGCGCGCGGCGGAGCCTGCCGCCCAAACATGCCGGCGATCTTGAGTGGTCGCCCTTGAGCTGTCAAACATTATATATAATTCACCCATTGAAAGGCTTTGATATATAATGATCCGCCGAGCGTTTATGTCTGATGGATCACGATGCTGGATGACGAGCAGACCTCGAAGACGGAAGTGGCCTATCGCCTGCTCAGGCGCGATATTCTTGCGACCCGGCTGGCGCCTGCCGCGCCGTTGAAGCTGAGCACGCTGCGCAACACCTACGGCATCGGCTGGACGCCGTTGCGCGAGGCGCTGTCGCGGCTGGAGGCGGAACGGCTTGTGACCGCCATCAGCAACCGCGGGTTTGCGGTCGCTCCCGTCTCTCGGGCGGAGCTCGAGGATTTGGCGCGTGCGCGGCTGGTGGTCGAACTGCCCCTGCTGGTGGAATCGATCGAGAAGGGCGACCGTGAGTGGGAAGACGCGGTCGTTGCCGCCCACTATCGTCTCTCACGGTGCGGGTCTGTTCTCGACGATCCATCGGATGATGCGGTCGACGGGTGGTACGAAAAACACGATGCCTTCCATGCGGCGCTGCTCAGTGCCGCGACATCCAGCTGGCTGCTGCGCTTCAATGCAACGATTTCCGACCAATTGCATCGCCATCACCGCTTTCTGGGTCTGGCCCCGACGCTGCGCGCCGCCGCCGGCCGCACGGATGGACACCGGAAGGCCGTGGCGGCCCTGCGCGACGCCGTGGCGATCGAACACCATACCGCCCTGATGGAAGCGGCCCTCGATCGCGACGTCGAACGTGCGAAAACTCTGATGACCGCTCACATCGGCTACACGCTGCAGGTCTATGCCCAGAGCGAACCCGGCGCGGATGCTGCGCAGCCCCGTCCGAAAGGGAAGCGGCGATCATAGCCGACGACGCAGGGCACTTTGTCTTCGTTTCACCGCGTTGCCGGCCAACGACTACGAGCGCCGCTCGCGGTGCCGAACGTTACGCTGAACAAAACGTCAACACATTCATTAAACTTTAAAAGGTTGCGGAACACAACTGGAACAGATAGTGTTTGTTCTGGGTTTGTTTTTTCTGATTCTGGTTTCAGAACCCTTGGGGGCCGCGATGCTGACGCGCAAACAACATGAGCTTCTGATGTTCATCCATGAACGCCTGAAGGAGAGCGGAATCCCGCCGTCCTTCGACGAGATGAAGGAAGCGCTCGACCTCGCCTCCAAGTCCGGCATCCACCGACTGATCACAGCGCTTGAGGAGCGCGGTTTCATTCGCCGGCTGCCGAACCGGGCGCGCGCGCTGGAAGTGCTGCGGCTACCCGACTCGATCGCGCCAGGCCTCAACGCGGCGAGGAAGTTTTCACCGAGCGTCATTCAGGGCAGTCTTGGTCAAGCCGGCCAAGGGCAAGGCGGCCAGGGACAAGGCGGGATGGGCCAAGGCGGTCTCGGCCGCCAGATCAAGCCGGGCTCGCCGTCGCGTTCGATGTCTGCCGGCAATGACGATGCCGTTTCCTCGATTTCAATCCCGGTGATGGGACGCATCGCCGCCGGCGTGCCGATCGACGCCATCCAGCATCAGACCCATTCGATCTCGGTGCCGCCCGACATGATCATGGGCGGCGAACACTACGCGCTCGAGGTCAAGGGCGATTCGATGATCGAAGCCGGCATTTTCGACGGCGATACGGTCATCATCCGCAATGCCGACACTGCCAGCCCCGGCGAGATCGTGGTGGCGTTGGTCGACGACGAGGAAGCGACCCTGAAACGCTTCCGCCGCAAGGGCGCCTCGATCGCGCTGGAAGCCGCAAACCCGGCCTACGAAACCCGCATCTTCGGCCCCGACAGGGTCAAGGTGCAAGGCAAGCTGGTGGGGCTGATCAGGCGTTACTGAGCCGGCTTAGGTTTGTACTTTTCACGCTGCTTGTAGGGCGGCAGGCCTCGGGCTTCGCGTGAGAAGCGGCGCTGCTCGTGCCAGGGGCGATAAGGCTTGTCGACGGCGAAGTGGATCGTTGGCGCTATCGCTGCCGATTGTGGATCGAAGAAGACGGCGGCGCTGCCGTCGCGGGCGAGTTGTTTCTTCGTCACGACCAAGACCAGCGGGTCGCGGCACGGATTGTAGGCGGTGGCGTCATCGATGACGATCAGGCTCGCGAAGGCACAGGCCGGCCGCGCCGTCTTGCGGTCTTTCGCAAGCGCTACAATGGCTCCGGAAGGGTGCCGGGCGATACAGAGATCGCCGGTGCAATAGAAGGGCGAGCCGGGCGGCAGATCGAGCGGATCGAGATCGAACCGCGTATCTGTTGCCTCGAAAATCTCAGGTGGGATAATGGTTTCGGCCCGCAGCGCCCGTTTCCAATTGTCCGTGGTGAATTCGTTGGAGCGTTCGCGGTTGAGGGCGAGTTCGCCGCCACCGATCGGCATGGCCACCAGATGCGCATCCTCGGATATGAGCACGTCGGGCGTAAGCACCTGCGGCACCGTCAACAGGCCGGCCAGCGCGAAAGGCACGGCCGCCAGCCTGAGCCAGGTGGTGGCCATGGTGGCGATGACGAGGGCGACCGTCACCAGCAGCACCGAGCGGATGGAAATCAACCCGACGGCATCGACCGGCGAGCGCTCGGAAATCCAGGCCGATATGGCGATCATCGCCGTCAGGCCTTTGCCCATCACATAGAGGAACGGTCCGTCGGCGCCGAACGGCATCGCCAGCGCGCTGAGCACGGCAAACGGCATGACGATCAACGATACAATCGGCATCACGGCCAGATTGGCGATCAGGCTGAGCGGCGACACACGCTGAAAATGCCAGATGGCGAACAGCAAGGTTGCACTGCCGGCGATGATCGAGGTCATGGCGAGGCCGCCCATGGCCAGCGCGAATTTTCGCGACAGGAAGCCGACGAAGGAGCGCTTTGCCGGTGGCGTTCTCACCTTGTCGGCGCGGTAATCGGCCCAGCCGGCATAGGCGCCGACAAGGGCGGCAGTGGCGGCAAACGACATCTGGAAGCTGGGACCGACCACCTCGTGCGGCGACACCAGGATGACGGCCATGGCGGAGATCGCCAGATTGCGCATGGTGAGTGCGGCGCGATCAAACAGCACGGCGACAAGCATGACCGCCAGCATGATGAAACTGCGCTCGGCAGCCACCACGATGCCTGAAATGACGAGATAGGCGGCGATGGAGACGAGTGCTGCCACTGCTGCATATTTCTTCACCGGCCGGCGCGAGGAGAAATCCGGAAACAGCGCAAAGGCGCCGCGCAGCAACGCCATGATGGTGCCGGCAACCAGCGCCATATGCAGGCCGGAGATGGAGATGATGTGGTAGATGCCGGTGCGCCGCATCGCTTCGTTGACCTCGTCCGGGATGCCGGCGCGCACGCCGACAATCAGCGCCGCGGCAATCTCGCCTTCGGCGCCGCCGATCTTGCCCCTGATATGGTCGGCAATGTTTTCGCGCGCGTTCTCGATTGCCGAGGAAAGCCGCGCGGTCAGCGGCGGCGGTCCCTGCGTAGCAATGGTTTTCGGATTGCCGAGAAAGAAGCCGCTGCCGCCGATACCGGTGAAATAGCTGTCGAAGGAGAAATCGTAGCTCTCCGGCCGCACCGGACCGGTCGGCGGCAACAGCCTGGCATAGCCGGTGATCAGGGAGCCGGCGGTCATATCGGCGGGAACGGTCCGCGCCGAGAGCCTGACCCGCTCCGGGGCGTAGCGCAGCTTGGGGTAAGCGGTCGAAACCACGTCAAGCGTCAGCCTGATGCGCCCGCTCTCCATCTGTTCGAGACTGACGACGCGGCCGGTCAGCCGTGTCTGGATCTCGGAGCCGAGCATCTGCGTTCCGGCGCGCCAGGTCTCGACTTTGGCGGCGACGACGCCGAGCGCGCACAGCATCGCGGCCATGCAGAACAGATGCGTCCTCGGCCGAGGTCGCGTGGCGACAGCGCAACATGTCGCCAGCACCACAATGGCGATTGGCTGCGCAAAGCCGGGCTCGCCGGCCAGCGAGAAATAAATGATGACGCCGGCCGCCAGGAAAACCGGCACCAGCAGGAAGGCGACGCCCCGGTCGAGCTCCGTGTTGGCGGCCACGGCAAGGCTGCGGCGGAGCGCGGGCCATGACGGACGGCGAAGCCGTCTGCGCAGACGGGCGATAGATCCGGGCGCTGTGACTTGCGCCGGCAACGCGTGACCGGGCAGCGCAGGAGCGACGCCGGGATGCGGCTCAGGCAGCGCGAGGGGCAGCGGCTCGGCATAGGGACTATCGGCAAACAGCGAGCGTTCGCTGACGCTTGCCTCGGCGCCTTCGCCTTCCTTCGTGCCCCGGCCACGTCCAGCCATCGGGTCTGCCCCTTGCGCCCCAGACCTCCTATGCTACATGAACGCGCAAAGCGCGAAAGTCCGTGCGGTCGCGTCCACCGCGCCGGAATTGACCCGCCAAGGACGCTCAATCCTCAATCATATCTCGGCCCTCCGCCCTCAGGCGAGCAAGCCCATCGTGCATTGCCTTCAATTGTTCGGGTGTATGACCCTGCCATTCAGCGAGCTCCCCCAGGATGAGTAACGGATCACGGGAGCGGTAGGATTTCGTCGGATTACCGGGAAATTTTTTATCGGTCAGGTTAGGGTCATCCATAAAAAACCCCGTCGGCTTTACGATGTAAATCCTTTGACGACCGTCACCCGTTGCAAGCTCTGCTCCCCAGATGGCGGCTTCCAGTGTCTGGGTGAAATAGATCCATGACAGTGGTTTACCTCTGAAATTAGAAGGGTGGCCGACGCTCAGCAGATCCCCGGGTTTCAAATCCGCCCGGGTACCATGGTAGAACGGATCACCCTCCGTATGGTCGGCGTTTCTGGTCATCGGTAGTCCTTCTTTCAATCATGCCTCCTTAGTGGCGAGACCGGACTGCACACAGGTTGCGGTGTTCACGATAATGATTGCAGAAAGGTCAATATGCGTGACCAAGCCAACGCTGTCACGGCGGCGTTGTAGTCGGGCAGTGCCGCCTCCGTGAAGAAATGTCCGCTCGTCAGAGGGGGCACCACCGTCGCAGCGATGTTCCAGGCACTGTGACGGACGCTGCAGCCGAATGAAACCCAGACATTGACGCTGCTGCCAAACGAGGTTGCGCGGAGGTGCGAACAGATTTTGTGCTACAAGGCTCCAGCGCCAGTTGACGCAACCGATAATTGCCGACGTGCCCCGGCCACGTCCAGCCATCGGGTCTGCCCCTTGCGCCCCAGACCCCCTATGCTACATGAACGCGCAAAGCGCGAAAGTCCGCGCGATCACGCCCCGCTTTCCAAGGTTCCCGAGAATTCCATGTCCGACACAGTCGTCACCCGTTTTGCCCCCTCGCCCACCGGCTATCTGCATATCGGCGGCGCGCGCACGGCGCTGTTCAACTGGCTGTACGCCAAGCACACCGGCGGCACGATGGTGCTGCGCATCGAGGACACCGACCGCGAACGCTTCAACGAGGCGGCGACACAGGCCATTCTGGATGGGCTGACCTGGCTCGGCCTTTCCTGGGACGGTGAGGCCATATCGCAGTTCGAGCGCGCGCCGCGCCACCGTGAGGTGGCCGAGGAGCTGGTGCGCCTGGGCAAGGCCTATTACAGCTACGAGACGCCTGCCGAACTTGAGGCGATGCGCGAGGCCGCACGCGCCAAGGGCCTGCCGCCGCGCTACAATGGCGCGTGGCGCGATCGTGCCCCCTCGGAGGCGCCTCCCGGCGTCAAGGGCGCCATCCGCATCAAGGCGCCGACCGAGGGCGAAACCGTGGTGCACGACCGTGTGCAGGGCGAGGTGCGCTTCCCCAACAAGGACCTCGACGATTTCATCATCCTGCGCTCGGACGGCAATCCGACCTACATGCATGCCGTCGTCGTCGACGACCATGACATGGGCGTCACCCACATCATCCGTGGCGACGACCATCTGACCAACGCCGCGCGCCAGACGGTGATCTACAACGCCATGGGCTGGGACGTCCCGTCGATGTCGCATATCCCGCTGATCCACGGCGCCGACGGCGCCAAGCTGTCGAAGCGGCACGGCGCACTCGGTGTCGAGGCTTATCGCGCCATGGGCTATCTGCCCGAGGCACTGCTCAACTATCTGGCGCGGCTCGGCTGGAGCCATGGCGACGACGAGATCATGTCGATCAAGGACATGATTTCGTGGTTCGACATCGGCGATGTCAACAAGGGTGCGGCGCGCTTCGACTTCGCCAAGCTCGAGTCAATCAACGGCGCGCATATGCGCAAGATGGCCGATACCGAGCTGTTCGACATTTTCGTCGCCACTCTGCCATACCTGGAAAGCGGATCTGCTATCGCCGCCCGTCTCGACGACGCCAGGAAGGCGCAGCTGCTGGCCGCCTTGCCGGGCCTGAAAGAGCGCGCCAAGACGCTGGTGGAACTGGCCGATGGCGCGGCCTTCCTGTTCGTCGAGCGGCCGCTGCCGATCGACGAGAAGGCGGCAGCACTGCTCAGTGCCGACGCGCGCGCGATCCTGCGCGGCGCACATGCCGCTTTGCAGACTGTTTCGGGCGATTGGTCGGCTGCCGCGGCTGAAGCCGCGGTGCGCGAGTTCGCAACGGCCGGCGGCCACAAGCTCGGCGCCGTGGCCCAACCGCTCCGGGCGGCCCTGACCGGCCGTAGCACCTCGCCCGGCGTGTTCGACGTGCTTGCCGTGCTTGGCCGCGAGGAAAGCCTGGCCCGGATTGCGGATCAAATCGATTAGGAGCGAGCTGGCCCAAAAAGATTGGCATTGAAAGGCGGGTTTCGCAGTGCAACATTAGGCCTTGGCCCAATCAGGCACGCACCTCCCAAAATGCGGTGGCGAGTTCGCGCATTCCGGTGATTTCGACGTGTCGTTTGCAGGAATTGCCTTGCCGGCATGAGGAACATGAAGGAGTTTGAGAATGAGCGAAGCTGCGACAAGACTGGAAACCGGCAGCAAGACGACGCACCCGTCGACTGCCACGCTCGAACTGGCCGGCAAGACGCATGAATTCAAGGTGCGAAGCGGGTCGGTCGGGCCCGACGTCATCGACATCGGTGCGCTCTACAACACCACCGGCGCCTTCACCTACGATCCCGGCTTCACTTCGACGGCGAGCTGCGAGTCGGCGATAACCTTCATCGACGGCGATGCCGGCATCCTGCTTCACCGCGGCTATCCCATCGACCAGCTGGCCGAGCATGGCGACTTCCTCGAAGTCTGCTACCTCCTGCTCTACGGCGAACTGCCGACCAAGGCGCAGAAGGACGATTTCGACTACCGGGTAACGCGCCACACCATGGTGCACGAGCAGATGTCGCGCTTCTTCACCGGCTTTCGCCGCGACGCGCATCCGATGGCTGTGATGTGCGGCGTGGTCGGCGCGCTGTCGGCCTTCTATCACGACTCCACCGACATTTCGGATCCGTATCAGCGCATGGTCGCCTCGATGCGGCTGATCGCCAAGATGCCGACGATTGCGGCCATGGCCTACAAATACCATATCGGCCAGCCCTTCATTTACCCGAAGAACGAGCTGAACTTCGCCGCCAACTTCCTGCATATGTGCTTTGCGGTGCCGTGCGAGGAATACAAGATCAATCCGGTGCTGGCGCGCGCCATGGAGCGCATCTTCATTCTGCATGCCGACCACGAACAGAACGCCTCGACCTCGACCGTGCGGCTTGCAGGCTCGTCGGGCGCCAATCCGTTCGCCTGCATCGCCGCCGGCATCGCCTGCCTGTGGGGCCCGGCGCATGGCGGCGCCAACGAGGCCGCGCTCAACATGCTGGGCGAGATCGGCCATGTCGACCACATCCCGGAATTCATCGCCCGCGCCAAGGACAAGAACGATCCGTTCCGGCTGATGGGCTTCGGCCACCGCGTATACAAGAACTACGATCCTCGCGCGAAGATCATGCAGAAGACGGCGCATGAGGTGCTCGGCGAACTCGGCATCAAGGACGATCCGCTGCTCGACATCGCCATGGAGCTGGAAAAGATCGCGCTGACGGATTCCTACTTCATCGAGAAGAAGCTCTATCCGAACGTCGATTTCTATTCCGGCATCACGCTGAAGGCGCTGGGCTTCCCCACCACCATGTTCACCGTGCTGTTCGCGGTCGCGCGCACCGTCGGCTGGATCGCGCAGTGGAAGGAAATGATCGAGGATCCCCACCAGAAGATCGGCCGTCCGCGCCAGCTCTACACCGGCGCGCCGGAACGCGACTACGTGCCGATTGCGAAAAGGTGAAAGAGAGTGAATGGTGAATGGTAAGTAGTGAATAGCAGGTAGTAAGTAGCAGCTTGATTATAGGCGAGAGCGCGTTAATCCTATTCACTATTCACTATTCACTATTCACTATTCACTATTCACTATTCACTATTCACCATTCACTAAGGCCTATTCGCTCTCCCGATGTGGCGAAGAACGACATCGGCGGCGATGTCGCCGGAGGGCCTGTCGGTGGCCATGCGTCTGGCAACCTCGCCAAAGCCGTCCTTTTGCCAAGCGCGGTAGGCGGTGTCTGAGAACAGTGCCTCGAGCTGCCGCGCCAGATAGTGCGGCCGCACATACTGGTTGTAGCTTTCCGGCACGACCGGCCGGTCGGCAATAAGGTTGGGCAAAGCAGCGCTCCACACCGTGATCAGGCTCTGCGCCATCAGCATGATCGGATCGAACTTGTAGCAAGAGATCATCGGTACACCCGACAACGCCAGTTCCAGTGACACCGTTCCAGACGCAATCAGCGCCGCATCGGCCTTGCCGAAGGCCTGCCATTTGCGCTCGGGATCGAGGATGATTTCCGGCTCCTGGTCCCAGCGCGCCACCGATGTCTTGACCAGTTCGGCGACGTGCGGCACCGTCGGCAGCAACAGCCGCAGCCGGTGGCCGCGCGCGCGCAGCGCCGACACCGTCTCGCCGAACGGACCGATAAGCCGGCTGACCTCGCCGCGCCGCGACCCCGGCAGGACGAGCAGCGTCTTGACGCGATCGGCCGAGAGACCGCGCGGCTGGGCTTGCGCCCTGGCCGCGCCCTGCACGCCTGGATCATGCGTGAGGCGATGTCCGACGTAAGTGCCAGGCGGGCCGCCGAGACGGCTGAGCTCCTTTACCTCGAAAGGCAGGATGCACAGTATGTGGTCGACATAGGGCTTCATCGCTGCCGCCCTACCCGGCCGCCACGCCCAGACGCTCGGGCAGACATAATGGACGATCGGGATCGACGGATCGGCGGCGCGGATCTTTTTGGCGACGCGCAGCGAGAAATCGGGGCTGTCGATGGTGATCAGACAGTCGGGTTTTTCGGCGGCGACAGCACTTGCGGTCTGGCTGATCCGCCGCATCAGGCGCGGCAAGTCACGCAGGATGGCGCTGAGCCCCATCAGCGCGATCTCGGCGCCGTCGAACAGCGGCGCCAGTCCGAGCGCCTGCAGATGCCGCCCGCCAGTGCCGACGAGTTGCACCTCGCGCCCGGTCATGCGCTTCAGCGCCTGCACGATGTCGGCGCCCAGCAGGTCGCCGGATTCTTCGCCGGCGACGATGGCAATCTTCAGCGGCTTCTCAGCTGCCATGGACAGACTCCGCAGCCGGCAGGCCGAACACGAACAGGCCGAGCGCATTGGCGCGCGCGAGAACGGCGGGGCCTTCGAGGATGAGCGAACGGCCGGCTTCGACGGCAATGCCGGCGAGCCCCGCGGCATGCGCCGCCTCGACGGTCTGGGGGCCAATAGATGGCAGATCGGCACGCAATTCCTGGCCAGGCTTGGCGCATTTGACCAGGACACCGCGCGTCTTGCCGGCCAGCCTGCCATGGCCGCGCAACTGCTGCGTCCGCTCGAGCAGTCCGTGGGTGCCCTCGACGCCTTCCAGGGCAACAGTGCGGCCACCGATGGCAATTGCCGCCTGACCAATGTCGAGCGCGCCGATGGCCTTTGCCGCCGCGTGTGCCGCCTCGATATCGCGCCAGTCGGACTTTCGCGGCACTGCTTTGGTCAGCGGCCCTTCGGCCGCGACGAGCCGGGGCACGACTTCATGCGCACCGACAACCTTGACGCCCCGTGCCTCCAGGCCGCGGGTCAATATCTTCAACAGCCCGTCATCGCCGCGGGCAAGCGCCATGGCGAGCGAGGGTATAAGTGCCAGTAGCCCAAGGTTCGGACGCATGTCGACCAACCGCGGCCTGCGCCTGATCTCGCCGGCAAGCACAAGATGGGTGATCCGCCGGCGCCTCAGCAACGCAACCAGCGAGCCGATGTCTTCCAGCGCAAGGCTTTCATGCTCATAGATTGTGAGGTCGGACTGACGGTCGGCCTGACCTTCGACCAGGATGATGACGGGCGGATGTCCGGCCTCCGCCAGGCCGGCGGCAACTTCGACCGGCAAGCTACCGCCGCCGGCAATGATGCCGACCCTGGCGTCCGGCGCAAGATCGAGGCCCGTTGAAGTGGCCTCAGCCTTCGTCATCGGCATCGTCGCCGTCGCCACCCTTAAGCGACGGGACGGCAAAATGCCGCTTGCCGCGACTGGTGATGAAATCGATGATTTTCATGGCCGTCGGCGACGACTCAAACTCGGCCTTGGCGAATTCGATGTTCTCGCCGACAGTGCGGGAGCGGTCGAAGATGGTCTTGTAAGCCTTGCGCAGCAGGTAGATTTCGGCGCGCGGCAACCCGGCGCGCTTCAGGCCGATGATGTTGAGTCCACGCAGGCTGGCGCGATTGCCCACCGCAATGGCGTAGGGAATGACATCGCCGACAAAAGCCGAGCAGCCGCCGAGAAAGGCGTTGTCACCAACACGCACGAACTGATGAACGGCGCTGAGGCCGCCAATATAGACGCTGTCACCGACCTCGCAATGGCCGCCCAGGGTCGCGCCATTGGCGAAGGTGGCGTTTTTACCGACGACGCAATCATGGGCAATGTGAGCATAGGCAAGGAAATTGCCGTTGTCGCCGACGGTCGTCTCGCCGCGGCTGGAATCGGTGCCGAGATGCATGGTCACGCCTTCGCGGATCGTGCAGTTCTGGCCGATGACCAAAGTGGTGCGGCCGCCCTTGTGCTTGGTGTTCTGCGGCGGTCCGCCCAGTGTCGCCATTGGATAGACCTTGGTCGCGGCGCCAATGGTTGTCGCGCCCAGCACCGAGACATGGCTGACCAGTTCGACGCGGTCACCGATCACGGCGTCAGCGCCGACATAGCAGAAAGGTCCTATTGCGGCGCCTTCGCCGATCTGAGCGCCGGCCTCGATGACGGCCGAGGGGTGGATTGAAGTCTGTATTTTCATGAGCATTTCGAACCGTCAGCCGGTAACCATCATTGCCGCGATCTCGGCTTCGGCGGCCTTTGTGCCCTCCACCATGGCCTCGCAGGCGAATTTGAGCAGGTTGCCGCGCATCTTGATTTTCTTGACGTGGATTTTCAACTGGTCGCCCGGGACGACCGGTTTGCGGAATTTCGCATTATCGATGGTCAGGAAATAGACCAGCGACGGCTTTTCCGTGTTGAGGTTACGGATGCAGATCGCGCCGGCGGTCTGCGCCATGGCCTCGACGATGAGCACGCCCGGCATCACCGGCTGATCCGGGAAATGGCCCTGGAAATGCGGCTCATTGATGGTCACGTTCTTGATGCCGATGGCAGAATCATTGCCGTCGATTTCGATGATGCGATCGATCATCAGGAAGGGATAGCGATGCGGCAAAAGCTTCATCAAACCCAATATATCGACCGCTTCGAGCGTCGCCGGCACCATCTCAGCTACTTCCCCCTTCGCCCTGCTTGCGCGTCCTGGCGAGCTTCCTCAGCATGGCGATCTCGCGCATGGCTTCCGCCATCGGCTGCGCCGGATAGCCTCCCCAGATCTCGCCCGCCGGCACGTTGCTCATGAACCCGCTTCTTGCAGCAAGCTTGGCCCCTGATCCGATGGTCAAATGATCGGCAAGGCCAACGCCGCCGCCCATGGTGACACCGTCGCCGACAGTGACGGAGCCGGAAATACCAGAGAGCCCGGCAATAATGCAATTGCGGCCGATGCGAACGTTATGGGCGATCTGCACCAGATTGTCGATCTTGGTGCCCTGACCGATGACCGTATCCGACATGGCGCCGCGATCGACGGTCGTGTTCGAGCCGATTTCGACATCGTCCTGGATGATGACGCGGCCGACCTGCGGCACACGCTCAGGGCCTTTGGCGCCGCCGACAAAGCCGAAGCCGTCCTGGCCTATCCTGGCGCCGCCATGAATGATGACGCGGTTGCCGATCAGCGCATACTGAACACTGACACCCGGCCCAATGTAGCCGTCACGGCCGATCTGGCAGGAGGGGCCGATAACGGCGTGGGGGGCAATGACCGTTCCGCTGCCGATGGAAGCGCGGGGGCCGATGACCGCTCCGGCCTCGATGATCGCCCCGGCCTCGATATGCGCCGAGGCATCGACATGAGCTTGCGGCGAGACCCCGGTTTCGCTGGTCATCGGTCCCGGCGTAGCCGCCGTCGGGAACAGCAGCCGGCCGATCATGGCGAAGGCCTGCTGCGGGCGCGGATGAACCAGAACCGCGATGCCGGCCGGCGCCTTGCCCGCGAACTCGGCGGGACAAAACACGGCCGCCGCCTTCAGCGACTGCATCAGCGCGAAATTGCGCTTGCCGTCGACGAAGACGAGCGCACCCTCGCCGCCTTCATTGGCTGGCGCCAACGCATCGATCGATATGTGGGCAAAATCGGAATCGACAAGCGATGCGCCGGTCAGATTCGCGACTTCGCCAGCCGTATACCGGCGTGATGGCGCGAAGAACACCGGATCGGTCATTCCAGAAGCAATATCCAGCTAGGTCGGATCAATTCTCTTCCGGACCCCAACGGCCCGGAAGCATCGTTACCGCAAGATCAGAAGCGGCTCGACATGCCGAAGTTGAATTCCTGCACGTCGTCGGTCTTTTCCTTCTTGACGGGCATCGCGTAGTCGATGCGGATCGGGCCGAAGGGCGATGACCACAACAAGCCGACACCAACCGACGCGCGCAACTTCATATCAACCGAGGCCTGAGTGACGCCAGGAGTATCAATCTTGCTGCCGTACAGTGTGGCGGCATCAGCAAACACAGCGCCACGCACGCCAAAGCTTTCCGGAATGACCGGTATCGGGAACTGAGCTTCCGCCGAAGCATTGAAATAGGTGGTGCCGCCGAGGTGGTCACCTGTTGCAATATCCACAGGGCCAATGCCACCATACTCGAAGCCGCGGATCATGCGGTCGCTGCTCTTGAACTGATCGAAGATACGCAGTCCATTATCGCCATAGCCCGCGATATGGCCAGCACCGCCGGAGATCAGGCCGACCAGATCCAACTGTTCTGATAGAGTCTGGTAGACGGTGCCGCGACCGGTAACCTTGACGAATTTGGCATCGCCACCAAGGCCGGCCACTTCCACAGTCGTGGTGGCGTAGATGCCTTCATGCGGGCTCTTCATGTCGTCTATGGTGTTGTAGACCAAGCCGAGACTGACGGACGATTTGATCCAAGGGCTTTCATCAATACCCTCTCGAATTGCGGCAGAAACGTCGCATTTCGAGGGATCATAGGTGCCGCTGGTCAAGCAGTCATCATCATATTTATACTTTTCCTGCGCGATATTGTACGCTAGCTGCGTCGAGATATTATCGGTGATCGGCAGGCCGAAGCGAACCGTCGCACCCAGCGTCTCGCTGTCGTAGTCCGAATAATTTCGCGTCTGCTGGAAGATATCGAAACCGGCGGCGATACGGCGCCCGAGGAAATAGGGCTCGGTGAAGGACAGGCTGTAGTCGCGCGAATTCTTGCCGCCGCCGGCCGAGACCTTGATGTACTGGCCGCGACCGAGGAAGTTGCGCTCCGCAACCGATCCCTCGACGGACGGACCTGCAGTCTCGCCACCGGTCGAATAACCGGCGCCGATCGAGAACTCACCAGTCGACTTCTCGACCACGTCGACCACAAGCACGACCTGGTCAGGCTCGGAACCCGGAACAGTCGAAATGTCGACTTTCTCAAAATAATCCAGCGCTTCCAGCCGCTTCTTCGCGCGCTGAATGAGAACCTGGTTGAAGGCGTCGCCTTCGCTGACATCGAATTCGCGCCGAATGACATAGTCGCGCGTGCGGTCGTTGCCGCGGATTTCGATGCGCTCGACATAGGCCTTGGTGCCCTGGTCGATCGTGTAGACGACCGAAATGGTGTGATTCTCGAAGTTACGGTCGCCGCGCGGCGTCACCTGGGCGAAGGCATAACCAGAACCCGCCACCTTCTCGGTCAGCGCGATGATGGTGTCCTCGACATCCTTGGCGTTGTAGACGTCGCCCTTGTGGGTCTGAACCACCGATTCCAGCGCCTTCGAGTCGACTTCGGGAATGGTGCTCTCGACGCTGACGTCGCCGAACGTATAGCGGTCCCCTTCCTGGACGGTGATGGTAACGGTGTATTGGTTGGTCGTGTCGTCGAGCTCGCCGACAGCAGAGACCACCTGGAAGTCAGCATAGCCGTGATTGTAATAGAAGCGGCGAAGCGATTCCTGGTCGGCGCGAAGCTTGTCCTCGTCATAGACGTCGTCACGCAGCACGAAGGACAGGAAGCTTGAGCGCTTGGTGGCGATGACGTCGGACAGGCGGCGACTCGAATAGGCGCTGTTGCCGACGAAATTGACTGCGGCGATCTTGGTGCGGCCGCCTTCGTTGATGTTGAAGACCACGTTCACGCGGTTGTCGCCGAGGTCCATGATCTGCGTCGTCACGGCGGCATCGTCGCGGCCAATTCGCTTGTAGGCAGCTTTCACCGCCTCGACATCGGAGTCCAGCGTTGCCTGCGAGAACGTTCCGCGCGGCTTCAACTGCACGGCGATTGCCAGCGCATTGTCCTTGAGCTTCTTGTTGCCCTGGAACAGAACCTGGTTCACGACCTGATATTCGGCAACCTTGACCACCAGCGTCGAACCGACCTGATTGATCTGAACGTCCGAGAACAGCCCGGTACCAAACAGTGCCTTGACCGCATCGTCGATATCGGCGCTGGAAAACGCCTTGCCCGGCTTGATCGTGATGTAGTTGCGGATGGTGTCGGCGTCTACGCGCTGGTTGCCGTTGACCTCGACTCTCGAGACAACGGCTGCTTGCGCCGCAGATGTGGCAACGAACTGCACGGCGAGCGCACCTGGTACAACCAGAGCGGCGGACATAGCCACCGCGGACGCGGCGCTCAAAAATTTGGATGCTGCCTTCATCGGGCTTTTGTACCTTTTCTCGAAGTCCCCACGGCGAGAAAACCGGACGTGCGGTAATTTCTCCTACCGTATTAACCGGATTTTCCCTACACGCAAGGCTTCAGGTTAATTTGTAATTACTTAACCCTGATGCGTGGCTTTCGCGTCACGCATACCCCCGTGCATGGTAAACGGCGTCTCAACATTGCCGGTGCTGAAGCCAAATTTCTTCATGATTTCAGCACCCAAACAGATCGTTCCAGAAGACGAAGCCCATAAATCCCAGCACCAGAAAGAGGCCGGCCCGGTATCCCATTTCCATCATCCGCTCCGATACCGGACGCCGGAAAACGGCTTCGAGTGCGTAGAACAGGAGGTGGCCGCCGTCGAGGGGGGGAATCGGCAAAAGGTTCAGAATTCCGATCCCGACCGACAGTCCGGCGACGAGTTGCACCAGCCACAGGAAGCCAAGCTTTGCCGCCTGCCCCGACATCTTGGCGATCTTGATCGGGCCGCCCAGCTGGCATTTGTCTTCGCGGCCGACAACGAATCGCTGCAGGAACTGGCCGGTGCGCTGAATGACGTGCCCCGTCTCCTCGACCGCGGCGCCGACTGCTCCGACAGGGCTGTAGGTGATCAGCCTGGGCTGGCCGACATCCTTGTTGTTGACGACGCCGATGACGGCCACCTTGACCTTGTTGCCCAGTGCGTCCAGCTGCTCCATCGGCTCCGGCGTCGCGACGACCGTGACCTCCTTGCCGTCGCGCAACATGGTGAAGGTGATGGCGTCGCCGCCGCGGCCCGAAACTAGGCGCTGGACGTCGGCGAAGGTCTCAACCTTGCTGCCGTCGACGGCGACGAATCGGTCGCCTGGCAAAATGCCGGCCCTTGCGGCTGGACTGCCGGCGGTGACCGCCGCCACCATCGGCTCAAACACAGGGCGGCCATAGAGGGAAAACAGCACGGCAAAGACGGCAATGGTCAAAAGGAAGTTGAACAACGGTCCGGCCACCACCGTGGCGGCGCGTTTCCAGATGGGTTGCGTGTGGAAGGCGACCTTGCGTTCAGCGTCAGTCAGCGTTTCCAGATCTTCCGAACTCGGCTGGCTCGACGTGGCGCTCATGTCGCCGACGAATTTGACATAACCGCCGAGCGGTATGGCGCAGAGCTTCCAGCGCGTGCCGTGGCTGTCGTTGAAGCCGAGAAGTTCGGGGCCGAAGCCGATCGAAAAGGCCTTCACGCCAATGCCGCACCAGCGGCCGACCAGGTAATGGCCCATTTCGTGAATGAAGACGACCACGGTCAGCACGAACAGAAACGGCACCAGCGTGCCGAGGACAAAGCCTTCCGTGCTGAACAACGCGTGAAGAATTTCGTTCAAGTCATGCCCTCAAATTCACCCGCGGCAAAAGGTGTCGCCGCGACTGTGACATCAATCCAGGCGAATCCGTGGCGTGCGCCATTTCTTCGCCGTGAAATATCACTCAAGCCGGAAACAGCCCCTGCGCCGGATGATCGGCGCCCGCCGAAATCCAGCCGATCACGTATAGGGCAAAAGCCGCCGCGACAAGCCCGTCCACCCTGTCCATGACACCGCCATGCCCGGGTATCAACGCGCTTGAATCCTTGCGGCCGTGGCGGCGCTTGACCCAGGATTCGAAGAGATCGCCAGCCTGGGCAACAATCGACAGCACCAGCGCAACCAAGGCGAGGACGCCAAGATTGCCGGCCCCGGCGGCGGCAGCCAGAAGCACGCCGGCGGCCACGCCGCCGACAGCGCCGCCAAGCGCGCCGCTCTGCGTCTTGCCGGGGGATATAGATGGCGCGAGCTTGGGCCCACCGACGGAGCGGCCGACGAAATAGGCGAAGATGTCGGTCGCCCAGACCACGGCGAACAGAAACAGGATTGCGACCAGGCCGGGATGGTCGCCGCCGCGCAGCAGCGCCAGCGATAAGCCGGACAAAGCCGCGTAGGCAAGACCGGCTGCATCCCATTGCGCCGCTCCATGCATACGGGCGCCGACAGCAGCGACCACAACCATGGCCAGGACAAGAGACAGAAGCCACGATGCCGGCACGCCTGCAACCAGGGCGACGACGAAAACCAGAAGCAGCGCTTCGGGAATGAAGCCGAGGGTCGCACCGGCCAAGGGGCGCGACATGCGCGCCCATTCATAGAAGATGACCGCCGATATCCCGGCGCAAAGCAGGCGGAACCACAGCGCTCCCAACCAGGTCAGGCCAAGCGCTATTGCGGCCAGCACCAGCGCCGAGACGATGCGAAGCTGAAGATTGTTCATCCCGCCGCCGATCACGAGGCAGCGACATCTTGAGCGGCAAGCCCGCCAAAACGGCGCTCGCGGCCAGCAAAATCGCGCAATGCGTCGGCCAGGTGTTCGCGGCTGAAGTCAGGCCAGTAGCAAGGCAGAAAAACCAGTTCGCTGTAGGCTGCCTGCCACAGAAGGAAGTTCGACAGCCGAAGCTCGCCACTGGTGCGGATGACCAGCTCCGGATCGGGAATGCCTGCGGTGTCGAGGGCGCCGGCAAAAGTGTCTGCCGTGATCGCCTCTGCGTCGATCTCGCCGCGCGCCACTGCGGCTGCGAGCTTGCGTGCCGTGCGCACGATCTCGTCGCGCCCGCCATAGTTGAAGGCGATGACCAAGGTCAGCGATTCATTGCGCGCAGTCAGCGATTCGGCCTCTTCGAGCAGGCCCCTGATGTCCGGCTGCAGCCCCGCCCTGTCACCGATGATCCTGACGCGCACGCCGTTCTGGTGCAGTTCGGCCAGATCGCGGCGGATGAACAGCTTCAAAAGCCCCATCAGGTCGCTCACTTCGGCCTTGGGCCGCGACCAGTTTTCCGATGAAAAGGCGTAGACGGTCAGGAAGGAAATGCCGAGACCGGGCGCGGCGCGCACCGTCTTGCGCAGCGCTTCGACGCCGGCGCGATGGCCGGCAAGCCGCGGCATGCCGCGCGCCTTGGCCCAGCGTCCGTTTCCATCCATGATGATCGCGACATGCGCCGGCGTTGCCATTGTCTCGCTTTCGGGCCGGTGTGGGCCGACCCTAAACCTGCATGATTTCAGCTTCCTTATCGGAAAGCAGGTGATCGATGGTGCTGATCGTCTCGTCGGTCAGCTTCTGGACCTGATCGGAGCGCTTCCGCTGATCGTCCTCGCTGATGTCGCCGTCCTTTTCCGCCTTCTTCAAGAAGTCCATGCCGTCGCGACGGACATGGCGCACCGCAACGCGGGCGTTCTCGGCGTAGCCATGCGAGATCTTGACCAGTTCCTTGCGGCGCTGCTCGTTGAGCTCGGGCAGCGGAATCCTGAGGTTGGTGCCGTCGACGATCGGATTGAAGCCCAGATTGGATTCTCTGATGGCACGATCGACCGCGCCGACCATCGACTTGTCCCAGACCGAAACCGAAATCATGCGCGGCTCCGGCACCGACACGTTCGCCACCTGGTTGATGGGCATGGTGGTGCCGTAGGCCTGGACCTGGATGGCGTCGAGCAGATTGCTGGAGGCACGGCCGGTGCGCAGCGAAGCCAGATCGTGCTTGAAGGCGGCGATCGCGCCATCCATGCGCCGCTTGAGGTCGTCGAACTCACCACTCATCTTAGTCTCCTCGACCCGTTTGATCCGGGTTCAGTGCTTAGGGCCTATATTCGGACCCGCTTTCGAAAACTGATCCCCTTTTTAGGAGAGTATACTCCGGGTCACTCGTCGGCGACGATCGTGCAACGGCCACCGCCCCGCAGAATATCGCCGAAACCACCTTTTTCGTGGATCGAATAGACGATTATCGGGATGTTGTTTTCGCGCGCAAGTGCAATTGCGGCGGTATCCATGATCGAAAGGCCCTTGTTGATGACTTCGGCATGGCTGATGCGCTCGAAGCGGGTCGCATTCGGATCCTTCTTGGGATCGGCCGAATAGACGCCGTCGACCTGGGTGCCCTTGAACAACGCGTCGGCGCCGATCTCGGCGGCGCGCAAGGCCGCGGCCGAATCGGTGGTGAAGAACGGATTGCCGGTGCCGCCGGCGAAAATGACGACCTTGCCCTGGTTCATATAGGCGGTGGCCTGGCGCTGGGAAAAACTCTCGCAAAGTTCGGGCATGGCGATGGCCGACAGCACGACGGCATCGACGCCGATCTTGTTCAGCGAGGTGCGCAGCGCCAGCGAGTTGATGACGGTGGCCAGCATGCCCATGTGGTCGCCGGTGACGCGGTCGCCGCCCTTGGATGCCACCGCCACGCCGCGAAAGATATTGCCGCCGCCAATGACGACGCCGACCTCGATGCCAAGTGCGCGGGCTTCGGCGATGTCGGCCGCGATTCGGTCGACCACCGAGACATCGATGCCGAAATGCTGCTCGCCCATCAACGCTTCGCCCGACGCTTTCAGCAGGACACGTCGATAGAGGGGCTTTGCCGTCATCTGGACCTCGTCATTGTTGCGTGTGGCAGCCTGGGCAGCCCGCCCTGGCGGGGGCGCCGCCGGTGGCGCGATGCCGAGTCCCGATACACGACGGGCCCCGCTATGACACGCGGCGCCCCTCGCCCAATTCCGCCTTCCCGTCGCGGCCCGTCAGTTGCTGGTGATGCTGACGGCGTCGCCCTCGACCAGCAGCGGCGGCGCATAACCCAACGGCTTGTCGCCGGTCACGGCGCCGCCGGTAACCCGGGCTTGTATGTCGGAACCGAAATAGGCGTACGGGAATGGCGGCGGTGTCTTGCTGACCGTATTCAGCCGCGCGCGAAGCTCGGCGGGTAAAGTGAAATCCAACGCCGCCAGATTGTCCTGCAACTGCGCCAGCTTGGTGGCGCCAAGAATCACGGTGGCGATGCCCGGTTGCGTTGCCACCCAGTTGAGCGCGACCTGCGCCATGCTGCGTCCGAGTTCGGCGGCAACTTTTTCGAGCTCCGCCACGATCGCCCAGTTGCGCTCGGTGAACTTCTGGAACCCCGGATGAGTGGTGTTGCGAAAGCCGTCGAGCCGGCCGGCATGGCCTTCCTGCGTCGGCCGGTACTTGCCGCTGAGCAGCCCGCTTGCCAGCGGGCTCCACACCATGATTCCTGCGCCATGGCGGGTGCCGAAGGGCACGAACTCATTTTCGATCGAACGCTCCACCAGCGAATATTCAAGCTGCAGGGCCGACACCGGCTCGTAGCCGCGCCACTCGGCGATCGTCTGCGCGCGGGCAGCATACCAGGCCGGCACATCGGACAGGCCGACATGGCGAATTTTGCCCGCACGCACGAGATCATCCATCGTGCGCATGACCTCCTCGGCCGGCGTCAGCCCGTCCCAGACATGGAGGAGGTAGAGGTCGATATAGTCAGTGCCCAACCGCTTCAGCGAGGCGTCCACGGCGCGCAAGATGTTCTTGCGGCCATTGCCGCCGGCGTTCGGATTGCCGGGCTCCGCGTTGAAGGTGAATTTCGTGGCGATCACCGCTTTGTCGCGCAAGCCTCGCTCGGCGATGAATTCGCCGAGCCAGGTTTCGGCTGTGCCGCCGGTGTAGAGGTCGGCGGTGTCGAAGAAATTGCCGCCGGCCTCGACATAGGCGTCGGCCATGGCGCGCACGGTTTCCCTGTCCGCGCCCCAGCCCCATTCGGTGCCAAAGGTCATGGTGCCCAGTGCCAGCCGGCTGACGCGCAGGCCGCTGTTGCCCAGTGTGTAATAGCTCATGGTCATGGTGTTTTCCTATCCCGACTTTTATTGACGCCGGCTCATTGGCCAGGCGTCGTCTTGACCCAGGGATTGCCGCGCTGATGCGTGGCGCGGAAAATGAAGCCGTCGACTTTCCAGCCGGTCCCGGAGCGAACCAGATGGTGCTCGTAAGTGCCCCAGACTTCCCACAGCGGGTCGCCATTGCCTTCCATCCGGTTCCAGGCATAGCCGTTCGAAGAGACGGTCGCCGCGTCCGCCTCAAAGATCACCTGGTGATTGGTGCGCAGATGCAGGCTGGTCTTGCTGCCCCTCAGGTTGCCGGCCCAGGTACCGATCAGATCGTCGGAGGGGATGGTGGCGGCAGGCTGTCCTGACAGGCTGCTGAAGTCGACGGTGACACGGTCGGCGAAATAGGAGCGGGCAAGCTTCCAGTCCTGCGCATCGACGGCACGGTCGATGGCATCGGCGATGCGGATGACGGCGCGTTCGTCGGCGAGCGCGCGCTGACCGGACGGCTCGGCGCCGCCGGCATCGACCGGCGCCAGAGCAAGGCCTGCGGCGAAGGTAGCGTATTTCAAGGCATTCATGTCTTTTATCCTTTGTGCATCGGTGACGGCAATGTGGGCCAGCCAGTCGGCATCGAGAAGATTGAATTGTTCGCAAGGACTATGCGATATCATGCACGAATGGACCGGGATCTGCTCAGCCATTTGCCTGTCATCGTCGCCGTTGCGCGACGCGGCGGCTTTGCGCTTGCCGCGGCCGAACTGGGCATGTCCCCATCCGCCGTCAGCCATGCGGTGCGCCTCGTGGAGGAGCGGATCGGCCAGCCGCTGTTTGCGCGCACCACGCGCAGCGTCTCGCTGACGGAAGCCGGCAAGGCGCTGGTGGACACGGCAGCCCCTGCCCTCCAGGATATCGCCGACCGGATGGACCGCATCCGAGCCATCAAGGGCCGGCCCTCCGGCTTGCTCAGGTTGAACGTTCCCAACATCGCCGTTCCACTTGCCGTCACTCCCGTGGTCGCCGCGATGGCTGAACGCTATCCTGATGTGACCATCGAATTGCTCACCGACCAGGGGCTGGTGGACATTGTCGGCGAGGGTTTCGATGCCGGCATCCGGCTGGGCGAGATGATCGCACAGGACATGGTCACGGTCCGGCTGACGCCGCCATTCAACGCCGTGATCGTCGCCTCCCCCGCCTATGTCGGCCGGCATGGCCGTCCGCGCAGTGTGGCGGATCTTTCGGACCACAATTGCATCGGCTACCGGCTTGTGCGCTCCGGCGCACTCTATCGCTGGGACCTGACCGAGGACGGCAAGGATGTCGTGGCCGAGACGAAGGGTACGGTCATCGTCACCGATTCGCTGGCCGCGATCGACCTTGCGCTTGCCGGCGTCGGGCTGACCTATGTGTTCGAGCCGCTGGTGCGCGCGGAATTGGCAGCCGGCCGCCTCGTTCAGATCCTGCCGCAAACGGCGATCGAGGAGCCCGGCCTCTTCCTTTACTTCCCGCGCAGGGCGTCGACGGCGCCAAAGCTCAGGGCCTTCATCGACACCGCACAAGAAATCGGCCGAGCATCCTTGCGGACACCCGGCCGAGTTGCCTGAGCTGAGAAGCCCTTTTCGGGGCTATTTTTAAAACTACTTCTTCACGGCCGCCGCGACTTCCGCCGCGAAATCGGTCTCTTCCTTTTCGATGCCTTCGCCCAGCGCAAAGCGCAGATAGGCGGAGATCTTGGCCGGAGCGCCGATGTCCTTCTCGGCATCCTTCAGCGCCTGCTCGACAGTGATGTCGGGATTGAGCACGAAGGCCTGCTTGAGGAGCACGACTTCCTCGTAGAACTTGCGCAGGCGGCCTTCGACCATCTTTTCGATGATCGCTTCCGGCTTGCCGGACTGGCGCGCCTGGTCGGCGAAGATCGCCTTCTCGCGCTCGACCGCTGCCGGATCGATCTGCTCGGCGGTCAACGCCAGCGGGTTGGTGGCGGCGACATGCATGGCGACCTGGCGGCCAAAGGCGTTGGCGGCATGCTCATTGCCCGTCGTCTCGATCGCGACCAGAACGCCGAGCTTGCCAAGACCATCGGCAACCGCATTGTGGACGTAGGTTGCGACAGCACCGTGCGGGACGGTGAGCTTGGCCGAACGGCGGAAGCTCATGTTCTCGCCAATGGTGCCAACGGCGTCCTTGATGGTGTCAGTGACCGACTTGTCCGAACCCGGATACTTTGCGGCAGAGACAGCCTCCGTCGTGCCGTAAGCAAGCGCGACCTTGGCGACATTGCGAACGATCTCCTGGAACTGCTCGTTGCGGGCCACGAAATCGGTCTCGGAGTTAACCTCGACGATGGCGGCCTCGCGGACGCCGGAGTCGACGCCGATCAGGCCTTCGGCGGCAGTACGGCCAGCCTTCTTGTCGGCCTTGGAAATGCCCTTCTTGCGCAGCCAGTCGACGGCCTCTTCGATGTTGCCGTTGGTCTCGGTCAACGCCGCCTTGCAGTCCATCATGCCCGCGCCGGTCAAGTCGCGGAGTTCTTTGACCTGTGCAGCCGAAATGCTCATTGTCGCCTCTTTGTTTTAAATGCACCGACGCACCACCGGTACTCGGTGATGCGTCCGTCTAGCGTGCCAAATATGAGAATGATGAAGGCCGCAACCGGCCTTCGACTGTCAAGCTTCCGGAGCGTCCGCAGCCGGGGCCGGAGCCGGATCAAGCGCCGGTTCGACCGGAGCTTCGACCGAGGCGCCGATGTCGACGCCGAGCGCGCCCTGCTGGCGGGCGATGCCGTCGATGGCAGCCTTGGCGATCAGGTCGCAATAGAGCTGGATGGCGCGCGCCGCGTCGTCATTACCGGGGATCGGGAAGTCGATCTTGTCCGGATCGCAGTTCGAATCGATGATGGCGACGACCGGAATGCCGAGGCGCTTGGCCTCGAGAATGGCGATCGCTTCCTTGTTGGTGTCGATGACGAACATCAGGTCGGGCGTCGAGCCCATGTCCTTGATACCGCCGAGCGCCTTGTCGAGCTTCTCGCGCTCGCGGTCGAGGTTCAGGCGTTCCTTCTTGGTCAGGCCCTGGGCCTCACCGGCCAGCATCTCGTCGAGCTTGCGCAGGCGCTGGATCGAATTCGAGATCGTCTTCCAGTTGGTCAGCATGCCGCCGAGCCAACGCGAGTTGACATAGTATTGGGCCGAACGCTGTGCGGCGTCGGCGACGATGTCGGACGCCTGGCGCTTGGTGCCGACGAACAGCACGCGGCCGCCCTTGGCAACGGTGTCGGAAACCTGCTTCAGAGCCTGGTGCAGCAAAGGCACCGTCTGCGACAGGTCGATGATGTGGATGTTGTTGCGGGCGCCGTAGATGTAAGGCGCCATCTTCGGGTTCCAGCGGTGGGTCTGGTGGCCGAAGTGAATGCCAGCTTCCAAAAGCTGGCGCATGCTGAAATCAGGCAGTGCCATTCTTAGTTCCTTTTCCGGTTAGCCTCCACGGACACAGGCATTTTTGGACTTTGTCCTCGAACGCCACCGGAGGTTTCAGCCGGATTTCTCCCGGGCAGACACCAAAGTCCGTGTGTGGAATGAGCGCGCATATAGAGGGGAAGCGCTGCAAACGCAAGCGGTGAGGTGCTTCATCGCTCAGCGTGCGGCAATCAGCGCTCCGGTGCCGATCATGGCGCTGCCGGCGAACCGGTTAATCAGCCGCATGCGTCCGGGCGTCCTGAACCAGCCGGATGCCCTGCCCGCCAGCGCGGCGTAGATGCCCATGGTGAGAATATTGGCGCCGACGACGACTGCCACCACCAGCAGGCCGTCGGCAAACGTCATGGTGTCGAGGTTGAGGATCAGCGGCATGATCGAGGCGTGGAACAGGATCGCCTTCGGGTTGCCGAGCGCCACGGAGGCGCCAAGCAGGAACGACCGCGACAATCCGGTTTGGGGGATTCCTTGCGCAGCCGATTGCGCGGCCGCGGCCCGCCACATCTTGATGCCGAGGAAAATCAGGTAGGCCGCACCGGCGTATTTCAACAGGAGAAACACCCATTCGAAGGTCTGGGCCAGCGCCACCAGCCCGAGCAGTGCCAGGGTGACCAGCACGGCATCGCCGGCGGCAATGCCCATTTCCGGCGACGAACGCACGCAGGAAGCCGCGTGCCACGCCGTTGGTGATCACCGTGAACATCGCCGGTCCCGGCGTGGCGGCGGCAAGTGTGATGGCAAGGCAATAAGCCAAGAATGCCGTTAGCGTCACGATCGGCCCTTTCCGTTGGGTACCCGTACGCGCCTGAAGATCGCAACGATCTCCTCGCGGCTGCATTCGATGGCGCCGAGCCGCACCGCCCGGTCGCGCTCGAAGCCGGTTATGTCATAGTGCGGCGCCGATGTCCTGGGCGGCCCTTGGTAGGACGAACGCTTGACGCCAAGCTCGGCGGCGAAACGATGCAGTTCGTCCGTATCGTCGGCCATCAGGTGGCACCAGCGATGGCCGGCCCATTTCCAGATTGCCGCATCGACATAGACCGCCATCGGGAACTGCCATCAAGCCTGCCGTGGCCAGCGCCGCATTGTTGCTATTTCGAGACGGGGCAAGGCTTGGTCTGATCGAACAGCGACAGGTTGACCAGCTTTCCGGTCATCGAGAACTCGCCATAGTCCATTGTGAGGTCGCGGGTGATGCCGTTCTCGTGCAGCTTGAAGCTGATGCGGTATTCCGGCACCTCTTCGCCCGATTTGTCGGTCTCGTCGAAATAGGCGATGTCGACCGGCCAGTATTTGTCGCCTGCAAGCTTGGCCAGCGCCGGCGCTTCGGGGTCGGCCTTGTCGCCCTCGGCCTTCTTGCCGACGATGACGGTGGTGGTCATCACCTTGTTGGCATCCTCCGAACCGTCGAAAAGGCTGGTTTCGTAGAAATTCTCGCCCTTCTCGGCCTTGCCGATCAGTTCGACCAGATGCTGGGTCGGGAACTGGGTGGTGGCAAGTTCCAGGCTGTTCTTCTCGGGCTTGTCAATGTCGACTTTGAGGCCCTTGGTCTCTTTCGTGGCGGTGCCCTTGACCTCCTTGTCGAGGTTCTGGTCGACGAAGGATTTGGTCACGAACGAGAAGGTCTTGCCTTCGGCGTCCTCGAACGTGGTCGTCTGCTGGTCGGTCAGCCTGGTGTTGTCGCCGGTGGCGATCTGGGTGACGAAACGGAATTTTACCGTATAGCCCTCGCAGGGCGAGCCGTTGAACTCATAGACCATGCGGCCGGAAATCCCGGTGATGCCCGAGCGGTCCGACGCCTTGTCGAGGGTAAGATCGTAGACGGCGCGATGCGCCTGCAGCGCCGGCACGGCAAAGGCTGGAGCCATCGAGAACAGCACCGGAAAGAGAACGGCGTGGAAGGCAAGGCGCGTTGCGCGCATAAGGGGCTCCGATCGTCGCAGCTGATGGCAGGCCGCAGGTAAAGATGGTCCAGTTTAAAAAAAGTCGTGGCGGAAGCGAGGCAAAAATAGCAATTTCGGCCCGGCCAGCGCGGCGTCTCCAAGCAATAGGGAAATACCATGAGTGAAACAATCGAAAAGCGGCTAAGCGATCTCGGCGTGACAATACCTGCCGCCGCAGCGCCCGCCGCGAACTATGTGCCCTATTGCAGGTCCGGCAATCTTTTGTTCACCGCCGGGCAGTTGCCGCTCAAGGACGGCAAGCTGCAGGCAAGCGGCCTGCTCGGCCGCGACGTCGATACCGCAACCGGCAAGGAAGGCGCAAAGTACTGCGCAATCAATGTCTTGGCCCAAGCAAAAGCAGCACTTGGCGATCTCGAAAAAATCCAGCGTTTGGTCAAGATCACCGTCTTTGTTGCATCAGTGCCGGATTTCGTCGAGCAGCATCTGGTCGCCAATGGCGCCTCCGATTTCCTGGTCGCCGCCCTTGGCGAGCGCGGCAAGCATGCCCGCTCCGCCGTCGGCACCGCCTGTCTGCCGCTTAATGCCGCAGTGGAAATCGAAGCCGTCTTCGAGGTCGCATGAGCAGGACCAAGACAATGACCGACCTTTCCTGGCTGACCGCCCGCCCGGTGGCGCATCGCGGCTTTCACGACATGAACAAGACGCGCTGGGAAAACACGCTGTCGGCCTTCGCTGCTGCCGCCGAGCGCGGCTATGCGATCGAATGCGACGTGCATTTGTCGTCCGACCGCGTCCCCGTCATCATTCATGACGGCGATCTCAGGCGGTTGACCGGCCAGGACGGCTTCGTCTGGCAGCGCACGGCAGCGGAACTGGCGGCGCTCAGGATCGGCGGCACCAAGGACCATGTGCCGACACTTCAGGAGGTGCTCGACCTGGTCGACGGCCGCGTGCCTTTGGTGGTCGAATTGAAGGGCGTGCCCGGCTACGACGAGGGCCTGGTGGCGAGCGTCGGCAAGATGCTGGAGCGCTACAAGGGCAAGGCGGCGATCATGTCGTTCGACCACTGGCTGGTCCGCGATTTCCCCAGGGATGCGCCAGGAATTCCGGGCGGGCTCACGGCCTATGGCAAGGACAACCAGTTGATCGAGGCGCATTTCGCCATGCTGGCGCATGACCTCGCCTTCACCTCCTATGCCGCGGGCGATCTGCCGAACCCGTTCGTCAGCTTCGTGCGCGAAAGGCTTAAAATGCCTGTCATCACCTGGACGGTGCATGACCAGCCGGCGGTGGATCTCACCTTCAAATACGCCGACCAGATGACGTTCGAAGGGTTCGAACCCGATCTGGTCAAAGTCGCCTGATGGGAGTGCCTGAAACGTGACTTGTAGCGGCCCCGACAGAGCTTAAATAAGCCTCATGGATCAGGGTGACGAAGGCGATGGGCAAACGGCGAATGCGGAGTTCTCCATCCGCGTCGCCGCCGGCATCAATGCCTTCACATGCGACGAGTGGAACGGCTTTACCGGCACAACCCGCAGCGACACAGAAAACGGCTATAACCCTCTCGTTTCATATGCTTTTCTGAGCGCGCTTGAAGATTCCGGCTGCGCCGTGCGGCGCACCGGCTGGCAAGGTCATCATCTCAGACTGGAAAATGCCCAAGGCAGATTGCTGGGCGCCGTGCCCTGCTATCTCAAATCGCACAGCCAGGGCGAATATGTCTTCGACCACGGCTGGTCCGATGCGTTCGAACGCGCCGGCGGCAACTACTATCCGAAACTGCAATGCGCCGTGCCGTTCTCTCCGGTCACCGGCCCTCGCCTGCTGGTCAGCAAGGGCGAGGACAGCGCCATTGTGAAGGCCGGTCTCGCAGCGGGCCTGAAGGCGGTGACGGAAAAGCTCGGCGTGTCCTCCGCGCATGTCACCTTCGCCAATGAAAGCGACGTTGCAACGCTGGAAGCAGCCGGCTTCCTGCACCGCACCGACCAGCAGTTCCATTTCTTCAACGAAGGCTTTTCGACCTATGACGACTTTCTCGCCACGCTGGCATCGCGCAAGCGCAAGGCGATGAAGAAGGAGCGCCGCGAGGCGCTCGCCAACGGTATCTCGATCGACCGGCTGACCGGCAAGGACCTGACCGAAAGGGCCTGGGACGATTTCTTCGCCTTCTATATGGATACCGGCAGCCGCAAATGGGGCCGGCCCTATCTCAACCGCAAGTTCTTCTCGCTGATCGGGGAGCGCATGTCCCAGGACATCCTGTTGGTCATGGCCAAGCGCAATGGCCGCTATGTCGCCGGCGCCATCAACTTCATCGGCTCCGATGCGCTCTACGGCCGCAATTGGGGCTGCATCGAGGACCACCCGTTCCTGCATTTCGAAGTCTGCTACCATCAGGCCATCGACTTCGCCATCGAGCGCAAGCTGAAGGTGATCGAGGCCGGCGCGCAGGGTGAGCACAAACTGGCGCGCGGCTATCGTCCCGTGACCATGCATTCGGCGCACTACATCGCACATCCCGGCCTGCGCAATGCTGTGGCCGATTATCTCCGGCGTGAGCGGCGCGAGGTCGAGCGGATGGGCGAAATTCTGGAAGAGCATACGCCGTTCCGCAAGGATCTTGAGGAATAGCGATCCGCGCCTGCCCTCGCCTGACCATCTTACCTGACCATCTTGCCGGTCCAGGACAGCTTCGCTACACCGGGAGCATACTCCCGGAGCGCCGCCATGACCGAGGCCTACGACCCCAGCAATATCTTCGCAAAGATCCTGCGCGGCGAAATCCCCTCGCACCGCATCTACGAGGATGATGCCGTGGTCGCCTTCATGGATGTGATGCCGCAAGGCCCCGGTCACACGCTGGTGGTGCCCAAAGTACCGTCGCGCAATCTGCTCGATGCCGATCCGGCGACGCTCGGCCGGCTGTTCACCACGGTCCAGACGGTCGCGCTGGCGGTCAAAAAGGGTTTCGGCGCTGACGGGGTCACCATCCTGCAGTTCAACGAACCGGCGTCCGGCCAGACCGTCTACCACCTACATGTCCATGTCATCCCGCGGTTCGAAGGCATCGCGCTCAAGCCGCATACGGGGCAGATGGAGAAGCCCGAAGTGCTGACGGAGAACGCGGCGAAGATCCGAGCAGCGCTGAACGGTTGAGGTGGCGCGCGCCTCAGGGCGATGCGCTCAGCCACAATCCACCACGTCGGTTAGGAAAATATCAAACCACCCCGTGATAAAGTGCCGTACCGGGATGCGTTTGGGTTTTAAAAATCGTGGAACATTCGGTTGCGACATCAGAGCCGTTGGTAAAAGCAGCTGCCGGGCGGGCCTTTCTGCGCACCTTGGCGGACGCGTACCGGCGACACCGCCTGCTGCATGCGATGGCCATCGCTGCCCTGCTTTTGGCAGCCGCGGTCGGCCTGCGCACCGGAAACATGCCGGATTTCGGCGTGCTGGAAGACTATGCCCAATACCTTCTTTTCGCTTTCTGGATCGGTGGCTGCGCCTTCGCACTCGGCAGCTTTTTTCACCTTGCACTCATCAAGCGGGATCCCGAGCCGCTCGGCACTTTTCTGCGATCGATCGGCGGCGTCTTCGGCGACGCCGAGCGCAACGCCAACAGCCTGAATGGTCTGGCCGCGTGCATTGCGCTCATATCCGCTTTCGGTGTGTTGAAAGGCGCGGTCGCGATCCTTTCGCCATTCGCATGGGATCACGCATTGGCTCAGGCCGACCGGGTGCTGCATTTCGGCCGAGCGCCCCATGAATGGCTATGGTTTATCGTCCAGTCGCCGCTCGCCGTAAGATCGTTCAACCTGGCTTACAATTCCTGGTTCGTCGTCCTTATCGCCTCGGTCTTCATCGCTTGCATCACGCGCAGGGACACGAAGCTGCGTCACCAGTTCCTGATGAGCTTCATGCTCGTGTGGATACTGGCGGGTTTTTTCCTGGCGATGGGCCTGTCTTCGGCAGGGCCGTGCTTTTACGAGCGACTGGGGCTGGGCAGCGACTATCATTCCCTGATGCAAGCACTCGCCGCCGCCGATCGCATCTATCCGATCTGGGCGCTCAGCACGCAGGACCTTGTGTGGAGCGGCTATATCGGGGCGACGCCAGGCAGTCTCGGCATATCCGCCTTCCCGTCCATGCATGTAGCGATGGCGGTGCTTTTCGCGCTTTATGCAACACGCCGCTCACGGTTGGCCGGCCTTTTGATGTGGGCATTCGCCGCAATCATCATGGTCGGCTCGGTCGTCCTTGGCTGGCATTATGCCGTGGATGGCTATGCGAGCGTTCTGATTTCGATCGCCATCTGGAAGGCGTGCGGGTACTTCCTGGGCAAGTTTGCACCCGAGGGCGTCGCCGCCTGACCTAACAACATCTGCCCTGAAAAGCAGGGGCGCTGTGTCGGCAAACCGGCCAGCCAATGAAAAAAGGGCCCGTCACCGGGCCCTTCATAGGCGAACCTTTCAGCTCTTGCGCGGCAGTTGCGGCACCAGGCTGCGCTTGCCGCCATCCTTGCCCTTGGGCTCAGGCTCGTCCTTGCCCTTGGGCTGAGGCTTCTGCGCCACCGCCTTCTTGGCGACGGGCTTCTTGGCCACCGCCTTGCGGGCTTTCGGCGTCTCTTCCGGCTCCTGCTTCGGCTGCACCGGGGCTTCGTCGGCCAGTGATTCGAGCTTCAGGCCGGTTTCGCCGGTTTCCTTCTTCTCGACGGTGACGCGCACCGTGCCGCCCTTCTTGAGCTTGCCGAACAGCACCTCGTCGGCCAACGGCTTCTTGATGTGCTCCTGGATGACCCGGCCGAGCGGCCGCGCACCCATGCGCTCATCATAGCCCTTGTCGGCCAGCCAGGCGATCGCGGCGGACGACAGGTCGAAGGTGACGCCCCGCTCGGAGAGCTGGGCCTCGAGCTGCATGACGAACTTCTGCACCACCTGATGGATGACCGGCACCGGCAGCGAGCCGAACGGGATGATCGCATCGAGACGGTTGCGGAACTCCGGCGTGAACAACCGGTTGATGGCCTCGACATCGTCGCCTTCGCGCTTGGTCGATCCGAAACCGATCGCCGCGCGCTGCGCATCGGATGCGCCCGCATTGGTGGTCATGATAAGGATGACATTGCGGAAGTCGATCTGCTTGCCGTTGTGGTCGGTCAGCTTGCCGTGGTCCATGACCTGCAACAGGATGTTGAACAGGTCCGGATGCGCCTTCTCGACTTCATCCAGCAAGAGCACGCAGTGCGGATGCTGGTCGACCCCGTCGGTAAGCAGACCGCCCTGGTCGAAGCCGACATAGCCGGGAGGCGCGCCGATCAACCGCGAGACGGTGTGGCGTTCCATATATTCCGACATGTCGAAGCGGATCAGCTCGACGCCGAGCGAGGCAGCCAACTGCTTGGCGACTTCGGTCTTGCCGACGCCGGTCGGGCCTGAGAACAGGTAGGAGCCGATCGGCTTTTCCGGTTCGCGCAGGCCGGCACGTGCCAGCTTGATCGCCGAGGTCAGCGCGGTGATGGCGGTGTCCTGGCCATAGACGACGCGCTTCAGCTCGATGTCGAGGCCTTGCAGCACCTTCTCGTCGTCTGCCGAAACCGTCTTCGGCGGGATGCGGGCCATCGTGGCGATCGTGGCTTCGATCTCCTTGATGCCGATCGTCTTCTTGCGCTTGGCTTCCGGCACCAGCATCTGCGAGGCGCCGGTCTCGTCGATCACGTCGATCGCCTTGTCCGGCAGCTTGCGGTCGTTGATGTAGCGGGCCGACAGTTCCACCGAAGCCTTGATCGCCTCGTTGGTGAACTTCACCTTGTGGAATTCCTCATAATAGGGCTTGAGGCCCTTCATGATCTCGATGGCGTCCTCGATGGTCGGCTCGTTGACGTCGATCTTCTGGAAGCGCCGCACCAGAGCGCGGTCCTTCTCGAAGAACTGGCGGAACTCCTTGTAAGTGGTCGAGCCGATGCAGCGGATGGCACCCGAAGACAGCGCCGGCTTCAACAGGTTCGACGCATCCATCGCGCCGCCGGACGTCGCACCGGCGCCGATGACGGTGTGGATCTCGTCGATGAACAGCACGGCGCCGGGATAATCCTCTAGCTCCTTGACAACCTGCTTCAGCCGCTCTTCGAAATCGCCACGGTAGCGGGTGCCGGCCAGAAGCGTGCCCATGTCGAGCGCGAAGATGGTGGCGTCCTGCAGCACTTCGGGCACGTCGCCTTCGACGATGCGCTTGGCCAGACCTTCGGCAATCGCCGTCTTGCCGACGCCGGGATCGCCGACATAGAGCGGGTTGTTCTTGGAGCGGCGGCACAGCACCTGGATGGTGCGGTTGATTTCGCTCTCGCGGCCGATCAGCGGATCGATCTTGCCGGCCTTGGCCTTGTTGTTGAGGTTGACGCAATAAGCCGTCAGCGCATCCTGCTGCTGCTTCTTCTTGCCGCCTTCCTCCTGCGGCTCGGCGCCGTTCTGGCCGCCCTGCTCGTCATCGGCGCCGCGCGGCGAGCGCGTCTCCGATGCGCCGGGGCGCTTGGCGATGCCGTGCGAGATGTAGTTGACCGCGTCGTAGCGGGTCATCTGCTGTTCCTGCAGGAAATAAGCGGCATGGCTCTCGCGCTCGGCAAAGATGGCGACGAGCACGTTGGCGCCGGACACTTCCTCGCGGCCGGATGACTGCACATGGATCACGGCGCGCTGGATGACGCGCTGGAAGCCGGCGGTCGGCTTGGAATCCTCATCGTAACCGGTGACCAGATTGTCGAGTTCGGTGTCGATATAGGTCAGAACGGTGTGCTTCAGCTCGTCGAGATCGACGTTGCAGGCGCGCATGACGGCGGCCGCCTCGGTGTCGTCGATGAGGGCGAGCAGCAGATGTTCTAGGGTTGCATATTCATGGTGCCGCTCATTGGCGAGCGTCAGCGCCTGGTGAAGCGCCTTTTCCAGGCCTTGGGAGAAAGCCGGCATGTTACCTCACTTCTTCTCCATCACGCATTGCAGCGGATGCTGATTCTGTCGGGCGAAATCCATGACCTGAGACACTTTGGTCTCGGCCACCTCGAATGTATAGACCCCGCACTCGCCCACCCCATGATTGTGAACATGAAGCATGATGCGTGTGGCGGCTTCGCGGTCCTTTTGAAAAAAACGCTCCAGGACGTGAACCACGAACTCCATGGGCGTGTAGTCGTCGTTGAGGATGAGGACCCTGTAAAGGCTGGGCTTCTTGGTCTTGGTCTTGGTGCGCGTAATGACGGCCGTGCCGCGACCGGCCTCATTGCCGTCGCCGTCACTTTGCATCCGCACCACGCTTCTCGTGGCAGTCAAACCTGAAGTCACGTAATCCTGCCTCTTTCGAATCCCCATGCGAGTTCGATATGTAGGTGTTCGATGGACGATTTTAAGCCCTTCTTGTTAGCTGACAATATGGCTAGGTGGGCAAACCGAGGGGATTTTCAAAATCGTGAACCGCCAAAGCCCCGGAATTGAAACCGGCATGAAAAAACCCGGCCGCGCATCCGCGACCGGGTCTGTTTTGCAAGCCCGAAAGGCCGTGCCTGGTATTCTCGAGCGAAATTACTTCGCCTTGGCGACAATCGATTCGAAGGGCTTGTAAGCCTCCTTGGCGAGATCGGCATAGAGATCGCCGAACTTGGTCGCCTCGGCAACGAAGCTCTCATAGCTCTGCTTGGCGAAGTCGGACTGGATCTCGACCGCCTTTTCCAGCGACTTGGCGGAGAACAGCTTTTCGACCGCGGCGCTGCCGGCTTCGAAGCTCTTCTTGGTGTATTCGCCAGCTTCAGCGGCGATCGCCTGCGCCCCCTTGGAGAGCGAGGTGAAGCTCTTCAATCCGGTATCGGCAAACTCCTTGCCGTATTTCGAGAAGTCCTCGTAGGTCTGGGTCATTTGACGTTTCCCTTGGCGTTTTGAAGCGCCCTTGCCTGAGCGCGATTGTGCAATGCACGAGAATATATTGTGCGCTGCACAAAAGTCAAGATTTCAGCGGCATCAGGCCGCGCTGCGCCGGCAACAGCTAAAATTCGAATAAAGAAAGGCTCAAGCCCGAGGAAAATGGTGAACGCGCCGGTTACCATAAACGGATTGGTAACGCTGGCTGCGATAGTTTGACGACAAGTGAGGTCGGATCCCTTTGCCGCCTCCAGGGCAATGAGTTTCAAAGGAACTATCAGTGCGTCAGGCGTTGTCGGTCTTTGGTTCAAAATCCGCATCTTCCCTCAAAACGATCATGATCCTCGCTTTGGCGATGTCATTTGTCGTTGCGGATGCCGCGTCCTCGATGGCCGCTAGGTCTTCGGCGATCGTCGTCGACGCCAAGACCGGCAAGGTGCTTTATTCGTCCGATGCCAACGGCCGGCGCTACCCGGCGTCGCTGACCAAGATGATGACGCTCTATCTGACCTTCGAGGCCATGGCGAAGGGCCGGATCAGCAGGAACACGCCCGTGCCGTTCTCGGCCAAAGCGGCGGCCGAACCGCCGACCAAGCTCGGCGTCAAGGCGGGCGGAGCGGTTTCGGTCGAGACCGCCATCCTGTCGATGGTGACCAAGTCGGCCAATGATTCGGCGACCGCGCTCGGCGAACTGCTCGGCGGCAGCGAAAGCAATTTCGCCCGCATGATGACCGCCAAGGCGCGCGCGCTCGGCATGGACGGCACCGTGTTTCGCAATGCCAACGGCCTGCCCGATCCCGGCCAGTTCACAACCGCCCACGACATGGCGATGCTTGGCATAGCGCTCAGGGAACATTATCCGCAGTATTACGGCTATTTCTCGCAGCGCTCCTTCCTTTACGGCCGCCAGCGCATCAATGGCCACAACCGTCTGCTCGGCCGCATCAAGGGCGTCGACGGCATCAAGACCGGCTATACCCGCGCCTCCGGCTTCAACCTCGTCTCGTCGGTTTCGGATGGCAACCGCCGCCTCGTCGCCGTCGTCATGGGCGGCACTTCGGGGCGCAGCCGCGACAACCAGATGGCCGGCCTGATCAACGCCTACATGCCGCGCGCATCGACCCGCGGCGGCGGCGCCCTGGTCGCCAAGGCCGGCGGCGACAATCCGGTCAAGGCGCTGGCCAAGGTCTTCCTGCCCAAGCATGACGCGCCGACGCCGGATGGCAAGCCGATCATTGAAGACGATGCCGTAGCGTCCAATGACGATCCGACATCCGCTGACGAGCAGTCCGCTGAAGGCCAGTCTGCCGACGAACAGACGGTGGCCGCGGTCGAAGAGCCCGCCCCCGTCGTCAAGACCAGGAAGGTCAAGACCGTCATCGTGACGGCGCCGAAGGTCGAAACTGCGCAGATTGTGGCTGCCTATGCCGAACCCACGCCTGTATCCCCACAGGCGGTCGACCCGGTCAACACGGCCTCGGTGCCGGCTGGTTGGGCGGTGCAGGTGGCGTCGTCGCCCAAGCAGTCCGAAGCCCAGGCTTTCCTAGACAAGACCGCCAAGCAGGCGCCCAAAGTTCTTGGGGCTGCTTCCGGTTTCACCGTCGCCTTCGAAAAGGATGGCGAGACCTATTACCGCGCCCGGTTCGGCGGCTTCCGCTCGAAGGACGCGGCCTGGAATGCCTGCAATGCCCTGAAGAAAAAGAAAATCGCCTGCTACGCCGTCCAACAGTAGGGCGGCGTCGGAACCATCTCCCGGAAATTTACTGCGTCGAAGGAGACTAGTTGTGATTGGAGAGCAAGACGTCCTTGGCTTCGTTGATCCGCGCCGCCAGGAAAGACGTGCCGCCGATGTCGGGGTGCAGGCGCTGCATCAGGCGGCGGTGCGCCTTGCGGACATCCGCCGCGGCGGCCCCCGCTTCAAGACCAAGGATCTTGTAGGCCTCCTCCTTAGTCATGGCGCCCGCACCTGGCGCAACACCCAGCCCTTCGCCACCGTTCGCCTCAGCGTCTTTGCGCCAGACGGGAAAACGGCCGTCAAGATACGTCTCTAGGAGTTGGCGGCTCTCCGGGTCGCCGGGGAGTTCGCGGTAAAGCTGCTGCAGCTCGGCTAGGCCCATCGCGCCCAGCATCTTGCCTTCATGACGGCCGGCCAGAACCAGGCCTTCAAGCCCGCCCGTATCGTGATCAAGCTCCATTTCCAGTGCGGCGGTCCGCACCGTCGAGCGCTTGCCGGGCGCCGGCCCGACCGACGGCCGCTTCATTCGCATCGAACCGTACCAGGCAAGGGCCGCGGCCAGGATGAGGCCGGCAATGCCTTCGCGCCCGACCACCAGCACGGCAAGGCCAACCAGCGCCAGAAGCACCGGCCCGAGCGTGCGCATGCCGCTTGCCAGTTTTTGCGCATCGGTACGGACAAAGATCGTCGCCGCGCCGAGCAGCACCAGAAACAGTGCAACAAGTGCAATGATAGCGCCCATCAATTCCCGCCGCCCCTGAGATGCTCGATCAGCAGCCGATCTCCCGGCCTGTCCCTTGCCTCGAGCGCCTTCAATCCACCCGTCGCATAGACGGCAACCGCCGAAAGCAGCCCGGCCAAGGTCGCGGCAGCCCGCCGATCAAATCGGAACCAAGCCCCTTTGGACAGCCGCGCAATCTCCTTGAACGCCTTTTCTGCGCCGGGATCATGGCCTTCCTGGAAGACGAAGACGGGAACGCCGTGCAGACCGAGGCCCCCGGCCTTCTGCGCCAGGTCGTCGATATCCTCTTCCATGGCGTCGCCGATATAGACCAGAGCATTGACCTTGGCCGCCGCCGTTTCCTTCAGCGCATGCGCCAGCACCTTGCCGATCTGGGTGTGGCCGGCACGGCAGTCGATCCGCGTCATCAGCTGCTTCAGGGCATTGGTGTCGGCGACAAAAGCCGACGAGCGGCACTCGCCCAACCCGCGAAAATAGGCCAGTTGGACGCTGAGAGTTCCGGCCTTGCCGACGGCGTCGAACATTTCGCCCTGCAGCTTGGTGGCGAGATCCCAGGTCGGCTGGCGGCTCATCGTTGCGTCGAGGGCAAGGATCAGCCGGCCCGTGCCGGTCGCGGACGCGACAAGCGTCCGGGCCTGACGGATGAAGGCGTCGATCTCGCCGGCATTGGATTGAGGCTTGACCGGCGCAGGATCGGCCCTTGCGGGCACGCGCTGCTTCTTGTCGCTCATAAGAATCAAGATGTGGCGTTGTCGGGCCCCTTGCAAGTCCAGCCTTGGACAAGATGGAGGGCCAGCGCTCGACGCTCTGGGAGAAGCGGCCGCGCCGTGGCCTTACAACAAGCCCAGATCGGCGAGCTCGCGCTTCAGTTTCGGCGGCATCTCGACCATTCCGGCCTTGCCCTTGCCGATATCGGCGGGCGCATCCGACGGTTTGAGATAACGCCAGCCCTGGAAGGCGCGGCGCGGCTGCCAGTCGGTGCGCACGACGTCGAGGTCGAGCATCAGGCGGCAACGGCCGATGCCTTCGTCGTCGGTGAAGGGCCTGATATCAGTGATCAGCTGGCGGCATTGCACGCTGCCCTTGATCACCCAATAAAGCGAACCGCCATCGGTCACCTCGGCGCCGCGCGCCGGCACCATGCGGGTGGTGTGCCAGTGCTCGGCGGGTTCGCCGGCGCGGCGGCGCTCATCGACGCGAAAGGCGATCCATTCTTCGAGGTCCTCGACGCTGTCGCAACCGACGCACAGTTTTAGGAGATTGAGTGCCATCGCTTAAGGTTTAGTCCGGCGCGCGATTGCGTCAACGGCCCTGCCCGACTTCTCCACAGTGCCAGTGGCGTTGCGCGGTCAGCATTCCACGACATTGACGGCGAGCCCGCCAAGGCTGGTTTCCTTGTACTTCTCGTTCATGTCGAGGCCCGTCTGGCGCATTGTTTCGATCGCGGCGTCGAGCGGCACGAAATGGACGCCGTCGCCTTTGATCGCCAGAGAGGCGGCGGTGACCGCCTTGACGGCGCCGAGCGCGTTGCGCTCGATGCAAGGCACTTGGACCAGACCGCCGACTGGATCGCAAGTCATGCCGAGATGATGTTCGAGCGCGATTTCGGCGGCGTTCTCGACCTGCTCGGGCGTGCCGCCCATGACGGCGCAGAGACCCGCGGCAGCCATCGCCGAGGCCGAGCCGACCTCGCCCTGGCAGCCGACTTCGGCGCCGGAGATCGAGGCATTGGTCTTGATGATGCCGCCGACGGCGGCCGCCGTGAGCAGGAAGTCACGGATGCTCGGCTGGTCAGCCTCGGGGTGGAAATGCAGCCAGTAACGCAGCACCGCCGGCAATGTGCCGGCCGCACCATTGGTGGGCGCGGTGACGACGCGTCCACCGGCCGCGTTCTCTTCGTTCACCGCCATGGCGTAGATCGACAGCCAGTCATTGGCCAGCAAAGGGTTGGGCTTGTTCTGCTGCCATTGCTCCTGCAGCTTGTCGTGCAGCATGCGGGCACGACGGCGCACTTTCAGCCCGCCCGGCATGATGCCGTCCTGCGACAGGCCGCGGTCGATGCAGCCCTTCATGGCGCCCCAGATCGCATCAAGGCCGCTGTCGAGCTCCTCGCGCGACATATGCGTCTCTTCATTGATGCGCTTCATGTCGGCGATAGACAGGCCGCTTTTGCCTGCCATCTTCAGCATCTCGACGGCGTTCTTGAAGGGATAGGGCACCTTCTTGCCTTCTGTGGTCACCGAGCCCTTGACCTTCATCCGCTGCAGCTCTTCCTCGGACACCACGAAGCCGCCGCCGATGGAATAATAGATGCGCTTGAGCAGCAGCCGGTCGCCGGCATCGTAAGCGTAGAAGGCCATGCCGTTGGCGTGGCCGGTGAGCGGCGTCTTGCGGTCGAGCACCAGATCCGTCGCCGGGTCGAAGCGATAGGAGGGATGGCCGCGTGGCGATATCCGCTTCTCGGCGGCGATGCGCGTGGCGATTCCCTCGGCCTGATCGGGATCGACCGTCTGCGGTGTCAGGCCAGCAAGTCCGAGGATAACGGCGCGATCCGAGCCATGGCCGATACCGGTATAGGCGAGCGAACCGTGCAGGCTGGCGCCAATGCGATCGACCTTGACGCCGGCCGGGCGCGGCCAGTCATCGCCGGCGATCTCGTCGAGAAACCGCCGCGCCGCCGTCATCGGTCCCATCGTGTGCGAACTCGACGGTCCGATGCCGATCTTGAACAAGTCGAAAACCGAAAGAAACACGCTGCGCCGTCTCCGGGAATGGGATCAAGACCTACATATAGGACTTTCCATGATGTTTGTGCTGTTTTGCGGATTGCGGCGCTGCACCTGCCGACCTTGTTTGCTCCGGCAGCGACATCACCGGCTGAAAGCGCGTCGCGCTGAAACGGATTCATGCGACGCGCTTTAAGTTCTTGTTTCAATGCATGTCGTTGTCCCAGAACCGCAGCTCACTTCTGGGCGGCATGCATTGGAGCATCGAACTGACCGCTTTGCCTGTGGTAAAAGGGGGCATGGGCGATTCCTTCCATCTGTCGACGGCTGATCTGGCGGCGCTGGCTTTCTTCCTGCTCGCATGGTTGCTGCATACGCTGGCGTCCGACGGCAGACTGGTCAGCCGGGTGTCGTTGACGATGGCCATGAACGTGCAGCGCGAGGCCTGGATGCGCACCATGGCCGAGCGCGAAATCCGCATCGTCGACACCGCCATCATGAGCGGCCTGCAGCAAGGCACCGCCTTTTTCGCCTCCAGTTCGCTGATTGCGCTCGGTGGCTGTTTCGCGCTGCTTGGCGCCTCGGATCAGGTTCTTGCCGTGCTGAACGACCTGCCGTTGAACGCGACCTCATCGCGCTCCGCCTTTCAGATCAAGGTCTTTGGCCTGGTGCTGATCCTGGCCTTCGCCTTCTTCAAGTTCGGCTGGGCCTACCGTCTCTTCAACTACTGCACGATCCTGATCGGCGCGGTGCCGATCCCCTATGGCGAGGCGTCACGCAACCCGGTCAGCGAAACGGCGGTGTGGCGCGCGGCGCGCATGAACATGCTGGCCGGCAAGCATTTCAATTCAGGCCTGCGCGCGGTGTTCTTCTCGATCGGCTATCTCGGCTGGTTCGTCGACCCGATCGTGTTCGTGCTGTCGACGCTGCTGCTTCTGGCGGTGCTGGTGCGGCGCCAGTTCTTTTCAGCGGCGCGACAAGCGGTGATCGGTCAGCCGCCCGGGCCGGGGAAAAGCTGGTCGATCCGGCCCGATAGCCAATAGGCGGCGAGCCCGATCCATTCGCGGATCGCCATGGTCGTGGTCTGCAGCGAATCGGGTGCGTTGTCGCGAAACAGGCCAAAGCCTTCCTTGCCCGAGGTGCGATAGTCGACCGGCCACGGGACCGTGTGAAAGCCGGCCTTGTCGAACAGCGCCTTGGCGCGCGGCATGTGGAAGGCGGAGGTCACCAGCAGCCAGGTTTCGCCCGATTTCGGCGTTACCAGTTCCTTGGTGAAGACGGCATTCTCATAGGTGTTGCGGGATTTGCTCTCGAGCATCAGGCGATCGGCGTCGACGCCAAGCGCACCGAGCAGCCGCGGCGCGGTGGCCGCATCCCCCTCGCCATCGATGAACAGTTCACCGGTGCCGCCCGAGATAACCACTTTCGCCTCGGGAAAGCGCCGGGCAAGGATCGCCGCCTCCACCATGCGGTCGCCGCCGGAATTCAGCTCATAGCCGCCGCGCGCCAAGTTGATGGCGCCCTCGAAGCCGCCGCCGAGCACGACAATGCCGTCGACCTTCCGCGGCAGCGGCGGCTTTGGGAAGCGCTCTTCGAGCGGATTGAGCATCATGGCGCCAAGCGAGGTCCAGGCCGACAGCGCCAGAATCAGGAAGGCGAACACACTGCCCGTCGCCGCCAATCGCCGGCGGCCGATCAGCGCCGCGAGCAAGCCGGCAAGCAGCAGGAAGATCGCCAGGTTGAGTGGTTGGACGAAGAACCAGAATACCTTGGAGAGATAGAAGAACATTGCCTGCCTATCTCCAGCTCAAATTGTGACGGCCGGTGAAGTGCTCGACCGCACTCGCTACCGCTTCCGCTTCGAGGCGGCTTAACTCCCTGCCGAAAACAAGGACGCCGTTCGCGTTGGTTAAGCTGATGACTTCCGACAGTCCCACTTCGTCCGTGGGATAGGTATGGTCGAGGATTTCGACCCTAAGATGCCCTTTCAAAGGCAGTGACCACCGATTTCGCAAGGAACCCCTCACCGAGCGCACGGCTGCGGTGTCGGTCAGCCGCAGGGTTTCCCTGCCGAACACCCGCCAGATGAAATCCTTGCCCAGGAAATAGGTGAAGAGGGCAATGACCGCCACGAAGGACAGCAGGCCGAGCGTGCCGCTGGTGAGCGTTGCGGACGACATATCCGTCAATCCCATGTAGCCGGTGTAGGCGACAATCGCGGCCCCGATCAGGACAAAGACTGTCCTGAAATCCGAGGTGCGTGGCGGGTTCGCGATCAGCAGTTCGTTTCCCGTCTCGACGATGGAAATGCGAGACGGAGGCGGCATGCTACCACCACTTCTCCGGCTGGAAGGTTCCCGCCGCCTGCTCGATGACGGCGGCTGTCTGGAACAGGGTTTCCTCGTCGAAGGGACGGCCAATCAGCTGCAGGCCGAGCGGCAGGCCCTTGGCATCGAGGCCGGCAGGCACGGCAATGCCCGGCAGTCCGGCCATGTTCACGGTCACCGTGAAAATGTCGTTGAGGTACATTTTTACCGGATCGGCGGCCATGTCCTCGTCGGCGATGCCGAAGGCGGCCGACGGCGTCGCCGGCGTCAGGATGACGTCGACGCCGTCGGCAAAAACCGTCTCGAAGTCGCGCTTGATCAAATTACGCACCTTTTGCGCCTGCAGATAGTAGGCATCGTAATAGCCTGCCGACAGCACATAGGTGCCGATCATGATGCGACGCTTGACCTCCCGACCGAACCCGGCGGCTCGGGTCTTTTCGTACATGTCGACAATGTCCTGGCCTGGCACGCGCAAGCCATAGCGGACGCCGTCATAGCGCGCCAGATTGGACGATGCTTCGGCAGGCGCTACGATATAATAAGCCGGCAAAGCATACTTGGTGTGCGGCAGCGAAATGTCGACGATCTCGGCGCCGGCATCCCTGAGCCAGGCAATGCCCTTCTGCCACAGCGCCTCGATCTCTTCCGGCATGCCGTCGACGCGGTATTCCCGGGGAATGCCGACCTTCATGCCCCTGATCGGTTTGCCGATCGCCGCCTCGTAATCCGGCACCGGCCGGTCGACGGAAGTGGTGTCCTTGGCGTCGACCGAGGCCATGGACTTCAGCATGATCGCGGCATCGAGCACGTCCCGGGCGATCGGGCCGGCCTGGTCGAGCGACGAAGCGAAAGCGACGATGCCCCAGCGCGAGCAGCGGCCATAGGTCGGCTTGATGCCGACGGTGCCGGTGAAGGCGGCTGGCTGGCGGATCGAGCCACCCGTGTCGGTGGCGGTGGCGCCGGCGCACAGGAAAGCCGAGACGGCCGAAGCCGAGCCGCCCGAGGAGCCGCCGGGCACCAGTTGGGCATTGTCCAGCGTGCGCGCGGTCTTGGTGCCGCCGGCCGAAACGAAACCGCCATCACCCTGATGCGTGGTCGGCATCACCACCGTGTCGAGGCGCGAGCGCCGCCACGGATTGACGACCGGGCCGTAATAGGAGGTCTCGTTGGACGAGCCCATGGCGAACTCGTCCATGTTGAGCTTGCCCAGCATGACGGCGCCGTCTGCCCACAGATTGGCGGTGACTGTCGATTCGTAGCGCGGCTTGAAGCCGTCGAGCACATGGCTGCAGGCCTGGGTGTGGACACCTTCGGTCCCGAACAGATCCTTGATGCCGAGCGGGATGCCCTCCAGCGCACCGCCCTCGCCCTTGGCGAGCCTGGCGTCGGAAGCTTTGGCCATATCGCGCGCCTTGTCGCCGGTGACGACGATGTAGGCATTGAGCACCGGATTGGCGCGCTCGATGGCACCGAGATAGGCCTCGGTGATTTCGACGGCAGAAATCTCCTTGGCGCGCAGCTTGGCGCGCGCCTGCGAAATTGTCAGATGGGTCAGTTCGCTCATCAAAGGCTCTTTTCGTAAAACACCGACCACTCGGAATCGGGATAATCCAGCACCGGCCCGCAGCGCGAGAAGCCGGCGCGTTCATAGACGGTCCAGGCGGCGGGATGGCGGTCTCCGGTTTCCAGCACCAGACGCTTCAGCCCTTCGCTGCGCGCCAGCGTTTCGACATGTTCGACGATCTTGGCGCCGATCTTCCTGCCGCGATGCGAAGGCCGCGTGTACATACGCTTGACCTCACCGACGCGGGCATCATGGCGCTTCAGCGCGCCGCAGCCGATGGCTTGCCCGTCGTCGCGGGCGATAAAGACGGTGGTGTCGTCGCCAGCCATCTGCTCGACCGTCAGATGGTAGCAATGCTCCGGCGGCGTCAGTTCGAGCAGAGCCGCGTTGAGCTCCTCGACCAAAGCGCGGACATCGTCCTGCAGCGGCGTTTCGATCGCGATCTCGATTGCCATCGGCCGCCTACTCCACGACCTTCGGCACGAGGAAGAAATTCTCGTCAGTGGCCGGCGCATTGGCGACGATATCGGCGGCCTTGTTGCCGTCGGTGACGATGTCTTGGCGCTTCTTCATCACCATCGGCGTCACCGATGTCATCGGCTCGACGCCGGAGACATCGACCTCGTTCAGCTGCTCGACAAAGCCCAGAATGGCGTTCAGCTCGCCGGTCATGCGCTCGGCATCCTCCTCGCTCACCGCAATGCGGGCGAGACGCGCGACGCGCTTCACAGTTTGCAGATCAACGGACATGTCTTTAGCCTTTGGGAAAACCAGATGGCGCTATAGCGGCGTGGCGCGTGCCGCGCAACATCGATCGTGCTTGGGGATAGAGCCCGTTCATGCCAGGGCGGCATTTCAGCCTAGGGCAGCGATACACCCTCGCACAGATAATAGCTGCCGCCATTGCCGGCCTGCTCGCCTTCGTCGGCGGTCGGGCGCACCGAGACGATGTCGATTTGGGTCGCGTTCATTTGCGTGATCGACAGTATATCTGGAAAGAGAAAGCCCGGCTCCTGGCAGATGGCAGTGACCGCCCAGCTCGGCGAGCGCGTCGCCTTGGTGACCTGGACGAACTCGCAATGATACTCGACGCTTTGCAGGCCGTCCGCCGACAAGATGACATTGCCGGTGTCGATCAGCGTCTGCAGCGTGTCCTTTTTGGCTTGCGCGCAAAGCTCCTGGGTCTGGAGGTAAACGCCCTTGATGAAGTCCTCGGCGGCGGATGCGGGCGACGCAGCGACCAGCATCGAAACGCAAAGAGTCTCTCTCAAACCCATGGTTTAATTCCCCTTTGCGACAAGGGATCGTTTCAACGATCGCTCTATAGTGTGATCGTTTGGCCGATGGCTGGCAAGGCTACGTCGACACCTGATCCTTCGAGGCCGGCCACGAACTTCTCCGCCGTCGCGTCGATGATCGGGAAGGTGCCGAAGTGGCATGGCACGACGGTGTCGAAGTGGAAGAAGCGCCGGCAGGCCAGGGCCGCCACCGCGCCGCCCATGGTGAAGCGGTCGCCGACCGGCACGAGGCCGATCTTCGGCTCATGCAATTCCTCGATCAGCGCCATATCGGAGAAGATGTCGGTGTCGCCCATATGGTAGAGCGTCTTGTCCTCCGGGAAATGCAGGACCAGCCCGTTGGGATTGCCGAGGTAGACGTTCTGGCCGCCATCGAGCCCAAACGACGAGGAATGCAGTGCCTGCACGAATGTGGTGGTGAAGGCACCGCAATCGACGGTGCCGCCATGATTGCCGGGATTGATCTTCTTGCCGTCGACGCCCTTGCCGACCAGGTACATGCAGATCTCGTAATTGGCGACCAGCTGGGCGCCGCTCTTCTTCAGCACCTCCACCGCGCCGCTGACATGATCACTGTGGCCGTGGGTCAGAAGCACATGGGTGACGCCTTCCGCCGGCCCCTCCCAGCCGCTCGTCCATGATGGGTTGCCGACGAGATAGGGGTCGATCAGGATGTTCGCGCCTGATGTCTCGACGCGGAAGGCGGAATGTCCGTACCAGGTCAATTTCATCGATCGTGTTCCTCGATTTTGGTTGCGCCGGAAGATAGAACGCCGGCAGCAAAATTAAAGTGACATAGTGTGCTCGCGGTTCAAAAGAACGTGTCGCGCTCTTTGTGACGGCAAGTCTGGGTCACGGTAAGTCTGGGTCACGGTTAAGACTGGGTCACGGTAAAACTGGTTGGGGAAAGCCGTTGGGCATCATAGCAATCGAGGATCTGCCGGCACGGCTGGAGGGCGGCAGGACGCTGGCCGGGCTCGACCTCGGCGACAAGACGATCGGTGTCGCCGTTTCCGACCGCGGCCTGTCCTTCGCCCATCCGCGCGCGGTCATCCTGCGCAAAAAGTTTTCGCTGGATGCGGCAGCGCTGCTCGCCCAGCTGCAGAAGGACAATGTCGGCGCGTTTGTACTCGGTCTCCCCATCAACATGGACGGTTCGGAAGGTCCCCGCGCCCAGAAGTCGCGCGCCTTCGTGCGCAACATGGCAGGTATAACCGACCTGCCCTTCGTGCTGTGGGACGAGCGGCTGTCGACGGTGGCGGCGGAGCGGACGCTGATCGAGATGGATTTCTCGCGCCGAAAGCGCGCCGGCAAGATCGATTCGGCGGCTGCGGCCTTTATTCTGCAGGGAGTTCTGGACCGGCTCCAGTCGCTTGACCCACGCGATCGGACGGAACCGGATTCCCCGCCTGCCGCCTGACCCAGGCCATGATGTTGCGGCGGCGGCGAAACGCCCACAATGCCATCAGCAGGAAGCCGTCGAAGATGCAGGCCCTTGCCACCATGCCCGGAATGATCGCCGGATCGATGCCCAGCATCTGCCCGTAGAGCTGAAACACGAAATCATGCAGCTGCCGGCTGAGCATGACGTAGCCGAAATTGATGTCGTTGAGCGACAGGAAGAACCAGCCCCAGAACAGAGCGAGTGGCGCGGCCCACAATGCGAACAGCGTGCGCATCAGTGACCGTCCCTGCGGCTGGAGCCGCCTCTGCGACCGCTGGGACCAATGTCCGGACGGCCGGAAATGCGCGACAGCAAGGAGCCGTGCGCGGCACCCTTGGCCATGGCATGGGCGGTGGCGCGGCTCTCTGCCTCCCGCGAAACCATGACGGCGAAGACCGACCTCCGCTCGGCCAGCATGGCGACATAGGAGGCCAGAAGTGCCGCCAATTGCACGGCGACAACCAAAAACAGGCCGTTGATGCCTCGCGCCGCGCCGCCGACCAGGATGAGCGACAACACCGCGGATGCCGAAATGAAGGCGGTCCGCGCCACACTGTCGGCTCCGTCCGGGCTCGCTGCGGCGTTAACCAGGCTCTCGACGAAGACCCAGCAAAACAGCACCGCCACGACCAGCAAGGCGATGGCCAGCGGCGCCACGACGGCAGCATTGTCGAGATCGGCCAGACGAGTGTTTTCCACGACGACGCCGAGCACGCCCAGAGCGCCCGCAACGCCGCGGTTTCCATCGACACAGATGAACGCCAGCAGGGCGAAAACCAGCGCCCAGTGCAAGGCCAGAAAGGACGTCAAAATGTGCCGCATGGCATTCCTGCTTTGGTGACAAAGACAGTGGGGTCTGCGGCCTGCGGCTGCAACGGAAACCATTCGTTAAGGTTAACGGCTGTCCACAGGCAGGCAAATTCGTTCACGGACTGGCGGAAGGCCCTCAATTCACCGGCGGATAGAGCGTGTCGATGATCATGCGCGCATCGTGGCGCGAATCGAGCATGCCATAGGTGTTGCGCCACTGGCCGGCGAGCCGCGTCTCGACGAAGGCGTCCGCAATCCGCCCTGCCCCCAGCCGGCGCAATTCCGCAGCTGCCGCCGACAGCGCCAGCTGTTCGGTCAGCAGGCGGGCCGACCCCTCATCGGTGCCGGCGACCTGCATGGCCGCCTTGAGCACGCCAATGGTTCCGCGTCCGCCGGCGCCGAGATCGCGGTCGATGCCGGCCAGCACCTCCTCGAACAGGCCGGGCGCGCGGCCGAGCACGCGCAGCACGTCGAGCGCCATGACATTGCCTGAGCCCTCCCAGATCGCATTGACCGGGGCTTCGCGGTAGTAGCGGGCGAGCGGCGCTTCCTCGACATAGCCATTGCCGCCGAGGCACTCCATCGCCTCATAGAGCAGTGGCGGCGCGATCTTGCAGACCCAGTATTTGACCACCGGGGTCATGGCGCGGGCAAAGGCAGCCTCGCCGCGGTCGCCGGCAGCCTCGTCGAAGGAGCGCGCCAGTCGGAACGAGAGTGCCGTGGCGGCGGCGACATCGAGCGCCATGTCCGCCAGCACGCGCTGCATCAGCGGCTGTTCGATCAGCGTCGAGCCGGCCACCTGGCGATGACGGGCGTGATGCACGGCCTCAGCCAGCCCCGCTCGCATGATTGCCGACGAGGCGACGGCGCAGTCGAGCCGGGTCAGCGTGACCATGTCCATGATCGTCTTTATGCCGGCGCCGGGCTCGCCGACCATCTCGCCGATGGCGTTGACGAACTCTACCTCCGATGAGGCGTTGGAGCGGTTGCCGAGCTTGTCCTTCAGCCGCTGAAAGCGGAAGCCGTTGCCGGAACCGTCGCCGAGGATGCGCGGGACGAGAAAACAGGAAAGCCCTTCCGGCGCCTGTCCAAGCACGAGAAAAGCGTCCGACATCGGCGCCGACATGAACCATTTGTGGCCGGTGACGCGATAAAAGCCGCTGCCGGCGCGTTCGGCCCGTGTGGTGTTGGCGCGCACGTCGGTGCCGCCCTGCTTTTCGGTCATGCCCATGCCGAGCGTCAGCCCGGTCTTGTCGACCGGCGGCTTCTGACTCTGGTCGTATTTGCGCGTCGTCACGCGCGGCGCCCATTCGCGAAACAGCTTTGGGCTGGCCATCAGGGCGGCCAGCGAAGCGCTGGTCATGGTGATGGGGCAGAGATGCCCGGTCTCGAGTTCGGCGGTCAGGTAGAAACGCGCGGCGCGCACCTGATGGCGACGGCCGATCTCGCTATCGCCGTTTTCCCAGATCGAGGAATGCAGGCCGCCGGCAACCGAGCGGCGCATCAGCGCATGATAGGCCGGATGGAATTCGACGAGGTCGATGCGCCGGCCCTGACGGTCATGCGTGCGGAGCTTCGGCGTCTCGACATTGGCGAGGCGCGCCAGCTCCTGCGCCTCCTGCGTCAGGACGAACCGGCCAAGCCCGTCGAGGTCCTTGCGCACCGGATCGGAAAAACGCTCGGCAAGCTGGATCAGCAACGGATCGCCCCGCCAGGCGTTGCCGCCCGTCAGCGGCGGCGGCTGGTTGGTCACGTCGTCGGTCACGCCCAATCCTTCTGAAAGTAGAAGGGCCTTCTAACGGTAGAAAGGCCTTATCATCACAAGGCTTCGAATCCGAAGCAATCGGCTAGATATAGCCCAAGGCAGGCGGCGCGCGCGACGAAAATACCGGGGAGAAAGGCCGCAATGCCAAGCTGACGCTTGCGGCAAGGAATTCTCCCCCCTATAGCAGCGCCTTGAGATGACCGACGCTTCGTCCCTGCCGCTTTATCCTCACCGCCATCTTCTGGGCATCCGCGATCTTTCCCCCGGTGATATCGAGCTCCTGCTCGACCGGGCAGATCGCGCCGTCGCCATTTCGCGGCAGTCCGAAAAGAAGACCTCGACGCTGCGCGGCCGCACCCAGATCAACCTCTTCTACGAAGCCTCGACGCGCACGCAGTCGTCGTTCGAACTGGCCGGGAAACGGCTCGGCGCCGACGTCATGAACATGTCGGTGGCGAGCTCTTCGGTGAAGAAGGGCGAGACGCTGATCGACACGGCCATGACTCTGAACGCCATGCGCCCCGACATCCTGATCATCCGCCACCAGTCTGCGGGCGCCGCCGCCCGTTTGGCGCAGAAGGTCGGCTGCTCGGTGGTCAATGCCGGCGACGGCGCGCATGAACACCCGACGCAGGCGCTGCTCGACGCGCTGACCATCCGCCGCGCCAAGGGGCCGCTGTCGAAACTGATCGTAGCGATCTGCGGCGACATCCTGCATTCGCGCGTCGCGCGTTCCAACATCATGCTCTTGAACGCGCTTGGCGCGCAGGTGCGGGTCGTGGCGCCGTCGACGCTGCTGCCCACCGGCATCGAGAAAATGGGCGTCATCGTCTCGCGCTCGATGGCCGAGGGCCTCAAGGGCGCCGACGTGGTGATGATGCTGCGCCTGCAGCGTGAGCGGATGGAAGGCGCCTTCGTGCCTTCGGTACGCGAATATTTCCGCTATTTCGGCCTCGATGCCGAAAAGCTGAAGGCCGCCAAGGACGGCGCGCTGGTGATGCATCCCGGTCCGATGAACCGCGGCGTCGAGATTGCGTCCGAAATCGCCGACGGTCCCCAAAGCGTCATCCAGGAACAGGTCGAGATGGGTGTCGCCGTGCGCATGGCGGTGATGGAAGCGCTGCTCGACCCGCGCCGCAACGAGGGCCGGGTGGCATGAGCACGACGGTCTTTGAGCGCGCCCGCATCGTCGACCCGTCACGCGGCATCGACGAGGTCGGCACCGTGATCGTCGAGGGGAAAAAGATCGTTGCCGCCGGCAAGGCTGCCCTGAACCAGGGCCTGCCGGCGGGAGCCACCGTGGTCGACTGCGCCGGCAAGGCAATCATTCCCGGCCTGATCGACGCGCGCGTCTTCATCGGCGAACCGGGCGGCGAACATCGCGAGACCATCGCTTCGGCCAGCGTTGCGGCGGCGGCCGGCGGCGTTACCTCCGTCGTTATGATGCCCGACACGGACCCGGTGATCGACAATGTCGCGCTGGTCGAATTCGTGCTGCGCACCGCCCGGGACACGGCAAGCGTCAACATCTTTCCGGCGGCGGCGATCACCAAAGGCCTCGCCGGTCGCGAGATGACCGAATTCGGCCTGTTGCGCGAGGCCGGTGCGGTCGCCTTCACCGATGGGCGGCACACAATATCCAGCGCACTGGTGATGCGCCGGGCTCTCACCTATGCCCGCGATTTCGGTGGCGTCATCGCACATGAGACACAGGATGGCGACCTCGCTTCGGCAGGCGTGATGAATGAAGGCCTGTATGCCAGCTGGCTCGGCCTTGCCGGCATTCCGCGCGAGGCCGAGTCCATCCCGCTGGAGCGCGACCTGGCGCTGGCACGGCTGACGCGCGGCGCCTACCACGCGGCCAAGATCTCGACGGCGATGGCAGCGCAAGCGATGACGCGCGCGAAAGCCGACAAGGCCAATGTCACGGCGGGCGTGGCGATCCACAATCTGTCGCTGAACGAGAACGATGTCGGGGAATACCGCACCTTCTTCCGGCTGACGCCGCCTTTGCGCGCGGAGGAAGACCGGCTGGCCATGATCGAGGCGGTCAAGGACGGCACGATCGACATCATCGTCTCCTCGCACGACCCTCAGGATGTCGACACCAAGCGCCTTCCCTTCGCCGATGCAGCTGCCGGCGCGATCGGGTTGGAGACGCTGCTTGGAGCAGCGCTTCGGCTCTACCACAATGGCGACGTGCCGCTACTTCGGCTGGTCGAAACACTGTCCACCGCACCAGCAAGGCTGTTCGGCCTGCCGGGCGGCACGCTGAAGCCGGGAGCGCCGGCCGATCTTGCGCTGATCGACCTTGAAGAACCCTGGATCGTGAGTGAAAGCGGCATCCGCTCGCGCTCGAAAAACACCTGCTTCGAAGGTGCGCGGCTGCAAGGCATGGTCTTGCAAACGCTGGTGGCGGGCCGCACAGTGTTTTCGAGCTAGAGCGATCGCGCCACGTCGCAGACCGATATGTTGCTGGGGAAATGCGGGGGCAAACAATGAGTTATAACGTTATCCTGGCATTGCTGTTCGGCTCTCTCCTCGGCTCGATTCCCTTCGGCCTCTTGATCACCCGCGCGGCCGGCCTCGGCGATGTGCGCAAAATCGGCTCCGGCAATATCGGCGCCACCAACGTTCTGCGCACCGGCAACAAGGGCCTCGCCGCCGCGACGCTGGTGCTCGACGCGTTGAAGGGTACGGCGGCGGTGATGATCGCGCGCCATTTTGGACACGACTACGGACTGTGGGCCGGCCTTGGACTCTGGGCGGGCCTTGGCGCCTTCCTTGGCCATCTGTTTCCGGTCTGGCTCGGTTTCAAGGGCGGCAAGGGCGTGGCGACCTATCTCGGCGTGCTGATCGCGCTCGGCTGGCATGTGGCGCTGATCTTTATCGTCGTCTGGCTGGCGATGGCTTTTCTGTTTCGCTATTCCTCGCTGGCAGCGCTGACGGCGGCGGTCATCGTGCCGATCGCGCTTTATTTCTGGAGCACACCTGAGACCGCCGGGCTGTTCCTGGTGATGAGCCTGATCGTCATCTTCAAACATCGCACCAACATTTCGCGCCTTCTTGCCGGCACCGAAGGCAAGATCGGAGCCAAGGGTTGAGCAAGCCCCCCGGCGGGCCGCGCCTCAGCGACCGGCAGCGGCTGAGCTGGCTGCGGCTGATCCGCACACAAAATGTCGGCCCGGCCTCGTTTCGCGAATTGATCAACCGCTTTGGTTCGGCGGAGGCGGCGTTGGAGATGCTGCCCGAGCTGATGATTTCGGGCGGAGCCAAAAGGATCATGCGCATTCCTTCCGTCGAGGAAGCCGAAGCGGAACTCGACGCAGCCAGTGAAAACGGCGCCCGCTTCGTCGGCATCGGCGAGGCCGACTACCCGCCGATGCTGAAAAACATGGACAATCCGCCGCCGCTGATTGCCGTGAAGGGCGAGGCAGCCGTCTTTCGCCTGCCGGCGGTGGCCATCGTCGGCGCCCGCAACGCGTCGCTCGCCGGCATCAAGATGGCGCGCATGCTGGCGGCGGATCTTGGCCGCGACGGCTACGTCATCGTTTCCGGCCTGGCGCGCGGCATCGACACGGCCGCACACCAAGGCAGTCTTTCCACTGGCACAGTCGGCGTGCTGGCCGGTGGGCTCGATGTCCCCTACCCGCCCGAAAATATCGGCTTGTGCGACGACATTGCCGAGCGTGGCGGCGCCGTCATTTCGGAAATGCCGTTCGGCTGGCAGCCGCGGGCGCAGGATTTTCCGCGCCGCAACCGGCTTGTCGCGGGCGCCGCCCTCGGACTGGTAGTGATCGAAGCTGCGCAACGCTCCGGCTCGCTGATCAGCGCGCGCCTGGCCGGCGAGATGGGCCGGCTGGTCTTTGCCGTACCGGGTTCGCCACTCGATCCGCGCTGCGCCGGCTCCAACGGCCTGCTCAAGGACGGCGCCACCCTGGTCACCGAGGCGGCCGATGTTTCCGGTGCGATCGCACCCTTGGCGGGTACGCGAACGCGAAGCATTGCGCCGCCAGAAAAGGCACCCGATTTTTCGGCAACTCCCCCACCCGGTGAGGACGAACGCAGCGGCGTGCTCGAGGTGCTGGGCCCAACGCCGGTGGGCGTGGACGAGATCATCCGCCACACCGGCCTCAACTCCGCGCAAGTCTCCATGGTGCTGCTGGAACTCGACCTTGCCGGCCGCATCGAGCGCCATGCCGGCGGCAATGTCTCACTAGTTTCGTGACGTTCCACCCGATCCCGCCGCACGTCGGCCGCAACTCACGCGTCGAGGGTCACGCCGGCGGCGCCAACGCCGGTACAGATGCCACCGCAGGGTATTTTTCCAGGCGGCTCTCGGAAAAACACTCCGCCATTCCAGGGCTCTCCGTTGCACTGACGATCACGCTCGCAATGGCATACTCGACAGCTGACGAAAACCGGGCTCGACAGTCTGCGCATCAGTCAGCGGAACAGATACTTCGATACCTCCGGATTGCCACGGCGCCACATCACATTGTCCAGAAAATAATGGTGCACATTGATGAAGATGAGCACGATGAAGAAGAACAGCGATGACCCCAGCACTTGCCTGTCATAGGGAATCAAAGCCGTCAGGGCGGATGGGATCAGCCAGAAGCCGAGATAGCCAAGGGCCGTGCCGCCGACGATGAAGCCGAGGAGCCGAAACCTGTAGAGGGGGCCAAGAAAGGACAGGATTTTCGGCTGCGGATCGCCTTCGGCATCGGAACTGTCTCGCTCGACGTTCGTCTGGTAGCGCCAGACCACGGCGAGATACTGCAGCGAGTGGAGCGCGGGCACGATCAGCAGCCAAAGCGGGTTTACGCGCGCAATCAGGATCCAGAGATAGAGCGACGCGACATAGGCCACCAAACCGTTATAGGGCAGACCGGCGCCGTTCTTCCGCCAACGATTGACCAGCATCAAAAGCGTGGCCGCCGTCGACGCAACGGCCGCCAGCATGCCGATGTCGGTAATCCAGGAAGGGGCCGCGAATGTGTAATAGTCCAGGCCATAATATTTGCCCTGGGTGACCGCCGTATTCGTCTGCAGCCATGCCAGGATCCACACCGCATAGGAGTTCACCAGCAGCACCTTCTTGTCGCGGTCGTCGAAGAATTTGCGCTTCAGCACCGCATCCACCATCAGCATGCCGTAGCCCTGCTTGACGTAGTGCCAACCGACAAAAAAGAACATGGCGTTGGTGGCATAGCCGAGCAGGCGCGTGTTCGCCGCCGCGGCGCCATAGGCAAAGAACCCGGCCATGACCAGGGGCACGACAATGCCCGCGAAGATGTAACGGAGCTGCAGGCTCCTGTCGTAGCCGTCGCCCGTCACCTTGCGCCCGAAATTGCGGTAGAAGAGCTGGTAGGAGTGGGCGAAGTGGGGATAGTTCACGAGATAGGCCACGAAGACCATCGTTGCGGCCACCGGACCTTCATATTCGAGCGGAACGAGAAACAGCACCGGCAGGATGAGAAAGGCGCTGCCGCCCAGCATGAGGAAATCGGCGACCGGGCCGAAGAGGTATTTTTGAGGCGCCGCCGCCTTAGGAGCGACAGCATCCGCCGAAAGCTGAAGTGTCATGTCAGAACCCTCCCCTGGGAAAGGCTGAGTTTAGCCATCGACTGGGATGGGGACAAGGTTGGAGCTGCCGCTCCGCGCCCGAACACTGGGCCATCCTGCTGTTTCGCCAATGGTCTCGATCCGCCATGAGCTTCGAACCCGTGAACCGCTCGATAAGGCCCTCCGCTGTTAAAAAAGCGCACCACCCCAATTTACGACTAACATGTTAGTGTGCTAACACGGCATACACACCTACTTCGGAGACCTTCCGGTGACATCACGCTTTGGCCTTTCGGCCGCTCTCGCCACACCTTTCGATGCCCGAGGGCAGATCGCCACCGCCCTCATGATCGCTCAGGCCAAAAGTTGCCTGGCGCAGGGTTGCGGCAGCGTGACGCTTTTCGGCACCACAGGGGAAGGCGCATCGGTGGGCACGACGGAGCGGCGGTCGGTGAACGAAGCCATGCTGGCTGCTGGAATCCTGCCGCATCAACTCGTTGCCGGCGTGCTGGTCGACGCCGCCGAAGACGCCGCCGAACAGGCACAGCATGCCTTGCAGCGAGGCGCCCGAAACATTCTGCTGGCCCCGCCGAGCTACTTCAAGAATGTCGGCGAGGAGGGCCTTTTCGGCTGGTTCTCCGCCGTCTTTGCCGCGCTCGGCCCCCTCGCCCGTGACGTGCTGCTCTACAACATCCCTTCGGTTACCATGGTGCAGCTTTCGCTTGGCCTGATCGGCCGATTGCGCACTGCTTTTCCCGACGTGGTCGCCGGGGTGAAGGATTCCGGTGGAAACTGGAGCTACAGCGAGGCGCTGCTTGCCGCCTATGGCGATCTGGTGATCCTGATCGGCGATGAAAGGCATCTGGCGCGTGCGGTGCGACTGGGTGCTCAAGGTGCAATCTCGGGCATGGCCAATTTCGTGCCGGACGAAATCCGCGCCATGGCCGAGGACGGGCGCGACGATCCTCGCGTCGAAAGTTTTGTGCTCGAATTGCTGAAATATCCGGTCACCCCCGCGGTAAAGGTCATGGTGGCGCGCAAGACCGGCGACGAGCGCTGGCTGGCGGTCCGTCCGCCGCTGGAGCCGATTGCGTTGCAAGGGCAGCAGCAGCTTGCCGCAGCCTATGACAGCCTGTTTGCCAGGGAACCGGCCTGACCGGCAAAGGGAAGCGCGCCGAAATGGAAGACGGCAACGAACCGACCACCCTCAGGGAGAAGGCCTATGCCAGCTTCACGCGGCATTTGCTGGCGCGCGACTTCAAGCCGGGCCAGTTCGTGTCGCAACGTGAGCTGGTTGCCTTCACCGGACTGCCACTCGGCGCCATTCGCGAGATCGTGCCGCGTCTCGAGGCGGAAGGACTGCTGACGACCATCCCGCAGCGCGGCATGCAGATCGCCCATATAGACATCAGCCTGATCCGCGAGGCCTTTCAGTTCCGCCTGTTCATGGAGCGTGAAGCGGTGGCGCTGTTTACGGTAAGCGCCTCCGATGCCGAGCTTGCCCGCTTGCGGCGCGAGCATGAGGACATGCTTGCCCAGGCGCTGGCGCAAACCCCGACGCCGGAGATGGAGGCCAAGGCGCAGACCATCGACTGGGCCATGCACGACACGTTCATCGATGCGCTGGGCAACGAGATCATCGCCAAGGCCTATCTGGTCAATTCGGTGAAGATCCGCCTGATCCACCAGGAACGGTTCCGTATCGACGGGCGCGTCGTGCCGGTCATGCGCGAGCACCTGGCGGTGATCGATGCGATGCAGAGCCGCGACCCTGGCAAGGCGGTCGAGGCCATTAGCCAGCATATCGATAAGGCGCGCCGGCTGGCGCTGCAAATCTGAGGAAGCATGAGCCGCGCCGCGGTCGCTGCGGCGCAATCGACAACGACAACAACCGGGAGGAAGAAAATGTCGTCCAATCTGTTCAACCCAACCAGGAGGCAACTCCTCCAGGGAACCGCCGCCCTTGCCGCCGCCGGCTTTGCCGGTGTTCGCCCAAGCTTTGCCGCCGGCGTCGACTGGAAGCGCTTTGCGGGAACGACGCTTGACGTCAATCTGGTGAAAAGCCCGCGCAGCGACACGCTGATAAAATACATCGCCGAGTTCGAGGAACTGACCGGGATCAAGGTCAATGCCGAAGCGACGCCGGAACAGCAGCAGCGCCAGAAGACGGTGATCGAACTCAGCTCCGGCAAGCCGAGCTTCGATGTCGTGCATCTGAGCTACCACGTGCAGAAGCGGCAGTTCGAAAAGGGCGGCTGGCTGGCCGACATATCAGGCTATCTCGCTGACTCGACCCTGACCGATCCTGCGCTGGTGGAAACCGATTTCGCCGATGCCGGCATGCTGTTTGCCAAGGACGGCCAGGGCGTGCTGCGCTCGCTACCGTTCTCAGTCGACTACTGGATCGTCTACTGGAACAAGGAATTGTTCGAGGCCAAGGGCCTCAAATACCCTGAAACCTTCGAGCAATTGGTGGCGGCGGCCGAAGCGCTGACCGACCCGTCGACCAACACCTATGGATTTGTCGCCCGCGGCCTCAAGAACGCCAACACGCCGGTGTGGACGTCGCTTATGCTCGGCTACGACATGACGCCGCTCGACGACAAGGGCAAGCTGCGCACGACCTCGCCCGAGGCGGTCGAGGCGGCCAGCCTCTACCAGCGGCTGATGACCAAGTCGGCGCCTCCAGGCGTCACCGGATTCAACTGGGCCGAAGCCCAGTCCGCCTTCCTGCAAGGCAAGATCGGGATGTGGTTCGATGGCGTCGGCTTTGCCCCGCCAATGGAAAATCCGGAAAAGTCACGAGTGGTCGGCAAGGTTGGCTACGGCGTCATGCCCAAGGGGCCCAAGGCGCATGCCGCCGGCACCTTTGGCGACGGCCTCGGCGTGACGGCCACCAGCGAGAAGAAGGAGGCCGCCTACCTCTTCTGCCAGTGGGCGATTTCGCCCGCCATGGGCGCGCGCCTGCTGCAGGCGGGTGCCGGCGTGCCGTTCCGCAAGTCGGTGCTGGAAGATCCCAAGGTGCGCGAAGGCGTCACCATGCCGGCGAGTTGGCTCGATGCCGTGGTCGGCTCGGGCAATGTCAGCCGGCTGTCGCTGCCGGTCATCATTCCGGTCACCGAGTTCCGCGACATCTATGGCGTGGCGCTGACCAATCTGATCGCCGGCGCCGATCCGGCGGAGGAACTGAAGAAGGCCACCGAGCAGTTCCAGCCGGTGCTCGACCGGAGCGAGCAAGGCTGATGTCCGCCATCACCCCAGAACGCACCGGGGTGACGACGCAAGCCATCGAAGGGAGCCAGACCATCCGTCTGGCTCCCAACTACTGGCCTTTCGTCGCCCCGGCGCTCGTCGTCATCGGCGCCGTGATCGTCTTTCCCTGGGCCTTCACGCTGTGGATGAGCGTCAACCGCTGGACCCTCGGCCAGGCGCGAAGCTTTGCCGGGATGGAAAATTACCTGCGGCTGGCCGTCGACCAACGCTTCTGGGAATCGCTTTTCCATACGCTGACCTACACGGCGCTTTCGGTTGCGGCGCCGATGTTCCTTGGCACTGTCGCGGCGCTGATCTTCGACGCCAAATTTCCGCTGCGCGGCCTGTTGCGCGGCGTCTTCGTCATGCCGATGATGGCAACGCCAGTCGCCGTGGCGCTGGTCTGGACGATGATGTTCCATCCCCAGCTTGGCGTGCTCAACTATCTGTTGTCGCTGGTCGGCATCCCGGCGCAGGAATGGATCTTTAATGCCAGGACGGTCATCCCGTCCCTGGTTGCGGTCGAGACCTGGCAGTGGACGCCGCTGGTGATGCTGATCGTGCTGGGCGGCTTGGCCTCCGTGCCGCGCGAGCCCTTCGAGAGCGCCGAGATCGATGGCGCCAACGCCTGGCAGCAATTCCGCTATCTCACCTTGCCGATGATCGCGCCGTTCCTGATGATCGCGATGATCATCCGCACCATCGATGCGCTGAAAAGTTTTGACATCATCTATGCCATGACCCAGGGCGGACCGGGCACGGCCTCGGAAACCATCAACATCTATCTCTACAACACCGCCTTCTCCTACTACGACATCGGCTATGGCTCGGCCATGGCCGTGGTGTTCTTCATCGTCATCGTCGCGCTGTCCTTCATCCTGCTGATGCTGCGCCAGCGCTCCCAATGGATCGGGGTGGAGGGCAAATAGATGAGTTCACGGCTGCTCAACCGGATCGGGCTGTTTTTCGCGGCTCTGGTCTTCGTCTCGCCGGCGATCCTGTTCTTCCTCTGGATGATCTCGCTGTCGCTGAAGTTCGAGATCGACAACGGTGCATACCCGCCGATCCTGATCCCGGAACATCTCGCCTGGTCGAACTATGTAAAGGTATTCGAGGAGAACAATTTCCTGCTCTATTTCTGGAATTCGGTTCTGGTGACGGGCACGGCAACGTTGCTGGCGCTGCTGATCGGCGTGCCGGCCGGCTATGGCATCGCGCGGCTCAAGGCCGAACGCTCGGCGGTGGTCATCATGATCGCCCGCATGACGCCGGGGCTTTCCTATCTCATTCCGCTGTTCCTGCTGTTCCAGTGGGTCGGCATTCTCGGCACGCTGTGGCCGCAGATCATCATCCATCTGGTGGTGACGGTGCCGATCGTGGTCTGGGTGATGATCGGCTATTTCGAGACCACGCCGATGGAGCTGGAAGAAGCGGCCAACATCGATGGCGCCAGTTCCTGGCAGGTGTTCCGGCTGGTCGCCTTGCCCATCGCCAAGCCGGGCATTGTCGTCGCCTTCATCCTGTCGATCATCTTCTCATGGAACAATTTCGTCTTCGGCATTGTGCTCGCCAGCCGCGAGACCCGCACGCTGCCGGTCGCCGTCTACAACATGCTTTCCTACGAGCAGGTGAGCTGGGGTCCGCTCGCCGCCGCAGCACTTGTGGTGACGCTGCCGGTGCTGGTGCTGACCCTGTTCGCGCAAAGGCAGATCGTCGCCGGGCTGACCGCAGGCGCCGTCAAGGGCGGCTGAGGCACGGCCCCGACATCACTCATTTCCGGGAGAAATCCAATGGCATCGGTAACAATCAACAACGTTCAGAAGGCTTTCGGAGCCGCCAAGATCATCCACGATGTCAGCGTCGACATCGTCGATGGCGAATTCGTCATCCTGGTCGGGCCGTCGGGCTGCGGAAAGTCGACGCTGCTGCGCATGATTGCCGGACTGGAAACGATCTCGGGCGGCAGGATCGCCATTGGCGATCGCGTCGTCAACAATCTCAGGGCGCGCGACCGAAACATCGCCATGGTGTTCCAGAACTACGCGCTGTATCCGCATATGACGGTGGCCGAAAATATGGGCTTTGCCCTGAAGATCAAGAAAGCCGATCCGGCCGACACCGCCGGCCGCGTCGGCAGGGCCGCCAGCATTCTCGGCCTGGACAAGCTGCTCGACCGCTATCCGCGTCAGCTTTCCGGCGGCCAGCGCCAGCGCGTCGCCATGGGCCGGGCCATCGTGCGCGACCCGCAGGTGTTCCTGTTCGACGAGCCGCTGTCCAATCTCGACGCCAAATTGCGCGTGCAGATGCGCGGCGAGATCAAGGCGCTGCACCAGCGGCTGGGAACCACCACCATCTACGTCACCCACGACCAGATCGAGGCCATGACCATGGCCGACAAGATCGTCGTGCTGCATGACGGCCTTGTCGAGCAGATCGGCGCGCCGCTCGATCTCTACGATCGCCCGGCCAACCTCTTCGTTGCCGGCTTCATCGGCTCGCCGGCGATGAATTTCATTCGGGGCCATGTCGAGGAAGGTGTTTTCCGCAGCGCCGGTGGACTGATCTTGCCGCTGCCGGAAGGCATCGACCTGGCAAACATACCCGGCGGCGACCTCATCTACGGCATCCGCCCCGAACACATCCGAGCGACGACCGCCAAAGGAATCCCCGGCACGATCGTGCTTCTGGAAGCAACGGGTTCGGAAATCTTTGCCAGGGTCGACTGCGCCGGAGAAGAAATCTCCTGCCTTTTCCGCGAGCGGCTGGCACTGAAACAGGGCGAGCAGATGCGCATCGAGATCGACCGCGCCTGCGCTCATCTGTTCGACGTCAAGACCGGGCAACGATTGTAGGGGCGATGGGGGCTGCTGACAGGGCAACTTCCGCACGAAGTATTTCTGGTGAGCGCGTCGGGGTTCGAACCCGAGACCTACTGATTAAAAGTCAGTTGCTCTACCGGCTGAGCTACGCGCTCCCGCGGGCTCTAAAGGCCGCCCTCGAAATTGCGCGGAACATAGGGAGAGTGCCGCGACCGGTCAACCGGAAAAAGATGGCCCTTCGACCGGGGTTTCAGCCATCGCCAGACGCGCCGCAAATTGCGTCGTCACCAGCCCGGTGAGCCGCTCCCGCAACGTGGTCGCCGCTTCGATCTGTTGGCGCGCGAGACGCGCCTTTTCTCACGCGCCGAATTCGAGAAACATTACAAATCAGCAACTTACTGTTTTGGTGGGAACCATCGCACGAGCGGGCCGTTTTCGTCTCACAAGGGACGTCAACCACCCTTCAAGGAGAAGATCATGAACAAGATCGCAACGGGTCTACTGGCGACCACCCTGTCAATTTCGTTTGCCGCGGCCGCCGCTATGCCGGCCAATGCCGCCCAGATGTTCGTGCCCCAGTCATCAGCAACTTCGTCCGACATCGTGAATGTGGGCGATTCTCGTCATGACAACTGGCGGTGGATGCGCCACGGCAACCGCAATTCCGGCAATCGCGATTTCCGCGTAGGCCGCCAGTTCTCGCGCAACAATGATGGCGGCAGCTATTGGAATGGCCATCGCGGCTATCGCGAATATCACCGCGGCTATCGCCGTCACGGCGACTACTGGTTCCCGCTGGCTGCCTTCGCCACCGGCGCCTTGATCACCGGTGCGATCGTCAACAGCGAGAACAACCGCGTCTACGGCGGCGATGCGCATGTGCAGTGGTGCTACGACCGCTATCGCTCCTACCGCGCCTCGGACAACACATTCCAGCCCAACTACGGCCCTCGGCGGCAGTGTAATTCGCCCTATTGATGTGTTTAGGGCGAAGTTAGGGTAGGACGGAGCCTGCGCCGGCAACGGGCGCGGGCTTCGTCTTTTCGCGGACTTGGTCTTAAGTGCGAAATCAGGACGCGCTCAATGTCCGGCGCACCGCGTCGCGCCAACCCGCCAGTTTTGCCGAGCGGGTGTCGGCATCCATGTCCGGCTTGAAGCGGCGCTCGAGCGCCCAACTCCTGGCAAAATCCTTCGCCTTCGGCAACACACCCGCCTTCGAGCCGGCAAGCCACGCTGCGCCCAGCGCCGTGGTCTCCAGAATGGTCGGGCGATCGACCGGCGCATCGAGGATATCGGCCAGCCGCTGCATGGTCCAGTCGGAGGCCACCATGCCGCCGTCGACGCGAAGCACGGTTTTGGCCGATGCCCCCTTCCAGTCCTTGCGCATGGCGTCGAGGAGATCGCGCGTCTGGTAGGCGACGGATTCAAGCGCCGCGCGGGCGAACTCCGCCGGGCCAGAGTTGCGGGTCAGCCCGAAGATCGCGCCACGCGCCTCGGCGTCCCAATGCGGCGCGCCGAGACCGACGAAAGCCGGCACGAGATAGACGTTCTGCGTAGGGTCGGCGGTTGCCGCCAATACGCCGCTATGCTCGGCCTTGCCGATCACCTTGATGCCATCGCGCAGCCATTGCACGGCGGCACCCGCGATGAAGATCGAGCCTTCCAAGGCATAGGTAGTCTTGCCGTTCAGCCGATAGGCGATGGTGGTCAACAGCCGGTTCTTCGAGCGCACCAGATCGGCGCCGGTGTTGAGCAGCGCAAAGCAGCCGGTGCCATAGGTCGATTTCATCATGCCTGGCTCGAAACAGGCCTGGCCGATGGTCGCTGCGTGCTGATCGCCGGCCACGCCAAGGATTTTGATTTCGGCGCCAAACAGGCTTTTTTCCGTCACGCCGTAGTCGTCGGCGCAATCCTTGACCTCAGGCAGCATCGCCACCGGGATGCGCAGGATGGAGAGCAGCTCGTCGTCCCAGACATTTTTCTCGATGTTGTAGACCAGCGTGCGCGAGGCGTTGGTGGCATCCGTCGCATGTACCTTGCCGCCGGTCAGCCGCCAGATCAAAAAACTGTCGATGGTGCCGGCGAGCAGTTCGCCCTTTTCGGCGCGCTTTCTCGCACCGTTCACCTTGTCCAGCATCCAGGCGATCTTGGTGCCGGAGAAATAGGGATCGAGCAGTAGGCCGGTCTTTTTGGTGAACTTTTTCTCCAGGCCGTGTTTCTTCAGCTTCTGGCAGAGCGGCGCGGTGCGGCGGTCCTGCCAGACGATGGCATTGTGGATCGGCTTGCCGGTCGCCTTGTCCCAGATGACGACGGTTTCGCGCTGGTTGGTGATGCCGATCGCCGCCACATCCGAGGCCTCGCGGCCGGCGGCCTTCAGCGCGCCTTTGACCGTCGCGACGACGCTTGCCCAGATCTCTTCCGGATCATGCTCGACCCAGCCGGAGGCAGGATAATGCTGGGTGAATTCCTGCTGCTTGCTGCCGGCGACCTTCATCGCGCCGTCGAACAGGATCGCCCTGGTCGATGTCGTACCCTGGTCGATTGCAAGGATGTATCCGGTCATTAGTCCTCCCGGTAGCTCGCCTATACAAACAGGGGAGACGGCAAGATGCCGCCTCCCCGTTCACTATGATCCTGGCGCGTACGCCAAGATTACTTCTGCCAGCTCTTCACCAGTTCGTCGTAGTTGATGGTGATCGGCTTTTCCTTCTCGTTCTCGATCTTCAGCTGAGGCGCGAGATTGCCGTTCTTGACCGCGTCGGCGTTCCAGTAGGCGAGGTCATGCTCTTCGGCCATCTTCGGGCCGATATCGCCCTGGACGCCCGACTTCTCGATGCGGGTCATGACTTTTTCCTGCTCGGCGCAGAGCGAGTCCATGGCTTCCTGCGCCGTCTTGGCGCCGGACGAGGCATCGCCGATCGCCTGCCACCAGAGCTGTGCCAGCTTCGGATAATCGGGCACGTTGGTGCCAGTCGGCGACCACTGAACGCGGGCCGGCGAGCGGTAGAACTCGATCAGACCACCGAGCTTCGGCGCACGTTCGGTGAAGCTCTTGTCGTGGATCGTGCTTTCGCGGATGAAGGTCAAGCCGACATGGCTCTTCTTCACGTCGACCGTCTTCGAGGTCACGAACTGCGCGTAGAGCCAGGCGGCCTTGGCGCGGTCGGTCGGCGTCGACTTCATCAGCGTCCAGGAACCCACGTCCTGATAGCCGAGCTTCATGCCGTCCTTCCAGTAGACGCCATGCGGCGACGGGGCCATGCGCCACTTCGGCGTACCGTCGTCGTTCAGCACCGCCTTGGCGCCGGCGTCGACCATCGAAGCGGTGAAGGCGGTGTACCAGAATATCTGCTGCGCGACCGCACCCTGTGCCGGCACCGGGCCGGATTCGGAGAAGGTCATGCCTTGGGCTTCGGCCGGAGCGTAGGCCTTCAGCCAGTCGAGGTATTTTTGGATCGAGTAGACGGCAGCCGGGCCGTTGGTGTCGCCGCCGCGCGCCGTGCAGGAGCCGACCGGCTGTGATTTCTCGTTGACCTTGATGCCCCATTCGTCGACCGGCAGGCCGTTCGGCAGGCCCTTGTCGCCGTTGCCGGCCATCGACAGCCAGGCATCAGTGAACCGCCAGCCGAGCGACGGGTCCTTCTTGCCGTAGTCCATGTGGCCATAGACCTTCTTGCCGTCGATCTCGCGGCCGGTGAAGAACTCGGCGATGTCCTCATAGGCCGACCAGTTGACGGGAACGCCGAGGTCGTAGCCGTATTTCGCCTTGAAGTCGGCCTTGTTCTTCTCGTCGTTGAACCAGTCGTAACGGAACCAGTAGAGGTTGGCGAACTGCTGGTCGGGCAGCTGATAGAGCTTCTTGTCCGGCGCGGTGGTGAAGGAGGTGCCGATAAAATCCTTCAGGTCGAGGTTCGGATTGGTAACGTCCTTGCCCTCGCCCGCCATCCAGTCGGTCAGGTTGCGGACCTGCTGGTAGCGCCAGTGGGTGCCGATCAGGTCGGAATCGTTGACCCAGCCGTCATAAAGGTTCTGGCCGGTCTGCATCTGGGTCTGGATCTTCTCGACGACGTCGCCTTCCTGGATGACGTCATGCGTGATCTTGATGCCGGTGATGGCGGTAAAGGCCGGCGCCAGCACCTGCGATTCATACTGGTGGGTGGCGATGGTTTCGGACACGACCTTGATGTCCATGCCGGCGAAAGGCTTCGCGGCATCGATGAACCACTGCATTTCTGCTTCCTGGCCGGCGCGGTCGAGCGTCGACAGCGGGCCGATTTCCTTGTCCAGAAACGCCTTGGCCTCATCCATTCCGGCGTAGGCGTTGCCTACCCCGAGCAACAGGACAAGGGCAGTTGATGTTAAAAATTGCCGTCGCATAGGTTTCCTCCACATTTAGGTTTCAAGTGTGATCTGGAACGGCCGCCGGCACGCGGTCGCTCCAACAGTTTCCCCCTCTATACGTAGCGGAACACGCCAACGGCGTAGACCACGGAGAGAGCGAGAGCCCACCACAGGTTGGATCCGACAAGACCCAGCCAAGCGAGATGGATAAAGGCGCTGCCAAGCAGCGACAGAAAAAGACGGTCGCCGCGCGTCGTCTCGAAGCGCAGGATGCCGACGCGCGGATTGCCGCCCGGCGAGGCAAATTCCCAAAACGCCATGCCGCACAGCAGTAGAAGAATGGTGCCGAAGAACGCCGCCGTCGGCCACGTCCACGCCATCCAGGTGAGGTCGAGATTCATGGTGACACCCTCCCCAGGGCAAAGCCCTTGGCGGTGGTGGTGAGGGTGAACCCGTGCTTTTGTTTCATCACACCCTCCCCAGGGCGAAGCCCTTGGCGATGTAGTTGCGGACAAACCAGATGACGAGCGCGCCGGGGATCAGCGTCAGCACGCCGGCGGCAGCGAGCAGGCCCCAATCCATGCCGGCGGCCGAAACGGTGCGGGTCATGGTGGCGGCGATGGGCTTGGCATCGGTGGTCGTCAGCGTGCGAGCGATCAAAAGCTCGACCCATGAGAACATGAAGCAGAAGAAGCAGGCGACACCGATGCCACTGGCGATCAGCGGCATGAATATCCTGACGAAGAAGCGCGGGAAGGAGTAGCCGTCGATATAGGCTGTTTCGTCGATCTCTTTGGGCACGCCCGACATGAAGCCTTCCAGGATCCACACCGCCAGCGGCACGTTGAACAGGCAGTGCGCCAGCGCCACAGCGATGTGGGTGTCGATCAGGCCGAAAGCCGAATAGAGCTGGAAGAACGGCAGCGCGAACACTGCCGGCGGCGCCATGCGGTTGGTCAGCAGCCAGAAGAACAGATGCTTGTCGCCGAGGAAGCGGTAGCGCGAAAAGGCGTAGGCCGCCGGCAGCGCCGCAGCCACGGAAATCACCATGTTCATGACAACATAGGTGATCGAGTTGATGTAGCCCGAATACCAGGACGCATCGGTGAAGATAGTGACGTAGTTGGCGATCGTAGGCTGATGCGGATAGAGCGTCAGCGAGGAGACGATCTCGGCATTGGTCTTGAAGCTCATGTTGATGAGCCAGTAGATCGGCAGCAGAAGCACGATGATGTAGATCGTCGGCACGATCCACCACCAGCGCGATTCCTCGCCGCGCTTGCGCATCAGCCGGGCGACCTGATCCTGCGAAAGCGTGCTCGCCAATTTTCCCGAAGCGGTGGTTTCGCTCACTCTGTCGGCTCTTTCGTTGGCGCCGCTCATCTCAGCGCTCCGCGTCGTAGTTGGTCATCACGGTGTAGAACACCCACGACAACAACAGGATGATCAGGAAGTAGACCAGCGACATGGCGGCCGCCGGACCGAGGTCGAACTGGCCGAGCGCGGTCTTGACGAGGTCGATCGACAGGAAGGTGGTCGAGTTGCCGGGGCCGCCGCCGGTGACGACGAAGGGCTCGGTGTAGATCATGAAGCTATCCATGAAGCGCAACAGCACGGCGATCAAAAGCACACGCTGCATCTTCGGCAGCTGGATATAACGGAACACCGCCCAGCGCGAGGCGCCGTCGATCTTGGCCGCCTGGTAGAAGGCATCCGGGATCGAAACCAGGCCGGCATAGCAGAGCAGCACGACAAGGCTGGTCCAGTGCCAGACGTCCATGATGATGATGGTGACCCAGGCGTCGAACGGATCCTGAACGTAATTGTAGTCGATGCCGAGCGCGTTGACGTAGTAGCCGAGCAGGCCGATGTCGTTGCGGCCGAAGACCTGCCAAATGGTGCCGACGACGTTCCACGGAATGAGCAGCGGCAACGACATAAGCACTAGGCAGACCGGCACGCCCCAGCCCTTCTTCGGCATGTTGAGCGCGATGAATATGCCGAGCGGCACTTCGATGGCCAGAATGATGAAGGAGAAGATCAGGTTGCGCACCATCGCTTCCCAGAAGCGGCTGGACGACAGCAGTTCCTCGAACCACTGGGTGCCTGCCCAGAAGAAGACGTTGTTGCCGAAGGTGTCCTGCACCGAATAGTTGACGACCGTCATCAGCGGAATGACGGCCGAGAACGCCACCAGCACCAGCACCGGCAGCACCAGGAACCAGGCCTTGTTGTTCCAGGTCTTTTCCATCTATGCCCCCATCTCGACACGCCCCATCTCAACCAGCCAGGAATCGGCATAGATGTTGATGCCGGCCGGATCGAAGCGAACCTTTGGGTCGGCCGGCACGCTCTCGTCCTCGCCGATGACGGCAGCGATCTCGCGGCCTTCGAGGCTGGCGCGCACCACCTTGTGGCGGCCGAGATCCTCGACCTTGCTGATTTTAACCGCCATGCCGTCACGGCCGAGCCTGACATATTCGGGGCGGATGCCGAGTTCGATGGCGCCGGAGCTCCCAGCGGCGGTCTTTGGCGCGCCGGGCAGCTCGATGCGTTGGCTGCCAATGGTCGCGGTCTTGCCGTCGATCGCCACCGGCATGACGTTCATGCCGGGCGAGCCGATGAAGTAACCGACGAATGTGTGGCGCGGGCGCTCGAACAATTCAGCCGGCGTGCCGATCTGGACGATGCCGCCATCATACATGACGACGACCTGGTCGGCGAAGGTCAGCGCCTCGGTCTGGTCATGGGTGACATAGACCATGGTGTAGCCGAAGCGGCGGTGCAGTTGCTTCAACTGCGAGCGCAGCACCCACTTCATGTGCGGATCGATAACCGTCAGCGGTTCGTCGAACAGGATAGCATTGACATCCGAGCGCACCAAGCCGCGGCCGAGCGAGATCTTCTGCTTCTGGTCGGCGGTCAGGCCCCTCGCCTTCTTCTTCGCCCACGACGCCAGGTCGATCATCTCCAGCGTCTCGCGCACCTTGCGGTCGACATCGGCCTCCGGCACGCCGCGGTTGCGCAGCGGGAAGGCAAGATTGTCGTAAACGGTCATGGTGTCGTAGATGACCGGGAACTGGAACACCTGCGCGATGTTGCGCTCCTGCGTCGACAGATTGGTGACGTCCTTGCCGTTGAACAGCAACTCACCGTGCGAGGGGTGCAAAAGTCCCGAAATGATGTTGAGCAGCGTGGTTTTGCCGCAACCCGAAGGCCCAAGCAGCGCGTAGGCGCCGCCATCCTCGAATGTGTGGTGCACTTCCCGCAGCGCAAAATCGGCATCCTTCTGCGGATTGGGCAGGTAGGAGTGCCTGACATGGTTGACGTCGATGCGCGCCATCTCTTCCCCCTCAGGCCGCAAGCTTCGGCGCGGCGACGGCGCTGCCGTTGCTGTCGAAGACCATGATGTGGCGCGGATCGATAAACACCTCGATCTCGGCGTCCGGCTCGAAATCCCGGATGCCGTGGGTCAGCATGACCCAGCGCGCATCGGCAAAATCGAGGTGGATGAAGCTTTCCGAGCCGGTGATCTCGGTGATCGTCACCTTGGCGCGCACCGGCACCGCGGCAGCGTTGGGCCGCTCCAGCGACAGATGATGCGGCTGAAAGCCGATCGTGTAATTGGCGTCGGCAATGCCGGCGAGTTCGGCCGGCACCGGCAGCTTGACGCCGCCCTCGAGCAGGAAATCCGGGCCCTTCTTGGCCAGCACGATGGTGTTGAGCGGCGGATCGGCAAAGGTTTTCGCCGTCACCAGGTCGATCGGCTTGCGGAAGACGTCGATGGTCGGCCCGAATTGGGTGATCCGCCCCTCGGACAGCGTCGCCGTATTGCCGCCGAGCAGCAAGGCTTCATGCGGCTCAGTCGTGGCGTAGACGAAAATGGTGCCGGCGGCGGCAAATATCTTGGGCAGTTCGGCGCGCAGCTCCTCGCGCAATTTGTAGTCGAGATTGGCGAGCGGCTCGTCGAGCAGCACCAGGCTGGCATTCTTGACGATGGCGCGGGCCAGCGCCGTACGCTGCTGCTGTCCGCCGGACAGGCTGAGCGGCGTGCGGTCGAGATAGGGTGTGAGCTTCAGAAGCCCTGCCGCGTTGCGGACTTCCTTGTCGATCTTGGCCTGGTCGGTGCCGGCGACGCGCAACGGCGAGGCGATGTTCTCGTAGACGGTCATCGCGGGGTAGTTGATGAACTGCTGATAGACCATGGCGATCTTGCGCTGCTGCACCGGCATGCCGGTGACATTCTGGCCGTCGAACCAGACTGAACCGGTGGTCGGCACGTCGAGCCCGGCCATCAGCCGCATCAGGCTGGTCTTGCCCGACAGTGTCGGCCCGAGCAAAACGTTGAGCGAGCCGTGCTGAAGCGTCAGCGACACGTCGCGGATATGCTCCACCGCGCCGACCATCTTCGTCACGTTTCTCAGTTCCAGCATGATGCCTCCTCCCAGGCTTTGTGCATCAATCGCCTTCCCTATTCCGCTGCCGCGACATGGCGCCGGCTTATGCCGCGCATGAATTCGTCAAGCGCCGAGGCCTGTTCGCGGCTGAGATGCAGACCGCGCTTGGTGCGACGCCACAATACATCTTCGGCGGTCAGCGCCCATTCGTTTTCGCTGAGGTAGCGTACCTCGGCCTCATAGAGATCGGCGCCGAAATTGCGGCCGAGATCGGCGTTCGACTTGGCGAGGCCGAGCAGCACTTGCGCGCGCGTGCCGTAAAGCCTGGTCAACCGACGCGCCAGGCGCTGGTCGAGGAAAGGATAGGCGCTCTTCAGCTTCGCCACCTGGGCGTCGAAACCGGTGGCCGGGAAATCGCCGCCTGGCAAGGGCGCGTTCGCCGTCCACGGCTTGCCGCGCTTGCCGAGAAAACCTTCGATCTTTTCCAGCATCGATTCCGACAGCCGGCGGTAGGTGGTGATCTTGCCGCCGAAAGCGTTGACGATCGGCGCCTTGCCCTCGCCGCCATCGGCTTTCAACACATAGTCGCGGGTCGCTTCCTGCGCCTTCGAAGCGCCGTCGTCGTAGAGCGGGCGCACGGCCGAATAGGTCCAGACGATGTCGGGGCGCGTCACGGCTTCAGCAAAATATTCGCTCGCCGCCGCGCAGAGATAGTCGATCTCGGTGTCGCTGATCTTCACGTCATGCGGATCGCCGGGATAGTCGCGATCGGTGGTGCCGATCAGCGTAAATTCTTCCTCGTAAGGGATGGCGAAGATGATGCGCCCGTCCTTGTTCTGGAAGAAGTAGGCGCGCGGATCATCGAATTTCTTTTTGATGACGATATGACTGCCCTGCACCAGGCGCACATTGTGCACGTCGTTCTGGCCCACGGTGGTCGACAGGACGTGGTCGACCCATGGACCGGCGGCATTGACCAGCAGCCGGGCCTTGACCTCGTCGGCATCTCCCGTCCGCACGTCTTCCACGCGGATCGCCCATAGATCGGCTTCGCGCCGCGCCCCGACGACTTTCGTGCGGGTGCGGATGGTGGCGCCGCGGTCGGCGGCGTCACGCGCGTTCAACACCACCAGCCGGGCATCGTTGACCCAGCCGTCCGAGTACTCGAAGGCCTTGTGAAACAGCGGCTTCAGCGGCTTGCCCGCCGGATCCTTGGACATGTCCAGTGTCCGGGTCGCCGGCAGCAATTTGCGGCCACCAATATGATCGTAGAGGAACAGGCCGAGCCGGATCAGCCAGGCCGGGCGCAGGCCCTTGGCATAGGGCAGCACGAAGCGCATCGGCCAGATGATGTGCGGCGCGTTCTTCCACAGAACCTCGCGCTCCATCAGCGCCTCGCGCACCAGCCGGAACTCGTAGAATTCGAGGTAGCGCAGACCGCCGTGGATCAGCTTGGTCGAGCCGGAGGAGGTTCCGCTGGCAAGATCGTTCATCTCGGCGAGAAATACCGAAAAGCCCCGCCCAACGGCGTCGCGGGCGATGCCGCAGCCATTGATGCCGCCACCGATGACGAAGATGTCACGGACTGCGTCCACAAATCCCTCCCGCGATTTCGCATTGCAGCATTTTTGAGTTGTTACGAAACCGTATCGGGATTATTTCGAAATAAGAACGAATGTCAAACGAAATGTAACGGGACCGTGATCGATAGCCTAGCCGAGCGACGTTTCGATCAATTGAACCTCCGCTTCCTCGCAGATCTTACGCACCGACGGGATGTCGCAACGGTCGGTGATGAAGGTGTTGACTTGCGAGAGATGGCCGATGCGAACCGGCGCGGTGCGTTCGAACTTGGTCTGGTCGGAGACCAGGATGACATGCCTGGCATTGGCGATAATGGCTTGCGCCACTTTCACTTCGCGAAAGTCGAAATCGAGCAACGCGCCGTCATGGTCGATGGCCGAGGCGCCGATCACCGCATAGTCGACCTTGAACTGCCTGATGAAATCGACCGCGGCCTCGCCGACAACGCCGCCGTCGGAGCCACGCACGACGCCGCCGGCGATTACCACCTCGATCGAAGGATAGATGCGCATCCTGTTGGCAACATTGATATTATTGGTGATGACCATCAGCCCGGTATGGTCGAGCAGCGCCTTGCTGACCGACTCGGTCGTGGTGCCGATGTTGATGAACAGGGAGGCGTTGTCGGGTATCAGCCTGGCCGCCGCGCGGCCGATGGCCTCCTTCTCGTCGGCGGCAATCTTGCGGCGCGCCTCATACTCCATGTTCTCGATGCCGGACGGGAACAGGGCCCCGCCATGGATGCGCGTCAGCAGCCGCTGGTCGCAGAGATCGTTGAGGTCCTTGCGGATGGTCTGTGGCGTCACGTTGAAATGCGTGGCGAGGTCATCGACCAGCACACGGCCATGGTCCTTCGCCATCTGGATGATCTCGGCATGGCGCGGCGACAAATACACTGAGAACCTCCCGTTTTCGTTTTTCTTGTTTGTAGCTGAAAACGAAAGCAATGAAAAGGGAGACGCCGGCTAATGAAATATCGATGATTGCAAAGGCGAACCGGGCAGATACGGCTCAGACCCGCTCCGCCACCTTGCGGGTGACAGCCGCGACTTTACCTGGCGAGCGGATCATCAGGAAATTGCCGGACCAGTATCCCGGGATCCGCCAAGTGCCTTTGATCTCGGTTGCATCACCGTTGATGATGCCGCTGTAGTGAATCGGGTGCGCCTTCAATTCGGCCTTGTCGTATGTCTTGGTAAAGGAGACGGCGTTGCCCTCTCGCTGCCCCTGCAGGCTTGCGTATCTTGCCGTGCTGGTCGCCGCCGGTTCGTGGGTCATCCCCGTCAAGCTGGTTGCCGTCTCGATCAGCGTTGCAACGAAGGAAACCGGCGGCAGTTCGCGCGGATAGAAATAGCGCCCGCTCCAGACGCCCGTCAGATTCTGGCTAACCCCTTCAGCCCTTCCGGCCATATGCTTGCTCGCAAGTCCTTGCTGGCTTGCCCCGGCGGCGGCAACCACCCGGGCAATCCCTGTCAGTCCTTCGGGGATCTTGCACACTCGCAGATGACAGTGAAGGCGGTATCGACATCGGCCGCGGTTGTCTCGAACTGGCCTGCCTGGAAGCGGATGGCGACCCGCCCATCGACACGCGTCTGCGTCAGGTAGATACGGCCGTCATTGTTGATGGCGTCGACCAGACGCAGATTGTGCTCGTCGCAGTCAGCGCCGGATGTGGCGCGATGCCGGAACGAGAACAGCGACAGCATCGGCTGGCTGGCGAGCTCGAAATCCTCCTCCTCGGCCAGGCGCGCTGCTATGCCTTCGCTCCAGGCGACGTGATTGCGGATCATGGTGCGCAGCGCCTCGAGGCCATGGGCGCGCAGCAGGAACCACAGCTTCAGCGCCCGGAAGCGACGGCCGAGAGGCACCGACCATTCGGAGTAGTTGATGATGCCGTCATGGCCGCGAGTTTTCAGATAGTCCGGCTTGATCGCCAGCGTGCGCACGAGATCCTCCGGCTGGCGGACGAACTGGATCGAGCAGTCGAATTGCGCGCCCAGCCATTTGTGCGGGTTGAAGACGATCGAGTCCGCGCCCTCGACACCGGTCCAGAAATGCCGGTATTCCGGGCAGATCATGGCCGATCCGGCCCAGGCGGCGTCGATATGCAGATAGAGCCCCTGGCGTTTGGCCACCGCGGCCACTTCAGCGATGTCGTCGGTGCCGCCGGTGCTGGTGCCGCCGACGCACGCGATGATGCCGGCCGGCAATAGGCCGGCCGCGCGGTCGGCAACAATCGCCGCTTCCAAAGCCGCGGTATCCATGGCGCGGTAGGTGCCGGCGACGGGAATGCGGACGAGGTTTTCCTCGCCAATGCCGGCGACCCAGATGGCGCGGTCGATCGAGGTGTGCACCTGGTCGGAGGAATAGACGCGCAGCCTGCCCTGCCCGGAAAGACCCTTCTTGTTGCCCTGCCAGTCGAGCGTGCGCTCGCGCATGGTCAACACGGCGGCCAGCGTCGCCGATGATGCGGAGTCCTGGATCACGCCGGAAAAGCCTTCGGGCAGGCCGAGCGCCTGGCGCATCCAGTCGACGATGCGCGTCTCAAGCTCTGTCGCCGCCGGCGAAGTCTGCCACAGCATGCACTGCGCGGCCATCGCAGAGACCAGATATTCGGCAACCACCGAGACGGGTGCTGCATTGGCCGGGAAATAAGCAAAGAAACGCGGATGCTGCCAATGCGTCATGCCGGGCACGATCTTGGCTTCGAAATCGGCGAAGATCGTCTCCATCGATTCCGCGGCCTCCGGCGGAGAAGCTTCGATGCTCCTGAAGATCTCGCCCGGCGCTATGGCAGGTCGCACGGGCCGATCGCGAAGGCCGGCGCGGTAATCAGCGCCCCAGTCGGCGGCGCGCCTCGACCAGTCGCGGAATTGCTCGTTGTCCATGGATCCTCCCGACGTGCCGATCAGCCCAGCCGTTTGAATTTTTGATTAACATGTTAAATAGAGACAGGCAACCGCGACGAAGGTTGCCGCGCTACCCCGGAAAATCAGGCAGGCTGGCAAAGGCCGTCTTCAACGCGTTCGACCAGCCTTCGGAAATAGCACGATAATATCGATCGTCCTGGCCGATGCGTTTTTTCAAACCCACCGTGAACGTATCCTCCCCCAGGAACAGCAGGTCGAGAGGCAGGCCGACGGACAGGTTCGATTTCAGCGTCGAATCGAACGACACCAGCAAGAGCTTGACCGTTTCAGCCAGGCTCATCGTCCTTTCATAGGCACGGATGATGATCGGCTTGCCGTATTTGGTCTCGCCGATCTGGAAGAACGGCGTGTCGTCGGTGGATTCGATGAAATTGCCCTCGGGATAGATCATGAACAGCCGTGGCGGGCTGCCCTTGATCTGGCCGCCGAGGATGAAGGAGGCGTTGAAATAGGAATCCGCCTTTTCGCCGGCAGGCGACGAGCTGGCGATGACTTCCTTGACGGTGTCGCCGACCAGCCGCACCGTCTGGTACATGGATGGGGTCTCGAGCAGCGTCGCGTGGCGTTCCGCCACCGCTTTGGTGCGCTCGTCGAGCAGGCTGACCACGGCCTGCGTCGTGGCCAGATTGCCGGCCGACATCAGCACGATGACGCGCTCGCCTGGCTCTTCCCAGACATGCATCTTCTTGAAAGTGGAGATCGAATCCATCCCGGCATTGGTGCGCGTGTCCGACATGAACACGAGCCCACGATCGATCTTGAGGCCGACGCAATAAGTCATGGAATCTCTTCAGGCAGCAATCTTGCCGGAGACTACTGCTCTACCGTGACGGTGACTGCAAGCTGTTCCTCCGCCTGTCCCAGTCGAATTCCCGACACCGGCGAGGCGTCGCGATAATCACGGCCGGTGGCTACCCTGACATAGCGTTCATCGGGGGAAATGCCGTTGGCGGCGTCGAAGGCGACCCAGCCGAGACCCTGAACATGGGCTTCGGCCCAGGCATGGCTCGCCGCCTGCTCGATGGCCGCATCCATCATCAGATAGCCACTGACATAGCGGGCCGGAAAACCCATGACGCGGGCTGCGGTGACAAAGATGTGGCTGTGATCCTGGCAAACGCCGGTCTTCAGCGCCAATGCCTCTTCCGCCGGGGTCGTCACGCTGGTGGTGCCCGGCGTGTAGGCGACGCGCTCGACGATCAGCGCCATCAGCCGATGCAGCCTTTCGATGTCGGTACCTTTGCCGACCGCCGCGGCAAGCTCGCTTATGCCCTCGCCGGGGATGGTCAAAGCTGTCTCCTGGCTGAACAGCCACAGCGGCGCAAAGCCGTGATGCGGACCCGAGACGCCCGCTGTGTCGCGCGTGACAACCTCGCCGGAGGCCTCGACGGTGATGAAGTCGCGCTCGCCCTCGACGCTCAACAGCCTGTTATCGTTGCCGAAATGGTCGTTAAAGCGGACTTCCTCGCGCGCGCCCTCGATCTTCAGCGCCCAGGACAGCACGGTCTGCGTCGGGCCACTGACCGGTAACAGGCGCAGCCGCTGCAACAGATAGTGCACCGGCGCGTCGTAGCGGTATTCGGTACGGTGGGTGATCTTGAGCCGCATGCCCTATTTTCCGTTTGCAAGCATGATCTTATCCGAAAACCGGGTCTCACTTGTCGCTAGCGCGGTCCTCCGGTTCGCGATCATGCTCAATTGAACCGGTAATCTTGTGCGATCTCTTCACCAAGCTTGGTGTTGTCTTGAATGAACCTGGCCAGGAATTCGTGCAGGCCGGCGTCGAATATGTCCTTGATCGACCCTGCCTGCAGCATCGCCTGTGTCCTGTCGACGGTGGCGTGGCAGGCATGACGGTCGCCATAATCGTCGCCGAGGAACTTCAGATGCTCGGCGAGAAAACGATAACAGAAGGTCAGCGAGCGCGGCATGCGCACATTGAGGATCAGATAGTCGGCAATGTTGGTCGGTTTGTAGTCGGCCTCATAGACCCAGCGATAGGAACGGTGCGCCGACACCGAGCGCAGGATCGATTCCCACTGGTAGTTGTCGAGGCTCGAGCCGACCCAGGAGATCGACGGCAGCAGCACGTAGTATTTCACGTCGAGGATGCGTGCCGTGTTGTCGGCCCGCTCGACATAGGTGCCGAGCTGCGAGAAGTCGAAGATCTCGTTGCGCAGCATCGTGCCGTAGAACGAGCCGCGGATCAGCGCCGTCTCGCGTTTGATGGCGTCGAGCACACTCGGCAGGTCGCGCTCGTCGATCGGCTTTGCCAGCATGCGCTTCAGGGCCATCCAGGCTTCGTTGATGCTCTCCCAGGTCTCGCGCGTCAGCGCGGTGCGCACCATGCGGGCATTGTTGCGAGCGGTCTCGATCGCCGACATCGTGCTCGACGGGTTCGAGGTGTCGCGCAGCAGGAAGTCGGCGACGTTGGCGGCGGTATAGTCCTTGTATTTCTGCGTGAAGGTGACGTCGGAGCCGGCGCTGAGCAGCACCGAATTCCACTCTTCCGACGCGCTCTGGGTGCGGGTCAGCGCCATGCGAAGGCCGGCATCGACCAGACGCGCCATGTTTTCCGCCCGCTCGATATAGCGGTTCATCCAGTAGAGCCCGTTGGCGGTGCGGCCGAGAAGCATGTGAAGTGGCCCTTCGGGCTAGTGAGTAGGGAATAGTGAGTAGGGATTAGTAAGTATTTGAATCTCTGTGGAATATGGCATTTCTTGTCCCTCTACTGCCTACTGCCTACTGCCCTATTCCCTACCTAATCGTCCAACACCCACGTATCCTTCGTGCCGCCGCCTTGCGAGGAATTCACGACCAACGACCCCTCCTTCAGCGCCACCCGCGTCAAGCCGCCGGGAACGATCTGGATTCGGTCGGAGACCAGAACATAGGGCCTGAGATCGACATGGCGCGGCGACAGGCCTTTTTCGGTCAGGATCGGGCAAGTCGACAGCGCCAGCGTCGGCTGGGCGATGTAGTTGGAAGGCTTCGCCTGCAGCTTCTTGGCGAAATCCTGGCATTCCTTCTTGGTCGCAGCCGGGCCGACCAGCATGCCGTAGCCGCCGGAGCCGTGCACTTCCTTGATGACCAGCTCATGGATGTGTTCGAGCACGTATTTCAGGCTGTCGGGCTCCGAGCAGCGCCAGGTCGGGATGTTGCCGAGGATGGCCTTGCGGCCGGTGTAGAACTCGACGATGTCGGGCATGTAGGAATAGATCGCCTTGTCGTCGGCGATGCCGGTTCCCGGCGCGTTGGCGATGGTGATGTTGCCGGCGCGGTAGACGTCCATGATGCCGGGCACGCCAAGGGCCGAGTCCGGCCGGAAGGTCAGCGGGTCGAGGAAGGAATCGTCGACGCGCCGGTAAAGCACGTCGATCTGCTTGTAGCCTTCGGTCGTGCGCATGGCGACGTGGCCGTCTACAACGCGCAGATCCTGGCCTTCGACCAACTGCACGCCCATCTGGTCGGCGAGGAAGGCATGTTCGAAATAGGCGGAGTTGAAGCTGCCCGGCGTCAGCACGGCAATGGTCGGTGCGCCCTTGGTGCTTTGCGGCCGCACTGCCGCCAGCGACTGGCGCAGCAATTGCGGATAATTCTCCACCGGCCGCACCTTGATCCGCTGGAACAGCTCGGGAAAGAGCTGCATCATCGTCTCGCGGTTCTCCAGCATGTAGGAGACCCCCGACGGCGTGCGCGCATTGTCCTCCAGCACGTAGAACTCGTTCTCCGAGATCCGGACGATGTCGACGCCGATAATGTGGGTGTAGACGCCGGCCGGTGGCCGCACTCCGATCATTTCCGGCAGGAACGCCTCGTTCCTGGCGATCAGCTCCCTCGGCACGCGGCCGGCGCGCAGGATTTCCTGGCGGTGGTAAATGTCGTCGAGGAAAGCGTTCAGCGCCTGTACGCGCTGCTCGATGCCTTGCGTTAGCCTCCGCCATTCATTGCCGGAGATGATGCGCGGCACGATGTCGAAGGGGATCAGCCGCTCGGAGGCTTCCTGCTCGCCATAGACGGCGAAGGTAATGCCGGTCTTGCGGAAGACGCGCTCGGCGTCCTGCATCTTTTCGGTAAGCCTGGCCGGATCCTGCTCCTTCAGCCAGCGGTCGTAAGCCGTATACGGTTGTCTCAGCCCGGAAACTTCCGGAAGCATTTCATCGAACGCTGCCAATCGCATACTCCCCTGTGACGCCATTTCACTGGCGTCGCGGGAGAAAATCAAGCGCAATCGGTGATTTGGAGGATATCGGCGACCAGTATGTTCCGACTGCCCAAAATTCGGGCAGTCGGAACAGGACCTTAATCAGGCTCTGCCTTGTCGCCGGGCAAGTGCCTGATGCGGCCATAGCAGTTCACCGTTTCATGGAAACGGCGACCTGCCATGGCTTTGTGCTTTGACGCAATTCCGGACGGAAAACCGCTTCACATTTTTTTCCTGGAATTGCTTTAGAAAGCGCGGAAAGTGACGACCGTGAAGGTGTCCTTGATTCCGGGAATAATCTGCACCTTCTCGTTGACGAAGTGGCCGACATCTTCCTCGTCGTCGACGTAGAATTTGGCAAGCAGGTCGTAATTGCCGGCGGTCGAGTAGATTTCCGAGGCGATTTCGGCATCGGCGAGCGCGCTGGCGACCTCGTAGGATTTGCCCAGATCGCACTTTATCTGCATGAAAAACGTCTTCATTGCCGGTCCCGATCAAGCTTCAGCACACAAGCGGCCCTTGTGGCAGACTGCCGCCCGGCTTTCAAGCATCAGGCCGAGCGCGCCTTGGCGACGGCTTGTCTCAGTTCGGACACCGGCATGCCGCGCCGATACAAGTTGCCGCCGATGACCAGGGCTGGCGTGCCGCGCAGCTTGAACGCCGTCGCCTGGACTTCGGTGCGGACAAGGGCAGCGTCGATGTCGGGTTCACGGATGGCGAGGTCGGCACGCACCATCGCCACATCGACACCGACGGAAGAAAGGATGTCGTTGGTGCGGCGTTCCGAAAGGCCGCGCTGGTTGGTCATCAGCGCATCGACCGCCGCGCCATAGTGTTCGCCGCTCAGCAGCGTCACCCGCGCCGCGTCGCGCGACACGTCGCCGAAGATCGGCCAGTCCTTCATCACAAGCCGGACGCCGTTGTCCTCTTCCATCAACTTCTTCAGCTCGACGAAGACGAGCTTGCAGATCGGGCACTGATAGTCGACGAATTCGGCGATGGTGACGTCGCCATCGGGGTTGCCGAGCGCTGGAATGGCGGGATCGAAGGCGACTTCCGTGACGGTCGGCCCGGTGCTTGCCCAGGCGGGCAAGGGAGCCAAAACTGCGAGGCTTGCCGCGCCCTTCAGCAAAAGGCGCCGGTCGATCGGCTGCTTGAACATGGTTGTCCCCTGGTTGCGCGAACGGGTCCCCACCCGTCCTACGATGCGCGCCCCGCGTTAAAGGAGGCTTAAGCATGATCATGTGGCACTTGCGTGGCGAATATTGCGGTTGCTGAAACCGTGAGGCTCCGCAAAGCGTATGGTATGATGCGTCCCGGGACGGGTTTTGTTGGGGGACAATGGAGACAGGCCATGCGCCGCACCGCATTCGCAGTCGTTTCATTGCTGTTCGCGTTGTTCGTGTCGGCAGCCCTTGCCGGCGACGCCGAAGTCAAGGCCGGCCAGGCCGTCATCGATGGTCAGTTGAAGGCGCTCATCGCCAATGATGGCGCCAAGGCGTACAGTTTCGCCGCTCCAAATGTGAAGCGCATCTTTCCGACCGTCGACACCTTCATGAACATGGTGACCAACGGCTATCCGCCGGTGCGCCAGCCGCAGAGCTATTCCTTCGGCAAGGTCGAGCAGATGGGGCCAACTTCGCTAATCCAGCAAGTGCTGATCGTTGGGCCCGACGGCAAGGACTATGAGGCGGTCTACACGCTGGAACAGCAGCCCGACGGCAGCTTTCAGATCACCGGCTGCAGCTTGCGCGCAGCGAATTCGCTCAGTACCTGAGGCCCGGCTACAGCACCGGAATATCACCCCTCGCCCATGCCTCGGAAATCTCAGCCGTGCGCGCCTCAAAGTCCCGGGCCTCGATCGCGGCGCGAATGTCCTGCATCAGCTTCTGATAGTAGGACAGGTTGTTCCAGGTCAGAAGCATCGCGCCCAGCGCCTCCTGCGAGCGCACGAGATGATGCAGATAGGCGCGTGAATAGTCGCGTGCCGCCGGGCAGTCGCTCTCCTCGTCCAGCGGCCGCGGATCGTCCGCATGGCGGGCATTCCTGAGATTGACCTTGCCGCGCCTGGTATAGGCCAGGCCATGGCGGCCGGCGCGGGTCGGCATCACGCAGTCGAACATGTCGATGCCGCGCGCCACCGATTTCACGATGTCGTCCGGCGTGCCGACGCCCATGAGATATCGAGGCTTGTTGTCAGGCAATTCCGGACAGGTGATCTCCAGCATATCCAGCATCACCGCTTGCGGCTCGCCGACGGCCAGGCCGCCGACGGCATAGCCCTTCAGCTCCATCGCGCTCAGCGCCTGCGCCGAGCGCACCCTGAGTGCTGCGTTGTCGCCACCCTGGACGATGCCGAACATGGCCTTGCCGGGCTGGTCGCCGAACGCTGTCTTGCAGCGCTCGGCCCAGCGCAGCGACAGCTCCATCGCGCGCTCGATCTGCTTGAGGTCGGCCGGCAGCGCTGTGCATTCGTCGAGCTGCATCTGGATGTCGGAATCGAGCAGGCCCTGGATCTCGATCGAGCGCTCCGGCGACATCTCGTAGGCAGCGCCGTCAATGTGCGAGCGAAACGTGACGCCCTTCTCGGTCAATTTCCTGAGTTTCGACAGCGACATGACCTGAAAACCGCCACTGTCGGTCAGGATCGGCTGCGGCCAGCGGGCGAATTCATGCAAGCCACCAAGCCGCGCCACGCGCTCGGCCCCGGGCCGCAGCATCAGATGGTAGGTGTTGCCCAGGATGATATCGGCGCCGACCCCGCGCACCTGATCCATATACATGGCCTTGACCGTGCCGCCGGTGCCGACCGGCATGAAGGCTGGCGTGCGGATTTCGCCGCGCGGCATGGTGATGGAACCGCGCCGCGCCTTGCCGTCAGTGGCGAGGATCTTGAAGGTGAATGTTTCAGCCATTGAATTCCTTGTCATGGACAGGCGCGCGTGGCGCCTGCCTGTCGAGCGACTGGCGGTATTGGATGCAGCCGCGCATGAATTTCGGCCATGGCGGCACGGCAATCGACGGATCGGTCTTTTCCGGCAAGCAGGTCCCACAGGTTGGGATGATGCCAGCATAAATCATGGCCGGTAGAATCTCGGTGCTGGCGAATGCCGGCACGCAATTTCTTCACTTCGGCGATCAGGCTTTCGCGATCGAGGGCTTGCAGGTCATCGTCCATCGCTCATCTCCGCTCGATAAAGCAGGCTTGCATCTCCGTAGGAATAGAACCTGTAATTGTTCCCGATGGCATGAGCATAGGCCGCACGCATCGTGTCTAGGCCGCTGAAGGCCGAAACCAGCATGAACAGCGTCGAACGCGGGAGATGGAAATTGGTCATCAGCAGGTCGGCGGTCTTGAACCGATAGCCCGGCGTGATGAAGATGTCGGTCGGGCCGGACCAGGCGGTCAGCGAGCCATCAGGCCGTGCCGCGCTCTCCAGCAAGCGCAGCGAGGTGGTGCCGACAGCGATGATGCGCCCGCCCCGCGCCTTGGCGCCATTCAGAGCGTCGGCTGTTGCTTCGCTGACCGAGCCGGTCTCGGCATGCATCTTGTGGTGAGCGGTGTCGTCCGCCTTGACCGGCAGGAAGGTGCCGGCGCCGACATGCAAGGTCACGAAGCGGCGTTCGATGCCTTTTGCATCCAGCGCGGCAAACAGCTCCGGCGTGAAATGCAGGCCTGCGGTGGGGGCAGCGACTGCGCCCTCCTCCTTGGCATAGATTGTCTGGTAATCCGTCAGGTCGCGCGCGTCGTCGTCGCGCTTGGAGGCGATATAGGGCGGCAGCGGGATGTGGCCGACGGCATGCAGCGCCTCGTCGAGAAACGGCCCCGACAGGTCGAAACCGAGCAGCACCTCGCCGGCATCGCCCTTCTCGATCACTGTGGCGTCGAGCTGGCCGAGGAAACAGGAATTGCCGTCATGGCCGAAATGGATGCGGTCGCCGGCGGCGATGCGCTTGCCCGGCCGCATGAAGGCCAGCCAGCGGTCCGGCGCCATGCGCATATGCAGCGTGGCGTCGACCTGCGCCTGCGCTTCGCCGCGCCGCCTGATGCCTCTCAACTGGGCAGGAATGACCTTGGTGTCGTTGAAGACCAGCACGTCGCCCGTTCTGAGCAAGGACGGAAGGTCGCGCACCGCGCGGTCCGCAAAGTCTTCGCCTGGCCTGACCACCAGCATTCTGGCGCTGTCGCGCGGCTCGGCCGGGCGCAGCGCGATGCGCTCCTCCGGCAGGTCGAAGTCGAAGAGATCGACGCGCATCAGTAGAGCCGGACGAGCAGCGCTCCGGCCAACAGCAGCACCGCGCCGGCGATGCGGCCGAGCGAAATCTCGCGCACCGCCACGCCGAGAAAGCCGACGCGATCGATCAGCATGCCGGCCAGCAACTGGCCGGCAACCAGGAACGCCATCAACGCGGCTGCACCAATGCGCGGCGTAAGAATGGTTGACAGGGTAACATAGAAACCGCCGAGCATGCCGCCGGCGATGAACAGCCAAGGCGCCGGCGCCTTCCAGTCGAGCGAGATGTCCTGCAGCCGCACAACGGCAATGGAGATGATACCAAGCACGATCGCGCCTGACAGGAACGAAAACGCAGCAGCCGCGACCGGGAGCCCCAGGCCGCGCGCCAGCTGCGAGTTGATCGGCGCCTGGACGGCGATGAAGGCGCCTGACAGGATGCCGAGCAGCGACCAGACCACGCCCATCATCGTCGTTTGTCCTTACTTGACGTCGGCCGCGACCTTCAGCGACACGATCTTGTCGGGATCGACCACCGGCTCGCCGCGCTTGATCTTGTCGACATTGTCCATGCCTTCGATGACCTGGCCCCAGACCGTGTACTGGCGGTTGAGGAAAGCGGCATCGTCGAAGCAGATGAAGAACTGCGAATTGGCGGAGTTCGGGTTCTGCGAACGGGCCATCGAGCAGGTGCCGCGGCCATGGTTGGCGTTGGAGAATTCAGCCTTCAGGTCAGGCTTCTCGGAACCGCCCATGCCCGCGCGGGAGGGGGCAAAAGTGGGCTTGGTCGAATTGCCGAACTTGACGTCACCGGTCTGCGCCATAAAGCCTTCGATGACGCGGTGGAAAACCACGCCGTCATAGGCGCCTTCGCGGGCCAGTTCCTTGATGCGGGCGACGTGGCCGGGGGCCAGGTCGGGAAACAGTTCGATGACGACCTTGCCCTTGGTCGTTTCCAGGATGAGCGCGTTTTCGCGGTCCTTGATCTCAGCCATGTCGGATCTCCTTTATCTCAGAAAACAGAATGATTTGATAGGTTTACTTGTCGGCGGCGATGCGTACCTTGACCATGCGGTCGGGGTCGCTGACCGTGCCGTTGTCGGCCTCGTCGCCCTTCTTGATCTTGTCCACCAGCTCCATGCCACTGACGACATTGCCGACGATGGTGTACTGGCCATCGAGGTTTGGCGCCGGCGCGAACATGATGAAGAACTGTGAATTGGCGGAGTTCGGATCCTGCGAGCGGGCCATGCCGAGCGTGCCGCGCTTGAAATGCTCACTCTGCGAGAATTCGGCCGGAAGATCAGGCAGCTCGGAACCGCCGGTGCCGACGGCTTCGGGGCTGAACCCCTTCTTCATGTTGCCGAACTTGACGTCGCCGGTCTGCGCCATGAAGCCGTTGATGACGCGGTGGAAGGCGACATCGTCGTAAACGCCTTCGCGCACCAGCTTCTTGATCTGCGCGACATGCTTGGGCGCCAGATCAGGGCGCAGCGCGATGGTGACGTCGCCGTTCTTCAAGGTGATGATCATGGTGTTTTCCGGCTCGGCGGCGAAGGCCGAAACGGATGCGGTCACGAGACCGGCAAGCACGACGAGGAACGAGGCGAGCTTTTTCAGCTGCATAAGGGATCTCCGAAGGTCTTTGTTAGGGTGCATGTCGTTGCCCCAAAACCGGCATCCACTTTTGGGCGACATGCACTATTTCGCGAATTTGGCGGTGAGCGCGCCGGCAACGGCGGCCGGCACGAACGGACGGATGTCGCCGCCCATCGAGGCTATCTGGCGCACAAGTGTGGCGGTAATGGTGCGTACCGACGGGCTGGCGGGCAGAAAAACCGTCTGCAGTTCCGGCGCCATCGTCTCGTTCATTCCAGCCATCTGCATCTCATAGTCGAGATCGGTGCCGTCACGCAGGCCGCGGATCATGATCGAGGCGCCATGCTTGCGGGCCGCGTCGATGACCAGCCCGTCAAAGGCGACGACCTTGATACGGTCGCCGTCGCGGCCAAATTCGGCCTTGGTCGCGGCCTCGATCAGCTTCACCCGTTCGTCGAAGGAAAACAGCGGCGTCTTGCCGGGGTGAGTGCCGATCGCCGCATAAACCGTGTCGGCGACAGCCAGCGATGCCTTCAGGACATCGAGATGGCCGTTGGTCAGCGGGTCGAAGGAGCCGGCATAAAGGGCGATGCGATCGGTCATGGGAGGTGCTTCTAGCGGGGCATTGGGCGGAAGGCAAATGCGATTGGGAACATCTGCGTGAACCTTTTCGCAGACATGAACGACAGATGAATGCCTTGATCACGAAGACTTCACGCCGCGTTCGCTAGTTTGCACTTCGGAAGATGAAACCAAAACCCGATCTAACCGTTGGATAGGCGCAGGAGAACACGCACATGCTGATCTACATGCTCGCCACCGCAATGACCGTCGTCATGCTGATCGCCACCGCATTCGGATTGCATAGCGAGGCAGAGCGCGTCCGTGTCCGGACAAAGCGGTTCGAAGGTTTCGGCGCTCGCTGGCCCCACCGTCACCCCTGATTTATTGCTAGTTTCTTGTTTGCGCCGGCCCATCGGGCCGGCGTTGTTGGTCAAAACCTATTCGGCGCTGTCCGGTACGGCATCTCCGGCCACGGCCTCAATGACACTCTCTTCGACATCCTCGTCGGCCTGCGGCTCCGAGATCCGTTCGACCGAAACCACCTTTTCGCCTTCGGCGGTGTTGAAGATGGTCACGCCCTTGGTGGCGCGGCTGGCGAAACGGATACCGTTGACCGGCACCCGGATGACCGTGCCGCCGTCCGAAACCAGCATGATCTGGTCGTCATTGCCGACCGGGAAAGTCGCCACCAGCTGGCCGATCTCGGCCACCTTCGACACGTCGGTGGCGCGGATGCCCTTGCCGCCGCGTCCGGTCAGGCGGAAATCGTAGGATGACGAGCGCTTGCCGTAGCCATATTCGGTCACCGTCAGCACAAATTGCTCATGCGCCTTGAGCTCTTCGTAACGGCTGTCGGAAAGCTCGGTCTCCTCGCCAATCTCCTCATTGGTGAGTGCAATCTCTTCTTCCTCGCCGGTCACCTCGGCGGCAAGCCGCCGCTCCAGTGCTGCCCGCTTGAGGTAGGCGGAGCGTTCCGCCGGCGAAGCATCGACATGCTCGATCACCGACATGGAGATGATGCGGTCGGTCTCGGCCATGCTTATGCCGCGCACGCCGACCGAATTGCGGCTCTGGAAGACGCGCACATCGCCAACGCGGAAGCGGATGCACTGGCCGGAGCTGGCGGTCAAAAGCACATCGTCATTGTCTGTGCAGGTCTCGACGCCGAGGATCTCGTCGCCCTCCTCCTCCAGCTTCATGGCGATCTTGCCGTTGCGGTTGACCTGGACGAATTCGGACAGCTTGTTGCGGCGCACGGTGCCGCGCGTGGTGGCGAACATGACGTCGAGTTCGCCCCAGCTGGTCTCGTCCTCGGGCAGCGGCATGATGGTGGTGATGCGCTCGCCCTGCTCCAGCGGCAGCATGTTGATCAGCGCCTTGCCGCGCGACTGCGGATTGCCGATTGGCAGCCGCCAGACCTTTTCCTTGTAGACGATGCCGCGCGAGGAGAAGAACAGCACCGGCGTATGCGTGTTGGCGACGAACAGCCGGGTGACGAAATCCTCTTCCTTGGTCGACATGCCGGAGCGGCCCTTGCCGCCGCGGCGTTGCGCCCGGTAGAGCGACAGCGGCACGCGCTTGATGTAGCCGGAATGGCTGACGGTGACGACCATGTCCTCGCGCTGGATCAGATCCTCGTCTTCCATGTCGGCGCCGCCGTCGGTGAGCTCGGTGCGGCGCGGCGTGCCGAACTCGTCGCGCACGGCGGCAAGCTCGTCCTTGACGATCTGCTGGATGCGGGCGCGGGACGACAGAATGTCGAGGTAATCCTTGATCTCGTCGCCGATGGTGTTCAGCTCGTCGGCTATTTCGTCACGGCCGAGCGCAGTCAGGCGCTGCAGGCGCAGTTCGAGGATGGCGCGCGCCTGTTCCTCGGACAGGTTGTAGGTGCCATCCTCATTGATGCGATGGCGCGGATCGTCGATCAGCAGAATCAATGACTCGACGTCGCCGGAGGGCCAGCGCCGCTCCATCAACTGCTCGCGCGCCGTCTGCGGATCGGGCGCGGTGCGGATCAGCTTGATCACTTCGTCGATGTTGGCGACGGCTATGGCGAGACCGACCAATACATGGGCACGGTCACGCGCCTTGCGCAGCAGGAACTTCGTGCGCCGGCTAATCACCTCTTCGCGGAAGCCGACAAATGCCTTTAGCATGTCGGTCAGGTTCATCACTTCCGGCTTGCCGCCGTTCAGCGCCACCATATTGGCGCCGAAGGAGGTTTGCAGCGGCGTGAAGCGATAAAGCTGGTTGAGAATGACGTCGGCGACGGCGTCGCGCTTCAGCTCGATGACGACGCGGTAGCCCTGGCGGTCGCTTTCGTCGCGAATGTCGGAAATGCCTTCGATGCGCTTGTCGCGCACCAGTTCGGCCATCTTCTCGATCATCGAGGCCTTGTTCACCTGGTACGGGACTTCCGTGATGATGATCGATTCACGGTCGTTTCCGCGCTGTTCGACATTGACCTTGCCGCGCATGACGATAGAGCCACGGCCAGTCGCATAGGCGCTGTAGATGCCGGAACGGCCGAGCACGATGCCGCCGGTCGGGAAATCGGGACCCGGAATGATCTCCATCAGCGCCGGCAAATCGATCGCCGGATTGTCGATGATGGCGATGGCGCCGTTGCAGATCTCGGCCAGATTGTGCGGCGGGATGTTGGTGGCCATGCCGACGGCGATGCCGCCGGAACCGTTGACCAGAAGATTGGGGAAGCGGGCCGGCAGCACCTTCGGTTCGGTGTCGGATGCGTCATAAGTCTCCTGGAAATCGACGGTTTCCTTGTCGATGTCCTCCAAGAGTTCATGTGCGACCTTGGTCAGCCGCGATTCGGTGTAGCGCATCGCCGCCGGCGGATCGCCGTCGATGGAGCCGAAATTACCCTGCCCGTCGATCAGCGGAACGCGCAGCGACCAGTCCTGCGCCATGCGCACCAAGGCGTCGTAGATCGAGGCGTCGCCATGCGGATGGTATTTGCCCATCACGTCGGCGACCGGGCGGGCCGACTTCACATATTTGCGGTTCCAGTGGTAACCGCTCTCATGCGCCGCATAGAGAATGCGGCGGTGCACCGGCTTCAGGCCGTCGCGCACATCGGGCAGCGCACGGCTGACGATCACGCTCATGGCATAAGAGAGGTAGGAGCTCTGCATCTCCTCGATGATGGAGATGGGCTCGATGCCGGTGGGGCCGCCGTCGGCGCCGCGCGGGGGTTTTTGGTCGGTCAAATCGGATCACAATCTAATCAGGAATCATTGACCGCTTATATAGGAAGCACGGCCGAAACTCCAATATTCGTGGTGCTTTTCCAACGACAATTTCAGCGGTAAATTCAAATGGATACCTCTGATTGCGACGATTTGGCCATAACGCATTCGCCGCCGCCAGGGGCAAAAGCCTGCGAAGGACAGTTTTCCAAGTCAAGAGCGTATCTGGAGGCAGACAGACGCGTCAGCGGGTAGCCACCCGCCGGGAGCGATAGTGGCCAGGCGTCTCACCCATGACGCGCCGGAAACGGCGATTGAACGTCGACAAATCGTTGAAACCGGCCTCGAAGGCGATTTCCGAGATGGCATCGCCTGACATGCGCAGCCGCACCGCCGCGCGGTGCAGCCGGGTTCTCAGCAGAAACTGATAGGGCGTCATGCCGGCGACCTGCCGGAAGGTGCGCAGGAAATGATACGGGCTGGTCGCAGTCGCGCAGGCAAGCTCGGAAAGCGAGACCGGCCTGCCGGCATTGAGCTCGATCTGCCGCACCGCCTCGGCAACCCGTTTCTGGTCGCGGCGGCTCGGCGGTCGGACGCCCGGCACCGCATCGCTGGCCACAGGCAGTGCTGCGCCGGCAACAGCCAGTGCTGCGCCGGCAATTCGCAGGCCAAGCTCCTCAAAGGCGTCGATGTCGACCATCTCGCGCGCCGCTTCCGCCTCGGCCAGCAGCGATGCGAGCGCCGGCAAAGGCGGCATATGCGGCACGCCGAAGGCGAGCTTGCTCGCGCCGGGCACGTCGCTGGCGATGCGGTCGAGATAGGCCGGAGCGAAGTGGAAGGACAGGCAACGGTCGCCGGCGCCATGCTCATGCCCGCATTCATAGCAGGCGCCGACATTGCCGAGCAGGATCGCGCCCGGCGCCAGCATGGCGGCGCCTTGCCTGGTGCGGTAGCGGAAGGTGCCGCTGGTGACAGCGGCAACGCAGAAGGTGTCGTGCGCCTCCTCGAACGGGCGGTCGCCGGCGCCGGCCGTGCACAGCACGTCGGACACATGCCAGCCCTGCCCCGATGCCAGGTTTTGTTCGCTCGTCGTCATGGCTTGAAAGATAGCAATTTTTCCCAAGCGCGACACCCGGTCGGGGCCTATCGCTTGCAGCCTCCTGACACAACGAAGGCAGCAAGTATGATCGGTACATCCTCCTTTGCCAAAGCGCTCCATAGCGACGGCCCCAATCCCGGCCTGGCTGAAAAGCTGGATCTCTACGGCCGCTTCGTCGGCGCCTGGACATTCGATGCCACGCGCCATCTCGAGGACGGCACGGTTCTCACCGGACGCGGCGAGGTGCATTTCGGTTGGGTCCTGGAAGGCAGGGCGATCCAGGATGTATGGATCCTGCCCGCGCGCGATGCCAGCCCCTCGCCCTCGGTCGGCAGATGGACTTTCTATGGCACAACGCTGCGGGCCTATGATCCCGGCTCGGATGCCTGGCACATCTTCTGGAGCGACCCGCGAAACCAATACTACAGCCGCCAGCTTGGTCGCGCCGAAGGCGACACAATTGTGCAGGTCGGCGCCGACGGCACTGGTTCCTCGGTCCGCTGGAGCTTTTCGCGCATCACCAAAGACAGCTTCCGCTGGCTCGGCGAGCGTTCGCACGACGATGGCAAGACATGGCGTCTCGAAGTCGAGTTCCTGGCGCGCCGCGTCGCCCACGACTGATGACGCAACATATTGCAAAAAGGTGACAAAAAGCATGCTTGACCATGTCTCGATCGGCGTCCGCGACACCAACGTTTCGAAGCCCTTCTACGATGCCGCGCTAAAGCCGCTCGGTTATTCCTGCCTCAGCCAGTCGCCAGGCTCACTGGGTTATGGTGCGCAAACCGTGGCGCTGTGGGTGAACGACGCGGCGCGGCCAGTGCCATCGGACGAGAAGTCCGGTCTGCATTTCTGCTTTACCGCGCCGACGAGGCAGAGTGTCGTTGCCTTCCATGCCGCCGCCTTGCGTGCAGACGGCAGCGACAATGGCGCGCCGGGCCTGCGCGCCGACTATGGCGAGAACTATTACGCTGCCTTCGTCGTCGATCCCGACGGCTATCGTCTGGAGGCCTGTTGCAACGCTGCCGCCTAACATAGCCGGCGTCTCCGGTATCGGCATCTCAGACGGTTCCCACCGGCCAGGCTTTGCTCTACCACTATCGTGGCGCAGGGGTCCGGCCCGGCGGGAGGGGTCAGCGATGCCGAGTTTCGACAGCCTGTTCAACGCCTTCGTCACCATTCTGGTGACCATCGACCCGCCAGGTCTCGCGCCGCTCTTCCTCGCGGTGACACGCGGCATGAACCGCGAGGAACGTCAGCAGGTTTCGGTGCGCGCCTCGATCATCGGCTTCCTGGTGATGGCGCTGTTTGCGGTGGCCGGGGCGTCCATCCTGTCGGTGTTCGGCATCACGCTGCCGGCTTTCCGCGTCGCCGGCGGGTTTTTGCTGTTCTTCATCGCGTTCGAAATGGTGTTTGAGCGCCGCCAGGACCGCAAGGAGAAGATCGGCGACGTCGCCATCACCAAGGACATGATCCACAATATCGCGGCCTTCCCGCTGGCGATCCCGCTGATCGCCGGCCCCGGTGCGATTTCGGCGACCGTGCTACTGTCGGGCTCTTTCCAGGGTTTTGCCGCACAAGCGGCGCTTGTCGGCATCATCTTCGTCTGTCTTGCCATCACCTATCTGGTGTTCGTGCTGTCGGAGCGCATCGACCGCATCCTCGGCCAGACCGGCCGCTCGATCCTGACCCGCCTGCTCGGCGTCATCCTGGCCGCGCTTGCGGTTCAGTTCGTCGCGGATGGCATCAAGGCGCTGATGGCGGGGTAAACGGCAGCCCTACTCCCTACTCCACCGCCGTATCGACGACCTTGAAATCGTGGGTGATGACAGCCGTCTTGGCCAGCATGGCCGAGGCCGAGCAGTATTTCTCGATCGATAGGTTGATGGCGCGCTGGACCTTGTCGTGCGACAGCGCGTGGCCCGTGACGATGAAATGCATGTGGATGCGGGTGAAGACTTTCGGGTCGGTTTCGGCCCGGTCGGCGTCGAGTTCGACAACACAGTCCTCAATCGCCTCGCGGCCTTTTTCGAGGATGTGGACGACATCATAGGCCGAGCAGCCGCCGGTGCCGATCAGCACCAGTTCCATCGGGCTCGGACCCGGCGTCTTGCCTTCCGGCCGGGGGCGGTCCCCAGCACCAGTTTGTGGCCGCTGCCGGACTCGCCGACGAAGGTGCGCTCCTCGACCCATTTGATCCGCGCTTTCACGGCAATCTTCCTTTCAGAAAGCGTCACTGGCCGAAGACGACCGTGTGCATGATCCGCCCTGGCAGCAGCGTGAACACGCCGGCGCCGATCAGGGCGAAAACATACAGCGATATCATGACCCTGCGATGTTGGCGACCCGATGCATATGCGCGTGCCAGACCGCCAGCGGCACGGCGATCAACACTAAAATCGACAAGAGATGGATCGGGCTGAACGGACCGACGAGGCGTATCTGCTGGATCCAGAAAACTGGAGATGGCGACGACCAGCATCAGCGCCGCCCAGGTATAGCCGACGACACGATGGCGCGTCGTGCCTTTCGGCAGTGCCAGTTGCGTAGCGCCAATGGCCAGCGCGGCAAGGGCCGCGAAGGCGTGCCATGGAATGGGAGGGCGCGCCGACAGAAGCGGTCCGAGCGACATGGCGCCCTCTCCTCAGATATCGCTGACTATCGTCAGCTCAGAACGGGATTTCGTCGTCCAGTTCGCGCGACGAGCCGCCGCCACCGCCGCCCTTGGAACCGCCGCCACCGCTGTTGCCGCCGCGGTTGAAGCTCTCATTGGGGCCAGACTGGCCGAAATCCGAGCCACGGCTCGCGCCGCCGCCGCCGGCATAGTTGCCGACCTGACCGCCGCCCTCGCCGCGAGAATCGAGCATCTGCAGCTCGCCGCGGAATTTCTGCAACACGACTTCGGTCGTGTACTTGTCGGCGCCGGTCTGGTCCTGCCATTTGCGTGTCTGCAGCTGGCCTTCGACGTAAACCTTCATGCCCTTCTTCAGGTACTGCTCGGCGACCTTGGCGATCTGGTCATTGAAAATGACCACGTTGTGCCATTCGGTCTTTTCCTTGCGCTCGCCGGAGTTCTTGTCGCGCCAGCTTTCCGACGTGGCGATGCGGATGTTGACGACCGGGTCACCAGAATTCAGGCGGCGGATTTCAGGGTCCGCGCCGAGGTTACCGACCAGAATGACCTTGTTGACGCTACCCGCCATGACACTTCTCCGCGCTCATCCGAAACAAATTTCAAGTCGTTCACCTTACAGGCCGCGGACAATCCTGGCTTGCCGCGGCTGGCTTTTCCCACAAGGTTTTTGTTCCCTTTTCGTTCCTATACTGTTAACCACGGATTGTCAAGGAATGGCAGCAATCGCCGACGCGGGCGCGTGGATTTAGCTGACACGCAGCGGCGAGAAGCGGTGTCGTCAGCGCCGTTTTTTAGCTGGTCGCAACGGACCGAAAAAGCCGCTCCACTCCATGCCCATGGTATGGGCGCGCTGTGCGATCACGGTTGGTGCCGACATCAGCCCGACTGCAGGTTCAGATTTCAGAGCCGGGTCATTCAGCAATTTCCCGATCGCGCGCCCGTGCCACCAGACCTGAGCGACGAGCGCCGCTACCACCGCGATCAGGCCCCAGGTCCCCAATCCTTCGCCGAAGATGTAAATCCCGTATGGCGGCGATAGCGCCGTACCCAACTTGGCCAACAAGATCACGGCCACGAAACCGATGACGGCGATGGCGCCTATACCGAGGACGAGGCGGCGATAGAGCCTCAGAGCCTCGTTGAGGTTCTCGGCGGACGAAAGATCGACGTTGGAATTCATAAATACTACTCCTGCCTCGCGATGATCGGCCCATCTTGTTCCCCGTGGATTAGAGGCCCGGCAGGATCCAATCAATACCGGGCATTCAAAACACCCCTTGCCAAATCGATAAGTATCGACTTATGCTTTTGCCATGATCGAAGCAGAGATTTTTCGCGCCCTGGCCGACCCGACGCGACGCGCCGTCTACGAGCGGCTGACTTCCGGCGAGATGAGCGTGTCGGAGTTGCGCACTGGCATGAGCGTGTCGCAGCCGGCGGTGTCGCAGCACCTTGCCGTGCTGCGCGGCGCAGGCCTGGTCAGCGAAAGACGCGCCGGCCGCAACGCCTACTATCGCGCCGATCCGCAAGGGCTCGAGCCGCTGCTCGGCTGGATCGAACGCTACCGCGCATTCTGGCCGGAGCGCATCGAAAGACTGAAGGCCGTTTTGAAGGACATGGACCAATGACCGACGAAAAGCAGACGCAGACCGCCAAAGATGCCCTCGCCTTCGAATGCGATCTGCCGGACGCACCGGAAAAGGTGTGGCGGGCACTGACCGTGCCGGACCTCTTGGCGGAATGGATGATGCCGAACGACATCAATCCGGAAACCGGCAGCCGCTTTGCCTTTGCCCGGCCTGAGAAGCCGATCGAGTGCGAAGTGCTCGATGCCGAACCGGGGCGCCTGCTGCGCTATTCCTGGCGCGAGCGTTCCGGCGACGCCGACCGCGAGGAGCTGGAGAGCATCGTCACCTTCACACTCGCCCGCACCGTTTCCGGCGGCACGCATCTGCGCATCGTCCATGACGGGTTTGTCCTGACGCCTGCGGTTGCGATGGCCGGCGCCGGCTGCCGGCTCTCGCTGCGCGCATACAAGCCCAAACCGCCTGTCGCCGCCAACGCGCCACGCCTGTTGCTGTGCGCTGCCTGAACCGGAAAAATCAAAACGGAGACAATGAGATGAGCGGCTTTGCCAATCTGGTGCCGATGGTGATCGAGCAATCGAGCCGCGGCGAACGCGCCTTCGACATTTTCTCGCGGCTGCTGCGCGAGCGCATCATCTTCGTCAATGGCGAGATCAATGACGGCATGTCGGCGCTGGTCTGCGCCCAGCTCCTGTCGCTGGAATCCGAAAACCCCGACAAGGAGATCTCGCTTTACATCAACTCGCCGGGCGGCGTGGTGACCAGCGGCTTCGCCATCTACGACACGATGCAATTTGTCAGTTGCCCGGTATCGACGGTGTGCATGGGCTTTGCCGCCTCGATGGCCTCGTTCCTGCTGATGGCGGGAACGCCGGGCCGGCGCATCGCGCTCCCCAACGCCAGCATCGTGCTGCACCAGCCTCTGGGCGGCTTCCAAGGCCAGGCCTCCGACATCCAGCGCCATGCCGAAGGCATTTTGCGCACCAAACGGCACATGACGGAACTGTATGCGCAGCATTGCGGCCGCACCTATGAAGAGGTCGAACGCACGCTCGACCGCGATTTCTTCATGACCGCCAAGGAGGCCAAGGAGTGGGGCCTCGTCGACCATGTGTTCGACACCCGCAAAAAGGCGGCGGCCTGATCGGCGGATTGAATGCAGGCCGGTGTTCCCTCAATTTCAACGCCGCTGGTCTGGCCTCGCCTTGAGCGCGGCACTATAGTCTTGCCATGCGCTACCACCTGAACAGACTGACCATAGCCATTGCCATCACGGCGGCGACATCGAGCATGGCCTTTGCCGGGGGCAGCACCAGCACGTCGCGGAAAGGCGCCCTGCCCGGCGTGACCGGCGACTACCGCATCGCCAAGCCCGCGCCGCAGCCGGAGCCGGACGACGCGCTGCCTGCCGGCGAGAACGGCACGTTCAAGATCGGCGACACCGATGTCAAGATTTCCGGCAGCATCACTGTCGATGTCGGCACGGGTGGGATCAAGCCGCCGCGCCGGTAGCCCCTTCTCCCAGCTACTATACGGGAGAGAAAGCCTGCGCCGACGACTTCCTCGCAAAAGAACAGCCCCGCCGTTGCTTCCGCTAACGGTCGGGGCTTTTCTTGGATTCCAAATCCAAACTGCCGGTAGTGTTATACCGACTTTGACTTCGGATGCTTCGCGGCATTCAGCCGACGATCCGACTATCCGTCTCTGATTTTTGTGGGATTCGGCAGGTCACGGTTTGTCTGGTGGTTTGTTGGACTGACGCGATGCGTTCGTTTGGACGCATACACTCCAATGCCTTGAAACTACCTGGCACCTATGCCCGCCGCGGCTCCACTAGCAGGTGGAGCCTCAAGGGACTATCCGGTGGCGTCATGCTCCGCTCCTATGTCCGTTGCGACTGGTGTCAATCCGAAGCACAAATCGCAAAAACCTGCGGCGTCTCGCAGGCCGCTATGGGCGGCGAGGCCATCAAAGACGGCCGGCTCCGTTGACTCCGGCAGAGTGCGCCCCCGATTCGACGACGTCAACCTTGAATAGCCGGTTACGGAAAATGTGATCGCCGGGAGCTTACGTCAGGGTCAGTTTCTGAAACACCCTTGTCAGTTTCTGCACAGCTTTGTCAGGAGCGTGTTCGGCCTTTGTTCTTTCCGCTTGCCCCTTCGCGCGAAAGACGGTTAAACGGCTTTGGTCGAGAAGTGTGGCGTCTCTCGACGTGGCGGCAAAAATACCTACATAGGGAATGGCCGGGAAAACCCGCCGATCCCACTGACACCAGACCTGAGGCGGCGACCGGCGATGGCCGACCATAAATACCTTTCCATTCGCGGGGCACGCGAACACAACCTGAAGAATGTCGATCTCGACCTGCCACGTGACAGCCTGATCGTCATGACCGGCCTGTCGGGCTCCGGCAAATCGTCGCTTGCTTTCGACACCATCTATGCCGAGGGCCAGCGCCGTTACGTCGAGAGCCTGTCGGCCTATGCGCGCCAGTTCCTCGAAATGATGCAGAAGCCGGATGTCGACCAGATCGACGGCCTATCACCGGCCATCTCCATCGAGCAGAAGACCACGTCGAAGAACCCGCGCTCGACAGTCGGCACCGTCACCGAGATTTACGACTACATGCGCCTGCTGTTTGCGCGCGTCGGCATCCCCTATTCGCCGGCCACCGGCCTGCCGATCGAGAGCCAGACGGTTTCGCAGATGGTCGACCGGGTGCTGGCGGTCGAGGAAGGCACGCGCCTTTTCCTGCTGGCGCCGATCGTGCGCGGCCGCAAGGGCGAGTATCGAAAGGAACTGCTGGAGCTGCAGAAGAAGGGCTTTCAGCGCGTCAAGGTCGACGGCGTCTTCTACGAGATCGCCGACGTGCCGGCGCTGGACAAGAAGTACAAGCACGACATCGACGTCGTCGTCGACCGCATCGTCGTGCGCGGCGACCTGGCGACACGGCTTGCCGATTCCATCGAAACGGCGCTGAAGCTCGCCGAAGGGCTGGCGGTGGCCGAGTTCGCCGACCGGCCGCTCGACGCCAGCCAGACCGGCGAGGACTCGGTCAACAAATCGAAGAACGAGACGCATGAGCGCATCCTGTTCTCGGAAAAATTCGCCTGCCCGGTTTCCGGCTTCACCATTCCGGAGATCGAGCCCAGGCTGTTCTCGTTCAACAACCCGTTCGGCGCCTGCCCGACCTGCGACGGCCTCGGCAATCAGCGCGCCATCGACGCCAGCCTGATCGTGCCGGACGAAAACGTCTCGCTGCGCGACGGCGCCGTCAGCCCGTGGGCGAAATCGACCTCGCCCTATTATGCGCAGACGCTGGAAGCGCTGGGCAAGGCATACGGCTTCAAGCTCGGCGACAAGTTCAAAGACCTGACCGAAGAGGCAAAGGATGCCGTCCTGCGTGGCACCGGCGAGCGCGAGGTCACCTTCCAATATGATGACGGCCTGCGCTCCTACAAGACCACCAAGACGTTCGAGGGCGTCATTCCCAATCTCGAACGGCGGTGGAAGGAAACCGAATCCGCCTGGATGCGCGAGGAGATCGAGCGCTTCATGTCGGCGACGCCCTGCCCGGTCTGCAAGGGATACCGGCTGAAGCCGGAAGCGCTGGCGGTGAAGATCGCCGGCAAGCATATCGGCGAAGTCACAGAGCTGTCGATCCGCAAGGCCGACCAGTGGTTCACCGAACTGCCGCCACATCTCAACGACCAGCAGAACGAGATCGCGGTGCGCGTTCTCAAGGAAATCCGTGACCGCCTGCGCTTCCTCAACGATGTCGGCCTCGACTATCTGACGCTGTCGCGCAATTCCGGCACGCTGTCGGGCGGCGAGAGCCAGCGCATTCGTCTGGCGTCGCAGATCGGCTCCGGCCTCACCGGCGTGCTCTATGTGCTGGACGAGCCGTCGATCGGCCTGCACCAACGCGACAATGCCCGCCTGCTTGACACGCTCAAGCATCTGCGCGACATCGGCAACACGGTGATCGTCGTCGAGCATGACGAAGACGCCATCCTGCATGCCGATTATGTCGTCGACATGGGTCCGGCCGCCGGCATTCATGGCGGCGAGATCATCGCCCAGGGCACGCCGCAGCAGGTGATGGCCAATCCCAACTCGATCACCGGTAAATATCTGTCGGGCGCGCTCGAAGTCGCCACGCCCGGTGTCAGGCGCGAGGCCAAGAAAAACCGCCGGCTGAAGATCGTCGGCGCGCGCGGCAACAATCTCAAGAACGTCACTGCCGAAATCCCGCTCGGCACTTTTACCGCCGTCACCGGCGTGTCTGGCGGCGGCAAATCGACCTTCCTGATCGAGACGCTGTTCAAGGCGGCGTCGCGCCGCATCATGGGCTCGCGCGAGCATCCGGCCGATCACGACCGCATCGAGGGCCTCGAATTCCTCGACAAGGTCATCGACATCGACCAGTCGCCGATCGGCCGCACACCGCGTTCGAACCCGGCCACCTACACCGGCGCCTTCACACCGATCCGCGACTGGTTTGCCGGGTTGCCCGAGGCCAAGGCCCGCGGCTATCAGCCGGGCCGCTTCTCCTTCAACGTGAAGGGCGGCCGCTGCGAGGCCTGCCAGGGCGACGGCGTCATCAAGATCGAGATGCACTTCCTGCCCGACGTCTACGTCACGTGCGACGTCTGCCACGGCAAGCGCTACAACCGCGAGACGCTCGACGTCCTGTTCAAGGGCAAGTCGATCGCCGACGTCCTGGACATGACGGTCGAGGAAGGCGTCGATTTCTTTGCCGCCGTGCCCGGGGTGCGCGACAAGCTGGAGACGCTGAAGCAGGTCGGCCTCGGCTACATCCATATCGGCCAGCAGGCGACGACGCTGTCGGGCGGCGAGGCGCAGCGCATCAAGCTCGCCAAGGAATTGTCGCGCAAGGCGACCGGCAAGACGCTCTACATCCTCGACGAGCCGACCACCGGCCTGCACTTCCACGACGTCGCCAAGTTGCTGGAAGTGCTTCACGAACTGGTCGACCAGGGCAACACGGTGGTGGTCATCGAGCACAATCTCGAAGTCATCAAGACCGCCGACTGGGTGCTCGACCTCGGCCCCGAAGGCGGCGATGGCGGTGGCGAACTGGTGGCACAGGGCACACCGGAAGCCATCGTGCGCGAAAAGCGCAGCTACACCGGCCAGTTCCTGAAGGAGCTTTTGGAGCGGCGGCCCGGAGGCAAGCGCGAAGCGGCGGAGTAACTGACAGACCGGTCGGGCGCCTGGAGAGCTTTGAATGACAGTCCGACAGGCGCTTGCCGGTGATCTCGACGCAGTCGTCTCGCTGACGCAGACCGCCTATGAGCACTACACGCCCCTGTTAGGCGCGCCGCCGCTCCCAGTCACCGAGGACTATGCGCCACGCATCGAGCGTGGCGAGGTCTGGCTCTTGGAGAGCGGCGCGGAACTCGCCGGGCTGATCGTTATTGAGCGCCATCCCGATCATGCGATGATCTTCAGCGTCGCAGTCTCCCCCGCTTTCCAGGGCAGGAAACTCGGCACCGCGCTGCTCGACTTCGCCCAGGAACAGGCGCGGCTATGGGGTGTGCCGGAGGTGCGGCTCTACACCAATTCGCGCATGGAGCGGAACATCGAGATCTATACGGCCTATGGCTTCCACGAAACGGGCCGCCGAGCCAATCCCCACCGTCCCGGATGGACCGTGGTCGACATGATCAAACCGGTTGGAAAAATAGCCTGACCGCATTTTTAGAACTGGGAGGAAGACGATGATCAGCCAAGGAACAATCCGCGCCGGGATGGGCGGCTGGACTTTCGAACCCTGGGATACGTCCTTCTACCCGGACAAGCTTTCCAAGGCCAAACAGCTGAGTTACGCCACTCGCCAGGTACCGAGCATCGAGGTCAACGGCACCTACTATTCCAGCTTCAAGGAGCCGACCTTCGTCAAATGGGCGGGCGAGGCGCCGGACGGTTTCGTCTATTCGCTGAAGGGCAATCGCTTCGTCACCAACCGCCGCGTGCTTGGCGAAGCCGGCGAGTCCATGACGCGCTTCCTCGGCTCGGGCATTGCCGCGCTGGGCGACAAGTTGGGCCCGATCCTGTGGCAGTTCGCGCCGACGAAAAAGTTCGACGCCGACGATTTCGAGGCCTTCCTGAAGCTGCTGCCGGAAAAGCAGGATGGCGTGGCGCTGCGCCATGCGCTGGAAGTGCGCAACGACAGTTTCAGCGTGCCGGAATTTGTGGGCCTAGCGCGCAAATACAAGGCGGCAATCGTCTATGCCGACCATGCCAAATATCCTGGTATCGCCGACATCACCGGCGATTTTATCTATGCGCGGCTGCAGACCGGCAGCGACGACAATCCGGATTGCTATACGCCGAATGGCCTGGACGAATGGGCAGCGCGGGTGAAGACCTGGGCGCAAGGCAAGCAGCCGGCCGATCTGCGGCGCGCCGATCCGACTTTCGACGCGCCGGTGAAACCGCGCGATGTGTTCGTCTACTTCATCACCGAGGGCAAGGTGCGCGCGCCGTTCGGCGCCATGGCGCTGATGAAGCGGGTGAGCTGATCGGTTAAAGCGCGTCGCGCTGAAACGGATTCATACGACGCGATTTAAGTCTTTGTCTTGATGCATGCCGTTGTCCCAGAACCGCGGCACACTTCTGGGCGACATGCATTAGGAGCAATTCCAGGAAAAGTGTGGAACGGTTTTCCCGGGAAAGCGGGCAGCGCTTTCCCTTGAAAAGGGTTTCAACCCAGAATTGCTACGATGAACCGAAGCGTGATAGCTTATGCGCATCGTAACCTTATCGATACCTCCATCCTGCATAAATCCGGTGCGGGTCCTTTCTAGAGGCCGGCCGCCGCGCGCAAGGACGAGGGCATGTCGCTCGACTACAGTTCCCTTCTGTTGGCTGTCGGGTTTTCCGCCGCTTGCCTCGGCCTGACGCTGTTCGGCATTTGGCTTACCGCGCGCTCGGAACAATTCCTGCTGACCTGGGCGGTCAGCGTGCTTCTGATCGTCGCCGACGTCTTCGCCTACCAGGCCTATATCGACGCGCCCGGACGCCTGCTCGGCCTCGCCAGCTTCACGTTCCTGCTGCTCGGCTTCGCGACCATGCTCGGCGCGGCCCATCAGTTCACGACCGGCCGCTCGCCATTGCCGCGCATCGCTGTCGGCGCCGGCGTCTCGCTGGCAGTCGCCTTGCCGCCGATGGCGCTTGGCTATGACGGGCTGGGCTTCATGCTGGAGAATGCCTTCGCCGCGCTGCTTTTGTTTGCGACGGCCTATGAATACTGGAAGGGTCGTACGGAATTCCCGGCCCCGATCCTCGGCATTGCAGGGCTCTACACCGCCACCGCAATTTCCTTCGTGCTGTGCTCCGGTGCACTTGTCTGGGATGGCAGGCTGGTGCTTGGCCATGCGCCGAGCAACTGGGCCGAGGATTTCAGCCTCATCGTCGTCATCGCCTGCTTGACCGGCATCGGCGCGCTCTCGCTGGCGCTCAACCAGGGACGCCTGGCGCAGCATCATCGCCGCGAAGCGCTGACCGATCCGCTGACCGGACTGCTCAACCGGCGCGCTTTGTTCGACCTGCACGGCAAAACACCGGTCCGGTCCTTCACCGCCGTGATCGTGTTCGATCTCGACGGCTTCAAGGCGATAAATGACGAGTTCGGCCATGCCACTGGCGACGAGGTGCTGAAACTGTTCGCCAAGGATTTGACCGCCAATCTCCAGCCGGGCGATGTCGCCGCGCGCATGGGCGGAGAGGAATTTGCATTGGTGCTCGATCGCACCTTGCCTGAAAAGGTGGAATTCATAGCCGAGCGGATCCGGGCCAGTTTTGCCATGCGCCGGATCGATACCGAGACCCGCCTGCTGTCCTGCACCGTCAGCGCCGGCTACGCCTTCGGCAGCGAGGGCGGCACCAAATTCGACAAGGTGCTCAGCGCCGCCGACAAAGCGCTTTACGGCGCCAAGCGCGGCGGCCGCAACCGTGTGCTCGCCTTCCGGCGCGCCGGGTAGGCTGGGCTGATATTCAGCCGGCCTGAACCTCACCACACGTAAAACAACACCCCAAAGCGCGTCGCATGAGGCCGTTCAGGCGCGACGCGCTTTTAGGCCGCTATGACGATCTCGTTGTAAGTGTCGAGGTCGACGTAGAAAACCTTGGTGATTTCGCCGATCAGCTCATCCTGCTGGTAGCCTTGCGAGCGCAGAATGTTGATGGCGGTGATGATGTCGACACGCTCTGTCAGCCGTCGTTTCTGGTGGTCCTCGACGAACCGTTCCATAGCCCTATTCTCCTGGCAAGATTATCTGAACGCATTGACCGACAATCAGAACTGCGAGGGAACCTAGGGTGGCTTGCTTGCGTGGAACTTGCAGGCTGAGCCAGCATATTCCCTCGATCTGCTACAGAACCAGACTGATACGGAAGCGGCCGACTCACCGAGGCCTAGGAAAGACTAGCATGCAGTATTCGGCGTGCCAGAGGGTGGCGGCCTCGGACGAAAGTCCGACGCAAGGGGCGCGGACCTTCGCGACTTCATCATCCTTGGGCGTAGCGACGCGAAGCGGAGCGAAGACCCAGGGATCCTGCCGGGACGAAGAAGCGTCATTAACGGTGCAGAATGTGGAATGGCCAATGTGCCGCAGAAGCGATCTTGTTCTGCATCGCGGCACTCTTTGGCTGATGTCGCGGCATGGATTCTAGGGTCTGCGCGCGTCGCTCCGCTCCTTGCTCCGCCCTAGAATGACGAAGTGACTGTGGGCATTTCAGCCAATCTTCGACGTGTACGATCCGTGCAGCCGTCGACCTGCGCTAAACCGTCAGAAACTTCCTGACGTCCGCCCGGTCGAGATCTTCGGCCGAGCCGGTGTGGACGATCTGGCCGCGGTCCATGATGTTGACCTCGTCGGCGAGCTCGCGGCAGAAATCCAGATATTGCTCGACCAGAAGCACCGCAATGCCGGCCTGATCGCGCAAATAGCGGATCGCGCGGCCGATGTCCTTGATGATCGAGGGCTGGATGCCTTCGGTCGGCTCGTCGAGCACCAGCAGTTTCGGCCGCATGACGAGCGCCCGGCCGATGGCGAGCTGCTGCTGCTGGCCGCCTGAGAGATCGCCGCCGCGCCGCCCCAGCATCTGCTTCAGCACCGGAAACAGTTCGAAGACATGCGCCGGCACGTTGCGGTCGGCGCGCTTCAACGGCGCAAAGCCGGACTCCAGGTTTTCGCGCACCGTCAGCAGCGGAAAGATCTCCCTGCCCTGCGGTACGAATGCGATGCCCGACCGGGCGCGGTCATACGCCGCGCTCCGGTCGAGCGCCTTCCCCTCGAAGGCAACGCTTCCGCTCGTCAGCCGGTGGTGGCCGACGATCGATCTCATCAAACTGGTCTTGCCGACGCCGTTGCGGCCGAGCACGCAGGTGATCTTGCCGGCACCTGCCGTCAGCGACACGCCGCGCAGCGCCTGGGCGGCGCCGTAATGGAGCGTGGCGTTGGAAACTTCGAGCATGTCAGCGCCTTCTCCAGAAGCGGAGGAACGAAAAGTCGAAGCGATGGAATTGCACCCGCCAGACCATGCTCATCTCCCGAGATAAACTTCGACGACCCGCTCGTCGGCCGAGACGAAATCGAGCGAGCCTTCCGACAGCACCGAGCCCTCATGCAGGCAGGTGACCTTGACGCCGAGTTCGCGCACGAAATGCATGTCGTGCTCGACGACGATGACCGAATGGTCGCGCGCTATGTCCTTGAGCAGCCGCGCGGTTTCCTCGGTCTCGGCATCGGTCATCCCGGCGACCGGCTCGTCAACCAAAAGCAGCTTCGGGTCCTGCGCGAGCAGCATGCCGATCTCCAGCCACTGCTTCTGGCCGTGGCTGAGATTGGCGGCCAGATCGTTGCGCTTGTCGCCCAGCCGGATGATGCCGAGGATGTCGTCGATCTGTCTGGCTTCGGCGGCCGAGCGGCGATGGAAGAGCGCCGGGAAGATCGAGCGAGGGCCCTTCAGCGCCAGCATCAGATTGTCTTCGACGCTGTGGCTTTCGAAAACGGTCGGCTTCTGGAACTTCCGGCCAATGCCCATCATGGCGATCTCGGCCTCGTCGTGCCGGGTCAGATCGACCTGCCCGTCGAAGAACACTTCGCCTTCGTCGGGCCGGGTCTTGCCGGTGACGATGTCCATCATCGTCGTCTTGCCGGCGCCGTTGGGACCGATGACGGCGCGCATCTCGCCCTTGTCGAGCACCAGCGACAGATTGTTGATGGCGCGGAAACCGTCGAAGGAGACCGAGACGCCGTCGAGATAGAGGATGGTGTTGGACTTCGACATCGCTCTATTCCGCCGGCTGCGGTTCGGGCCCGGACGCGGACCACGCACCGGGCGTTGTTGCTGCGCTGCGCACGATCTTCGATGGCGGCGGGGCATCAGGGTCTGTGCCCGCTTCCTCTGCAATCGCTGCAGCCCGCATCGCCCGAGCGTTACCGCGCCAGGAATCCCACATGCCGACGATGCCCTTGGGCAGGAACAGGGTTACGGCGACGAACAGGCCGCCGAGCGCAAACAGCCAGAACTCCGGCAGCAGGCCGGTGAACCAGGATTTGCCGGCGTTGACCAGCAGCGCGCCGACGATCGGGCCGACAATGGTGCCGCGCCCACCGACGGCTGCCCAGATCACGACTTCGATGGAATTGGACGGCTCGAATTCGCCGGGATTGATGATACCGACCTGCGGCACATAGAGCGCGCCGGCGATGCCGGCCATGACAGCCGAGACGGTGAAGGCAAACAGCTTCACGTTCTCCGCCCGCCAGCCGAGGAAGCGGGTGCGGCTCTCGGCATCGCGCACGGCCATCAGCAGCTTGCCGTATTTGGAGCCGACGATTGCCCAGGTGATGAAGACGGCGAGCGCGAGTATGATGGCGCTGGCGGCAAACAGGGCCGAGCGGGTGGCGTCGGCCTGCACGTTGAAGCCTAAAATATCCTTGAAATCGGTCAAGCCGTTGTTGCCGCCGAAACCCATGTCGTTGCGGAAGAAGGCAAGCAGCAGCGCGTAGGTCATCGCCTGGGTGATGATGGAGAGATAGACGCCGGTGACGCGGCTGCGGAAGGCGAACCAGCCGAAGACGAAGGCGAGCAGGCCGGGCACCGCCAGCACCATGATGGCGGCGAACCAGAAATGGTCGAAACCGGTCCAGAACCAGGGCAATTCCTTGTAGTTCAGGAACACCATGAAATCGGGCAGGATCGGATTGCCGTAAACGCCGCGCGAGCCGATCTGGCGCATGAGGTACATGCCCATCGCATAGCCGCCGAGGGCGAAGAAGGCGCCATGGCCGAGCGAGAGGATGCCGCAATAGCCCCAGACGAGATCGAGCGCCAAGGCAAGCAATGCATAGCAGAGGTACTTGCCCGTCAACGCGACGATGTAGGACGGAATATAGAACGCGCTTTGCGGCGACACTGCGAGGTTGAGCAGCGGCACGATAATGGCGGCCGTCAGCAGGATGAAAATAGTGATGGCGATGCGACGGTCGGCACCCGCGGCGAAGAAGCGTCCCGTGATCATGTTTCCACCGCCCTGCCCTTGAGCGCGAACAGGCCGCGCGGGCGCTTCTGGATGAACAGGATGATCAGCACCAGCACGACGATCTTGCCGAGCACCGCGCCAGCATAGGGTTCGAGAACCTTGTTGACGATGCCGAGCGAGAAGGCGCCGACCAGCGTGCCCCAGAGATTGCCGACGCCGCCGAAGACCACGACCATGAAGCTGTCGATGATGTAGCCGCGGCCGAGATTGGGCGAGACATTGTCGATCTGGCTGAGCGCGACGCCGGCAATGCCGGCAATGCCGGAGCCGAGCGCAAAGGTCAGCGCATCGACCCAAGGCGTCCTGATGCCCATCGAGGCGGCCATGCGGCGGTTGGCGGTGACGGCGCGCATCTGAAGGCCCCAGGGCGTGCGCTTCATAACAAAGAGCAGCACGCCGAAGACGGTGAGCGCGAAGACCAGGATCCAGAGGCGGTTCCAGGTGACGGCGAGTTGGCCGACATCGAACGATCCCGACATCCAGGAGGGGTTGCCGACCTCCTGGTTGGTCGGTCCGAAGATCGAGCGCACCGCCTGCTGCAGGACAAGCGAGACGCCCCAGGTTGCGAGCAGCGTTTCCAGCGGCCGGCCGTAGAGGAAACGGATGACGCCGCGCTCGATGATCAGGCCGACGGAAGCGGCAACCAGGAAGGCGAGCGGCAGCGCGATCACCAGCGACCAGTCGAACAGGCCGGGGAATGAGGTTCGGATCACCTGCTGGACGACGAAGGTGGTGTAGGCGCCGAGCATCACCATCTCGCCATGCGCCATGTTGATGACGCCCATGACGCCGAAGGTGATGGCGAGGCCGATGGCGGCCAGCAGCAGCACCGAGCCAAGCGAGATGCCGTACCATATGTTCTGGCCGGCATCCCACAGCGCCAGGCTCGAATTGATGCTGGCGATTGCCGCCGTCGCGGCATCCTTGACCGCGCCTTGCGCATTGGCCTCGACCGCGGTGAGCAGCGAGACCGCGTCGCGGTCGCCGCGCGCGCCGATCAGGGCAATGGCGGCAAGCTTGTCGGCCTCCGGCTTATCGGAGACCAGCACCGATGCCGCGCGCGCCTGTTCGAACAATGCCTTGACCTTGGCGTCGGTCTCGGCGGCGATGGCTGCATCGAGCGGCTCGATATTGGCGGCATCGGGGGTCTTGAACATGGTGTCGGCGGCGGCGATGCGGGCAGAAGGATCTTTCGCGCGCAACGTCAGCGTTCCCAGCGCATCTCGGATGACACGGCGCAGCGTGTTGTTGACCTTGATCTTGGTGATGTCGGCCTTGGCGGCGTCGCCGGCTTTCTCGCCGCTCAGCGGGTCGAGCAGCGTGACGCTGTCGGCGGCCTCACTGCCGACGAAGACGGCTGAATCGGCTTTACGAATGTAGAGATTGCCTTCGGCGAGGGCTGCAAGCGGCCGTTCAACCAGCGGATCGCCGGTGGCGGCAAGTTCGCGCACAACAGCCTCAGTGGCGGCAAAGCCCGTGCCCGCGGCGAATTTGGCGACGATGGCGCGCAGATCGGCTTCGGCTGCGTTCGACGGCAATAGGCTTGCCACCAGGAACACCAGCATGAGGCCGAGAGTGCGCAACAGGATCATCCGTTCAGATACTCTTCTGTGGGGAAATTCCGCGTCCGGGCGGGCTGAAGCGCCCGGACGCTTGGCGGTACCGATCGTGGACACGTCCACGATCGGTCAGTCCCGGGAGGGATCAGTTCGTGCCCTTGCCGCCGCATTTGCCGGTGGCAACGTTGAAGTTGCCGCAGGACAGAGGCGCGCGCCAATCCGAGATCAGGTCCTTGGAATCGGGCAGATAGTCGGACCATTCGTCGCCCATCACGAGGCCGGGCGTCTGCGACACGGTCTCGAACTGGCCGTCGGCCTGGATCTCGCCGATCAGCACCGGCTTGGTGATGTGATGGTTCGGCATCATGGTCGAATAGCCGCCGGTCAGGTTCGGCACGGACACGCCGACCATGGCGTCGATGACCTTGTCCGGATCGGTGGTGCCGGCCTTCTCGACCGCCTTCACCCACATGTTGAAGCCGATATAGTGGGCTTCCATCGGGTCGTTGGTGGTGCGCTTGTCGTTCTTGATGAACTTGTGCCAGTCGGCGATGAACTTCTTGTTTTCGGGTGTGTCGACGCTCTCGAAATAGTTCCAGGCAGCGAGATGGCCGACCAGCGGCGCGGTATCGAGACCGGCCAGTTCTTCTTCGCCGACCGAGAAGGCCATGACCGGGATGTCCTCAGCCTTGACGCCCTGGTTGCCGAGTTCCTTGTAGAACGGAACGTTGGCGTCGCCATTGACGGTCGAGACGACGGCGGTCTTCTTGCCGGCCGAGCCGAATTTCTTGATTGCGGAGACTTCGGTCTGCCAGTCGGAGAAGCCGAACGGCGTGTAGTTGACCATGATGTCTTCGGCGGCGACGCCCTTGGCCTTCAGATAGGCCTCGAGGATTTTGTTGGTGGTGCGGGGATAGACGTAGTCGGTGCCTTCCAGCACCCAGCGCTTCACCGAGCCACCGTCCTCGCTCATGAGATAATCGACGGCAGGAATCGCCTGCTGGTTTGGGGCGGCGCCGGTGTAGAACACGTTGCGCTCGCTTTCCTCGCCCTCATACTGGACGGGGTAGAACAGGATGTTGTCCAGTTCCGAGAACACCGGCAGCACCGACTTGCGCGACACCGAGGTCCAGCAGCCGAACACGGCGGCGACCTTGTCCTTGGAGATCAGCTCGCGCGCCTTCTCGGCGAAGAGCGGCCAATTGGATGCCGGATCGACGACGACCGCCTCAAGCTTCTTGCCGAGCAGGCCGCCCTTGGCGTTCTGCTCTTCGATGAGCATCAGCATGGCGTCTTTCAGCGTCGTCTCCGAAATCGCCATGGTCCCCGATAGCGAATGCAGAATGCCGACCTTGATCGTGTCTTCGGCGGCCTTGGCCGGAGACGACATCGACAGGCCGGCGGCGACCACGCCGGCCGAAAACATTTTTGTTATTGTGGAGAAATTACCCCTCATACCGAAGACTCCCAGCTGTTTGATTGCACCGCGATAATGCAATGCAACTGCCGTGCCAAACGCAAAGGCGCCGCTCGCAAGAATGGAATAGCCGAGCGTTATCAGCCGGTTGGTATATTAGCCTGGAGCAAAACAATGGCAGCCAGTGAAAATTGATTGAGCCAAATTTGCGCAGCGCACACGGCTTTTGCCTAATTTTTGCCCAATTGAGACAAATGCCTAGTTTTTGATCTCCGGCCGTGGGTTCCGGGCGAACAATGTTGCGGCACCGCGCAAAAATAGGGCAAGCTCGCCCTTCAAAAGAGAGACGTCATGACATCTCGCATCTCACGCATTTCCGGCATCCTGCTGCTGATGGCAACGAGCGGCGCCGCGCGCGCCGATTTCAGCGAGGGCAAACTTCCTGACGGCACCTATCATTGCGAGGTCTATTTGCTCGGCGCCTTCCTCAACCTCGGCGACATCACCATCAAGGGCAATGTCTATACCGGCCCGGTGACGTTCGGAACGGCGCTGCAAGGCTACAACTATCAGATGAACGCCAATGGCGAGATCACCTGGCTCGGGCCGCTGGGCGGCTATACCACCGGTGGCAACTCCGTCTCCATGACACAGGCAACACTGGACGGCGAGACCGCCCCGTCATTCGACATCATTCTGAAGCAGCCCGACGGCGCCTTCACCGCCTCGACCTGCACCAAGGGCTGAGCGATGCGTAGTGCCGCGCCCAGTTGCGGCAAAACCTTCCTCTTATGTCATGTGAATGTTGCCTAAGCAGACTAGGGCAACGGTGCGCCGTAACATCCACCCTGAGAGGCAGACACCATGGCCAATGCACCGTCTTCATCCTCCCCCGTCATCCGCGAAATCATCGCCGAGCGCGTCTCGCGCCGGTCTCTTTTGAAAGGCAGCCTCGCCTCCGGCGCGCTGATTGCCGGCGGCAGCTTTGTCGGCTCCTTGTTTGCCGGCGAAACGCATGCCGCCACAGCGCAGTCGACGCTCGGCTTTCCCGAGCTGAAACGGGTCTACGGCAAGACCCATGCCGCCGCCGAAGGCTATGAGACGACCATCGTCGCGCGCTGGGGCGACCCGCTTACAGCCGGCCTCGCCGAATTCGACGGCAACAAGGTCGCGGCGGAGGAACAGGAAAAGCGCTTCGGCTACAATTGCGACTACATCGCCTTCATGCCGCTGCCCAAGGGCACGGTGAATTCCGATCATGGCCTGCTCTGCGTCAACAACGAATACATCTCGCCCAATGTGATGTTTCCGGGGATGACCGAGGGCGATGCCGGCAAGACGATGACCAGGGAACAGGTCGATCTCGGCATGGCCGCGATGGGCCATTCGATCGTCGAGGTGCAATTGAAGGACGGCAAGTGGGCAAGCGTGGCGGACAGCCCGCTGAACCGCCGCATCACCGCCAACACCGAAATGACCGTTTCCGGACCGGTTGCCGGCCATGCGCTGATGAAGACCTCGGCCGACGCGACTGGCACGAAAGTGCTCGGCACCAGCTACAACTGCAGCGGCGGTTTCACCCCCTGGGGTACGGTGCTGACCTGCGAGGAAGGCGTGTCCGACATTTTCGGCGGCGACCCGAAAAAGGCGCCGGCCGCCGAGCTTCTGGACCGTTACGGCTTCAACGGCTCCGATATCTATGGCCGCGGCCGCTTCCATGACCGCTTCAACCTCGACAAGGAACCGAACGAGGCCAACCGCTTCGACTGGGTGGTCGAGATCGACCCTTACGATCCTCAGTCCAAGCCGGTGAAGCGCACGGCACTTGGCCGCATGTCGCATGAGGCCTCGACCGTGGTCCTCAACAAGGACGGCCACGTCGTGGTCTATATGGGTGATGACGACTATTTCGAATATATGTACCGCTTCGTCTCAGCCAAGGCCTATGACAAGGCCAATGCGGCCTCCGGCGCCGATCTGCTCGACGATGGCGTGCTGTCGGTCGCCCGGTTCGATGCCGATGGCTCGATGACGTGGCTGCCGCTGGTGCACGGCCAGGGCAAGCTTACCGCCGAGAACGGTTTTGCCGACCAGGCCGAGGTGCTGTTGAAGACGCGGTTTGCGGCAGATGCGCTCGGCGCCACGCCGATGGACCGGCCCGAGGACATCGAGACCAATCCGGTGACCGGCCGCGTCTATGCGGTGATGACCAAGAACAAGAAGCGCGACCAGTCAAAGGTCAATCCGGCCAACACGCGGCCGGAAAATCTCTGGGGCCATATTGTCGAGTTGATCCCGCCTGGCGGCCGCGGCGCGGACGCCGACCACACGGCCGAAAACTATGCCTGGGACCTGTTCGTGCTCTGCGGCAACCCGAAAGATGCCAAGGTCGGCGCCACTTTTCATCCGGATACGTCGGACAATGGCTGGTTCGTCTGCCCCGACAACATCACCTTCGACCCGGCGGGGCGGCTGTGGGTGGCGACGGACGGCGCCAATGCTTTCGACCTGCCGGACGGCGTCTACGGCGTCGACACCGAAGGTGCGGCGCGCGGCCTGCCGAAGCTGCTGTTCACCTGCCCGCACGGCGCCGAAGCGACCGGCCCGTGCTTCACGCCGGACGGCACGACTTTGTTCCTGTCGGTGCAGCACCCTGCGGAAGATGCCGAGACGCTCGACAAGGTGCAGACGCTATGGCCCGATTTCAAAGACGGCCAGTTGCCGCGACCTTCCGTCGTCGCCATCCGCCGCAGGGACGGACAGCCGGTCGGCGCATAGTGAGTCCCAGGGAAAAAGGCGGAACGCGCCATGCGCGTTCCGCGTAGCGATCCGGGAGGACGGCTCAGATCGTCTTGGCCGACATTTGCGAAGCGATGTATTCGGCCTGGCGGATAGCCAGCGACACGATCGTCAGCGTCGGATTTTCAGCCGCACCGGTCGTGAACTGGCTGCCGTCCGACACGAACAGGTTCTTGATGTCGTGCGCCTGGCCGTGCTTGTTGACGACGCCGTCTTCCGCCTTTTCGCTCATCCGGTTTGTGCCGAGATTGTGGGTTGAGGGATAGGGCGGCGTCGGGAAGGAGCGCGTCGCGCCGACCGCATCGTAAAGCGCTGTGGCCTGCTTGTAGGCATGATTGCGCATCGCCGTGTCGTTGGGATGATCATCGAAATGCACGTCGGCGATCGGCATGCCGTGCGCGTCCTTCTCGTCCTTGTGCAGCGTGACGCGGTTTTCCGCGCGCGGCATGTCCTCGCCGACGATCCACAGGCCAGCCATGTGATCATAGTGGTCGAGCGCGGTGGTGAATGAACGGCCCCAGCCGCCGGGATTGAGGAAGGCGGCCATGAAGGGCAAGCCGAGCGACAGCGTCTCGAATTCATAGCCGCCGACAAAGCCGCGTGAGGGATCGTGCCGCGCCTCGTCGCGGATAATGCCGGCCATGGTGGTGCCGCGATACATATGCACCGGTTGGTCGAAAATGGCGTAGACCGAACCGGTGGTGTGGCGCATGTAGTTCTTGCCGACCTGCCCCGACGAATTGGCAAGCCCTTGCGGAAACTTCGCTGACTCGGAGTTCAGCAGCAGGCGCGGGCTTTCGATCGAGTTGCCGGCGACGGCGACAATGCGGGCCTTCTGCTCCTGCAGATTGCCGTCCTTGTCGGCATAGACGACGCCGGTCACTTTTCCGGTAGCGTCATGGTTGATCTTGATCGCCATGGCGTTTGGCCGGACCTCGAGATGGCCGGTCGCCTCACCCTTGGGAATCTCCGTGTAGAGCGTCGACCATTTGGCGCCCCATTTGCAGCCCTGGAAGCAGAAGCCGGTCTGTTGGCAGGAGTTGCGGTCGTCGCGCTCGACCGAATTGATTGCCATGTTGCCGGTATGACATTCCTTATAGCCGAGCTTGTCGGCGCCGGCCTTGAGCACCTTGAAATTGTTGTTGCCGGGCAGCCGCGGCCAGCCATTGGTGCCGGTGACGCCCATCTTGGCTTCCGCCTTGGCGTAGTACGGCTCCATCTCGGCCAATGTGACTGGCCAGTCCAGCAGGTTGGCGCCTTCCAGCTTGCCGTAGGTCGAGAGCGTCCTGAACTCATGCTCCTGGAAGCGCAGCGAGGCGCCTGCCCAGTGCGTGGTCGAGCCGCCGACCGATTTGACGATCCAGGCCGGCAAATTGGGGAAATCCTTCGACACCCGCCAGTCGCCTGAGGTTGTGCGCTTGTCCGTCCAGGCGAGCTGGCTGAAGGAACCCCACTCGTCATTGATGAAATCCTCGTATTCGTGGCGCGCGCCGGCCTCGAGGATGACGACATCGACGCCTTTCTGGGCGAGTTCGTTGCCGAGCGTGCCGCCGCCGGCGCCGGAGCCGATGATCACGACCACGCCGTCGTTGTTGAGATCAAATGAAGCTGCCATGGTTTCCTCCCATGAATTCCTGTTTGCGGGGTTTCAAAACGACGGAGGGCTCAGAGCCACTCTATGTCGTCGAAACCGCGCGCGATGTAGCCGCCCTTGGAGTAGGATTCGCCCTCGTAGCCGAAGATCGGCCACACCTCCTGCTGGTTGTAGAGGCTGACGACGAGGCCGCCGCGGATGGACTGGAAGAACGGCGTCGCCTCGATCTGCTGCAGCACGGCGACGCGCTGCTCCTCCCAGCCGAGGCCGCGATAGCCGCCCTCGCCCGACTTCTTGTCGAGGTCGGCGATGCCGTCTTCGATCATCGTCTTGTAGGCAGCGTCCTTGCCGGCCTGCTCGTCATGGCTTTTTACGGCGATGGCGTAGTATTTGTCGGGCACCTGATCGTGCGGATAGATGTCGCGCGCCATCTGGATCAGCGTCGCCATGGTTTCGGGCTTGAGCGCTGATGTCTCGAGCCCCCAGGCATTTTCAGGGCTGATGACGGCGCTGCCGGAAATGACCAGCAACGCGCCGATGCCGCCGCGTTTGAGAAGTTCACGACGTGAGAGCCTCGCGTCATAGATCGTGACCATTTTGTTCCTCCCTGCTTGCTGTTTGCGCCCTTGAACAGCGCCGTTGCTGGCGTCGCGCGGGCTGAATGCGGCCGATAATCCCCTACTGGAAGCGCCCTCCACGCTGCAGAACCTCGATCTTGTAGCCGTCGGGGTCCTCAATGAAGAAAAAGCGGGCGATCAGCGATCCGTCGCGGTTGAATTCGACGATCTTCTTGGGGTTGAGGCCGAGCGCGCCGATCCGGTCGTGTTCGCTGTCGAGATCGGACACCGAGACCGCCAGATGGCCGTAACCGTCGCCAAGCCCATAAGGCTCGGTGCGGCCCTTGTTCACGGTGAGTTCGAGCTCGAACCCCGTTTCGGCGTTGGCAAGGTAAATCAGCGTGAATGTCTCGAAATCCAGCCTGTCGGCGACGTCGAGCCCGAAAGCGTTTCTGTAGAAATCGACGGATCTGGCCTCTTGGAGAACCCGGATCATGGAATGGATTGCCTTCGCCAAATCAGTCTCCGCCGCTGCATGTTGGAGGCGATTATGGGCGGCACGCGCGAAAGGTGGTGGCAGCCGGTTACCACGGCTAAATTTGCAATCGCTGCTATGCCTGCGCCTAAAGACGAAAGTCCGATTGCCGATTCGGCCCACAAGGCCGAACATGCAGGGACAACCACAACTTGAAAGCGCGACACGCTGCGCCCAAAACCAACAATATCGGGAGGTAAGGATGTGCAGGGTTTTTGCCGGGCAGGATCCGGAAGGCTATCGACAGATCAACCGGTCGATCCGCATCGACGGTCACTCTACGAGTATCCAGCTTGAAGGAACGTTCTGGGCGCTGCTTGACGAAATTGCCGACAGCCAGGGCCTGACGACGCCGAAGTTCATCTCAAAACTCTATGACGAAGCGATCGAGATCAACGGCGCCATTCCCAACTTCGCGTCGATGCTGCGTACCACCTGCGCGCTCTATCTGCGCGGTCACCGGCCAGACATGGATGAGCTGACGCCGAAGCGCGAAGCGGCCTGAGGAAGCTAGCCTTCCGCCGCAACGTCGAGCCCGAGCCGCGCCATATCGGTGAACAGCGCCTGACGTTCGGAATAGGCAGTCTGTTCGCCGGTCACGATGTTGTCGACGACGGTCAGCAGCGACAGCGCGCGGGCGCCGAAATGCGCCGCGATTCGGTAGAGTGCGCTGGTTTCCATATCGACAGCGAGAGCGCCAAGCGCCTGCGCTTCGGCAAAGCGGTCGCGCCCTTCAGGGTGGTAGAAGACATCGCTGCAGATGGTCAGCCCGGCCTGGTGGTCGATGCCGAGCTGGGCGGCGCAGGCCAAAGCGTGGGCGAACAGGCCGGGATCGGGCCCGGCGGCAGCATCGTAGAGGCCGAAGACCTGGCCGCTTTGGTCGCTTTCGGCGCGCACCGACTGCGAGATCACCAAGGAGCGCAGCGGCACGCGGGGTGTCAGGCCGCCGCAGGTGCCTGTGCGGATCAGCGTTTTTACGCCGTGAACATCCAGGAGTTCATGCGCATAGACCAGGAAGGACGGGACACCGATGCCGGTGGCCTGGATGCTGATGAGACGGCCGCGATAGAGACCAGTGAAGCCGAGTGCGCCCCGGCGGCGGTTGACGCAGCGCGGCGCCTCAAGAAATGTCTTTGCCATCCACTCGGCGCGTTGCGGATCGCCCGGCAACAGCACCGTTGCGGCATAGTCGCCCCTGGCAGCCTCGTTGTGCGGCGTCACGACATGCTCCCCAAAACCCGCCGCCCGTTTCGCCTGCAATCATGGCAGTGTCACGTCATTGCGCAAGCTTTGAATTAGGGCGCCCTAGGACTCCAATACATCCTTAACCACGGTGGCCAGTTGCTTGAGGGAGAACGGCTTCGGCAGGAAGCCGAATTGCGCGTCCGGCGGCAGGTTTCTGGCGAAAGCGTCTTCGGCATAGCCGGACACGAAGACGAACTTAATGTCGGGCTGGCGCTTGCGCAGTTCGCCGAGCAGCGTCGGTCCGTCCATTTCCGGCATCACCACGTCGGACACGACGATATCGACCTTGCCGCCGAGCGCTTCGAAGACTTCCAGCGCCTCGACGCCCGAGGAGGCCTCATGGACGGTATAGCCGCGCGAGGTCAGCGCCCGCGAGCCGCCCATGCGCACGGCGTCTTCGTCCTCGACGAGGAGCACAGTGGCCGAGCCCGACAGGTCCTTGGCGCTGTCGGCGGCTTTCACCGGCGCAGCCGGCGCCTCGCTGACGTCGCCGGGCTTCTTCGCCTCCACGATATGGCGCGGCAAGAAGATGCGGAAGGTCGAGCCCTTGCCGACTTCGGAATCGCAGAAGATGAAACCGCCGGTCTGCTTGATGATGCCATAGACCATCGACAGCCCAAGGCCGGTGCCTTTGCCGACTTCCTTAGTGGTGAAGAACGGCTCAAAAATCTTCTTCAGCACGTCCGGCGCAATGCCCGAGCCGCTATCCTCGACCTCGACCACGACATAGTCGGCAGGCGTGAGCTCGCGGTAGGAGAAGCTCTTGCATTGTTCGGCGGTGACGTTGCGGGTGCGCACGGTGAGGTCGCCGCCGGCCGGCATGGCGTCGCGCGCGTTGACGGCCAGGTTGACCACCACCTGCTCGAACTGGCCGATATCGACCTTGACCGGCCACAAATCGCGGCCGTGGTCGACCTTCAGCTTGATCTCGTTGCCAACCAGGCGGGCAAGCAGCATCCGGAGATCGGCAAGCACGTCGGTCAGGTTCAGCACTTCCGGCCGCAATGTCTGCTTGCGCGAGAAGGCGAGCAACTGCCGCACCAGCGAGGCCGCCCGGTTGGCATTCTGCTTGATGTTCATGATGTCGGGGAAGGACGGGTCCGACGGCCGGTGATTGGTCAGCAAAAGATCCGACGCCATGATGATGGCGGTCAGCACATTGTTGAAGTCGTGGGCGATGCCGCCGGCGAGCTGTCCGACCGCCTGCATCTTCTGGCTCTGCGCCATCTGGCCCTCGAGCGCCTTCTGCTCGGTGGTCTCGACGGCATAGACGATGGCCGATTCCTCGGCGCCCTCGCCGGTGCCGTCGGCGACGGCGTTGACGTAGAAGCGGATGTGACGCTCCTCATTGCCGGGCAGCAGCGTGTCGATCGGCTCGATGTCGGCCTGCCTCAGCCGCGCCTTTTCGAACGCGGCGGCAAAGGCCGGCCGGTCGCGCTCGTGGATCACGGTGTCCAGCCGCACGCGGCGGTCGACCGCGTCGCCGTCGACGACGGAGGAAAACAGCGACAGGAACGGCGCGTTGGTGCGCAGGATGCGGCCGCCATTGTCGACGGCGGCAATGGCCATCGGCGTCGAATTGAAGAAACGGGTGAAGCGCACTTCCGAAGCACGAAGGTCGGCCGATGCGTCCTCGCCCTGGGTGCGGTTGAGCACGATGGTGCGGGTGGGACCGTTGGTCCCCTCGCGGCTGGCCGAGACCCGATGCATGAAGCGCACCGGCAGCGCCTCGCCGGTCGTCGTCGTAAGATCGAGATCGATGACGGCGTTGCGGGTGGTGCCGGGATCGGCCTTGACCGAGCGCACCAGCGCCATGCCGTCGCCGGCGACGATTTCCGGGAGTGTCACGGCGCCAGGGGTGAAGCTCGCCAGATCGATGCCCAGCCATTCGGCGAGCGTGGCGTTGATGTAGGTGACACGGCCTTCCTGGTCGGCTGAGAAGAAACCGGCCGGCGCATGGTCGAGATGGTCGATGGCCTTCTGCAAGTCGAGGAAGAAACGCTCCTGCTCGGCCCGTTCCTGCGAGATATCGGCAAGCTGCCAGGCAAGCATCGGCAGGCGCTGACCGGGAACGCTGAAGGTCCGGGCCCGCGCCCGGTACCAGCGCGCGCCGGGCTCGGCGCCCGGCCGGATCGACTGTGCTAACCGGAACTCACCGTCGCCGGCCTGGCCATCGCGCAAGCCCGAGGCCAGCCGGTATATGGTCACCGAAGCTTCGGGGACATCGGAAAGCAGGCTTTCGACCGTCTTCAGATCGGCGGCCGACGCAGCACCGGTCATCTCGGCGTAGGCCCGGTTGGCGTAGACGACGCGGCCCTTGGTGTCGGTGACGATCAGGCCCTGCGACATCGAATCGACGAAGGCCTTCGACAGTTCGTCCCCGGTCGAACGCGGCGCGATCTGCACGAAGCCGATGGCCGTGGCGAACAGGAAGCCGACGCCGATCATGGCAAGCACGCCCAGCATGCCGAGCAGGAACGGATCGCCAAGACGCTCGCGGAAAATGCCGAAAACGATCGCGGCCCCAGTCAGGACGATGATGAACACGATGAGCCGGGTAACCGCGCCTGGCCGCGTGTTCTGATCGACGATCGGTACCGGATAGAAATCGCCGCGCGTTTCCCTGGCCATATGCCCCCTGCTCGTGAGTTGTCCGACACCGCCCCCGGCCGGTTGAATCACATTCTCCTAATCCGGAAAAGGCCTTGGCGGCAAATGTCGGATAAAAATGACGCGTCGGTGTTTTCAAGCTGTTCACGAAGCGTGAAGGCAACTTGCGGTGGCTGGCCGCAACGGTCTAGTGTCCCTCCACTTCAAAAGCCGATTGGGGGCACCGATGCAGTGGCTGGATAATGTGGCGGGTCCCGGATATGCCGCAGCGCTGCTGTGGACGTTTGCTGCCCTTGTCCTGCTGGTCATCGTGCTCATCATCATCAGGCTGATCCGCAACCTGACCTTCGGCACCTTCGTTGCCGGGGGCAGGAACCGCAAGACACGGCTGGCGGTCATGGACGCCACGGCAGTCGACAGCCACCGCCGGCTGGTGCTCATCCGTCGCGACGACATCGAACACCTGCTTTTGATCGGCGGCCCAACCGACGTTGTCGTCGAGCGCGATATCAGGCTTGCAGCGCCACGCCGTCCGGCATTGACCGGCGATGGCGGTGTTGGCCAGCAGCAACAGGCGCCGCGTCCGCGCGCAGCACAACCCGCTCCGGCCACGCCCGCAAGGCAGGCGCCGCCGCCGCAACCGGTAAGGGCTGCTCCGGCCGCCGTTCCGCCGCGCCAGGCCGCGCCGGCGCCGAAACCGGCTCAAATCTACCAGGCGAGCAATGTGACACCGCTGCCGGCCTATGGCTCCGCCGCCAATACTGCCCGGCAGGCCCCGCCACCGAAGCATGAGTCCATCGACGATACCCTGATGCGGGAGCTCGAGGTCTCGCTCGACGATTCGCACCCCAAACCGGCAAGCAGGCCGGCTGCGAAGGCACCGCAGTCTCTCGACGACGAGATGACCAAGCTGCTCGGCGAACTCGCCAGCCAGAAACGATAAAGCCCGGCGAACCGTCACATCTTGCCGATTCCCGATCGAACGCCGCTTAAGCGTGTCGTCCGTTTCAGCGCGACGCGCTTTAACTTGGGGGCGGACTAAACCCTTCGGCCAAAAACAGAAATGGCCGGGAAACCCGGCCATTTCTGATGAAACAGTCCTGCCTGACGGCAGCGGCTCAATCGTCGCGATAGACCTTCTCGCGGCGTTCGTGGCGCTCCTGCGCTTCGATCGACAAGGTCGCGATCGGACGCGCATCCAGCCGCTTCAGCGCGATCGGCTCGCCGGTTTCCTCGCAATAGCCGTATGTGCCTTCATCGATGCGCTGCAGCGCCGAATCGATCTTTGAAATGAGCTTGCGCTGGCGGTCGCGGGCCCGAAGCTCGATGGCGCGGTCGGTTTCCGAGGAAGCGCGATCGGCGAGATCGGGATGGTTGGCGTTTTCCTGCTGCAGGATTTCGAGGGTTTCGCGCGCTTCGCGCAGTATGTCGGTCTTCCAGGTGACGAGCTTCAGGCGAAAGTAGGATTTCTGCCGTTCGTTCATGAACGGCTCGTCTTCAGAGGGTACGTAATTGGCTGTAACGATATCGTTCATTCGACTCACCCAACAACCCCAAATTTGGCGCCTATATATTCGCGCAGAGAAGGCTGCACAAGCGTAATCCGCGCGCGTTTCACGCAATTGTTAATGCCGCGCGGGCGATCCTCAGCAAAGCCTTCCATAGCAAGGGCGCGGGCGAATTCGCACATGATTCGCTGCGCTTGGGCGTCGCCGCCCATTGTGCCTCAGGCCTTTCTCGTGGCTAATCCAGTTGTGTCATTGGTGGGCAGCACACCATTGGGGGTCCGGTGAGCAGACTGTATCTGTTGAGGCATGCGAAGGCTGGCTGGGCCCTTCCCGGCGTGCGCGACTTCGATCGCCCGCTCGACGCATCCGGCATTGCCGATGCCGAAATGATGGGGACTGCGATGCGTGCCCGCAACTACATCCCCGATATCACGCTCTGCTCCAACGCCAAGCGGGCGCGCCAGACGCTGGAAGGCATCGCCGGCCACACCGATACCGGCCGGGTGCTGTTCTTCGACACGCTCTACAGCGAGGATGCCGCCGGCTACCTCGCCATCATCCGCAGCAACGGCGGCCCCGGCTCGCTGCTGGTCATCGGCCACAATCCGATGACGGAAGACCTTGCCATGGCGGTCTCGGGCGACGGCGACGAGGCTGCTCGGGCCATCATGAACCATGGTTTCCCGACATCCGGCCTTGCGGTCGTGCGCTTCAGCGGCAACCTTGCGGAAGCCTCGCAAGGCGCCGGCTACCTCGAAGCCTTCCTGACGCCCGTCGATCTCTGAGCCGAGCCGGCCGAGGCCGGGCGCCATTTCAAACTTGAACCGCAAAGCCTATATCGGCGCAAGAGCACGCCTGAGAGAACAGATTTTGGCATCATCGCTGACCACTTTCACCGACGAAGCGAGAATTGCCCTGGATACGCTGTCGGGGCGTGCGAGCGGGCTTTTTTCGCCGTCGCTTCGGCTGGGCGTCACCGGCCTGTCCCGGGCCGGCAAGACGGTGTTCATCTCGGCTCTCGTCCACAATCTCATCCATGGCGGGCGCCTGCCGCTCTTCGAGGCGCAGAAGTCGGGCCGGATCGCGCGCGCCTTCCTCGAGGAACAGCCGGACGATGCCGTGCCGCGTTTTCAGTACGAGGACCATATCTCCGCCCTGGTCAACGACCGCACCTGGCCGGACTCGACGCGCGCCATTTCGGAACTCAGGCTCACCATCGAATATGAGTCTGCCTCCGGTTGGAACCGGATGTTTTCCAGCGGCCGATTGTCGGTCGACATCGTCGACTACCCCGGCGAATGGCTGCTCGACCTGCCGCTGCTCGGCAAATCCTTCGCCGATTTTTCGCATGAAGCTTTTGAGATGGCTATGCTGCCGGTGCGGGCCGACCTGTCGCAGGACTGGCGGGCGCTGTCGGCGAGGATCGACCCCAATGCCGACGCCGACGAGATGACGGCGCGGCGCCTCGCCGAGAGTTTTGCCGCCTACCTCAAGGCCTGCAAGCTCGACGAGCGGGCGCTTTCGACCTTGCCGCCCGGCCGTTTCCTGATGCCTGGCGACCTCGAGGGATCGCCGGCGCTGACCTTCGCGCCCTTGCTGCTCAAGGGTGAGAAACGGCCGCGCTCCGGCTCGCTGCAAGCGATGATGGAGCGCCGCTACGAGGCCTACAAGACGCATGTGGTGAAACCGTTCTTCCGCGAACACATCACCCGCCTCGACCGCCAGATCGTGGTGATCGACGCCATGCAGGCGCTGAACGCCGGCCCCGGCGCGATGGCCGACCTGGAACGCGCGGTGACCGAAATCCTCTCCTGTTTCCGTCCTGGCCGAGGCAATTTCCTCACCGACCTGTTTTCACGCCGCATCGACCGCATCCTGGTTGCCGCGACCAAGGCCGACCATTTGCATCACGAAAGCCATGACCGGCTGCAGGCAATCGTGCGGCGGCTTGCCGACCGCGCCGTGGCGCGGGCAAATTTCACCGGCGCCGATGTCGACGTGGTCGCCATGGCGGCGGTGCGCGCGACGCGCGAAGGCACGGTCAAGCAAGGCCGCGAAACCCTGCCGGTGATCATCGGCACGCCGCTGAAGGGCGAGAAGATCAACGGCGAAACCTTTGATGGCAAAGCCGAAACCGCCATATTTCCCGGGGACTTGCCGGAGAAAATTGACGCGGTTTTCGACGTTTCCGAAGCCGACCACCGGCAGAGCAGCGACGATCCGGCGATCCGTTTCGTGCGCTTTCGCCCGCCAAAGCTCGAACGCACCGCTGAAGGCGTCACGCTGTCGCTGCCGCATATCAGGCTCGACCGCGCCTTGCAGTTCCTGATCGGAGACCATCTGGCATGACCGCGCCCCGCAGACCGGCAGCTTTCCGCATCGAGCCGGAGGCCGAACCGAAGCAGGAAACGCGCCGCCCCCATGCCGAGCCGCCGGCACGCAAGTCGCGCGCCGTCGTCGTGCCGGCCGAGATCGATGTCTTCGACGAACCCGACATTGTCGCCGCCGAACCGCCGCTGGCGACCGCGCCGCGCAGGCGCTCGCTGTTTGCCAGCCTGTTTTTCGGCGCGGTCGGCGTGCTGGTTTCGCTCGCCGTCGGCCTGTGGACCGACCAACTCATCCGCGACCTGTTCGAGCGCGCAGAGTGGCTGGGGTGGCTGGCAGCGGGAATGGCCGCAATTGCCGTGTTGGCCCTCGCAGTCGTGCTGGTGCGGGAATTCCTGGCTATTGCCCGGCTGGCCGAGGTCGAAAAACTGCAAAAGCGGGCGCTCGATGCCGTGGCGCGCGACGATCCGAAGGCTGCAAGGGCCGTCGTCGAAGAGCTTTCGGCCTTTGTCGCTGCGAAACCCGAAACCGCGGCCGGCAGGCGCTCCCTGGCCGAATTGCGCGGCGAGATCATCGACGGCGGCAATCTGGTGCGACTGGCCGAGGCCGAGATTCTCGCGCCGCTCGATGCGAGAGCCAAGGTGATGATCCTCGAAGCAGCCAAACGCGTGTCGCTGGTCACCGCCGTCAGCCCCCGCGCACTCGTAGACGTTGCCTATGTCGTGTTCGAGGCCGGGCGCCTGATCCGCCGCTTGTCCGAACTCTACGGCGGCAGGCCGGGCACGCTGGGCTTTTTCCGGCTGGCGCGCAGCGTTCTTGCCCATCTGGCGGTGACCGGCTCGATCGCCGTCGGCGACAGCTTTGTCCAGCAGATCGTCGGGCATGGCCTTGCCGCACGGCTTTCGGCGAAACTCGGCGAAGGCGTGGTCAACGGCATGATGACGGCGCGTATCGGCATTGCTGCCATGGAGACGGCGCGGCCCCTGCCCTTCATTGCCGGCAGGCGGCCGGGTATGGGCGATTTCCTGTCGGCGCTGACCTCGTTTGCGGCCAGAAAAGAGAATGAAGCACCCGCCTCAAGCAAGTGAACGCCCTCTCGCGGTCACCAAGCATTAACCAATCTTGTTCATGGTCGTCCAACAACAGCCTCCTTGTTGCCGGGTGTCGTCTATGAAAAGCGTAATCTTGTCCTGCGTCCTGCCCCTGGTCGCGCTTGCAGCACCTCTGGGCCCGACCGGGAAAGCCTTTGCAGCCGAGCCCGACAAGCAGTTCTTCCGCACCGTCGAAGGCAAATGGGTCGGCCCGGGCGAAATCATCGCCGGCAAATACAAGGGCACGAAGTTCACCTGCAGCTTCGACGGCTCGACGCCGGACAACAAGACCGGCATGACGCTCGATGGCGACTGCCGCGTCGGTGTCTTCACCCAGAAAATGTCGGCGACCGTCGAGCGCAAGGGCCGCGACTACAAGGGCAATTTCATGGGCGGCGCCGCGGGGTCGGGCCTGGACATCATCGGCGGCAATGTGGTCGATGCCCGCAAAGTCGTCTTCACCATCAACCGCAACCAATTGCGCGGCGTCATGCAGGCCCGCATTCCCGACGACAATTCGATGACGGTGACCATCGCGGTGCGCGTCGACCAGCAGCTGGTGCCGGTCATCGGTATGAGCCTCAAGCGCGTCGATGCCGTCGAAGTTGGCTCCATCGCCAAAAACTGACTCTCAAGCGGTTCCCCCAAAAAGCGCGGAACGGGGTTGCACTGCGCGATAGCTGAGCTGTTCCGCTCAGCTCGATGTCGGGAAATGACAGGCCACCTTGCGGCCGGGTTGGCGCTCCTCAAGCACGGGCCGCTCGGTGCGGCACCTTTCTGCCGCGATCGGACATGTGGCGCGCAACCGACGATGTCAGCGTCTCCGACGGCCCAAGCCACAGCAAGGCCAACGTGTCAGGGTCCTGTGCGTGCCGGCCGTCCTTCGTGTCAGCGCGATGCGCTTTAAGAACACCAGCAAAAAAGGCGGCGGCTACTCGAGCCACCGCCTTTCTCAATTTCCGAACGAAGAATCAGCCCTTGATGGCGGCCGTCAGCTCGTCATAGGCCTTGCAGGCGTCGGCCGGCGTGGTGGCGCCCTGATATTTGGTCGTCACAGCCTGCACCTTGGCGGTCAGGTCGGCGGCCTTGGACGGATCCTTGGTGATCGCCTCCTGCAGCGCGGCGGTCATCTCCTGCGCCTTCTTGGCGGCAATCTCCTGCGTGCATTCAGGCGCCTTCGAACAGGCCGATGCGGCAAGCATGGCGACACCCACGCCGACGAGCAAAAACTTCTTCATGTCAGTCATTCTCCTCACGAAGGCAGAACTTGATCGTCGCTGCCTTCCAACGGCCGAAGCCTGGCGTCCCATAGCCGCCGATTGCGGCAAAACGCAACGTGTGCGGCGCATAAACCTGTGCAGCGCTGCTGCAACGGCGCGGACGGCCTGATTGAGGCCGCCCGTGTCAGACGAAGCAAGGTTTCAGCCACGAGGCTGCAGCAGCGCCAGTGCGGCCGTCGCCGCGGCAAGGACGGCGGTAAGGGTCAAAGGCCCCGTAGCGCCATAGGTGTCCACGACATAACCGCCGACAACCGCACCGACGGTGATGGCAACCTGGAAGGAAGTGACCATCAGGCTGCCTGCTGCTTCCAGCGCATCAGGTGCCGCGCGGGACATATTGGTCGGCAGCACCACCGGCGCCATGCCGAAGGCGAAGCCCCACAGCGTAACAAAGCCGAAGGCAACGCCGGTTTGCGCGCCCCAAAGCACCAAAGCGAGTGCCGCAAACGCCATCAACGCGGCGGTTACTGCGAGGGCCATGTGGATGTTGGTGTCGGCCAGGCGGCCACCGGCAATATTGCCGATCACAGCGGCGATGCCGAACCCGAGCAGCGCCAGGGCAATCGGCCCGGTTGTGAGGAGCGTCACCTGTTCGAGGAACGGGCGCACATAGACCGAGCCGGCAAAATGCCCGGTCATCAGCAGAACAATGGCAAGCATACCGAGTTGGATGCCACGCCGCCGTGTCAGCCGAAAGACGTCTGCAAGGCTGTTGCTTGCCGCCGCAGGCAAGGTCGGCAGGCTGAGAAGCTGCAGCAGCATGGCAAGCGCGGCCAGCCCCGCCGTCATGGCCATGGCGCTGCGCCATCCCAGCCAGTCACTGATCAACGCACCCATCGACGGCGCGGCAATGGTGGCGAGCGAGACGCCGAGGGTCACGATCGCCATGCCGCGACCTGTCGCATTGGCGCCGACCAGCCGCGCCACGACGGCAACGGAAAGTGCCCAGAAAGCGCTGAGAGCGATCCCCAACCCGGCCCGGCCCAGCAACAGCAGCCAGAAATTGGGCGCCAGCGCCGCAAGAATATTGGAACCGACCGCCAGGGCCATGAGGCCAACCAGCACCGCCTTGCGGTTCAATCGACCTATGAGAACATTGCTCAACATGGCCGTCACGGCGCCAACGGAAGCGGTGGCGGTGACGACCTGTCCGGCCGTTCCCTCGCTGATGCCGAGATCGCGCGCCATCGGCGTCAACAGACCTGCCGGCAAGAATTCGGCAGACACCAGGGCAAAGCTGGTGGCCGCCAATGAAAGGACCGCGAACCAGGTGGCCGCGCTCCACGCGGCTGGTGCATCGGCATCAAGGCCAATGGCGGCGTCTTCAAGCTGTAATGTTGTGTCAGTCACGGGAAGATCTCCACAGTTTGGAGATCTTAGATAGGCGAGTCCGCCCGGATGTTATGTACCTTAAAATCCGAAATTCATATCCATTCGTCCGGGAATTGTGCGGCGCACAACGCCTGGCGAGACATTGGTGATGCGCTTGAACGCGCGGGCGAAGGACGCCTCGGAATCATAGCCCAAACGGGTAGCGACTTCGGCAACAGACAAGCCGTTTTGGCCCAGCAATTCGCGGGCAAGCTGCATGCGCAGGCGGGCGAGATAATGTGCGGCGCCCTCACCCAATACCGCGCTGAAGCGCTCGGCGAAAATCGAACGCGATTGGCCTGCCACGCCGGCCAGGCTTCCCAGCGTCCAGTTGTGGCCGGGATCGCGATGCATGGCCGCCAGAGCGCGCCCTATATGGGGGTCGCGGATGGCTGCAAGCCAACCGATGGTCGAGGCGCCGTTGCAATTGACCCAGCAGCGTATGAGCCTGGCTGTCAGCAAATCCGCCATACGCGACAGGATGGTGGCGCTGCCCATCTGCGGTTGCGCGGCCTCCACCGTCATGGCCGCCAGCAAAGGGCCGACCATCGGGTCATTGCCGGCCACGTCGCAACCCTTGATGAGAGGCGGCATCAACGTGATCAACGGATTGAGCGCATAGGAGCCGAGAGACATGGAGCCGCAGAAAAGGGTGCTTGTCGCGCCCGTTCCCTGCCGTATCACTTCGCAAACGTTGCCGCCCAACTTGATCACCTGGCAGCCCTCGAGCGAATCGCCCACCACGTCCGGCGCACTCGCCAGCCGATGGGCGATGCCTTGCGGCAGCAGCACCAGATCGCCATCGCGCAACTCCTGCCAGCCTTGCGCTTCGGTGTGAATCCAGCATGGACCCTGGCCGACAAAGTGAAAACGAAGCAGTTGTTGTTGCGGAAAGTCTATGCTCCATGGGTGCCGGAGTTCGCAGCGGCCATAGTTGACGCCACTCAAGCGAAAGTCTTGCAGAACTTCGCTGAGCGCATCCATCGGGATATGTGGCAGCGGCGACGGCCGGGACGAATAATCAGGCATTTGTCAGATATAGATACCGGCCGTCCGACAGGCAAGCGCAGACTGTTGTTCCACCGGGGAATCGCTGCCGCGGCACCCTACCCATCCTGGCAGGCTTCCCGCCCTTGCCTCCCGCTCCCGGTGCATGCAAGGAGTGCTGTCGGACACAGGGACAAGAGGCATGGCAGCGGAAGCATCGGGCAGCGATCTCATTCAGGTGGTGGCGCTGCTTGCCGCAGGCGTCGTCGCCGTTCCGATCTTCAAACGCATGGGGCTGGGCTCGATCCTCGGCTATCTCGCCGCGGGCGTGGTCATCGGCCCGTTCGGTATTGGCATTTTTTCCGAATCGGAAGCCATCCTGCATGTCGCCGAACTCGGCGTGGTCATGTTCCTGTTCATCATCGGGCTGGAGATGCAGCCGTCGCGGCTATGGGGCCTGCGCCGCGAGATTTTCGGCCTCGGCGCGCTGCAGGTCGGCGTCTGCGCATTGCTGCTCACCGGTGTTGGTCTCGCCGGCGGCTTTCCGATCGCGCAATCCTTCGTTGCCGGCGCCGGCTTTGTCCTGACCTCGACGGCGATCGTCATGCAGCTTCTGGAAGAGCGTGGCGAGATGGCCAGCCCCAAGGGCCAGCGCATCGTGTCCATCCTGCTGCTCGAGGATCTGGCAATCGTGCCGCTTCTGGCGCTGGTCGCCTTCCTGGCGCCGGGCGGCAGCGAGATGACCCTGCAGCAGAGGCTGACCGAAATCGGCATCGGTCTTGGCGCCATCGTCGGGCTGGTGGTGGCCGGCCGCTATCTGCTCAATCCGTTCTTCCGCATCCTGGCCGACGCCAAGGCGCGCGAAGTCATGACGGCGGCAGCACTTCTGGTCGTGCTGGGGTCGGCGCTGGTTATGCAGCTTTCCGGCCTCTCGATGGCGATGGGCGCCTTCCTGGCCGGCGTGCTGTTGTCGGAATCGACCTTCCGCCACCAGCTGGAGGCCGACGTCGAGCCATTCCGCGGCATCCTGCTTGGCCTGTTCTTCCTCGCCGTCGGCATGTCGCTCGACCTGCATGTGGTGGCCGACAACTGGCGGCTGATCGCCGTCTATGTCGTCGCCTACATGGCGATGAATGCGCTCGGCATCTACCTCGTCGCCCGCATGCTGAAGAGCGGTCATCGTGAAGCGCTGGAACGCGCCGTGATCATGGCGCAAGGCGGCGAATTCGCCTTCGTCCTCTATTCGGCCGCAGCGGCGGTTGGCATCATCGACAGCCGGGCCAACGCAACGCTGACCGCTATCATCATCATCTCCATGGTGCTGACGCCGCTGGCCATCATTGCGCTCAAATATTTGACGCCGCGCGACGAGCAGTCGCTTGAAGGCGTCGACATCGCCGACGGCCTTACCGGCAGCGTACTGGTCATCGGCTTCGGCCGTTTCGGCCAGATCGCGAGCCAGCCGCTTTTGTTGCGCGGCATCGATGTGTCGATCATCGACAATGATGTCGAAATGATACAGGCGGCCGCCGATTTCGGCTTCAAGGTCTACTATGGCGACGGCACGCGGCTCGACATTCTGCGCGCCGCAGGTGCAGGCCGCGCGCGCGCCGTGCTGATCTGCGTCGACAAGCCGGACGCCACGGTGCGCATGGCGGAACTGATCAAGGCGGAGTTCCCGTTGCTGACTGTCCTGGCGCGTGCCTTCGATCGCGGCACCGCCCTGTCGCTCATCCGCGCCGGGGTCGACTTCCAGCTGCGCGAGACCTTCGAATCGGCCCTCGTCTTCGGCGGTTCCGCGCTCGAGGTTTTGGGCGTCGAGCCGGAAGATGTCGCCGATGTCATCGAGGATGTGCGACGGCGCGACAATGCCCGACTGGAGACGCAGCTGGCCGAAGGCGTCCGCGCCGGGCAACGTTTCCTCAGGGGCAATACCGGCACGCCGATCCCGACGCCGCTGACGCAACCGCGCCGGCCCGGCCAGGCGCTGAACGAAGAGACGGCCGGCGTGCTGCACAAGCCCGAGCCCGCCGATCAGGGGGAAAGCTGATGACCGCATCGGATGAGCGCGCGCTCGCCGTCACCAAATTCTGGCGCGAGGCCGGCGAAGACGCGTGGTTCGAGAAGAACGACGTCTTCGACGCGGATTTCCGCAGCAGGTTTCTCGACCTGCACTTTGCCGCCGCGCGGCGCGAGTGCGACGCATGGTCGGAGCATGCCGAGGGTTCGCTGGCGCTGATGATCCTGCTCGACCAGTTTCCGCGCAACTGCTTTCGCGGCTCAGGCCATATGTACGCCACCGATCCGCTGGCACGGCACTTTGCCGCCAAGGCGATTGCGGCCGGCCATGACCTTTCGCTGGAAGAAAACCTGCGCGTCTTCCTGTACCTGCCCTACGAACATTCGGAACTGCCCGCCGACCAGGACAGATCGGTCGAGCTCACCACCGCCAGGGCGCCGGAGTATGTGAAATACGCCATCGAGCACCGCGACATCATCCAGCGCTTCGGCCGCTTTCCGCACAGGAACAAGATGCTTGGCCGCGAGACGACGGCGGACGAACAGGCATTTCTCGATGGCGGCGGCTTCTCCGGTTAACCCAGCCACCAATCGCGGCCGGAAGCCAGCCGCTCTATGCCTGACGTATCGACGGCGCTGAGCCGCTCGGTCACGCTCCTGCCGCCCACCGCCAGATCCGGCGCGATCTCGGCCAGGGGCGCCAGCACGAAGGCGCGCTCCACCATTCGGGGATGCGGCACCTCCAGCCCGGTTTGGTGGATTGTGCGGTCGCCGAACACCAATATGTCGATGTCGATCAGGCGCGGACCCCAGCGCTCCTCGCGCACCCGCTTCAGCTTGCGCTCGGCCTCGAGGCAGAGGTCGAGCAGCGCCCTTGGCGCCAGCGAGGTCGAGATTTCGGCAGCGGCGTTGAGGAAATCCGGCTGGTCGAGCTTGCCCCAGGGCGGCGTGCGATAGAGCGAGGAGACGGCGATTACACGCGTGTTCTCGTCGGCGTCGAGCAGGCGCAGCGCCGTGGCCATCGAGGCCGAGGGATCGCCGAGATTGCCGCCAAGGCTGAGATAGACCGTGTTATTGCTACTCTGGCCAGACAACGGTCACCTCGACGTAATCGAGCACGCCGGGCACCGGTGCGTTGGGCTTGCGCACGGTGATCTCGGCCTTCCTGATCTGCGGAAACCGTGAAGTCAGCGCCTTCGCTACTTCGAGCGCCAGCGCCTCGATCAGGAAACGGCGATGTCCAGTGACGATCTTTTCAATCACCGTGAAGGCGATGCCGTAATTGACGGTATCCTCGATGGAATCATCCTCCAGCGGGCGGCTGGGCTCGACCGTCAACTCGGCATCGACATAAAAACGCTGGCCAAGCGCCTCTTCCTCATCCAGCACGCCGTGCCGGGCAAAGAAGGCGCAGTTCTTCATGCGGATGACGTACATTTCTTACTGTCCTGGGCTCAGCGTCCTGGCTTTTCGCGCGCCAGCATAGCATCGGCGACCGCCAGTGCGTCCACGTTGATTGCGACATCGTGGACGCGAAACAGATCGGCGCCCTTCAGCCTCAGAATGACACTGGTGGCTGCCGTCCCGGCGGCGCGCGCGCCGGCTTCGCGGCCGGTGACGGTGCCGATGAAGCGTTTTCTGGAGGTGCCGGCCATCAAGGGAAAACCGAGCTCCTTAAGCTCGAAAAACCGCGCCATCAGGTCGAGGTTTTCCTCAGCCGTCTCCTTGGCGAAGCCGAAGCCGGCATCGAGTACGATATGATCGTCCGCAACGCCGCTGCGCCTGGCGATTTCCAGCGAAGCCTTGAGGAACAAAAACTGGTCGGCGATGACGTCGGGCAGTTTTTGCCGCTCGCGCCCGGTATGCATGATGACCAGTCCGGCGCCGGTCTCGGCGGCGACGCGGGCGATGCCGGGTTCACGCTGCAAGCCCCAGACATCGTTGACGATATGCGCGCCAGCGGCGACGGCGAGGCGCGCGGTTTCCTCGCGATAGGTGTCGACCGAAATCAGGGCTTCGCCTGAACCGGCGAGTGCTGCGATCACCGGCAGGATGCGGGTCTGCTCTTCTTCAGGCGTCACGGGCGAGGCGCCGGGGCGCGTCGATTCCCCGCCGATATCGACGACGGCGGCGCCTTCTTCCACCATGCGGTGCGCCTGCGCCACCGCCTGGTCAGGCGTGATGAACAGTCCGCCATCCGAAAAACTGTCCGGCGTGACGTTGAGAATGCCGACCACAATGGCTTTCTCGCCAAGGTCGAGATGGCACTTATGCGCCAGTTGCCATCGCCTTGTCGTCATTGTCCTTCAACCATGTGTCTCATTGGCATGTGGCTCATTGGCATGTGGCTCATCGAGCGCTTGCAATCCATCAACGATGCGTGATCGGTGGAAGATCAATTCCGTTGCGCCGGCAACGGCCGTAAAGCAAGGTGAGTGAAGAGGCAACATGATGAAACGACCCCTGCTCTGCGCCCTGATGCTGGCTTTGACCGTCCTGCCGGCGAATGCTGCCAATCTGGTGAAGACTTACAGCTATTTTGCCATCGGCGGCAGCACGCTCGATGACATCGAGACGCAATTGTCGAAGCATGGACCCGAGGTGAAAAGCACCGGGATGCGGCATCCAGGCGCCACCCAGATGGCGTTCACCACCCGCATCAGCTACGCGCAAACCGCAGACACCTGCCGCATCGCCAAGGCCGCCGTTACCGTCAAGGTCAAGGTCATCCTTCCGGAGTGGCGCAGGCCGCGCAAGGCCGATCCCGATGTCAGGCTGTTCTGGGACACCCTGTCGGCCGACATCAAGCGCCATGAGGAGCGTCATGTCGAGATCGCCAAGAACCACGGCCGTCTGCTCGAAGACGCGCTGAACGCGAGCTTTGCGCAAAAGACCTGCGCCGGGGCAAAGGCGAAGGCGGCGCAGATCACCGCGGCCGAACTCGCCAGGCATGACCAGGACCAATTGCGCTTCGACCGCGTGGAAGGCGTGAATTTCGAAAGCCGCATCCTGCGGCTGCTGCGCTACCGCATGCAGCGCGTCGAGAACGGCCAGCTTCCGCCCGGCTGAAACACGGCGATACCAAGCCAATTCTGCCAAAACATGAGGCCAGCCCCAGAAAATTTTCGGGCATAGGTCGAAATCGGCCTATACGGGACGACATATGTCAGGCTCGCAAGATATGTCAGGCTGGCAAGGCGCGAGCTTCGAAACACCAGATCAAGACCAATTGAGGCGGCGCGTAGCGGAGCGGCCATTTGGCGCCGCGCAATCGCTCTCAAACTTTATGGATGAACTGATATGGACCAAGCTGTCGACAAGCCGGCTAGGGTGGCGCCCGCCGCGCCGCTTACGGAAAGCGAGAAGAACGTCATCATCGCCGGCATCCTTTTGTCGATGCTGCTGGCGGCGCTCGACCAGACCATCGTCGCGCCGGCCATGCCGACCATCGGCCGTTCGCTCGGCCACGCCGACTACCTGCCGTGGATCGTGACCGGATATCTCCTGACGGCGACGGCCATGGCGCCGCTCTACGGCAAGATTTCCGACGTCTACGGCCGCCGGCCGACCGTCTATGCGGCGATCCTGATCTTCCTTCTGGGATCGCTGGTCAGCGCCATGGCCCCCAACATGTTCGTGCTGGTCATCGGCCGGGCGATCCAGGGTGCGGGCGGAGGTGGCCTGTTCGCCCTGGCGCAGATCGTCATCGGCGATCTTGTGCCGCCGCGCGAACGGGCGCGCTATGCCGCGTGGATTTCGGGCACCTGGGCGGTCGCCAGCATCGCCGGACCTCTGCTCGGCGGCGGTTTTGCCGAACATCTGCATTGGTCGCTGATCTTCTGGATCAATATCCCGCTCGGCATCTTGGCCATGGCCATCATCAACAAGCCGTTGCGCAAACTGCCGGTCGCCGCAAAGCGGCATCGCATCGACGCCCTGGGCGCGCTGCTTCTGGTGGTGGCGACGGCATTGCTGCTTTTGGCCCTCAATTGGGGCGGCAGCGCCTATCCATGGGGCTCGCGCGAGATCGTCGGCCTGCTCGCCTGTTCGGCGGTCTTCTGGGCTGCGTTCGCGCTCAGGCTGATGCGTGCGGCCGAGCCGCTGATTTCGCTTGAAGTGCTGAGCAATCCGATCGTGCTTGCCGGCACGGCGTCGATGTTCCTGCTGCAGGCCGCCAATATCGGCCTGTCGGTGTATCTGCCGGTCTATCTGCAGTCGATCATCGGCCTGTCGGTCAGCCAGTCGGGCCTTGCCATGCTCGGCCTGCTGCTCGGAACGGTCGCCGGCGCGACCTTCAGCGGCCGCACGATACCGCGCTTCTTCCACTACAAGCGTATAGCCATGGTCGGCGTTCTCTTCGCCATTATCTGCCTTGGCGTGCTCAGCCTGGTCGCCGGCCGCGCCTCGCTGCTGGTGGTCGAGCTCTTGACCATCTGCATCGGCCTTGGAAGCGGCACCACCTTCCCGGTCGCCACCGTATCGGTGCAGAACGCCGTCGACCGCGCGCATCTCGGCGTTGCCACCGGCGTGCTGACCTTCCTGCGTTCGCTGGGCAGCGCGCTCGGCGTCGCCATGCTCGGCGCCGTCGCGCTCGGCTATGGCCTGCCGCTTGCCGGCGAAGGCGCGCCGGCTGCCGGACAGATCGTCTCGGCGACGCCCTTCATGATGATCTTCCTTGCCGCGGCCGTCACGCTCGTGCTGGCGCTGATCACGCTGGCGCTGATGCCGGAGAAGTCACTGCGCGGCCGCGACGACGCCGAGGCGCCGGTCGTTCTGGTGGAGTGATCCGGAAAGCCCTGTAGGACCTACTCCACGACGCCGAGCTTCTTCTGCAGGCTGGTCGACGACGTCGTGTACTGGAAGACGATACGTTCGCCGGGGCTGATGATGCGCTTGGCGGCCTGCGCCATCAGCGCCACCTCGTGAAAACCCGACAGGATCAGCTTCAGCTTGCCTGGGTACCAGTTGATGTCGCCGACGGCAAAGATGCCTGGCACCGAAGTCTGGAATTTCTCGGTATCGACCGGGATGAGGTTCTCATGAAGGTTGAGCCCCCATTCGGCGATCGGGCCGAGCTTCATGGTCAGGCCGAAGAACGGCAGCATGCGCGTGCACGGCACCTCGATGTCGCCGTCAGGCCCGCCCTTGATGGTAGCAGAGGCCAGCTCGCCGTCGGCGCCGGTCAGGCCGCTCACCTGGCCGACCCGGAACTCCAGCTGCTTCATCTCCTGCATGGCATACATCTTGTTGACGCTGTCGGGCGCCGCCCTGAATTCCGGCCGGCGATGGACCAGCGTGACGCTTTTTGCCACCGGCTGCAGATTCAGCGTCCAGTCGAGTGCGGAATCGCCGCCGCCGACGATGACGAGGTCGTGGCCGCGGAATTCCTCCATACGGCGCACCGAATAGAAGACGCTCCTGCCCTCATAGGCCTCGATGCCGGGAATGGGCGGCCGTTTGGGCTGGAACGAGCCGCCACCGGCGGCGATCACCACCACCTTGGCTTCGAACACCTCGTTCTCGTCGGTGGTGACCCGAAATGAGCCGTCGTCCAGCTTTTCCAGGCTGGAGACCATGCGGTTGAAGGTAAAATCCGGCTTGAACGGGTGAATTTGCTCGAGCAGTTTGTCGACCAGCCCTTGCGCCGAGATCGAGGGCCAGCCTGGAATGTCGTAGATCGGCTTTTCCGGATAGAGTTCGGCGCATTGGCCGCCGGGCCGGTCGAGGATATCGATCAGATGGCACTTCATGTCGAAGAGGCCGAGTTCGAACACGGCGAACAGGCCGACCGGCCCCGCCCCGACAATGAGTGCGTCCGTCTTGATTATATCGGTCATGCCAGGCGAGCCTCATTGTCAAACTGGGGCGAAACTGGCGCGAGACTGCATGAGCATTGGCCCGCTGCCAAGCGGCGGCGGGAAAAATCAGATGGTACGGGAGATCAACCCTGGCGAGCCGGCACGCGCACGACCAGGCCGTCAAGCGCGTCGCGCACCTTGATCTGGCAGGACAGCCGCGAGTTCGGCTGGACGTCATAGGCGAAGTCCAGCATGTCCTCTTCCATCGCCTCCGGCTCGCCGACCTCGGCCGTCCAGGCTTCGTCGACATAGACATGGCAGGTCGCGCAGGCGCAGGCGCCGCCGCATTCTGCCTCGATGCCCGGCACCGCGTTGCGGATCGCATTCTCCATGACGGTCGAGCCGTTTTCGGCCTCGACATCGAAAGGAGTGCCGTCATGGGCAATGAAGGTCAGCTTGGTCATTTATCACCTGAAGGGAGTCCCAGCCGAGATAATCACTCCACCGGACAAGTCAACTGCGGCGCGAAAGCGCCGCTTTGTGACGTTTTTTCGGAAAGCTGGCCAAAGCACGCCCTGGCCCCGTCGATTCATCCCGGTGGCCGCTGCCGAGCGGCAGCCATTACCGGCTGATGGCGGCGATGAAATCGCGCACTTCCTCGATCAGGGTGCCGAGGCGCTTGAGGATGCGCGCATCTTCCGGCTGCTGTTCGATCGAGGTGGCGCAGTCGGCGATGGCGAAGGCGCCGACCCCGCGCGCCGAACCTTTCAGCCCATGCGCCAGAAGCAGTCGCTCCCTGATGTCGGCATCGACTATTCTGTCCCGGACGGAAAGCGCCTGCTGTACGAACAGTGCCAATACCTCCTGTTCGAGGGCGCGATCGCCCATTGTCTGACGGGCCAGATGGGCCAGATCCACTGGGCGCGAACGGGCCGGTCCCGACGCATCGCCGCCCGGCATTGAGAAGGCAATGCCGCTTTCACCGCGTACCAATTTGAAACTCCTTGTGCCGATCGCCGAAAAAACTAGGCGATTTCCGTCGCCAACGCGTTAATGAATGGGCTGGAAAATTGTTGCCGCTGAGGCGGTTAGATCACGTTGTCGTTAACCTTATATTTAAAGTTTTACGTATCTCGCGGAATGCATGTTTTCTTTACCCCTGTGTGTCATTACGATACGAAGGTCCATTTTCAGCCTCCTGCGTGGGATAAGACGAGCCAGAATCAGGCAAAAATAAGAAGTCCCTCGGCAGCTAGTACAGGGTAGCGAAGGCATGGCGAAGAAACCAACGACGACCAGAACTCTCGACAGCGACGTAGCCAGGGAACTCGAAAAGGCGCTAGACCTCGATCTCAGCGGAGACGGCAGCGGCGATCTCGATATCGCGGCGTCGATGGAAGATCTGGAAGCGCAGATATCGCAGGCCGCGGACGAACTGGCGCGCGAAGGCCGCCCCCAGAAGCCCGCTCCCGCTCAAAACGCGTCCGTCCAACAAAACCAGAGTGCGAAGCCGGCAGCCAAGCCCGCCGAGCTGCGCCCGGTCGAATCGCGCAACAGCGCCCAGCCAGCCGGCTTCAAGCCGGCAAACGATGACCGCCAAAAAGATTACAAGACGCTGCTGCACAGCCTCAACCGGCGCGCGTCGAGCACGATCTATTGGGTCGTGGCGTTCGTGTCGCTGGCCTGGATCGCCGGCGCCGGCGGCCTTGCCAATCTGCTGTTTGGCCCCAGCATCTGGAAAATTCGTACATTCGATCAAATCCTGGCCCGCCCTGAACTGATCGGCCTGGCGATCGCGGCAATCATACCGGTCGTCCTGTTTTGGGCCTTCGCGGCGATGATCCGCCGCGCGCAGGAAATGCGCATTGCCGCGCAGTCGATGACGGAAGTGGCTTTCCGTCTGGCGGAGCCGGAAAACCTCGCCCAGGATCGCGTGATGATGATCGGCCAGGCCGTTCGCCGTGAAGTGGCGGCGATGGGCGAAGGCATCGAGCGCACGCTGGCGCGCGCCGTCGAACTCGAAACGCTGGTCCACAGCGAGGTCAACCAGATCGAACGCTCCTATTCGGAGAATGAATCGCGCATCCGGTCGCTGGTCGACGGGCTGGGCAGCGAGCGCGAAGCCGTCGTCACTCATGCCGAGCGCGTGCGCGCCTCGATCACCGGCGCGCATGAAACGCTGAAGGACGAGATCGGCGCGGCCTCCGACATTATTCGCGACTCTATCCTCAACGCGTCGACCAAGCTGTCGATGACGATCACGAATTCCGGCGACACGCTGATCGACCGCATCAATGAAAGCTCGATGTCGATCTTCGATTCCGTCGAAACCCGGCTGGATTCGATCACCGACAGGCTGTCGACATCGGGCGAAGCCTTTGCTTCGCTGCTCGACACCCGCATCGCCAAGCTGACGGACACCACAGACGGCCTGACCCGGTCGCTGACCGACCTGCTCGACGACCGCACCACCGGTATGGTGTCGCTGCTCGGCGGCGCCGCCCGCACCCTGAGCTCGGAATTCGAGTCCAGCCTGAACGGCATCGAGCGGACGCTGGCCGAGCGCGGCCAGGCGCTGATCAGCGAATTCCAGACCCGCGCCGAAGCACTCGATACCGGCACGCAGAAGCTCAACGCCGCGCTCGAGGCGCGCGCCCGCCAGATCAACGAAACGCTGGTCGAGCGCGCCCGCGAGATCGCCCACACCTTTGCCGAGAGCAAGGATCATTTGTCGGCCATGATCGATCAGGGCAAGACCCAGATCGGCGCCGACATGGCCGACATCGTCTCGTCGACCTCGTCGATGCTCGAAGCCCGCGCCAGCGATTTCGCCGGCCGGATGGAAGCCGCCCGCCATGTCGTGTCGCGCTCATTCGACACCGACATCCAGCGTCTTGCCGATGCCCGTGTCGGCATCGAGGACGCCGTCGAAAACCACAGCCGCAAGCTGTCCGAAAGCCGCGAACGCATGGCGGCTGCCATGCAGGCGGACCTGGCGAAGTTCGCCGAGGGCCGCGCCGGCATCGATGCGGCCGTAACGAACCAGGTGCAGAAGCTGGCCGAAGGCCGCAACCTGATCTCGCGCGCCCTGGAAGAGGATCTGCGCAAGGTCAACGAGTCGCGCGCCGCCATCGACGCGTCGCTGGGCAGCCATCTCGAGCGGCTTGAAGAAGGCCGCAACCGGCTCAACCAGGCTTTGCATGAAGACTCCGGAAAACTTGTGCAAGCCCGTACGATCATTGACGAAATGGTCGCCGGGCATGTCGGTAAGCTGGCCGAAGGCCGCAACATTCTGTCGCGCGCCCTGGAAGCCGATCTCGGCAAGCTCGCCGACAGCCGCGCCTCGATTGACGGGCTGGTCGCCGGCCAGGTTGAAAAGATCGCCGAAGGCCGCGCCATCCTGACCAAGGCGCTCGAAAACGACATTATCGGCATCAAGGGCGTGATCGAGAACCACTCTGCGAAACTGGCCGAGGATCGCACCGAACTCAGCAAGGCGCTGGAGAACGACCTGTCCGGCATCAGAGGCCTGCTCTCCGACCATTCGAGCCGGCTTGCCGACGATCGTGGCCTGTTGTCACAGACGCTCGAGGCCGACCTCGCCAAGCTCGCCGAGAGCCGGTCGAGCATCGACGGGCTGGTCGCCGGCCAGGTCGAGAAGCTGGCCGAGGGCCGCGATATCCTCAAGCGCGCGCTCGAAGCCGACCTCAACACCATCAAGGGCGCCATCGCGGGTCATTCCGACAAGGTGGCGGAAGAGCGCGGTCAGCTTTCCAAGGCACTGGAGGCCGATCTGCAGAATGTGAACAGCCTGATCGCCGACCACTCGAACCGGCTTGTTCAGGATCGTTCGACGCTATCCCAGGCGCTTAAGGATGACCTTCAGAATGTGAACAGCCTGATCACCGACCACTCGAGCCGGCTTGTCCAGGATCGTTCGACGCTATCCCAGGCGCTTCAGGACGATTTGCACAATGTCAGCGGCATCATGGCCGATCATCAAAACAGGCTCGTCCAGGACCGTTCGGCGCTCTCAAAGGCACTGGAAGACGACATCGCCAAGCTGGCGGAGAGCCGCTCCAACATCGATGGGCTGGTCGCCGGACAGGTCGAGAAGCTCGCCGAGGGCCGAGACATCCTCACACGGGCGCTCGAAGCCGATCTCAATGCGATCAGGAGCGCCATTGCCGACCAGTCGCAGAAGCTGAGCGAAAACCGTGGCGAGTTCGCACGGGTGCTGGAAGCGGATTTGGAAAATGTCAACAGCCTGATCGAGGGTCACAGCGACAAGCTCGTCCGGGATCGCGCGACGCTGTCGAAGGCTCTCGAGGACGACCTCGCCAAGCTGGCCGAGAGCCGGTCGAGCATCGACGGACTGGTCGCAGGCCAGGTCGAGAAGCTGGCCGAGGGCCGAGACATCCTGAAACGTGCGCTGGAAGCCGACCTGCAGAAGCTGTCGGCAAGCCGCGGTGAGGTCGACGACATCATCGCCGGCCATGTCGGCAAGTTGGCCGAAGGCCGCAACATGTTGACCCAGGCGCTGGAAGACGATCTGGCAAAGCTCGCCGACATACGTAAGGATGTCGACCGCTCGCTGTCGGGCCATATCGACCAGATTGCCGGCAGAAGCACCGATATCTCGGCGGCAATCGCTGCCGATGTCGAGAAGATCGAGCAGGCCTTCAGCAAGCAGACCGGCATCATCGAAGAGCGCGCCGGAACCATGGAGCGCGCGTTGTCGGTGGGTGTCGACAATGTCCGCAGCGTGCTTGAAAAGAGCGCCGTCTTCGTTGCCGGCGCGCTCCGCGAGAAGGTCATGGAAGTCACCAGCGCGCTGCACGAACAGGCCGGTGCTGCCTTCAGCGACGCAGACCGCAAGATCGCCGAGCGTGCCGAGCAGACCTCGGCCGCCCTTTTGGCCCGGGCCGAGGACATCGCCCGCACCTTCGAGGACGCGGATCGCCGTCTGCACGCACGTGCCGAGGACACATCGAGCGCCCTGCTTGCTCGCGCCGAGGATACGACGAATGCCTTGCTTGCTCGCGCCGAAGACACAACGAGCGTGCTGCTTGCCCGACATGACGAGACGTCGAACTCGCTGCTCGCCCGCGCCGAAGAAACGGCCGGACGGCTGGCTGCCCGCGCCGGCGAGATCGCCGGCACGTTCGACGCCGCCGACCAGAAGCTGGTCGCGCGCGCGGTGGAGACGGCGCAGTCGCTGGCCGACCGCGCCGGCGACATCCTGCGTAACTTCGAGGGCGCCGACCAGCGGCTGAGCATGCGCATCGGCGAATCCGCCGAAGCGCTGGCCGCCCGCGCCTCGGACCTTGGCCGCATCTTCGACGCCGCCGACCAGCAGCTGATCTCGCGCATTGCCGAGGGTTCGGACGCGCTGTCGGCACGCGCCACCGAGATCAGCCGCATCTTCGACGAGGCCGATCACCGCCTGGTGTCGCGCATCGCCGACTCCACGTCGACGATCGGCGAGCATGCCGACAACATCGTCGGTGCCTTCGCCAGCACCGAGCAGCGCGTTGCCGAACGCGCACGCCAGACCGGCCAAGAACTTGCCGTCCACGCCCGCGAGATGGAGCAGGCTCTTGCCGGCGCCGACGAGCGGCTGGCCGCGAGCGTTGCGTCCGCAGCTTCGCGCGTCGAGGAACAGGTCGCCAGCGTCGAGAACCGCCTTCTTTATACGACGGAGACGATGGGCCAGAAGCTCAACGAGCAGGTTTCCAGCGCAGAAGCTCAGCTGATCTCGCGCGCCAACACGATTGCGGAGACTTTTACCGCAGTCGGCCAGCACATCGGCCAGAGCACCAACGACGCTGCCAAGACCATCGGCACCAATACCCGCGAGCTCAACACGATGCTGGCGGCGCGTTCGGCCGAGATGGCGAAGATCCTGGACGAAACCGCGCGGCCGCTGGTCGAGCGCTTCGCCCAGGGCGGCTCGGAACTGCAAAAGAGCATGGAAGAGGTCACCGAACGCGCGACCGAGAAGCTGCGCAGCGAAAATGCCGCCCTCGTCAACGCGCTCGCCAGCCGCACCGCCGAAACGCTGTCGGCCGTCGAAGGCGCGCGCTCGTCGCTCGCCGATAGCGTCGCCGACCTCATCGGCCGCATGAGCGTCTCCAGCTCGCAGCTTGGTGAGCTGATCGAACAGGCGGCGATCAACCTCGGCCAGGTTGACGAACGTCTGAGCGGCAGCACGCAAAGCTTCGCGGCAACCACCGAAAAGGCCGCGCAGACCTTCGCCAGCTCGGCACGCCTGGTCGATTCGAACACGACGCGGCTTACCGAACTGTCGTCGTCGACCCTGCGCGAAGTGGCCTCGATCGCCACCAAGTTCGACGAGCACAGCCGCTTGCTGTCCTCGGCTTCGGATCTGTTGAGCTCGGCGCAGAGCAATCTGGAGCACACGCTTGAGCGGCAATCGTCGCTCGAAGATCTCGCCGTCGGCCTTGTCAAGAAGTCGGAAGACCTCGAGAAGGTGATGCGTTCGTTCGAAAACCTTGTCGGCCAGACGATGCAGAATGCCGAAGGCAAGACGCTGGCATCAGCCGACAAGATCCGCATCGCCATAACGGAAGTGGTCGATTCGGCAACCAGCCGGTTCGCCGATGCGACCGAGGAGATGCGGCGCACCGCAAGCTCGATCAAGAGCGAGCTCGACCTCACCCGCGCCGAGCTCAAGAAGGGCGTCATCGAGATGCCGGAAGAGGCCAAGGAATCGACCTCGGCGATCCGCCGTGCCGTTGCCGAGCAGATCAACGCGCTCAAGGAACTTTCGGATATCGTTGCGAAATCGGGACGCGGCGGCGACAATGCCGAACCGCGCGCCCTGCGCCCGGCGCCGCAGGCGCCAGTGCAGCGCCCGGCCGAGCCGGTACGCCGCCCGCCGCCGGCGCCACAGCCGGAACGCCCTGCTCCGCAGGCGCCGCTGGGCGGCCTGCGTGGCACGCTCGATATCGAACGCCCCGCCGAAGCACCGCGCCAGCGCGACGCCAACGCCCGCACGCCGCAAGGCGGCTGGGTGCGCGATCTCCTGACCGGGGCATCGCGCGAGGAGGAAGTCGCCAGGCCGGCTGCGCCCGCGGAAGCACCGCGCGCAACTCCCGCCCAGCGCTCGCCGCTGCATGTCATGGAGTCGCTCAACTCGCTCTCGGTCGATATTGCCCGGGCGATCGACCACGACGCCTCGATCGAGCTGTGGAACCGCTACCGGCGCGGCGAGCGTGACGTGTTCACGCGCCGCCTCTACACGCTCAAGGGCCAGCAGACCTTTGACGAAATCCGCCGCAAATATCAGGCCGAGGCGGAGTTCCGCGCCGCCGTCGACCGCTACTGCGACGATTTCGAGAAGCTGCTCAAGGACGTCTCGCGCAACGACCGCGACAACATCATGGCGCAGACCTACCTGACGTCGGACACCGGCAAGGTCTACACCATGCTGGCCCATGCGAGCGGCCGTTTGCACTGATTGAGGCGACACCACAGACAAGGCGGGAAGTTCCCGCCTTTTCTTTGTGCAAAATCGTCGGTCTGCGCTGCCCCTCATCCGCCGGCCGGCACCTTCTCCCGTATAGCGACGGGGAGAAGGGGGATGGCATCAGCCTCGCCGCCCATACTGCGACGGTGACAATTGGCGAAATCATTGGCGGCGGCGTTCTTTCTCCCGTCACTATACGGGGAGAAATGCCCGGCAGCGCAATGAGGGTCAGCGCGAACCTGCGATATTTGGTCGAGTGATGGCTAACGCGACGAACGATCGTTCGAAGCCTCGACCGGCTCAGATCACCGAATCCGTCCAGCCCACAATATCCTTCGCCGCCTCGCCGAAGGCGCTGTCGAGCGCGTTGACATAGGCCGGATTGCCGCTGCCCGAAACGGGAGCGGATGCGGTGAAGCTCTTCGAGGCGCGCACCTCGCCGTTGCGGTCATTCAGGATGCGCACGAAGAGATTGACCTCGGCATGCTCGCCACCATTGACGCGGACTTCGAAGGAGCGGATCTCGACGATCACCTGGTAGTCGATCGCCAGCCCCTCGCCCGGCTTGCCGACGCCGGCAAAGCTGCCGGAGCGCTGGAAGGTTTCGGCGAGCCTCGCCTGCACGATCAGCGGCAGCCGGTCGGCCCATTGCGCGCCCTTGAGATACTGGATCGAGCGATCTGACGGCTTGATGACGATGTTCTGGCTGTCCAGCGCCTTGAGCGCGGAGGGCTGGGCGATCAGGATCTGGCGGCGGCTGTGGCCACGGGCGTCGATCGACGGGGCGGACAGCTCGAACGTATCGAGCGGCGCCGGCTTGCCTCCCAATGCCGCGCAACCAGCCAGCGTCAAGCCAAGCAAAACGACTGCCGATCTATACCCACCCAACCCGAACGTCACGCGTGATCCCCACTGTCCCCGGATCGTATGATGAATCCGCATCCGCGGTCCATGTAATTGCTGCGGGCGTGCACGGAAGTCAACGCCGTGCCCTGCCATCGAACTGCCGGACCTCACCGTCGCCGCCCGACAGGATGCGCTGCGGGTTGCGGCTGAGATCGGTCACCGCCTCTTCGATGCGACTGATCGAACGCCGGCTGTCCTGGACCAGCGCCTCGACATTCGACAGGCCCTGGCCCGAGAAGCGCGCGATGTTGTCGGTGATCGTGCCAAGCCGGGCGTTCAGCGTGTCGGCGACCTGCTTGAACGACTTCAGCGTGTCCCTGGCATCGGCCATGACGCCGTCGGCTTGGCCCGAACCGAGCAGCGTATCGACCCTTTTCAGGATGCCGTCGACGCGCACCGAGGCATCGTTGAGGCGCGACGCAAGCTGTTTGGCGTCCTTGATCGTCTCGTCGATGTCGTCGGCCCGGTCGGCGAACTTGTCGGTCACCTTGGCGATGTCGGCGGCGGCCTTGTTGGCATTTTCGCTGGCCTTCTGAATGTTGGCGAGCGCCACGCGCACTTGTGCCGGATCGATGCCGTCGAGCACATTGTCGACCTTGGCCAGCGTGCCTTGCGTGCGCGTGGCGAAATCGTTGACCGAGCCGACCGCGGTATCGACGTTCTTGATCACGCCGTCGAGCTGTCCGCTGGTCTCCTTCAGATTGGCGGTGACGGCGTCCACATTGGCGACGATGCTCTTGATCTTGTCCTTGTCGACGGCATTGAGCAGGCCTTCGGCAGCCTTCAGCGTGCCGTCGAGCTTGCCGGAAACACCCTTCAGCTCATCCGACAGCGCGCTGACGGCGGTCAGGAACTTGTCGATGCCGTCGGCATTCCTGGCCAGCGCATCGGAAAATGTCTGGGCGTTCTTGACGGTCTGGGTCAGCGGCCCGCGCACATCCCTGGTGAAACCTTCGAGTTCGGAAAGCACCTTGTCGGCACGGGTGAAGATATTCTGCGCAGTCTGCAGCAGGTTGGTGACCGCCGATGGATTGGCGACGATCTCGGCGGTCCTGCCTTCCTTTGCCGCCTCTTCCAGGAGATTTGGTTCCTTTGGATCGGCGCCCTTCAATTCGATGTTGACCTGGCCGGCAAGGCTGGCGATGCCGATATCGGCCTGCGTCGATTTGGTGAGCGGCGTTGTCTGGTCGATCTCGGTCGTAGCAATGGCGGCATTGGGGTCATTGCGGTCGAAATAGACGCGCTTGACCACCCCGACCTTGACGCCGTTGAACAGCACCAGACTGCCGGGGCCGAGGCCGGAGGCCGAACCCTGAATGCGCACGCGCAGCTCCGCCGTCTCGCCGCGATCACCGATCTGGGCGGTCCAATAGACGAACCCGAACGCCGCCAGGATTGCAGCCAGGGTGAAAATGCCGACAATTACGTAGTTGGCTCTGGTTTCCATTGCCCCACTTATGTCTATGCGCGCGCGGCAAGATCAAGTTGCCGAGCCCGTTTTCCGCGGAAATAGGATTTGACCCACGGTTCTTCGCTTTTCAGCATGTCGCCGATCGTGCCTTCGACCAGGATTTTCTTGTTGCCGAGCACCGCCACGCGGTCGCAAGCGGTAAACAGCGTGTCGAGATCGTGCGTCACCATATAGACCGTCAAATCCATCGTATCGCGCAGCTTGACCACTAGTTCGTCGAATTCGGACGCGCTGATCGGGTCGAGGCCGGAAGTCGGCTCGTCGAGGAAGACGATATCGGGGTCGAGCGCCAGCGCCCGCGCCAGGGCGGCGCGCTTGATCATGCCGCCCGAAAGCTCCGAGGGAAATTTTTGCGCGGCGTCCGGCGGCAGGCCGACCAGTTCGATCTTGAGCAAGGCCAGCTCGTCCATCAGTTTCTTCGGCAGATCGAGATATTCGCGCATCGGCACCTGCACGTTTTCCTGCACGGTCAACGCCGAAAACAGGGCGCCGTGCTGGAAAAGCACGCCAAGCCGCATATCGATGCGCAACCGTTCGATGTCGCTGGCCTTTTCGAGGTCGAGACCAAACAGCTTGATCGTGCCGGACTGCTTGTGCAGCAGGCCGAGAATCGTGCGCAGCAGCACCGATTTGCCGGCGCCCGAGGCGCCGACGAAACCGAGGATTTCGCCGCGCTTGATGTCGAGCGCCAGTTTGTCGAGGATCAGCTTGTCGTCCAGGGAAACGGTGATATCGCGCACCGACAGCACGATATCGTCTTCTTCCATTCCCTGCACAGCTTTGGTCGCCTTTGAGTTTCTGTGCATCATGTCAGAACTCGATCGATGCGTAGAAGATGGCAAAAAGGCCATCGAGGATGATGACGACGAAGATCGATTTCACAACCGAGGCGGTGACGTGCAGACCCAGCGATTCGGCGCTGCCGCCGACCTTCATGCCTTCTACGGAAGCAATGGTACCGATGATCATGGCCATGAACGGCGCCTTGATCAGCCCGGCGAAGATGGTGCTGATATCGATTGCCCCGCGCAGCCGGTCGATGAAGGCCGTCGGCGCAATACCGGAATAAAGCCAGGCGGCTAGGATGCCGCCGCCAAGAGCGGCAAAATTGGCGACGATGGTGAGACAGGGCAGCGCGATCACCAGCGCCACCAGGCGCGGAAACACCAGCACGCCGATCGGGTTGAGGCCGATGACCTTCAGCGCGTCGACCTCCTCGCGCATCTTCATCGAGCCGATCTCGGCGGTGATGGCGCTGCCGGAGCGGCCGGCGATCATGATGGCGGTCATCAGCACGCCGAGTTCGCGCAGGATCAGCACGCCGACCAGATCGACAACGAAAATGTTGGCGCCGAAATAATTGAGCTGGTAGGCGCCCTGCTGGGCGACGATGGCGCCGACGATCGCCGACATCAGCACCACCACGGGGATGGCGCCGACCCCCATGCGATCGATCTGGTTGAAGATCGCCGCCGGATTGATGGCATGGCCGCGCCCGAGCTTCATCTGGGCGCCGCCGATGGTGGCGCCGAGGATGTTCATCGAGGCGAGGAAATCATCGCGCATCTCATAGATGCGGCGGCCGACCGCCTCCAGCCCGCGGAGGATGATGTTGGGGCGCCGGACGCCGCGCGATTCGGGCTCGCGCCGGACAGCTTCGCCAACGGCGCCGAGCAGGATCGAGGCGACATCGCTTTGCCCCTGCATCTTGATCTCGACACCCTTCTTTTCGAAGACACTGACCAGGCGATCGATCAGCCAGGCGCCGGCGGTGTCCATCTTCTCGATGTGGGAAAGATCCAAAGCGAGCGTCTGGAAGCCTTTGCGCTGCTCGATCTTGCGCATCTCGGCGTCGATCAGCGCCACTGTCGTTGTCGTCCAGATGCCGGAGAACGCGCAGCCGAGGACGCCGCCCTCCTCGCCGACCGCAACGCGGGGCTGGTGGTCGGCCTCCTTGGCGGCGTTGCCGCTTGCGTCGCGTTTGCCGATGGTCAACATGGCGTCCTGTTTAGCCTGACGGGTCGTACCTGTCGATTTGCCGACGACGCGTTGTCGCATAGCCGGAGCAGAAAATTATGGCGCGTGTCATTTCGGTTGAGGCCGAGCGTTTTCCCATTGCCGGCACCTTCACCATCTCGCGCGGGTCGAAGACCGAAGCCGAAGTCATTACCTGCACGATCAGTGATGGGGACAATCGCGGATGGGGCGAATGCGTCCCCTACAAGCGCTATGGCGAGACCATGGAGGGGGTGCGCGACGCCATCGAGGCCATGCGCCGGCAGATAGAAGGCGGCATCAGCCGCAAGGAACTGCTCGATGCGATGCCGGCGGGTGCTGCCCGCAACGCCATCGATTGCGCCTTGTGGGACCTGGAGGCCAAGATCAGCGGCGTTGCGGTCGCGGACGCCATCCACGTTGTGCCCTTGTCGGCGCTGGAGACGGCCTACACGCTGTCGCTGGGCGAGCCGGAGGCAATGGCGGCGCAAGCCCGCGCCAATGCCGGGCGGCCGCTGCTCAAGGTCAAGATTGGCGGCGACAACGACATGGCCCGCATCCGCGCCGTGACCGAAGCGGCGCCCGACAGCCGCATCATCCTCGACGCCAATGAAGGCTGGATCGATGCCAACATCATCGAGAATCTCGCTTTCGCCGCCGAACATGGCATAGCCCTGATCGAACAGCCGCTTCCCGCCGGCCATGATGCCATCCTGCGCCACATCGCGCATCCGGTGCCGATCTGCGCAGACGAAAGCGTCCACGAGGCGAAGGACCTCGAAACGCTTGTCGGCCTCTATGACGCCGTCAACATCAAGCTCGACAAATCCGGCGGCCTGACCGCCGCCCTTACCCTTCGCAACCGCGCCCGGGAGCTGGGATTCGGCGTGATGGTCGGCTGCATGGTCGGCACGTCGCTGGCGATGGCGCCGGCAGTGCTTTTGGCGCAAGGCGCCGACTTCGTCGACCTCGACGGTCCGCTGCTGCTTGCCCGCGACCGCCAGCCCGGCCTCGTGTACCAGGGGTCGCTGGTGTCACCGCCTGACAGGATGCTGTGGGGCTGAACGCGCGGCGAGCCCGATCAGCGCCAGGCCGACGATGGCGATCGGGATCATCGCCAGGAAGCCGTCGACGCCGTAGCGCTCGTAAAGCGGGCCGGACGCCAGCGTCACCGCCGCCATGAAGAAGCCGTTGAAGAAATAGGCAATGCCTTGCGCCGCACCCGTGCGTTCTTCCGAAACCGTTTCGCCGATCATCTTCTGCAGGCCGATCAACACCATCGCCACCGACACCGAATGCAGGGTCTGGACGCCGAAGAAACCGGCGACGCCAAGCCCGAGTGGCCAGATCAGCGGAAAGGCGATCCAGCGCACGATGGAGCCGATGCCGGCGATCAGCATCACCTTGACGACCGAGACCGAGGCAAAAATACGGTTGAAAAACACGAACATGCAGACCTCGGCCACTACGCCCCAGGCCCACAGCAGGCCAACGACGGAATCGCTGATGCCGACCGATTTCCAGTAGATTGAGACAAAGCCGTAGAGGAAGGCATGGCTGGCGGTGATGATGCCGACGCCGAGGGTGAAATACAGGAAATACGGATTGAGAAGGCTCGGCGCCTGATGCTGGATGTCGGCGGCAGATAGCGGCGAAGCGCGGCGCGGGCGGCCAAGCCGCGGCGCCAGCAATCCGGCGACGAGCGCGGCAGACAGCGCCGCAAAGATGATTACCGGCACGGCCTGCGGGCTCGTCCAGGCCAGGATAAAGCCGCCTGCGACGTTGGCGCAGAGATAGGATATCGAGCCCCATTTGCGCATCGCGGTGTAGTTCGAGCCGAAGCGGCGCACGCCCGACAGCGCGAGCGAATCGGCGATCGGCGAATGCGGCGTCCACACCACCGTCAGCGCCAGCGATACGGCAAGCACCGCCGCATAGGTGGGAGTGAGGAAATAGCCGGCGGAAAGCACCATCGTCGCGGCCACCAGCGCGATATAGACATCGGCCCTGTCCTTCGCCCGGTCCGCCAGCGCGGTCAGCAGCGGCGTCGTCACCACGCGCAGGAACATCGGCGCCGCCAGGATGATGGCGATCTGCTCGGCGTGGAAACCCTGGGCATGCAGCCACAGCGGGAAATAAGGCACATGCGTTCCCAGCGACACGAATAATGTCGCGAAGATCAGACTCATGCGCAGTTCGAAATGGCGCGGCTTGACGAGTTGTTCGGGCGAGAGCGGCGGCAGCGACATGAATCGATCCAATTACGCTGCACAAAGGGCTGCAACGCAGATCGATCCCTTAACATGCGCGAAAGCGGTCCGAAACTGCCTGGGCCAGTCGATTAACAGGAGGGTTATGCCGCTTCGACGACCCTGTCTTCGATCAGCAAGGGGATGAACGGCTCGTCCGGTGCTTCGGGCAGCACCAGCGCCCAGTGGATGATCTCCATCTTGCCGTCGAAATGTTCGACCACCGCCGTGCAGCTCTCCACCCAGTCGCCGGTGTTGATGTACTGCACATCCTCATAAGTCTCGATGGCGGCGTGATGGATGTGGCCGCAGATGACGCCGTCGACATGCGAGCGGCGGGCCTCCTCGGTCAGCACCGTCTGGAACGAGCCGATGAAGTTCACCGCCTTCTTGACCTTGACCTTGGCCCAGGACGAGAACGACCAGTAGGGAAGGCCGAGCATATGGCGGAGCCTCGTCACCACGCGGTTGACCACCATCGCGGCGTCATAGGCGTAGTCGCCGAGGTAGGCCAGCCAGCGTGCATTGTGGACGACGGTATCGAACTGGTCGCCGTGGATGACCAGCAGGCGCCTGCCATCGGCGGTTTCGTGGATGGCGCGGTCGGCAACGACGATGCCGCCGAAATGCACGCCTTGGAACTGGCGCGCGAATTCGTCGTGATTACCGGCGATATAGGTGATCGAGGTGCCCTTGCGCGCCTTGCGCAGCAGTTTCTGGACGACGTCATTGTGGCTCTGCGGCCAATGCCAGCTGCGCCGCAGCCGCCAGCCGTCGACGATATCACCGACGAGATAGATGATATCGGCGTCGTGATACCGCAGGAAATCGATCAGGAACTCGGCCTTGGCCGCCTTCGATCCGAGATGCAGGTCGGATATGAACATGCTGCGGAAAGTGCGGGTTTCTGTACCGGACATCAGATCGTCACCGTTGCTTTCGCGCAGGCTATGCCTCGATTCATGCAACAACCGTATGACGGTTGCGATTGGGCCAGCCAAAGGGCTAGCGTGCCGCGCCATTCACAGGAGAAAATCGTCATGGATCTGGGCATCAAGGGCAAGAAGGCCATCGTCTGCGCATCGAGCAAAGGGCTGGGCCGCGGCTGCGCCATGGCGCTGGCCGAGGCCGGCTGCGATCTCGTCGTCAACGGCCGCAATGCCGAGCTGCTGGCAAAAACCGCAGCCGAACTGCGCGAACGCTACGGCGTGAAGGTGACCGAGATCGTCGGCGACGTCTCGAAACCCGACGTGCAGCACGCGCTCCTTGCCGCCTGCCCCGACCCGGATATCCTGGTCAACAACAATGGCGGCCCGCCCTTGCGCGATTTCCGCGAACTCGACCGCGCAAAGATCCTCGAAGGCGTGACGCAGAACATGGTGACGCCGATCGAACTGGTGCAGGCCGTCATCAACGGCATGGCCATGCGCGGCTTCGGCCGCATCGTCAACATCACCTCGCTGTCGGTCTACGTCCCGATTCCGGGCCTCGATCTGTCGTCCGGCGCGCGAGCCGGGCTGACCTCGTTCCTGGCCGGCGTGGCGCGCACGGTGATCGACCGCAACGTCACCATCAACAGCCTGCTGCCGGGCAAGCTCGACACCGACCGGCTGCGCGGCCCGCATGAGGCCGGCACGATGGAAGACCCGGCAGCGGCCGCAGCGCGCAAGACCCGCATCAGCGCCGACGTTCCGGCCAAGCGGCTCGGCACGCCGGAAGAGTTCGGCCAGATCTGCGCCTTTCTGTGCTCGGTCCATGCCGGTTATCTCACCGGCCAGAACATCCCCGTCGATGGCGGCCTCTATGTCAGCGCGTTCTGAAGGGCTCGATGGATAATCGGCAGGATTTCAGCGCAATCATTTGAAATAGTTCGATCTTTCCGGACCGGGTTGTTTTAGCCGCCCTTGCGTCATTTGGCGTCGCGAAAAACCATTTTTGCGTGCTAAAAGGCTGCAAAGCAGGTTTGAGGGAGCGGCCGCATGGAAGGCGAGAACAAGAAAACGGCACGTTCGGACCTCGACGAAGCCGCCCTCTACTTCCATAAGCATCCAAGGCCGGGAAAGCTCGAGATCCAGGCGACCAAGCCACTCGGCAACCAGCGCGATCTGGCGCTGGCCTATTCGCCTGGTGTTGCCGCCCCCTGCCTCGAAATCCGCGACAATCCGGCGACCGCCGCCGACTACACGGCGCGCGCCAATCTGGTCGGCGTCGTCTCCAACGGCTCGGCCGTTCTCGGCCTCGGCAATATCGGCCCGCTCGCCTCCAAGCCGGTGATGGAAGGCAAGGCGGTGCTGTTCAAGAAATTCGCCGGCATCGACGTCTTCGACATCGAGATCGACGCGCCGGGCATAGAGCGCATGGTCGAGACGATCTCGGCGCTGGAACCGACATTCGGCGGCATCAATCTCGAGGACATCAAGGCGCCCGAATGCTTCGAGGTCGAGGCGCAGTTGAAGGCCCGCATGGGCATTCCCGTCTTCCATGACGACCAGCATGGCACCGCCATCATCGTCGCCGCCGCGGTGCTCAACGGGCTGGAATTCGCCGGCAAGACCATTTCCGACATCAAGATCGTCACCTCAGGCGCCGGTGCGGCAGCGCTCGCCTGCCTCAACCTGTTGGTCTCGCTTGGCGCCAAGGTAGAGAACATCTGGGTCACCGACCGCTTCGGCGTCGCCTACAAGGGCCGCACCGACGAGATGGATCGCTGGAAAGACCCATATGTGAAGGACACCGAGGCGCGCACGCTGGCCGATGTGATCCCTGGCGCCGACGTCTTTCTCGGCCTGTCGGCCGCTGGCGTGCTGAAGCCGGAATTGCTTGATCATATGGCGCCTAAGCCGTTGATCCTGGCGCTGGCCAACCCCAATCCCGAGATCATGCCGGAGGTCGCGCGCGCCGCTCGTCCCGACGCGATGATCTGCACCGGCCGTTCCGATTTCCCCAATCAGGTCAACAACGTGCTTTGTTTTCCTTACATCTTCCGCGGTGCGCTGGATTGCGGCGCCAGCGCCATCAACGAGGAGATGAAGATGGCCGCGGTCAGGGCAATTGCTGCCCTTGCCCGCGAGGAACCATCCGACGTCGCCGCCCGCGCCTATTCCGGCGAGACGCCGATCTTCGGACCCGACTTCCTTATCCCCTCGCCCTTCGATCCCCGCCTGATCCTGCGCATCGCGCCGGCGGTGGCCAAGGCTGCCTGCGACACCGGCGTCGCGACCCGGCCGATCACCGACTTCGCCGCCTATATCGACCAGCTCAACCGCTTCGTCTTCCGCTCCGGCCTGGTGATGAAGCCGGTGTTTTCGTCGGCCAAGGCTTCGAACGCCAAGCGCGTCATCTATGCCGACGGCGAGGACGAGCGCGTGCTGCGCGCAGCCCAGGTGGTGCTGGAGGAAGGCATTGCCGAGCCGATCCTGATCGGCCGCCCGCACGTCATCGAGGTCAGGCTGAAGCGCTACGGCCTGCGTATCAAGCCGGGCGTCGATTTCGGCCTGATCAACCCGGAAGACGATCCGCGCTACCGCCATTATGTCGACCTGTTGATCGAGCTTGCCGGCCGGCGCGGCGTGACGACGGAGGCCGCGCGCACCATGGTGCGCACCGACAATACGGTGATTGCGGCACTGGCCCTCAAACGCGGCGACGCCGACGCCATGATCTGCGGCCTCGAGGGCCGTTTCGAGCGGCATCTGCGCAATGTGACGCTGGTCATCGGACCACGCGCGAGCGTCAAGGACCGCGACCTGTCGACGCTGTCGATGCTGATCTCGCAGCGCGGCATCATCTTCCTCACCGACACCCATGTCTCGGTCGACCCGACGGCCGAGGAAATCGCCGAAATGACCATATTGGCGGCGGAGGAAATCCAGCGCTTCGGCATCGAGCCGAAGGCAGCGCTGCTGTCGCATTCGGATTTCGGCTCGCGCGATTCTCCCAGCGCGCTGAAGATGCGGCAGGCAGCGGCGATCCTGGCGCGCGTTGCGCCCGACCTGCAATGCGACGGCGAGATGCATGCCGATTCAGCCCTGTCGGAGCATCTGCGCCAGCGCGTCTATCCGCATTCGCGGCTGAAGGGCGAAGCCAATCTCCTGGTGTTCCCCAACCTCGACTCCGCCAACATCACGCTGACCGCGCTGCGCACGATGATGGATGCGCTGCATGTCGGCCCGATCCTGCTTGGCACCGACAAGCCGGCGCATATTTTGACGCCGTCGGTGACGTCGCGCGGCGTCGTCAATATGACGGCGCTGGCGGTGGTCGAGGCGGCGCACAAGGCGCAGGCGGTGGTTAATTTCGGCTGAGTTTCTCACGCAGGCACGAAACGGTAATGCCCGGTCTGCCTGAAGGCAAACAGCGTGTCCTCCTCGCGGGCGCCCGCCCCGATATTGTGGATGACCAGCGCTCGTTCCGGCACGTCCGCCGAGCGTTCGGATGAGACGATGACGATGTGCGGCAGGTTGCCGGGCAGCATCTGGGTGACGATATCGCCCGGCTGAAAGTCGGGAGGATACTCGCTGGCGGGCAAGGAAACTCCCTTGCGCCCGAAAAAAGCGGCAAGATTGCCGACCCGTCGGTGGTCGATGTTGCGGTCGGTCGCTTTCAGGCCCCAGGTCTTGGGATAGGCGGCGAAATTGGCGGCCATATCCTCATGCACCAGTTTCTGCAGGTCGAGATTGAAGGCGCGGCGATAGGCGCGCACGATGACATCCGTGCACACGCCCCTATCCGGCGCGACGTCGCCGCCGGGATAGCCGAGGCGGACATAGGCCGGGTCGTAGAAGGTGGTGACGCCGATCTGCTCACGCGCGGCTTCGACCAATTTGCTGCGCCAGTCCGGAGCGGCCGGATTTTCCTGCGCCCGGGCGGCGGGCGCCGCCAGGCACAACAGACCGAACTGCAGCGCGGTTCGACGGGTAATCGCGATCATGCCAGCTCCCCGGGGCATTGCTGGATCGTGGGATAATTCCGGGGCGATTGCGCCTTTTTCATGCAGCGGTGAGATCGCACAGTTGCGGCCCTATCCAAACGCCTCCTGCAACGCCTCTATGGGCTAAGACCATCTTTGGTTGTAGATTGAGGGAACGGTTAACCGCGAATCCGGTAGACAGGCAAGCAAGCGGGGTTCGGGCAATGACGGGCGGACGATGGAGGCTGAAGCACCTGGCTGCGCTGCTCGGCGCGCTTGTGCTTTCGGCCGTCGCCACCACTGAACCGCAGGCCGCCTCCCGCGTTTGCCGTCAACTGGAAGCCGAGCTTGCTTCTTCATCGAATGGCGGCGGCAATTCCAGCATGGTGCGGAAGTATGACAAGGCCATCTCCCGCCAGTTCGAACAGCTATCAAAGGTGCGCGGTCGTGCGAGCGATGCGAATTGCGGGTTTTCGCTGTTTTCGCGCAATGTCAGCCAATGTGCTGCGCTGAACAGCAGCATCGATCGCATGAACGCCAATCTCGATGCGTTGCAAGCCAAGCGCGCGCAGCTTGCCGGCGGCTCGCGGCGCGACCGCGGCCGCATCCTGGCCGCGCTCGACGCCAATGGCTGCCGTGACGAGCCCGCGCCGCGCCGGGAGCCGCTGCAGGAAGCCAGCCGCGAACCCGACGACGGCAATCTGTTCGACCAGCTTTTCGGCGGCAACCGGCAGATCGACACGCTCGATCAGCCCGATGATCTCGGCGAGGAGCGCAATGTGCGCCGGGTGCTCAATCAGCCCGGCGTGCCGGATTTCCCGACGGTTGGCGGCGAGTTCCATACGAGCTGCGTGCGCACCTGCGACGGCTATTTCTTCCCGATGTCGAACTCGGCTTCGCTCGGCGATTTCGAGCGCGACCAGAAGAATTGTGAATCGAGCTGCCCCGGCACCGAAATGCAGGTGTTCTATTCGCGCGGCATGGAAGACGATTCGGCCAACATGACGTCGTCGGTGACCGGCAGGCCCTACAGCGAGTTGCCGACCGCCTATCTCTACAAACAGCCCAACATGTCGCGGCCGCTGGCTTGTGGCTGCAATGCGCAGGCCGGAAATTTCGAGATCATCGGAGGCAACCCGCCACCGCCCGAGCAATCGCAGCCTGATACCGAGACAACGCCATTCATTCCGGTGCCGGCGGCCAGACCCGATCCGGGCGCGGATCCGGAGACGCTGGCGAACGTACAAGGCGGGCTCGACCGCGCCGCCATCAAGCGCCTTGCCGTCAAGCCGGTGGTGTCGCCGGTGTGGCTGATCCCGCCGGACCAGCGCAAGGTCAGGGTCGTCGGGCCAGCGTTCCTTCCCGACCCAGCAGCGGCAATAGATCTGCAAGCTCCGGCCCGGAAGCAAGTCCGGTAAGCGCCAGCCTGAGCGGCATGAACAGCGCCTTGCCCTTGCGGCCGCTGGCTTCCCTGATCCTGGCCGTCCAGTCTTTCCAGACCGTACCGGTCCACGGCTCTTCCGGCAACAGGTCGAAGGCCTGCTGCAGGAAGTCGCGATCCTCGTCGGAAAATTCCGGCGCCGGCTGCGGGCCGTCGGCAAGGATGCGCCACCAGCCGACCGCGTCGCTCAGCCGGTCGAGATTGCCGCGCACCGCCAGCCAGAACGGCTCGGCCTTGTCGCCGGAGATGCCGAGCACGATCAGCCGGTCCCGCGCCTCGGAAAAAGGCATGTGGTGCATGAGCGCACGATTGAGCACGAACAGCTCGTCCGGGTCGAATTTGGCCGCCGATTTCGACGTGGCGGCGGGATCGAAGCGCGCGGCCAGTGCCGGCATGTCATGCACCGCCGCGACATTTTCCGAGGTGCCGACAAGGACGGCCAGCGAGGCAACCGCCATCGGCTCGATGCCCTCCTCGCGCAAGCTCTCGATCGACAGCGCACCGCTGCGCTTCGACAGGCCCTCGCCCGAGGCCGTGGTCAAGAGATTGTGGTGGCCGAAGACAGGCGGCTCGGCGCCTAGCGCCTTGAACAACGCGATCTGCACGCCGGTGTTGGTGACGTGGTCGTCGCCGCGGATGACATGGCTGACGCCCATCTCGATGTCGTCGACGACCGAAGGCAGCGTGTAGAGATAAGTGCCGTCCTCACGCCGCAGCACCGGATCGGACAGTGAGGCCAGATCGACGGTTTCCTCGCCGCGCACCAGATCGTTCCAGTGCATTTCGGTGCGCTCGGGCTGCAGCGGATCGCTGGTGAAATTCGGCAGCAGAAAGCGCCAGTGCGGCCGGCGGCCATCGGAGCGGTATTCGGCGATCTGCTGCTGCGAAAGCGCCAGCGCCTCGCGGCCATAGACCGGCGGCAGGCCGCGCGTGCGGCGCACCTTGCGGCGCAGGTCGAGTTCTTCGGGGGTCTCGTAGCAGGGATAGACAACGCCGGCCCTTTGCAGCCGCTCCACTGCCGCGTCGTAAGTTTCGAAGCGCCGCGACTGGTATTCGGTGGCGTCGGGAAAAATGCCCAGCCAGTGCAGGTCGTAGAGGATGGCGTCGGAAAATTCCTGCCTCGAGCGGGCAATGTCTGTGTCGTCGAAGCGCTGGATGAAACGGCCCTTGTTGTTCATGGCAAACAGCCAGTTGAACAAGGCGGTGCGGGCATTGCCGATATGAATGCGGCCGGTTGGTGAGGGGGCAAAACGGACGGTAACTGTCATGAGCGGGGCGTAACGGATGCTCTTGGAATTGACAAGACGCGCCCCCGCGCGACGCCAAAGACATAATGCACGCCAGCTAAAATGAAAAGGCTGTGAGCCAGAATCCGGCCGGGCCTGTCTCGGGTGAACCGCTCACCAGCGGTCCACGCCGGCAGAATCGGCTTTCCTCAGCCGCTTTTTGTCCCCGTTATCCACATATGTGACACACAAGATGTTGGGGTCACAAAAGCTACGCAAACGAATCCTTGACGACGCAAACCGAGTCGCCTTTTATGTGCCATGTGCTCTTGTTGAGGGCGCGACCGGAGAGTTTCGAGCCCGGTCATTTTTCCCGGATTTTGTGCGTTTTGGCCATGATTTCTGCCTGTTTACGAGGCTGGCGGAAGCGTTGGATCGTGGGGGCTTCGGGAGCGAAAAGGGAGATTTGTCGGACTGGAATAAATTGTCTGTTAACACTATATTTAGTGTTTGCAGGCAGGTTCGACGCTAGATAGTGTGAATTTCCCTCGGTCGAGGGAATCGAGGAAAAATTCAGTTTTGAGGGACCCGCAGGGTTCGGCGCAGAGTTGGAACAGCGGCTTCGTAAGAAGCTCGACCAGCAAGGCGACGAAGACTGCCACAAGGAGAGCCGGTGTTTTCGAACGCCGGCAGACGGCGGACATGCGCGTTTCGCATTGGGGGCAGAAATCCCCGGGGAAAAGCGCTATATATAGACAAAAGGGACCGGACCAATGCGCATCGAGCGTCGTTTCACCAAGCCAGGCCAATCAGCTTACGCGGAGATCGAATTCCGCAAGGCGCTTTCGGAGATCAAGAATCCGGACGGCTCGGTGGTGTTCCGCTTGGACAATATCGATGTGCCGGCGCAGTTCTCGCAGGTTGCCGCCGACATCCTGGCGCAGAAGTATTTCCGCAAGGCCGGCGTGCCCGCGCGCCTGAAGAAGGTCGAGGAGAACGACGTCCCCTCCTTCCTGTGGCGCTCCGTCGCCGACGAGGCCGAGCTTGCCAAGCTGCCGGAAGCCGAGCGCTACGGTTCCGAAATCGACGCCCGCCAGGTCTTCGACCGGCTGGCCGGCACCTGGACCTATTGGGGCTACAAGGGCGGCTACTTCAAGTCGGAAGAAGACGCGAGCGCCTTCCGCGACGAACTCGCCTATATGCTCGCCACCCAGCGCGTTGCGCCGAACTCGCCGCAATGGTTCAACACCGGTCTGCACTGGGCCTACGGCATCGATGGTCCGAGCCAGGGCCACTATTATGTCGACCCGTTTACCGGCAAGCTGACCAAGTCGAAGTCCTCCTACGAGCATCCGCAGCCACATGCCTGTTTCATCCAGGGCGTGCAGGACGATCTCGTCAACGAAGGCGGCATCATGGACCTGTGGGTGCGCGAAGCGCGCCTGTTCAAATACGGCTCGGGCACCGGCTCCAATTTCTCCATGCTGCGCGGCGAAGGCGAAAAGCTGTCGGGCGGCGGCCGTTCGTCCGGCCTGATGAGCTTCCTCAAGATCGGCGACCGCGCGGCGGGCGCCATCAAGTCGGGCGGCACCACGCGTCGTGCGGCCAAGATGGTCATTGTCGACGCCGACCATCCCGATATCGAGGAATTCATCGACTGGAAGGTCAATGAAGAGCAGAAGGTGGCGTCGCTGGTCACCGGCTCCAAGATCGTGAAAAAACATCTCGAAGCGATCATGAAGGCCTGCATCAATTGCGAAGGCCATGATGACGATTGCTTCGACCCGTCGATGAACACCGCGCTGAAGCGCGAGATCAAGGCGGCCAAGAAGTCGGCCGTGCCGGAGAACTACATCTACCGTGTCATCCAGTTCGCCAAGCAGGGCTACACCTCGATGTCGTTCAAGACCTACGACACCGACTGGGATTCCGATGCCTACCTCACGGTCTCGGGCCAGAACTCGAACAATTCGGTGTCGCTGAAGGACAATTTCCTGCGCGCCGTCGAGAACGATGCCGACTGGCACCTGACCGCCCGCAAGGACGGCAAGGTCTTGAAGACGCTCAAGGCTCGCGACCTCTGGGAAAAGATCGGCTACGCCGCCTGGGCGTCGGCCGACCCGGGCCTGCATTTCAACACGACGATGAACGACTGGCATACCTGCGCTTCGGCCGGTGCGATCCGGGCCTCCAACCCGTGCTCGGAATACATGTTCCTCGACGACACGGCCTGCAACCTCGCCTCGATCAACCTTTTGCCCTACCGCAATGCCGATGGCACGATCGACATCGCCGCCTATGAGCACACGGTGCGGCTGTGGACCGTCGTCCTCGAAATCTCGGTGATGATGGCGCAGTTCCCGTCGAAGGAGATCGCCAAGCAGTCCTACGAGTACCGCACGCTCGGCCTCGGCTATGCCAACATTGGCGGCCTGCTGATGACGTCCGGCATTCCCTATGATTCCGACGAGGGCCGCGCCATCTGCGCCGCACTCACCGCCATCATGACCGGCACTGCCTATGCCACTTCGGCCGAGATGGCCGGCGAGCTCGGCGCCTTCGCCGATTACGACCGCAATGCCCAGAACATGCTGCGCGTCATGCGCAACCATCGCCGTGCCGCCTATGGCGAGAAACAGGGCTACGAGAAGCTCGCCGTCAATCCGGTGCCGCTGGTCGCGTCCGACCTGAAGCAGCAGGAATTGGCCACGCACGCCAAGGCTGCCTGGGACCGCGCCATCGAACTCGGCGAAGAGCATGGCTACCGCAATGCGCAGGCGACCGTGATTGCGCCGACCGGCACGATCGGCCTGGTCATGGATTGCGATACCACCGGCATCGAGCCCGACTTCGCGCTGGTGAAGTTCAAGAAGCTTGCCGGCGGCGGCTATTTCAAGATCATCAATCGCGCCGTGCCGGAAGCGCTGCGCACGCTGGGTTACTCAGAAAGCCAGATCGCCGAGATCGAGGCCTATGCGGTCGGTCACGGCAACATGAACCAGGCGCCGGCGGTCAACCCCGGCTCGCTCAAGGCGAAGGGCTTTACCGATGACAAGATCGCGGCGCTCAATGCAGCACTGAAGTCGGCCTTCGACATCAAGTTCGTCTTCAACCAGTGGACGCTCGGCGCCGACTGGGTGAAGGAGACGTTCGGCTTCACCGACGAGCAGCTCAACGACTTCTCGTTCGAGATGCTGCCGGCGCTCGGCTTCTCCAGGAAGGACATCGAAGCCGCCAACATCCATGTCTGCGGTGCGATGACGCTGGAAGGCGCGCCCTTCCTCAAGGCCGAGCATCTCGCGGTGTTCGACTGCGCCAGCCCGTGCGGCAAGATCGGCAAGCGCTCGCTGTCCATCAACAGCCACATCCAGATGATGGCGGCGGCACAGCCTTTCATCTCCGGCGCCATCTCCAAGACCATCAACATGCCCAACGATGCGACGGTGGAAGACGCCAAGGGCGCCTACATGCTGTCGTGGAAGCTGGCGCTGAAGGCCAACGCGCTCTATCGCGACGGCTCGAAGCTGTCGCAGCCGCTCAATTCGTCGCTGCTCGCCGACAGCGAGGACGACGAGGACGATGCGGTCGAGCAGTTGATCGCGGCGCCCGCTTCACAGCGTGCCGTGCAGGTCACCGAGAAGATCGTCGAGCGCGTCATCGAACGCCTCTACCGCGATCGTGAAAAACTGCCGAATCGCCGCAAGGGCTACACCCAGAAGGCAGTCGTCGGCGGCCACAAGGTCTACCTGCGCACGGGCGAATTCGACGACGGCCGCATCGGCGAGATCTTCATCGACATGCACAAAGAAGGCGCCGCTTTCCGGGCGATGATGAACAACTTCGCCATCGCCATCTCGCTTGGCTTGCAATATGGCGTGCCGCTCGAGGAATTTGTCGAGGCCTTCACCTTCACCAAATTCGAGCCGGCCGGCATGGTGCAGGGCAACGACGCGATCAAGAACGCGACGTCGATCCTCGACTACGTGTTCCGCGAACTCGCCGTGTCCTACCTCGGCCGCCACGACCTCGCCCATGTCGACCAGTCGGATTTCGACAAGACGGCGCTCGGACGCGGCATCAACGAAGGCAAGGCGACGCCGTTCTCGAAGGGCCTTACCCGCGGCGCCTCGCCGGTCAAGTTGGTGTCTGGCCTAGGTGGCGAACCCAAGGGTTTTGCCGGATCACCTGCCGCGGCCCCTGCCCGGGTCACCCCAACTGCGTTCTCAGGCTCCAATGTGCTGGCGCTTAAACCAGCAAGCGACGAAGCCATCGCCTACAAGCGCGACTATGAGGAGCGAGCCAAGGAATTGGTCGAAGATATTGTTTCCGAGGAGGCAGCCGACCCCACCGGTTTGTTCACCGACGAAGCAGCGAAAGAAGCGGCCGAGGCAAAGGCGCTTGCCTCCACGCGGCGTCAGCAATCCTTGATGCAAGGCTACACCGGCAACGAATGCTCGGAATGCCACAACTTCACCATGGTGCGGAACGGAACCTGCGAGAAGTGCGACACCTGCGGTTCTACGAGCGGGTGCAGCTGAGAAGGAGCACCGATGGTGCCACACTCAAAGTTGGGTACCTGAAAGCCAATGTTTTGTACCTGGAGCGGCTCGACGGCCGCTCGTCAGACCATCGGAAGGTGAGAAGGAAGGATAGCGCAAACGCCAGGCAATTCTTGAGCAAGCGACCTATCGGCGCTAGATCGGCCGCGAAACTTTGCTCCTGCGCGCGTTAAACGCAAATTTCGCCCCGCCAGGTGAGTCCCTCCCAAAAGCGGTAGATTCCGGGTGCCTCGGCGCCCGGAAAATGATTCTTAGGAGCGAAACGAAATCCAAAGGGGGCCGGATTGGCTTTTCTGACCGAGGACCAAGTTAGGCGCCGCGCCCAGAGCCGGGCGCAACGCCAGGGCATGACTGTGGAGAGAGCCTTGAACTCCGTCGCGAGGGCCGACAAGAGCAACTACGACGTGTTCTTGTCGCAAACCATCAGGGATCGAGAACTTGTGTTGGGGGTCTACGCAATTCTGACGGAAGACCTCGGTCTGACTGTTTTCTGTGATTGGATCGACTCACCCGACACAGATCGCGCAAACGTCACACCCGAGAATGCGCACTATGTTCGCGAGAAAATGAAGCACAGCGATTCACTCCTTTTCCTGGACACCCAGAACGCTGACCAGTCGAAATGGATGTGCTGGGAACTGGGATGGTTCGATGCAGCCAAGGGCAAGGTGGGCGTCCTTCCCGTGGTTCGGAGCGCGAATGATCCCTACCGCGGTCGCGAGTTCCTCGGTCTTTACCCAGTAGTCGAGATCGACGCGATGCAGAAGCTGAAGGTCTCGGCGACACCAGAACTCTTACGGCGGATCATGACACCCGGACAGGTCTACGGGCTCGCAACTTCATTTCCGCTCAAATTCTGGGCCACCGCGTCACGCGATCCTTTGTCCTACCTACGATAGGAATACCAATGGCATACCGCACATTTTTCAGCTTCCACTATCAGCGCGATATTTGGCGCGTGAACATCGTTCGCAATAGCAACATCATCGACGGCGCGGCCGCCGCTGGCTGGCACGACGCCTCCCTGTGGGAAGAGGCCAAACGTCAAGGCGATGCCGCGATCAAGCGCCTGATCGATAAAGGTTTGGAACGAACCAGCGTCACGGTTGTGTGCATTGGGGCTCAGACGGCATCCCGGAAATACGTTGGATATGAGATCGAGCAGTCTGCGCTTCGTGGCAACCTGCTTTTGGGTGTTCGCATTCACCATCTCCGTGACCAGTTCGGCTCGGCAGACAGTCCCGGTTTCGTCCCTCCACTACTCTCTAGCTACCGCGCTCCTGTCATAGATTTCTCGACATCCGATCAGCTTGGGCGGGCAATCGAACGGCTGATGATGGCGCGCGCGTAGTCAGGAAGAAGTCTCACCTGATGCGCCACGAGAAATTCATTGAGGAATACGTTCAGGCCCTGCAACAGGAAAACGCGGGGTTGTTTGTCGGCGCTGGCCTATCGACAAGCGCGGGCTATCCGAGTTGGAAAGACCTCGTGCACGACTTGGCGGAGGACATCGGCCTTGACGTGAACCTGGAAACCGATCTTCCGGGAGTGGTGCAATATTTCCTGAACAGCGCGGGGAGAAAGCGCACCCGTCTTGCTAGCCTGATTTCAAAGGAGATCGGCATTGACAAGCGAATCCCCGAAATCCTTCACACGCTCGCCCGCTTCCCATTGAAACACATCTGGACCACGAATTACGACGAGCTTCTCGAACGAGCGTGGCGGGAGCAACGACTTTTCCTCGAGGTCAATACAACGAAGCAAAATCTCGTCATCAACAACCCTGCTGCACACGCACAGTTGTACAAAATGCACGGTACGGTGGGAAATCCATCTGATGTCGTGATCGCCAAGGGGGACTATGAAGGCTACCGCCGTGAGCGCGGCGAGTTCCTGAACCTGCTGCACAGCCACCTTGTTTCCCGGCGCATGCTGTTCCTTGGCTTTTCGTTCACGGACCCCAATCTCTCCCAGTTGTTCACTCTTATCCGGGACTCATTCGGCGATATGCCGCCTGAGCACTATGCGGTCGTCAAACGTCCGCAACGCGGAGACTTCGCAGGTCGCGGTGCCAAGGCGCGTTTCGCATATGCAGATCGGCGACACAAGCTGTGGGTCAAGGACCTGGAAAATTACGGAATCCAATGCATCGAAGTCGACGCTTGGGCAGAGTTGGATGAACTAATGAAAGCCGTCGAGCAGAGGCTCGCCGCGGCAAGCGTGATGGTATCCGGCAGCTGCCCTGAGGTACTTCCCGAAGGAGAACCCGACTATCGGCGAAAGATCGAGGCGGTGGCTCAAGGCGTGGGCAAATTCCTAATCCACGAGAACTACCGCATTGTGTCGGGATTCGGCCTCGTTGTCGGCAGTGCGACCCTGTCAGGCGCGCTCGATGAACTCTATCGTGATGTCGCTCCGAATCTTGAGCGTCGGCTTTTCCTCCGGCCCTTCCCGCAGCTCATTCCGCCCGGACAGGATCGGCAAGAATTTTACCGTCGCTACCGGGAAGATCTCGTCCGCCAAGCGGGAGCTTGCGTCTTCATATGCGGCGCCAAAATTGACGGCAACTCCGTCGTGGTCGCAGACGGCGTGATAGCCGAGTACGACATACTGAAAGCGCTAGGACGAACGCCCATCCCAATCGGCGCGACAGGCGGTGCAGCCCAGAAAATATGGGAAGCCGTCAACGCCAACTTTCCTGCTGTCTTTGGCACCATGCCAAGGCGTTCATTCGACATTCTCAATGATGCAACCGCGGTGCCCGAGCAGCTTATCAAAGCGGTTGGGGACATATTGAAATGGGTCAGGAAAAACGGGCGCGTGATCTAAAAACTCTGAACAGACACGGCCCGCGTTCGTGTCCTCCGATTTTCATAAAAACGGAGCGGTGCCCATGGCGTTCACTTGTATTAGCTTCTAAACCGTTGTGAGTACACTGTAGCTCGTTTACTAAATCCTTCTGCTAGCGGACTTGAGGCGACCATGCCGATGTCGAGAATTGAGACCATGCACGGATCATCAAGCGAGGTGCCATTCCTAGCTCGCTTCGCTGTCACGAGGTCGGCAGGAGCGACTTTGACTGGAGGCTATGACAGCGCCGAGAGTCTTTGGACCGTCGACGGCCCAGAAGGTCGGGTGCCATTGATTGCACATCGCACGGATCTGGCTGAGCTCCTGACGAAGACCAAGGTTCAGCAGGAGACGGACGATGCCGATATCCCGCTTTTCGAACTCACGACGAAAACGGATGGGAACCCAAATGAAGGCGGGGATCGGAACATGTCAGTCGGCGCGATCCTCGAACTGATTACCAAGACGCACGCTCAGCTCGAAAGCGATGACACGGATCCTCAAGGGCACGGACTCTGGTGACCGTTGTGCCTCGATGGATTGCCTCATCGTCACCAATCAGCGAGACATCACAAGCGACTATATCGTCAGGGAGTTGAAGCGGCGCGGTCGGTCTTTCTTCAGGCTCAACACCGAGATCTTCCCTGCTTCGGAGCTCGCATTCTCCCTGCAGGACGACACCTTCGACCTGCGTTTTGGAGACAACGAGCTTAGGCTTTCCGACGTCAGATCAGCCTATTTCCGTCGTCCCGAAATCCCCGCGCTCACCTCATCGCCGGAGGAATATCGCGAGTATCGCACCAACGAATGGGCGTCGGCGCTGAAGTCGGTGTATCTCTACCTCGGCGACCGATGGTTCAGCCATCCGAGTGCGATTCTGATGGCGGAGGATAAGCCCCGTCAACTGCGGCTGGCCAAGTCACTGGGGTTCGCCGCCCCCCAGACGCTGGTCTCTAACTCGTTCAGCGAAGTTCGCCAGTTCGCCACGGGTAAGACGGTCATCGGCAAGCCGCTGAGACAGGCATTGGTCGGCTCGCCCGATACAGAACAGGTGATCTACACTACACGCCTGCCTGAAATCGCCGAGTCTGACAGGCAAGCCATCAGCGTTGTCCCTGCCATCTATCAGACGGAGATCGCCAAGCAACGATATCTTCGAGTGACCGTCGTGGGCGAGCGGGTGTTCGCGGTTGCCATCGATTCCCAGTCAAGGAGCGAGACAGTCACAGACTGGCGTAGGGGCTCCGTTCCCGATCTCGCTCACGAGCTCGTCGAACTGCCGACGGATATCGAGGCATTGTGCATACTCCTTGTGCAGCAGCTAGATCTCAGGTTCGGTGCCATCGATCTCGTTCTCGATACTGAAGGGCGATACTGGTTCCTAGAATGCAATCCGAATGGTCAGTGGGCTTGGATCGAAAACCGCACTGGCGCGCCGATATCTTCGGCGATAGTGGACGAGCTCGAAAGGATCGGTCGCATATGAAACGCGTCAGGGAGTTTTTCTGGCCAGTTCCCGATCCAATACCCTGCTCCGCAGCGAAGCACGCGAAGGAAGATCGTGAGGGCGAGCTTGCGGCGATCCGGTCGGTTACTTGGAAACTGCCTGAAACTATGGAGCACGCAAGGCAACTGACGGCCGCGGAGAACGAACGAAAGCAAGGCGCCGAAACAAAGGCGTCCCTCTACCTGGCCGTCATCGCCGCGATCGTACCGATCCTTGGTTCGCTCGTGACCGACTTCTTTCAACAGGCCCCAAATTCACCCGGAGACGCGTTCGGCATCGTCACTCTGGCCGTCTTCATCTTCGGCATGGCCTACCTGCTAGCGTGTGGCGTGTGGTCATTTCGAACCTTGAAGGTTTCGGTCTACAGCCGTGTCGATATTACTGAACTGCTCCAGGCAGCAGCGTCCCCTGATCCGGAGCAGCATCTGGTGAAGGAGATGCTCTGTGCTGTCCGGAAGAATCGCGACGAGGCCAATGCCAAAATCACCTGTATTCGGATGGCGCATCTCTTCCTTATCCGCACCTTCTTGACGTTCTCGCTGCTCCTTATAGTCATCGTTCTCTGGAAATCGGTGGCCGCCGGCCTCGAGGGAGCCGCAGCGCTCGGCACCGAAGCTTGGAAAGCGTTCAATGGATAAACAGCGCTTCTGGCTCGGTGCGGCGCCATATCGGACGCTGAGATGGCCGAGTTCTGGAAGTCGCTAAAAACAGGATATTCAGATCACCGTTTCACCGCATTGGCCGACGAGATGGTCATGGTGCCGAACGACTAGGGCACTCCCTTCCCTTGATCGTTCCCGTTCCGAACGGCCAGAAAGAAGGACAGCCGAAGAGATTCTCTCGAAGCCGAACCCTTCCGTCCTCTGGCCGCGCGTAGACGCCACGTGGGCGTGCTCTTGACGTGGGCGTGCTCTTGACCTGAGCCCGTGTTTTGCGCAAATCAAATGATCATCGAGAACGCGAAGTGTCCTACATCATTGCTCATGTGGTCTTCGACCACTCAATTAAAACCTATCCGGTCAACTGCTACAGAACTGACATAGTTGTTGGGGAAGACGTTGTAGAATGGAGGACCAGGCGCTGAAATGGGCGCGCGTTGCCGATCTCAACTATCTCAGTTGGGGTTGTCGGAATACGATCGAATGCTTGGCTCGAGAAGCGAGCTTCACCAAAGACGGGATTGTCCTACCACCCGGAGAAGCTCTGAGTGTCCGCGGACTCGCACGCCCCTATGATCTCGCAGTGCACCTCTACGGGATCGGCTGGATACCAAGACGTCCCGCAAACAAAGCCTACCGAATGGCGTATACGGCCACGAACCAGACGCGAACCGGACTGATCTTGATGCGCAAGAACGGGATAGATGTGCAGATTACCGAAAGCCTTCCCACCGAAGAGATGAGGCCGAACTCCTTGCTTCGAACGAGCAGGACGGATGCGCCTTTCATCGAGCAGCAGTTTCACGGCAGCCTCCACAACGTCTTCGAGCGGACAGCCAACTTCGCCGAAGCCTTCCTGCGCAATGAACCCGGACTCGAAGAGATGGTGGCCCCATTGCGGACTACAAAGACCCTGCCTCGTCGCCCCCATAGAATGCCAGAAGAGGAAATTCTCTATTCGGCGTTCGGCGGCACAGTCGGGCCGATCTACCTGTCAGACGGCATATGGCTCACAGCCGATGGCCGGCTCTACGATTGGGGAAGGTAGTTTCGATGGGTCTTGGTCGGAAAGCTCCTGGCAAAGCTGCAAAGAAGTCGACAAGCCCGAAGGCTCCGATAACGTGAGATTTGAGGCAACAGAGAGAGGACATCAATGGAAAGGGCTTCACGCTTGGTTGCCGCAGCTTTCCATGGCCTTGCGCTAGCCGCCTTCCTGCCGATGACGATGGCTCGTGCGGATTGGCAATTCACCCGATGGGGACAGTCGCCTGACGAAGTTTTGAAATCGAGCAAGATCGCATTGAGCCAATCGACGCCGGAGGACCAAGCTGGGCATGCCTATCCCGCTAATCCGCGGCGCCGCGCTTCTGAATGGCATCTACGCTGCTCCGGAATTCAAGGCCCCGGTCTGGCTATACTTTGCTGACAACAAGTTAAGCGGTGTCTACCTTGAGATTGCGGATGGCGAAACCGCTTCGCTCATCGGAGGCCGACTTTCGAATCAATACGGAGCGCCAGCCGAGAAGAACAGTGGCTCCCAAGGTGACTGCAAATATTCAGCCAAGACATGGAACGACGCGGACCGAGGAAACCGGGTGCATTTCTCGCGGGACGTTTGCGACAGCGGCTTCCATAATTTCGTACTGATCTACACCCCGATCGAACAACCAGACAGCGGGCTCTAAAGCGTGTCGCGATTTAAGGGATTCAGGATTCCCATTGATTTGAGTTCGTGATTCATTGCGGTTGAAAGGAGACCGCGATGGGCAAGCCGCTACCGCTTGAGTTGCGTCGGCGTGTTGTTGCGTATGTCGATGAGGGACATGGTCACCGCGAGGCTGCGCGCCATTTCCGCGTTTCGCCTCGCTTTGTGAACAATCTGATCAACCTGCGCCGGCAGACCGGTTCGCTCGAAGCGCGCCGGCAGGGCCATGTGGGTGGCGGCAAGCTTGAGCCGCATGCCGAGTTTGTCCGCTTGCGGTTGGCCGAGACCGGCGAATTGACGCTGGATGAGCTTTGTGTCGAACTGGAGGTGCGTGGGGTGAGCGTGCACCGCTCCAATGTCGGACGCCTGCTCCATCGCCTGGGGCTCAGTCATAAAAAAAACTCTACTGGCCAGCGAGCAGCAGCGGGCCGACGTGCGCCAGGCGCGTGAGCTGTGGACCGGGCGGCGAAAGCGCTTCTCAACAAGGCTTTGCCGCGGCTGATCTTCATCGATGAGACGTCGACCAACACCAAGCTGACCAAACGCACCGGACTGGGCGCCGAAGGGCGAGCGCTTGAGGACACATGCGCCATTCGGCAAATGGCAGACGCAGACCTTCATCGCCGGGCTGCGATGCCACGGTCTTGTCGCGCCATGGATCGTCAACGCGCCGATGAATGGCGCCATCTTCGAACGCTACGTCGAAACGCAGCTCGCTCCCGAACTGTCGCCCGGTGATGTCGTCATTCTCGACAATGTCGGCTTCCACAAGAATGAGCGCGCCGCCCAACTGGTTCGCCAAAGGGGCGCATGGCTCTTGTTCCTGCCGCCATACTCACCCGATCTCAATCCGATCGAAATGGCCTACTCAAAACTCAAGGCGCGGCTGCGAAAGAAGGCGGCCAGAACCTTCGATTCCCTCTGCGAGGCGCTCGGCGATATCTGCCACCTGTTCGAGCCGGCCGAATGCCGAAACTTCTTCAAGGCTGCCGGATATGAGGCCAATTAATCGCGACGCGCTTTAGAACAACGTTCGGATCGATGCAGCCGCCGGCATCGCCATGTACGCCGTTTCCACGACTGTTTCCTCCCTTGGACCCGGAACACGACAACAGAATAGTAGGCCTGCCCTGACGGCGGCCGTTTACGCATGACGTCGACCAGGTTCTCGATGTGATCGCTGCCTCCACCTCGATCAACCAGATCAAGGACCATCAGAGCGCAGAACCTCAGCCATCCTGTGGCGTCTCCATTGGAATGCTGCCGCGCACGAGAATGAACAACAGCCGCAACGCGTCTCTGAACGCGTGGCAGACTTCTTCGCGAGGATCAGTCGGACCGGCCTGTTCTTCCTGCATGCTCCCCCCTCGACGAAACGAGCCGCCGCAATTCTGCTGCGAATGGTGCCAATCGCCCTTCGGCGCTGATCTGAACCAATTCGTTCAGGCCGCTGCTGCTCGAAAAGCGCCCTTCGTCATAAGCACAGATCGGAATCTGCCTGTTGTCCCTGAAGCGCCTGTCCGGACCGCCATTCCGGTTGGGATGTAGCCAAGTATGCCCCACCACCCTCGCGTCAGACGGGACCCGTCCGTCTTCAACGAACCTTATGCTCTGGACATCCAATTGGAGCTGACCGTATTCGACGGCGCCAACCTTTGCATTGTCGACGACCAGAATCCGATCCGGGAAGAAGTGAAGCACCTGCTTTCCGACAGGGATAGACGGAACGTCGATGTTCGACTTCACAACGCTCGGGCTGGAGAGAGCCAGCCGGATGTTGCTGCGATTTTGGATCCGCGTCGCGCCGCCGTTGCGCTTCCAATTGCGATCGTTTCCCTCGGCTGCGACGTGCCATATGGAGTCTGTTCCGATCAGGCGTTCAAACGACGCGACAAACCCTTGATATCGCTCCAAAACGTCGGGTTCAAAGTCGTATAGAAGGACAACCGAACGCCGGATTTTGTCTAAGTAGGAGCCGACAATCATAGAAATCACGGTGAGAACAACACCAGTTGCAGCGGCGGATTTGAAGCCTGTAAAGAGCAGCCCCGCAACCACCAGCGCTCCAAGCATGATAGCAGCAACACTTAGGCGGATCCTGGCATGCTTTCCGTTAATTTCTGCCAGCAAGGACGCTGCTGACTCAGGAACCATATCGAGCACGGAGCCGCTGTCGATTTCATGCATCACGACTTTATCGCGGTGATGGCGTGGCGTCGGGCCCGGTACGCTACTCACCGAAACGGCAACCGGCTTTCCAGCGGGCCGAGTCGATGGCAAGGTGGCCCTGTAGTAAAAGCCATTTCTTCCGGCATGAATGTAGTTGCCGCGAGGTCCGCTTCCGATCCTGAGTCCCGGTATCCCTACTGACGCTCCGATGCCGGATTTCGACAAATTGAAGCGGAACGGTCCGACTGAAACCGATTTCCGAATATAGAATCCCACGATACGCCCCCCGGCACTCATCCCAAATAATACTGACTTCTAACTTTTCAGCTCAATATCCCTCAACTGATATTTCTCGGAAATTTCTCGAATCGACTATACGGCTCGCATCTGAATTTTGTCGTTCCCCAATTGTCCTCCAAAGTCCACCCAATGTGCTATGCGGCGGCGCGGAACTTTCTCCAGACCTCTGTCTGACACAGCTACCACTTACACCCTTGGGAATGCCGACAAGAAAAGGCAAGATCATTCTGCGGCAGGGCGCTCCAGCACGACTGGAGCCCGGCGCTGAGCAGCATGACCACAGAAAAGCACGATCCAGACCGCCCAATCGAAGCGGATTTAAGAGAAAACCAATGACCTGCAGGTAGGCGTGTCCCGAAAGGAATGACGCTTGCCCCATATAACCTACGCCATCGGCGATATTCACGGCCGTGCCGATCTTCTGGGATCCTTGCTAGCCGTGATCGCAGGAGATGCAGATGCGTCCGATGTCGAGCCTCGGGTGCTATTCCTCGGCGATATCGTCGACCGCGGCCCTTGCAGCCGTGAAGCGATGGATCTCGTCTGCGACACCCTCGCCCGTTGGCCGCGGTCACGGCTGATCCGGGGCAACCACGACGCCTACTTCCTGGACTTTATGACCGCTGACCAGGTTGACGAGGAGAGGTTCGGGAGATGGCTGATGCGGATCGGCGGCTACCAGACCATGGAGTCCTATGGCCTCCTGTCCGTTGGAGGCATGCGGGAAGCCGCGATGGTCTTTCGCGCCAACCATCCGCATCACCTGCAGGCGCTGACGGATGCGTCACCGATCGTCGTCGACGATCGCTTCGCTTACGTTCACGCAGGAATCGATCCTACCCGTTCCATTGGCGACCAAGCCCCCAAGGACTTGATGATGATCCGGGACAGGTTCCTCGATCATGAGGGGCAGCTGTCGCACTTCATCGTGCACGGCCACACCCCGACGTCGGACAGCATGCCAGACTCGAGGCCATGCCGGATCGCCATAGACACGGGTGCCTATGCCTCTGGCAGACTAACCTGTCTGGCGATATCCGCCGATGAACGGAACCTTCACTTCCTGTTTGCTACGGCTTCGGGCGGAAGCATCGAGGTCGCGCGGGGCAGGCAGACGAATGACCGATTTTTTCCGGCTGAAAGCGAAATATCCGGACCTCATTCCGACGACGATGACATTTCAGTGCGGAGTCGGGTGGGAACGGGTTCTGGATCAATATTTCGGTGAGATAGCCCAGGCGTTACCTGCGGGCGCTCGACTGAGCCTCGATCGGGTTTACGAGAAATACGGGAGCTTGAGGATCGATGCTACGGCAGCGGGCATTGTCACCCCCGAGATTAGGCTTGCGCTGGACAAGGCAGAGGTACTCGCAGATTCGCGCTCCTACCGATATTGTGAGACTTGCGGCAAGCCGGGAAGCCTTCGCGACAAGCGAATGTTATACGTCGCATGTGAAGACCATGCTGACGGAGCGGCGGCCCTGCCGCCAGACGAGGGCGGGGTCAGACTGGACGGAATTGCCTACGACTACGATGAAGAGGCCGACGATCTGGTCGTTGTCGAGGTGGAGCGCGAAGGCGACTAGAGCCATTCGGAATGTTGGCATCGTCCCTGAGAAGGCAACGGACTTCGGCCCATCTGCAATGCGACTGACATATCGGCGATTCCATTGAACGCCTTGCGTTGACGGGATTTCTTTGGACGACCTACACATTGAGAGACTTTCGTTCGCCATAACCTCATCTCGTCTTCGCTCAAATTTTCGCTGCAGTGACTGCAGCATCTAACCTATCTAGCTCGTCTACATCACTCCGAATTCATACGTCTTATAGTTTTGGTAACTGCGCGATGTCAGTTTATTGCGTGGGACAGGGCAGAATATTAATAGGGAATTACCAACCGCCGATTTCATCAGGCGGTGGTCCAATCTTGATGGCGGCCAAGAGCGAGCCAATTATTCTCTTTTCTTGGCAGAGCTTTGTGACGTGATTGGAGTAAGGCGGCCTGATCCCGCTTTGGCCGCACATGACTTCAATGACTATGTGTTTGAACGGCGCGTTGAGCGAAAACGCCCAGACGGAACAACAGAAGCTGGTCGGATCGACCTCTATAGACGAGGTTGCTTCATCCTCGAAGCGAAGCAGAGCCGTCTCCGTGGCGGCAAGAAAGCCGTACCTGAAAGCCAGGCAGACCTATTCGCCTCGACAGGTCTTGCAGACACCGCGGTGCCCAGCCTCGATCACGTCATGGTCCTGGCTCGCCGGCAGGCTGAGCGGTATGCCGCGTCCCTGCCTGCCGACCACCCGTATCCCCCATTTATCATCGCATGCGATGTCGGACGCGCTATAGAGCTCTATGCTGATTTTTCCGGTCACGGACGCCACTATGCCCAGTTTCCCGATGCTCGGCAGTTCCGCATTGAACTCGGCCAGTTGGCAAATCCGGAGACGCGAGATCTTCTCCGTGCCGTATGGGAGCAGCCTCAATCCCTGGACCCGGCACAGAAGACGGCGAAAGTCACCCGCGAGCTCGCCGGGCAGCTCGCCGAGATCTCCAAGGCCCTCGAGGGGCGAGGCTTTGAGGCTCGCAGCGTTGCGGTTTTCCTCATGCGGTGCCTTTTCACGATGTTCGTCGAGGACGTCGGCCTTCTCCGCAAGAAGGGCTTTACGGAGCTTCTGACGAAGTGCCTCGACGAGCCCACGCGGTTCACCTTCGAAATCGATGACCTCTGGCGTCACATGGATCGCGGGGAATATTCACCGGGTATCGGCGAGCGGCTGCTTCGATTCAACGGCAAGCTGTTCAAGAACGCCGCCTCCCTTCCGCTGACGAAGGACGAAATACGCCTGCTCCGCGACGCGTCGGATGCCGATTGGCGCGATCTGGAGCCCGCTATCTTCGGCACCCTATTCGAGCAGGCGCTAAACCCTGTTGAGCGGAAGCGGCTGGGAGCGCACTACACGCCGCGCGCTTATGTCGAAAGAGTCGTCGATGCGACCATCATGGAACCCCTAACCAAAGACTGGATTGGCCATCAATCAGCTGCTGATCGCGCGATCCGCAGCGGCTCAATGGCTGCTGCCATTCGCGAGGTCGAAGATTTCCTGAGGCGCCTGGCATCGGTGCGGGTGCTCGACCCGGCATGCGGCACGGGGAATTTCCTCTATGTCGCCCTTCGGCGGATGAAGCAACTGGAGGGTGAAGCGCTAAAGCAATTGCAGGATATCGGAGGCGATGAGGCGGTTGCACGGGTCGCGGACATTTCAGTGAAGCCGGAGCAGTTCTTTGGCATGGAACTCAACAAGCGAGCCGTCGAGATTGCCGAACTGGTCCTATGGATAGGATACATCCAGTGGCACATGCGGACAAGGTCCACAGTGCCCCCTGAGCCAGTCCTGGGCAGCAGCGACCATGTTCACGCGAAGGACGCCTTAATCACCTGGTCGGGCTATCCCCATCCGCAACTCAAGCGCGACGCGGTGGGCAAGCCCGTGGCCGATAGTCACGGCAACGAGATTTACGTCTATCCGAACGCAATCAGCGCGGACTGGCCGCAGGCCGACTTCATCGTCGGGAATCCCCCGTTCATCGGCGGAAAGGATATTCGCGGGCGCCTCGGCTCGGGTTACGCCGAAGCATTGTGGGCCGCTAATCCGCAGATGAATCCTGCGGCGGATTTCGTGATGTATTGGTGGGACCGTGCAGCCGAGCTGCTCGTCAGAAAAGATAGTCGACTGCGTCGCTTCGGCTTCGTCACGACGAACTCCATAACGCAGGTCTTTCAGCGCCGGGTCCTTGAGCGGCACCTGTCGAGCACTTCGCCTATTTCACTTGTTCTCGCCATTCCGGACCACCCATGGACCAAGGCATCGAAAGACGCCGCCGCCGTCAGAATTGCAATGACCGTGGCTGAAGCCGGCGAACGGGATGGCGTCGTGCGCCTCACGACCCGAGAAGAAGGTCTTGACACCGATGAACCAACGATCGAGTTCATTGAACGTGTGGGCAAGATCAATCCTGATCTCACGATCGGAGTGGACGTGACCAAGGCGAAGGCGTTGGTGGCCAATGACGCGATCTGCTCGCCGGGAGTGAAGCTCCATGGCGATGGCTTCATCGTCACTCGGGAGAAGGCCATTGAACTCGGCCTTGCAAAGCGGCCAGGCCTCGACCGGCATATCCGCGAGTATAGGAATGGCAGGGATCTGACATCACGGCCGCGCGGAGTGATGGTCATTGACTTGTTTGGCACCTCTTCTGACGAAGTTCGACGTGAGTTTCCTGAGGTCTACCAACATCTCTTGGATACAGTGAAGCCGGAGCGGGACCGGAACAATCGAGCCTCCTACCGAGAGAAATGGTGGTGGTTTGGTGAGCCACGAAGGGAACTCCGACCAGCAATCGAAGGTCTGTCCCGCTACATCGCCACAGTCGAAACGATGAAGCATCGGATCTTCCAGTTCGTCGATGGCCAGGTACTTCCAGACAACAAGCTTGTGGTGATGGCACTCGATGACGCTTTCGTTCTCGGCGTATTGTCATCGCGCGTGCATGTGGCTTGGTCACTAGCGGCGGGCGGCAGGCTTGGGGTTGGAAACGACCCCGTTTATGTGAAATCTAAGTGTTTCGATCCCTTCCCGTTTCCTCATGCCACCGCATCGGCTCGCACCGAAATTGGCAAGATTGCTGAGGAACTCGACGAGACACGCAAACGAGTCCTTGCCGAGCATCCCGACATAACTCTAACCGCGCTTTACAATGTTCTTGAAGCCATCCTTGCGGGTAGCCAACTCTCCCGCAAGGAGCAAGATTTGCGAAGCCGCGGCTGTGTTCTGATTCTGCGGGAACTTCACGGTCGGCTCGACGCAGCTGTTCTGAAATCCTACGGGTGGCAGGCAGATGTTAGCGTCGAGAAAATCCTTGACGGCCTTGTTCGACTGAACGAAGTCCGGGCTGCCGACGAGCGTCGAGGCTTCATCAAATGGCTGCGCCCCGAATACCAGATCGAAAAGATCGGTCCGCTGGCACACCGCGGCGATCGCGTACAGGGGATCCTCTCCACCAAAGCGAAGAGCAGAAAGACAGCATTCCCCGCCGCACGGCTGGAGCAGGCTCAGATCGTGCTGGATATCATGGGTCGCGCGAAGGCACCTATTTCGGCGGAGGAAATCGCCGCGACGTTCTCATCACCAGAACAGACCGTCACCGAAGTGCGAGACGTGCTTCAGTCCTTGGCCCGGCTCGGCCAAGCGGAAAGCCACGACAACGGAAGTAGCTTCTTCCGGGCGGCATAGGCGCTACTCTTCGATACTACGGCCTCTTCATTGTCAGCCATAGCGTTTATCCACCTCTTCCATATAGACGCATACAGGACATGAGGCGGCCGCGCCTCCCTTGGTGTTCCCGTTGGAGAGGTAACTATCCCGAAACGCGAAACGGCACGTCAGCAAGGGTCAAACTGGGGGCAACGTTGACGTTACTGGGCGTCTGCTCTGGGAACTGCCGGATGCGCTTCGGCCGGAGAAGCTTACTGTCAGTCCCTGTCGCTAGGATTTTGCGCTGTTCGACAGCTTCATCGGCATGCTGCCGCGCGTCTGTGCTGCGGCATTGAAACTATGACAATTCCACACATTACATGTTTAGGAATGACTTGATCGACTGAGACACTTTTTGGGCGGCAAAACCGTTGCCGAAGACATGGCTTTTGCGGGCCATGCGTTGATAGGCTGCCTCGTCGTCCAATAATCTCGCGAGTTCCTCTTCTAAACGGTGCTGATCGTATCCGACAAGCTTTGCGAGACCTTGCTCCATCGCTTCCGGACGTTCAGTTTCAGTTCGCAGGACGAGTACTGGTTTTCCAAGAAAGGGGGCTTCTTCCTGAACGCCGCCGCTGTCCGTCAAAATCACTTTCGCCCTTTTTATCAGTGCGATCATGGCGAGATAGCCTTGTGCCGGCAAAAGGGTGACCGCTGGATTCTTTCCAAGAAGGCTGTGGGCGAGTTCATTTATATTGGGATTGGGATGCACCGGATAAACGAAATGGATATCTGATCGTTGTCTAGCAAAGCGGTCGACTGCGGCAAAGATCTGGCGCGCCCGATCTCCAAAATTCTCCCGGCGATGAAGGGTCAGCAAGACTATCACCCGATCCTCCGGCAGTGCATGCACTGGCAAGGATGAAGAGCTACTCGCAATTCTCACAGCGTCGATCACCGTATTGCCGGTGACATGGATAGCTTCTGGTTCAATCCCTTCCTGAAGCAACTTTTGGCGAGCTCCTTCCGTCGGTGCAAAATGTAGCGTGGTCGCCAGCGTGGCGACACGACGGTTGAATTCCTCCGGATACGGTGACGTGAGGTCTCCGCTTCGGAGACCTGCCTCAACGTGGGCAAAGGGGATCTTTTTAAGAAAGGAGGATAATGACGCGGCCAATACGCTCGCAGTATCGCCTTGGGCAACAATGATGTCAGGAGTGAGTTCATCGATGATTTTGCCGAGACGCATGGTGAGGGTGCCGACGACCTCGACCAGATCTTGTCCGGATTTCATGATATCGAAATCAATATCCGGAGTTAGGGCCAAATCCGCGAGGACGCTGTGAAGCAACTCTCTATGTTGGCCGGTGACTAGAATGATCGGGTTCGCCCAAGAAGCCTCCTGCAATTCGATGATGACCGGCGCCATCTTGATCGCCTCCGGCCTGGTGCCGATCACGCAAAGAATTTTCTTTTGGTCATACCTATTCAAGGCATGTTCTCCCTGAAAGCACGATGACTCGCTCTTGCGGCGGCGAAATCAGCGGTGCGAGACCGCGTGACACCAGTCCTAAAGCCACGGCTATCACCTGGAATACGCCGGCGTGGCTGATGACAATCGAACGCTCAGGAAGTTCCATCAGAAAGGTCGACAACCTGCTATACAAGTTAGTGTAGCTTTCGCCGCCATGCGGGCACGAGTCCCACGGATCCGCTAGCCATTGATCAGCCTCAGCGGGGAATCTTGCCTTGATTTCGGGCCACGTGAAGCCTTCCCAGAGGCCGTAGGAAATCTCCTTCAACCGATCGTCATAGAAAACATCCCCGACTTCGGAAGTACCCTCGTTGAGGATCTCGAAGGTGCGGCGTGCTCGGCGCATGGGGCTGACGAAAACGGGAATATCGCCAGCGAATTGTGCCCGAGTTTCCAGGCGAAGCGCTTCGGCTTGATCGATACCCGTTTGGTTTATATCTGTTTCGGTATGCCCCTGAACACGGCCTTCGCGGTTCCAATCGGTCTGACCGTGGCGGAAGAAAATGATCGCTTTGGAGCTAAGAGACGAGGTCATTGATCCACCTCCTCTGACGCTCCAATGCCAATTGCGCGCGGTCGATGTAGTGCGGAATCCGGATGAAACCGTGCATCAGGCCGGAATATACGTCCAGGTCGCATGATACGTTGGCGCGCATCGCGCGGTTGGCCAGCTCGATATTTTCAGATTGGAGAACGTCGGCCTCACCGACCGAGACGAAGATCGGAGGCAGCCCGGTGAGATCAGCACGTAAAGGAGATATCAGTGGGTTCGAGAAATTTCCAGCGGGAACATAATTCTCGAAGAACATCTTCATGGCGGAGCGACTGAGAAGATACTCGCCTTCTCCGAAGCGATCATAGGAAGGAGTGTCGAAGTCGCAGTCCAGGACACCGTAATTTACGATAACGCCAGTGGCATTTTGGCGACGTCTATCTCGAAGTTGAATTGCCGTGGCCAATGCCAGATTTCCGCCTGCGGAGTCTCCGGCGAGGAGGATGTTCCGTGGGATTGTCTTGAGGGCCGAGCGTCCACGAAAAAGGGAACTTACGACCTCCGTTATTTCATTCAGGGCGGCCGGAAATGGGTTTTCTGGCGCTTTGCTGTAGCGTGGGGCAACGACGGTAAGGCCAGTTAAACCAGCGTACGTGCGGCAAAGAAGGTCGTGCGTTTCTACGGAATTGATCATCCATCCCCCGCCGTGCAGATACACGAGGACGCCTGGGGCTTCCCCGTTCGACCGGCGAGGATGATAGAATCGGCAGTTTATGTTGGAGCCATCACCGACTGGAGCGTCTTCCACATCCATTTCCGGCCCGCCGACGCTGAAGGCGGACTGGATTCCATCAACGGTCCTTCGGGTCAGTTGAATGTCCGGAGTAGAGAAAGGTATCCCATAGATTTTTTCTCTTTCCCTCAGGGCCGCAACGTATCGCAGATGTTGCTTATCGATCATCTGTGACACCCTTTGTGGTGCAGAGACATCCACCAACCACAATTGCTGCCAAGCCCAAGATCGCGATGGGTGTCATGGTCTCGCCCCAGATCGCAAGACCAAGCAGCGGCCCCCAAAGGCAGGCCGTGAACTCAAGCGGGGCTAACGCTGCTGCGTTGCCATGGCGGTAGGCCCAGGTGTTGAGAATTTGTGCGAGTCCTCCCGCCGTTCCGAGGCCGGCCACGAGCAAATAATCTTCGAAGGAAGAGGACGGAAACCCGAAATAGGCTGTGGCGGCAAGGCAGACAAATGACATGCCTATCGTGTTGTAGAGCGCCGATATTGCGGGATTTTCAGTTTTGCCCAAGAGACGAAGGCAAATGATCACCCCACCGGTCAACAATGCGCCGACGAGGGCAACGAAGGCTCCCGGGAGGTTACCGGTGGAACGGGGTGCTGCAACAAGGATAACACCTAGGAACCCGACCACCGCACCGAGCCAGCCGAATTTCGAAACGCGTTCGGCAAGAAAAAAGGAAGAACCGGCCAACACAAAAAAAGGAGCGGTGGATGTCAGCGCGGCGGCTGTTCCCAATGGAATTACTGTAACCGCATAGAAAATGGCAATCATAGAGGCCAAACCGAAGAGAAAACGAACGGCGTGCAACAGAGGGACGCCGGTCCGAAATCGGATATTCCGACGATCCGCGTACAGAGCCGTAAGAACGATCGGCAGGGAAAGCCAGATCCGGAAGGTGACAATCTGAAACAGGCTGTAGTTGCCGCCAAGAGCCTTGATGAAGACCTCGGTAACGGAGAACATGAAGACACTCATCACCATCAATATCACGGCAACTGCTTTGCGGCCGATAGAAAGTCTAGCCATCATTCCCTAACGAGCGACAGCTCATCAGACACAGCGGATTTTCCCGAGTTAAATGTTGCGTCGTCGATCCGCGCCAAAATTTCTCGGGAAACTTGCAGAGCCATATTGTGGAGTCGCGCCAAGTCGTGATGCCGATGCTTCAGCCAATTAATCTCGACAGCCGCGATCTTGGCACCCTTCTTATACAGGTCGAGGAGAAGTGCGATGTCTACACCGTAATCCCTCGCGACGACTACCGAATTCAAGGCGGATTTCGTGATCCCAATCTGACCGCTTAATGGCTCAGGAAATCTCTCGAAGACTTCCGGAAAAAAACGTTTCAACAAAGGTCTGACAGTCAGTTGTGTCACGCGACCACTGTCGCGTTGGAAGTGGGTTTTCACAAAGTCATAGCCCTCGTTCAGCTTGTCGGTAATTTTATTGATGTCTTCCGCGGTAAATGTCGAAACATCGGCATCGAGAAAAAGAAGACTCTCGTTTATCGCAGCGGCCGAACCGGTCAGCATGGCGGCGCCCTTCCCCAAGTTTCGTTCGTGGCGGACAACTTTTGCGCCCAATGACTCCGCTATCGCTGGAGTATTATCCGTAGAGCCGTCGGCTACCACGATGATTTCGGACACATCGTCCGCATGTCTAACCGTATTGATGACATTCTCGATGCGACCTTGTTCATTGAAGGCCGGAATGATAGCAGTGCTTGTCATGAAACAAATTTACCCGCGTTAAATTTGGAGTGAACGCCACCGGATGTAGCATCTTAACGTGGCCGGAAATGTAAAGTTTTTGTAAAAAACGTTTATGAAAACGTTAAATTGTTACGCCCGTTTGTCGCACTTTGTATATCTGTACGTGTTCTGAGATGATATTGATGATACTGGATGAAAATAAGTATTGTGTCAAATTATTGTGCATAAATGCTTAAGCGTTGTCGGCCTACTTTATCGTTTCTGGCTCTTGTTCTCTTGCAATTTGGGCACAACAAGAATGAACTTGATGTAACGCAAATCGCGGGCCGCCTAGCGGGCTCCGACATGTGACCAATGTTCGATCCCATAAGGAATGGACAAGACATGTCGGAATTCAGAATTTGGTCAGTCAGACCCGCCATCACAGCCTTTTATATCGATGCGGAAGAACGTGGCTCCTTAGCGGGCCCGTTCCAAAGGTCGCTTTTCCCGTTTGCGTATTCTTCGGGCGACCATTCCGCGTAGCGGCGGTGCGAACTGGGCATGTGGTCCGGATCGGTTCCGAAACGGGCCCCACCATAGCGACGCTGATGGACAGCGACGCGTTTGCCCTTGAAGAAGACCTCGATCGTTCGGCTCATTGCCCGGACATCCACCTGCTCTCGGATGAGGCCGTGTGGCACGGAGTAGAAATAGCGCTCGAACTCGACATGATAGTCGGTCGATACACGAGCCAGCCGCCACTCGGCGAACTCGTATTCCTCGGCCGGCAGCGTGGCGAGCGCTGGTCGTTCCATCGTCTCGAACAGGTCGCGACGGCATTGGCCCAGTTGGCGCATGACGTGGGTGTTGATCCGCTCGACAGCCTCCCGGATAGCGGCATTGGCGTATTCCAATGAAACCGGACAGTGATTCCGAAACGAAACCGGATCGCGTCCGGTTTTTGATCGGAACGGTGTCCGGTTAATCGTTGGAATTTGCATCCCGTTCGCTCAGGGAGCCACAGATGTGGTAGCGGCTTGATGCCGTTACAGTAGGCGGATTCCGGTCGAAAAAATCTGGACTGATTTGGCCGATCTGGCTCGTGGCGGAAAATCCTATTCGACCGCCAACGCGTAGCCGGCCGCCGCGCGGGTGGCTACGCCAGTACCTCGGGATGAGGGGACCGGCCTGCTGGATGTTCCTTTTACAGCAGATACCGCTGTCGCTTGGCAACTGCTCCGCCGAGCCTAGAGGCAGCCCACAGGCCACGCCAACTGGATCAGTCTCCGCCCTGCAAAATGAAAGACGTGGAATCCCGCACAACCACGGACGTGCCCAAAATGAGCGACCGGTGGTCACGTTCCGGTTCGTCAAGCCTGACTAGGAGAGCTCGGGCCAGCTCTATTCCGACTTTGTAAGGCGAGACAGCAACCGTCGTCAGGCTCGGTATGGAGAGTGAGGCGTCCGCGATATCGTCGCAGCCGACGACCGCAAAGTCCTTCCCTACAACTTTGCCCTCAGAGGCCAATGCGAACATTGCGCCGAAAGCGACCACGTCATTGTAGCACATGACGGAGGTGAGCTGCGGAGCTCGATTGAGCAAGTTCAACATCGCGTCGCGTGCCGACCGCTTATCGGTAGCGCAGGGCTCACAATAGTCTCTATGGACTTCGATACCCGCCTCATAAAGTGCGGAAATATAGCCAGCGAATTGTGTGCTGCGGTCGAGCACGCCTTCCTGTCCTCCTAGAAAGCCGACGTGTCGATGACCCCGCGAGATCAAATGGCGCGCCGCGTCTTGTGAAGATTGAAAGTCGTTGACGCCGACATGATCGAAGGGCTCGCCTGGAAAGGAACGGAGGGCAGTCACTGTGGGAAGCTGCGCCTCTTTTACGAAATCTACCGTTGTCTCGGGTGTCGCGCGTGCAGGGTGCCAAAGCAGGCCGCATACTCCGCTCTGCACGATGGACTCAATCAATCGTTGCTGACGATCTACATTCTCAATGGCATCAAGGAGATAGATCAGATGGCCCGTTTCTTCAAAGACCGAGGCCACGCCGGCGGTGAGCTCCGCGTTGAACGGATTGGAAACATCTTGAACAAGCAGGCCTATCTCCCGGGTCATCCCGCTGCGCAGACTCGTGGCATGCTTATTCGGAACATAATTCAATGCCTGCGCTGCGGCTTTGATCTTCTCTCGGGTCCTGCCTGAAATACGCCCAGCGCCGCGCAGAGCTTGTGAAGCCGAGGCGACTGACACGCCGGCTTTTTTTGCTACGTCAACAATTGTTGCCCGACCGTGCGGTCGGTTTTCAAATTCATCTGCCATTTTGTGGGGCCGAGCGGCCTCGTGTTCGGGATATTGCTGACCGAGCTTAATGCATGGGCGCGAGCGCTTGTCCAGTTTTGGGATCGAACCACCGGACGCGATCCAGCTTTGGCTTGAGCGTCAAAGCTTCACCTGGCCTTACAGTGAAGCCATTGTCGAGCACGGCACGGAAGAGCTGGCCAGCAATGTCGAGCGAAACGAGTTGATGCGGCCCAAGCGGCTCCACAACCCTGACTTTGCCATGGAACCCATCGTCGGCGGGCTCAACGTCTTCCGGCCGAATCGCGAATTCGATCGCTGTCGGGCCGCTCGGTGCGGGCAGCCGGTAACCAGCAACCTCGGCAGTATCATTCGACAGGGTGGCAGGAAGGAAGTTCATCGGTGGATTGCCGATGAAGCTGCCTACGAAGCGCGTCGCGGGATGCGAATAAACCTCCATCGCCGAGGCCGCCTGCACGATATGGCCCTCGTGCATCACGGCGATCCGGTCGGCAAGGCTCATCGCCTCGACCTGGTCGTGGGTGACGTAGATCGTTGTTGTCTTGCTCTCTTGCAGAACGCCCTTCAGCTCCGCGCGCATCTCCAGCCGCAGGAGTGCATCGAGATTGGAGAGCGGCTCGTCCATGAGCAGCACGGCTGGCTCCACCGCGAGAGCGCGGGCGACGGCTACGCGCTGGCGCTGGCCGCCGGAGAGTTGACCTGAGTAACGCTGAAGCAGCTGTTCGATATGCAAGAGACCGGCGACGCGCTTTACGCGCCGCTCGATCTCGCCATTTTCGAGCTTGGCCATGCGCAGTCCAAACGCGATGTTCTCGAACACCGTCATATGCGGGAAGACGGCGTAATTCTGGAAAACCATGGCGATCCCACGGGAGCGCGGTGGCAACTGATCGACCCGCCTGCCTCCGATCGCGACCTCTCCGGAGGTAGCCGTCTCAAGGCCGGCAACGATGCGAAGGAGCGTGGTCTTGCCACAGCCCGAGGCGCCGAGCAGAACCATAAATTCCTGGTCGCGAATATGGAGGTCGATGGCGTGGAGGGCCGCATAGTGACCGAACCGCTTTTCGACTTTCTTGATTTCAATGTCTGCCAAGTCGGTGTCTCCGTTAGCGGTTGGCGATGCCCCAAAGCGAGAAAAGATATTTCCGGATAAGGAACAGAAAGATCAGCGCTGGCAGGACCAGCACAAGTGCGCCGGCAAACTTGAGAGGCAGCGGCGACACGTCCAGGCTTGTAAGAAGGAAGGCCGTCAGCGTCTGGTTCCGGACAGTCAGCACTGCGGCCGCGAACACTTCATTCCAAGAGGTCACGAAGGCGAACACGCCGGATGCGGCGATCCCCGGCAAGGCCAGAGGCACAATTACTTTCCAGAAGGCTTGGAATCGCGTGCAACCGAGTGTCCAGGCCGCTTCCTCGAGCTCTACCGGAATGCTGAGGAACAGTGAGGAAGTGATAAGGACGGCAAAGGGCAGCGCTAGCACCGTATGGACAAGGGCTAGGCCCCAAATGCTGTCATCAAGCCCGACCCGGATGTAAAAGACCGCGAGCGGCAGGGCGAGAAGTGGCAGCGGGAAAGCTCGTGTCATCAGCACGAACAGGCGGAAAGTACCCTTGCCACGGAAGCGGAAGCGGGCGAGCGCATAGCCCGCCGGTGCGCCGAGCCCGATCGAGAGCGCCATGGTCAGCGTCGCGACCAGGACAGAGTTGAGCAGCGCGCGCGCAACGCCAGCGTAGTTCCAAAAGAAGGCGAGACTTTTTAGATCGAGGCTCGGCAGGAAGTGCTTAGGCCAGCCGGTCACTTCGGCCGGACTGTTCAGCGCATTGATGAGCAGGAGGTAGATCGGGATGAGCACCCAGAGGCAAAGCGCTATCGTCGCGATACGGAGACCCCAGCGGGGAGCCTCGCCGTGCCCGGCGAGGGAGTTTGCCTTAGCCACAACGGTCATCGCGTCACCTCCTTCCGTTCTCCGAGCCAACAGAGGAAAAATACGGTGAACGCGATCGAGATCGCGAGGACCACCAGTGCATAGGCAGATGCGGCCCCATGGTTTTGCATTACGAACTGCCAGTTGAAGGTCTCGCCCATCAGAACCGGCATGTTGGTGCCCCCAAGCACTTGGACTATAGCGAATACTTCGAAGGCCAGGATGGTGCGCAGGATTAACGCCGTCTGAAGGCTTGGCCGCAGCAGCGGCAGGGTAATGCGGAGGAAACGCCGCCATGGGCCGGCGCCGAAAACCTCCGCTGCCTCATAGTACTCCTTGGGGATCAGCGTCATTCCGGCGATCAGGATGACCAGCACGATGGCCGTGGCGCGCCAGACCTCCGCAACCATTACCGCCGCAAAGAGCGTGATGACGTTGTGATAGCCGAGGAGTAACTGCGGCCCATGGATTAGTCCAAGCTGATAGAGGGCGGTGTTGAGAAAGCCGGATTGGTCGAGAATGGTCAGCCAGATAAGGCCCGCAGCGATGTCGGAGATGCCGAGCGGGATCGTGAAGATGTAGAGAGCGACGTCGCTGCGCGTCTTCAGCGCCATCACGACGCTCGCCATGCCGAGGGCGAGGACGACCTGGATCGGTACCACGAGGAGCGTAAGGACGAGGGTATTGCGTATCGCTGGCCAAAACCGCCAATTGTGCGAGATCTCCTCAAAGTTGGCAAAGGTAAACTCGCCGCCATGAGTGAACCCTTCCAAGACCACTCCGGCAAACGGCAAAAAGAAAAAGCCGAGGAGGAATAGCATTGCCGGGGCGAGCAGGATGTAAGGCAATCTGCCGGCATCGGTCATCGACTGGGAACCTCCTTGGACGTGATGAAGGGTAACCGGCGACGCAGGGAACCACATCGCCGGGTGAGACTGCCTACTTCAGCTGGCACGCGCCTTCGCTTTCGGGATCCGGCGCCCAACACGGCGCGCCGGTCTCGTTGAAGATACCCTGCAGCGCCTCGCCCTCGCGATCAAGGGTCTCACGTATGTCTGCGCCATTGAGCACTATCTGCTCGAACGAGTCGGTGAAAACCTGATTGAAGCGGTTGCCGGCATCGCGAAGGCCCGTGGGCAAAAGTGCCGTTATTCTGTCCGACGCCGCAGCTTGGGCGGCCACCACCGGTTGGATCATTCGTGCGCTAACTGGAACGTCATCCGGCAAGACGATGTCCTCGACCGGGAAGAAGCCAGTCGCGCGAAGCGTTGCGATCTGGGTCTCTGGTTTCAGCATATAGGTGATGAGCCGCTTGGCTTGCTCGGGGTTTGGCGATGTCGTCGGAATACCGAGCCCCGCAATGACCGGCATGTTGCCACGCCCCTCCGGGCCGGCGGGAACCGGAAAGACGACGAAGTCATTGGGGCGTTGATTGAGCGCGTCCTTCAATCGCGCGACATGGTCCCAGGCGACCCAGACGTCCTCCGTCAGGAGAGGTTCCTGCATGAACCCATAGCCGGTCGAGGCCGGGGAGACATACTGCCAGAGATCGCGGAAAGCAGTCCACATCGCTTCGGCTTCTTTGGAGCGGAACTCGGTCACGGCTCTGCCGGTGTAAGACGGATAAAGATAGCCTTCGAAGAAGCGGTGCATCAGCCCTCGTGGACCGGCGGGAAAGCCAATCTTTGGAGAACCTGTACGCTCGGCAAGCGTCTTGCCCCAGGCGGCGAGTTGATCGTAGGTCATGGCATTGATGTTGACACCCGCGGGCAGGAACTCGAGCGCCTTTTTGTTCGCCACCATCACGTAGGTGGCTTGCATCCAGGGGATGTACTTCTGCTCCTTCGTTCCGAGGTGGGCGAGGTCGACAAAGGAATTGGCCACGCCTTTGGTATCTACGGAGGAAAGGTCGACGAGCCCATCGGCGAAGCTCGAAAAATCGCCATGGAGTCCGCCGATGATGCCGATTGAGCCGGATTGCGCCTTGAGCTCCGCCTGAATGCGAGTCAGAAACGCGGCAGCGCTGGGATCCTGCGGCGAGTAGTCCACTGGACCATCAAAGCCAGCGAGCACATTGTCACGCATGGCTTGCGCCTCCTCCACCGGCTGAGCCTCATTTGACCAGAACAGCAAGGGCTCGTCCGCGCGCATTGCCGTCGCCCCACACATATTCATGACGCTCACGACGCCTACAAGAAGCGCTATTGTTCTATTGCGCATGCTATTTCCCCTATGTTTGCGTTTCTCTTCCAAGTGTATCAATGGCAGTTTAAGGCCGCAGCTGCGGGCCTCCGATGAGCGGCGCCGATTATCACTGATCCTTCTCAATAAACCCGGCCCAGATCAGCCAAGCAGCCGCCGTCCAAGCGAACTGGTCGCCGCCCAGCCCCTCTCCGCTCGTTGGGTTGTAATATTCGCGGAACCCCGACCGTGCGATCAGGCGCTGGGTGTCAGAACGCAGGCGTTCGGCTGAATCCCGAAAGCCGTATCTGGAGAGCCCATCTGCGATAATGCGGTTCAGGTACGGCCAAGTTGGTCCACGGCTATAGTTGTCCGGGTCATAGCCAGGCGTATCGGGCATGACCTGCGGCATGGCGAAGGTGCAAAGCGTGAATGCGCGGTCGCATAATTCCTTGATGGCCTTTGCCTTCGTTTCATCCACCGCGCCCGCATAAAGCGGCAGGAATGCGGTAGCGCTGGTTGAGGGCACGAATTTCCCCGATCTCAGGTCGAACGCCCTATATGCTCCCGCCTCACCGTCCCATAGCCGATCGATTGCTTCGCGAGATTTGGAATGCCAGCATTCGACTTGCTTGGCCCCCGCTTGGTCGCCCATGAGGCGCAGAAGCGCCATCAGATCTTCGTCTGCCCTGACGAGAATGGATTGAACGCCGACGTCGCAGACTCTGAAGAGCGAACTCTGAACCATGGCGAGATCGTTCCAGCCGACCGATCGTGCGAGCTGAATCAGGGTAATGACGCGGTCATAGTAGACATCCGACGGGCGCTGCTTGGCGTCCACATGCAACCGGTCTTTTCGCAGTTTCGAAACGTCGACTACGGGTTCAAATGCGTTGAGCGGCTCATCCCAGTCGACCGAGTTGTCCCGCCCGGACTCCCAAGGATGGAGGATGGAAACGAGGCCGGTGCCCTCCGGGTCGCGAGCCTCGTGCCACCATCTGTGCCAACGGAGCAGGTTGACGACCAATGGCGCGGCACGCTTCAGCGCCGCGTCACGATCCGCGGACATTTCAATAATGTAGCGCAGACAGGTCGCCGCGATCGGGGGCTGCGAGATGCCAGACGTTGGGGGCTGCCGATCAGTCCCCCAAACCTCCGGGCCGGGAAAATACCCGTCGGAGGGGACATGGTAAATGATATGAGGCACAAGCCCGCTTTCCCACTGACTGGCAAGAAGGGTCTCAATCTCCACAAAGGCGCGCTCTTCGTCGATGTGAGCAAGCGCCATCGCAACCAGTGGCGAATCCCAGTTCCATTGGAAAGGGAACAACTCCGGGCTTGGAACGGTATATCCGCTGCGGTCGTTGGCGCTGAGAACCGCCCACGCTTTCCGCGCGAGTTCGTCATTGATGTATGCGCGACCGGACGCTGATCCTCGCGTCGCCGGAGGTATGGATGAAGCAACCACAAATGCCCTCATTTGATTGATACAACGTTATATCTCAGAGCTTGTTTTCCCGTAGGGGCGAACACGCGGATACTATATGTTTCATCGGTCGCGACGGCTCGCGCCTGCGCGCCTTTCGCGCGCCCGTTATTCCATCGCAAGCGCCTGTAGCCACTGGACCTGCAAGGCCAGCGCGTCGTTAGCTCGCTTGATCAGGTGCGGAATTCGGATAAATCCATGCATCAGCCCTGAAAAGACGTGCAGTTCGCAATCGCCGCCAGCCTGGACGAGCCCGTCGTAAAGCCGGATGTTCTCAGATGCCAGGACATCAATTTCACCCGTGCAGATATGTACCGGCGGAAGCCGGCGGAGATCGGCTTTCAACGGGCAAACAAGCGGGTCCGCAATCGGCACCTTCCCTGAAGTGTACCACTCCGCGAATTGTGCGATGGCCGCGCTGGATAGCAGATACGGACCGGTGCCGAACCGACGGTGAGATGGGGTCGCGAGATCACAGTCGAGTACACCATAGTTTACGATGCTGCCTTTGAAGGGGGGCCCGCCCCTATCTGCCATCCAAAGCGGAACGGTCAGCGCGAGATTGCCGCCCGCGGAATCTCCCGCGATAAACAAGAACTCGGAGTCGACGCCTAACTCCTCAGAGTTGTCGCGCACCCAAGCGACCGTGGCGGCGACGTCTTCAATAGCGGCAGGAAAGGGGTTCTCGGGCGCTTTTCGATAGTCTGGAGCGACGACCAACCAGCCGAGGCGGTGAGCGTATTCTCTATGCAGACAGTCGTGCGTATCGATCGAATTTACGCAAAAGCCGCCACCATGGATGTAGATCAGCGCCGGCGCACGCCCCGCGGGATTTTGGCGATCATCGTATAGCTTCAGCTTGACGGGCGCGTTTCGTTCCCCCTTCGCGACATCCAAGGTATTCCGTATGACAGCGCCGCCCGCAGCGATCTCCTTCTGCATCGCCTCCACGATTTCCCGGGTGCGCTCCAAGGAGATTCCTGGATCGAACGGCGTCCCGACCTCGCCCGACAGACGAGCAAGTCTTGCATTGTAGGCAGTCTGATCGGGATCGATACGCATATTGAGTCCTTCAGAGGTCATGGAGATGCTGGTCCGGCATCATTCGGACGCCCGATGGGTGACTATTCCGACCTGGTGACTTTCGACGAGAAAGCGGGAGTACCAACATCCGCGACGTGAACGGCGCCCAGTCCGAGCATTAGCGCCTGTTGGGTCGGCAGCATCTCGTAGATGGACGCTATTCCGCCGCCTTCCCTGAACCTGATTGTCTTGGCCCCTGGCAGAGGAGGTTCGCCTGAGGCGTCGAAGACCAGAAGGGGTGCATCGGCGCGGCCGCACGCCTCGATTACTCCCTGCCAGGCCTTTGAGCTGGCACCGGCGCATCGGAAGAGCAGAACCCCGACTGCGGGAGAGAGCATCTCGATTGGTCCGTGCCGCATCTGCCCACCTTCCAGGGAGAAGGCTGGAATCCGTCCGAGCTCTGCGAGCCCCAACGCAGTCATCGCGGCGACACCTTCGAATGAGGCCCTGCCAGATACAGCAAATGCCGATACCGACGAGAGCCATTCGATGAGTGTGTCTACAGCGTCCTCGACGACGGGCTCCTCCGGCGAGATCGTGTCTTCCATTACGCTTCCGCCAAGGGCCAGCAGCAGCGTGGAAAAAGCCGCAAGCGTAATAGAAAAACTGCGCGATGCGGCGAATGCGCGTTCGGGGCCGCCCTCCCCCACGAACGTCGGCACGTCTCCGAATGGCTGCTCTGGGCTCAGCGTCATGCCGGCAACAACTTGTTTGGTCCCGTTGTTGGCGATCCACTTCTGGATCTCGACGGATCCCCCTGACTGGGTGGTGACGATGATTGGGCCATCATATGGCCGTGGCGAGTAGAGCGCCTCGGATGCCGGGGTTGCGATGGCATCGATGCCCAAGGCTCGCATTCGGGCGGCCGCAATCTGATTTGCGAAATGCGATGCCCCCATTCCGAGGAGCAAAACCCGACCACCCAAGGCGATCGGTCTAGCCACGGTCTGCGCTAGACCCAGATTGCTCTCTACCGTCAGCATCGCATCCCGATGCTGCCGCGCGCATTCCGCGAGCACCGCATCGGCCCCCTGCCTGTTTGCAAGAGCGGAGACAGCTCGGGGAACATATCCGGCGCTGAACCTGCGTACAGTTGTTTTGTCCATATGATCCTCTAACAATGCGCCGAGTTTGGCCGGGGCGCTAAGCCCGCTGCTCTTCTTGCAAGAACCTCGGCGCCACGGAGGGCCGAAAGCTTCGGCTCAGCGACCACGCGGAAAACAGGCATATTCTGAGGGCGCCAAAGCTTGCGTAGCGTTTTCCGCTTGAGATCTTCGATGAAAATGTCGGCCGACTGCATGAAACCGCCACCAAGAACCATAGCAGCAGGATCGGCGACTTGAATCAGGACGGCGAGCATCGATGCCCAATCGGAAACGAAAGCCTCCAGCGCCTGCTCCGCGAACCGGTCTCCCTCTCGCACAGCCTCGCAGAGGCGCCGGAAGTCCAAGGGATCCGAGTGAGCGAGAACGCTTTCGCCAAATCCTTGCCGCTCTCGAAGTCGCTCTGAAATTGCCCAACCCGAAATGAGGGCTTCAGCACAACCGCTTCGGCCGCATGCGCAGAGCGGCCCCTGGGGGTCGATTTGGACATGGCCGAAGGCGGTTCCGGCCGAACTGTGAGAACCATAGTGCAAGTCGCCTCGAGCAGAAATAGCGACACCGATGCCGGTTCCGAGTGCGACCAGGACAACGGTCTCGTCCTTGAAATCCTGGGCCACTCCGGCCGAAAGCTCGCCTAGCAACGCGCACCGTGCGTCATTGTCGACGGATACCGGCTTGCCGATTAGCCGATGCAGTATCGCTGCGAGATTCACATTCTCAAGATAGGAATGAGTGTCACCAGGTGGCAGGCAAGTTCCAGCGACGGGATCTACGAACTCAGCGATCGAGACACCAATTCCATCGCATGACGCAACCCCCGCTCTTCGACAGAGGGAACCAAGCACTTCCGGCAGCCGATCGAGGTCTTCAGGGGATCGCGTATTGGGAAGCTCAGCAAAAACCAGAGGCTCGCCATCTTGCATGAGCGCAAGCTTCCACGTGGTTCCTCCCATATCAATTGTGGCAAACATAGCGCCTCGCCAATTTCATATGGCATGGTGATATAACGTTGTATCACATGAGAGTCAACCAACATTAGGGACAAATGAACAACAATGACTGGGCGTTGTATCTGGCGCCAGAATGATGCGGCTCATGGCCGAGTTGGCGCAGCGACGCACGTCTCGGTCGTAAGCTTCTTTGGGCCGAACTTGTCAGTGATCTCGAAACCGAGCGGTTTCTGTTCGCCGTGCCTCTCTTCGGGAATGTGAAATTCATGGCCGCGCAGTCCGCCGGAAACCGATGTGCCGCCGCACGGTCTTGAGCTTTTTGCGATTCAGCCCTAACCTGGGGTTGCATCGCCCAGAAGGGCGCATATCGCCTCGAGCGGGCGCTTGTGGATGATGACCGGGATGTCGTCTTGGGGACGATGTTCTCCCTCCCTTGGATAGCTCGTCGAAAGATATGTTCCGTTTCGGAGCCCGGTATGATGGTCAAACACCCAGACGTTGAACCAGGCCTTAAAGACGAAGTCCCCTGGTCCGACAGGCTGACCGCCTACGACAAGGAGCACTTCACGGTCTACATGAGGTTCCTGGATGCAGGCGCCGACGACGCCAGCTATGAGGAGATGGCGCAGATCATCCTCGGCATCGATCCGGTGGAAGAACCGGAGCGCGCGCGGAAAGCCGCGCGAAGCCACCTCGATCGGGCGAACTGGATGGCGACCACCGGTTACAAGGAATTGTTCGCCGGATGAGAGCGAAGGAGCGCCCACATGCTACGCTTGTGAACACCTCCACGGCGCCAGCCTCAACATTTTGTTTGCAACCGGGGCTGCGGGAACTCGGTTCAAATTGGAAGATTCTGGTGGCGCGAAGCCGAGCGGCTAAGCTTTGATCCCGAAGCCGGGCGGACGGATTTGAGTTGTTGCCGATCGAGCCGATTTGCAATAGGGCGTCGACAGAATTAGCCCACACTTGCCAGAACGCGTGCCCACGACTAAGATATTCTCGTGCCTCATGAAGGCAACGAGTTTGATGTTATCCTAATTCGAGCCTAAGCCGCCTTGCGGTGAAAGCTCACTGGCGCATCGGGACCGTCCCGAAGCCATGTTGTCGAGGGCCGTTCGGTCCGTGGAAACCGGGTAGCTGCGACCTTCGAGTGGCGGAACTTTGGGGACCGCGTAGTTGGAACCAACTAGTCGATGGAAAATGAAGATAACGCGTTGAATGTATCGGGCGGGCAGTGATGCCCGCCCTTTACTTTTTCAGCCTCCAATCATTCCGGTCACCACGTCGCTGGGGAAGACATTGACGTGATCGCCACTCATTTGGACCTGTCCCTTGGTGACGCAGTCGAATGGCTCGTAGTTGAATGGGCTACCGCCTTCACGTTGCGCATCATGTTGGAATCCCGGCGGATCCAACGGCGTGCCAAACCGATATCGGCTCTCAAGCGTACGCTGGAGTAGCGGCGCAGTGATCTCCGTAGACGCAGCAATCCCATGCTGACTACCATCTTGGCCATGGTTGCTCTTGGCGAAGATGACGTCCCGACTGTCGACGGCGTAGCGCTTCCCTCGCCCACCCATGCGCTTGTAGAATTCAGCGAGCCGCTCAAAGGCGAATTTCTCGACGCGAATTCCGTCTTCGATCCCGGCAACATCGACCTGACCCGACATGAACGCGCGGAAGCGCTCAATAAGGCGGCTCTCGCAATTGAGATGGAAATTGCGACCGGGCAGGAGGAGAACGTCGTCGGCTCGGTGCGCCTCGAGCCAAAGTCGGATCGCTTCGGGGTTATCCGCCTGGGCTGCGGCGATCGCGTAGGCAAGGACCCGGTTCACTGTCTCGATCTCGTGACGCCAGTGCCGCCCCTCGGCCATGCCCAGTTGGGATGGCGGAGGGGGATCGGCCAGACAGCATGACCGAAAACGTCCCAGAGATGCTCGTATCCAGGCTCATCGACATAGGCCATAGCGATGCGACTGGGAGTCGGAACGCCATCGGAGTCTCGCTCACTAGCAGTCGCGAACCGGCACGCATTCCTACCGAGCTCAAGAATGGCGCCTGGCTCGCCGTAGATACCGCCGTCGCGATTGGTAAACACGCTCGCGATTGCGTGCCACCGTGTGCGGCTATTATTATTGATGGTCGCCGCGGCAGGCAGCGCCGTCATTTCGGGCAGGCCAGCAATGACAAGCAGCGGCGTCGGCCCAAGCGGGGCCTGGCCCCGCCTTTCCGGCCTAGAAACATCTTGCACCGCGTCCTTCTTGGCATCGTCAGGAATGTTTGAGCAGGATCTGCGCGATATCGGCGGGTATCACAAGCCGGGGAATAAGGTCGGCCGGCTGCGCCGCAAGCAGCCTGCCGAGCGCAGTAGACGCCTCACCTTGCCGGAAAATCCCCGAATCGACATTGGCTTCGCTAGACCAGGCAAGGAAAAGGCGCCAAAGCGTTTCCCTATCTTGCAAGGACGCGGTGCGCAGTGAAAGACCGGGCCGACGATAGACATCCGGGATGATACGCTGCGTCGGCCGGACCAGGTCCGGCGCTGTGACTTTAGCAAAACGAAACGGCGGACGGTATCGATTGCGACATGCTCTCCAGCATCGGTCCGAACGCAGAAGGCGATCTGGACCGGCGTCGGCAGGCTCTCGAAGTAGTTCGCCGCCTGCTGTCGGCTGGCTGAATCTTCCTGGATCTGTAATTGCAGTTCGGCAGCAATCGCAACAGGAGCGATTGCCTCGCGACCGACCGTCGTGTCAATGAATCGGCTGCGGTCCTCGCCTGCCGCGCGGACCGCAGCCTTGAGCGAAATGAACTCTGCCTTGAGCTCAGCCAGCAGTTCTTTGTGCTGTTGCCCAAAACGCGAAAGCAGCAGCGGCTCCGGGTTTGGCGACTTATAGTGGCCCTCGACAGTATCGATAAACCGATGCAGCGCGTCTCCGCTCACGGAAAACCTCTCAACGGCAGCTGACCACACACCGTGACCTGCCCCTCCACATTGTATTGAACACCACATCTGAACGAATGTAGGCTGTTGGGCAATGGGTGGCGCGCCCTTGGATGATTGATTTCAGCGCAAAACAGCACGGCTGCTTCCGGTCCTCGATGGCAGAACGCTGAACTTCAGCTATCCGGCTTTCGCGGACTACATGCACATGCTCTGCGAGGTGTGCGGGGGCGAAGAGGATGAGTGCTCGATCCACCCGCTGAAAGAGTCCATCGGCAACAACGTCATCGTGGAAGGCAGCTAGTTATTGTCTACGATCGAATGTCATCGCTGGAGGTCGGCAGCAGCCTATATAGCCGCAAGATCGCCTGCCTGGAACAGCCGCGCAAATCAGTCGAGATCAAGCTCTTCATCATCATTCAGCGGCCCGCCCTTCAGCAAGACATCCCGAGCGGACTTCCTCGGTCCGAGTTTCGACATCTGGAGCACGAACGTCCGTCGACGGTCGTGAATCTCCTGCGGCCCTTCTTCGGCAGCAGCCGCCAACAAATCGTTGAATCGTGCCCTCGCCTCTTTGACGGTCCAGATGCCACGTCCTGTACGACCGCCACTTGTCCCGCCGCTCGCCAATGCACGCTCCAATTGACCGCGTTTACTATTCGCCGGTGGTTCTGATTTAGGCCTCGTGCATCATAAAGCAATTCTGGCCGCATAGGAGCCCACCGGAATGTTTCTTCTCGACACAAATGTCCTGAGCGAATTCACAAAGAAGAGACCGAATCGGCATGTCCTCGCCTGGGCGGACTGGGCGACGTCGAGTCATCGGCTGGCAATTCCATTCGGCGCGGTTTTCGAACTGCAGCGGGGCATTGAATCGCTGCGGTTGAGGAACCCCAGCCGGGCCCACGATCTCTCACGCTGGCTGAATGAAGTGCTCGAAACCGATATGGTCTTCCTCGCTATGGATGCCGCAGTTGCGCGGACGTACGCATCGATGACTACGGTCCCGAGCCTGCGGCATTTGTGGGTGCCGTCTCCCCAGAACCATCGGCGAGGTCCGGGCCAAGACCTTGCGATCGCGGCGACCGCCATTGTGTACAGAATCCCTGTCGTCTCGATGGACGTCCACGATTTCCTTCGAATCCATGCTCATTTTGAATTACCCGGCCTTTTCAATCCGATCGAGGAAACTTGGGAAATTCCTATGAAACGAGACCTTGTGAAAGGACCATCTGCTAGGATCGACGTCAGGTCTTTGGAGACCCCGAGCCAGCATCTGAGGTGTTGCGCCTGACGCTACCTCGATCGTCCAAACGCTCGCGGAGATGAACGCTCTTGTATCCGCGGGCCCTACCGGCCGGACACGCGAGCATTGAGGTTTGAATCCCGCTCGCCAAGATCGGCGTGCAATACAAGACGGCCTGTGTGCTTCTGATGAAACTGCGCGAGGCGATCGCGTGGCGCAGGGGAAACATGTTGCTTGAGCGCGAAGACGAGATCGACGGCAAATACGCTGGCGGCAATATCCGGCCTGAGAACAAGGCCGAGGACCGCCTGCCGCCGTCATGATCGGCGGGGCCGTGGAATGGCTCGATGAGTCCCGGCCTACGGAAGAAGCATGTCCAGACCGGCTCGCGATGAGGCGGTCGGTCAGACCTGGTGGCGTTTACGGCCGAAATCTACGGTGTTAGGTAGCAAAAACCACCGAAAGCGGCCTACGTATTTGGAACCGAAAAGCAAAAAGTTCCGCTCACAAGGCGCTTCACAGCGCCCGGCGCGTATTGGTTGTCCATTTGATAACGGGTTACTGAGTAGGGGTAGTCACGCAACCTTCTCGCTTGCGGCGTGATTTTTTTGTTGAATTTTACGAAGAACTTCGTATATTGAGGAACGGATGGCTTTCAAGGGTGTCAGGTATCGCGTCATCAAGGCACTGAAGGAAGGTACTTATCAGCATGCGGCCCGCGGGAGCATCGAGGACAAGAATGCCTTGATGACTGGCGATATTTCCCCCGAGCAACTGATACCGATTATCGACAGGTGCAATGGCACGCATCATGAGAGTTCTGAGCACCATGAGTTCGAAGGCATTGAAGTCCATATCCTCAAACGAGATGGATGGTACATAAAATTCTATTTCGTTGACCCTGACACGGTCTTCATAAGTGTACATCCATCAAGGTAGGCTAACATGAAAATCTGGTATGCTGGAGATAAGAGCAAGGCGCTCTGCGAAAAGTGCCGGAAAGTCGTTACGACGACTTTCGACTATCACGATGTGCCTTTCGAATGCGGGATCGGCATGGCGAAGCAGATCATGGCGGCTACATGCGACGAGTGTGGCGCCGTTGTGGCTATCCCGCCGCAGTCGACGCCAGCAATCCGTGTTGCTCGCGAGATTGCTTCCAGGCCCTTGGAAGTGGTTATGGCTGCGCCGTTTATGGATACGTTGGACCTAGCATCTTATCGGATTGATCCTTCTGCTGGCGTGATCCTCCGGAAGTCGCTGATCGCGTACTTCGTGCACAGGTCTGTAAATGACGATTTCTTGGTGGAGCGGCTTCGTAAAAACGCGGCGGTTCATCGAGCGAAGTGGAAAAGCTGGCACGATACCCCGTCGAAACGTCTTTCGATGAAAATAACTCCACGCGTTGGCGCCGAGTTTGACGAACTCGTCAAGAAAAGTGCGTTAAATAAGACAACGTTGGTCAAGTCCATCGTGATGGATATTGGCTCTGAGATCGTTGAACCCGAAGAGCCGCAGATGATGCCTGAGTTGCGCAGGATGGCTGCGGCTCTTGCTGCCTAGTGGCAAGCCGTTAACCACCTGACTTCGCTCCGATCAACTCCGGACCGGGTTCCGGGTAAGAAACTTGCCCTAGCTGCGGAACGGTGCAGTGCCCATACGACGAGTCGTAACCGTTTCGAATGCACTGAAAAGACCTGCAAGACAGTGTTCAGCGTGACCTGGGGCACGGCCTTCCAGGCGCGCAGGTCATCGGGAAGGGATGCCATTTTAAGCCTGGTGGTTTTTGCTACCTAATGCCGAAGCTTTGCAGGTTCTCGAGCGCCAGCTTTCGCGTTTCGAGAGGGTTCTTACCTAGGGCGGCTGCCAAGTTTGAGACGCAGACTTCGGCATCCTTCGGGCGATTAGGTCTGTCCTCACTTGCGTCGACCAAGCCGACTCGTAAAACTACCGCTAGGAAACCCGCAAAACTGCCGATAGCCAGATACTCGCCATTCGGTAGCAACCGCCATCAGAAGTTTAATCCTTGATCTGTGGTGGAACACGTACGTCGACATAGGCGCGTTGGCTCAGCGGCGAGCCTGGCGACGATCGCCCTGCGCCTTCAAGGTTTCCAGCGCTTCCAAGAGGGCAGCACGAGGCGAAGTTCAGGATCTGGGGGCGGGAGGAACGAGGAACGGCACTGACAATTCACGGAAGGGCATCAGCCCGAGAACGCTTACCATGAAATAAGTTCCTCGACCGTTTCTGCCGACAGACGGCGCTCACGAAGCAGCGCCGCCGCAATATTTTCGAGCTCGGGTCTCATCTCTTCCACAAGCGTCTTCGCGCGACGGAACTCCGCGGCAAGGAGGTTTTCCACCCTGGCCTGCAGGCCGCCATTCATATGCAGCGTCACCAGCAGTTCCTCCTCGCTTGCCCCGGACAGGAACGTGAATCCTGCACCCATCCCGTAGGCGGCTTCGACCTGCAGGGCAGTCACCGTGGCGATGTGAAGGTCCGAACCTTTCCTGCCCCCTCCGCCGGCAGACCTCGAACCGAAGACAACCTCCTCGGCTGCCAGTCCTGCAAGCGCGAGAGCGATCCGGTCCAGGAAGCCGGCCTTGGTCCGCTCCGGAAAGACCTGCTCGTCGAAAAGCGCCCCTCCTCCCCTTTGCATGGTCTCGCCTGACGAGTCGAAGGCGTCGATGATCTCCACGCTCCTGAAATCGCCGACACCCAGCGTCAGGCCGACGACAACGTGACCGGCCTCGTGGATCGCGTTTCGCCACAGCATGGCTTCGGGAAGAGGTACCAGCTCGGGCAATTCAGCGAGCAAATCCGCGGTTTCGACATCGCGCCGGGCACGGCGCGCACGGCGACGCGCCTGCCGGGCGAGCTGTTCCAGGGCTGCCCCTGTCCAGCCGTCCGTGCGAGCGGCGACGGAAGTCAGGTCCAGAGCAGACGACGCCTCGGCTAGATGCCAGCCGAGAATTCCTTGTCGTCCCGCCATGTCCGGCAGCGGAATGTTCACATGCCTGTCGAGGCGACCCGGACGGGTCAGCGCCGCATCCAGCATATGGGGAAAGTTCGTCGCCCCGACCACGACGACGCCTTCCCGGCCACCGGATCCATCGAGGCATTCCAGCAGGCCATTGACGACCTCACGGCTGTATTGCGCGTTGTGCCCGGAGAAGGTCATCCTGTCCCCTACGGAATCGATTTCGTCAATGAACACGATCGAGGGCGCATTCTTCATGCCTTCAGCGAACGCGCCTCTCATCGCCTTCAAAAGATCTCCCAAGTGGCCCATTGCCTGCCAGCGCGCCAGCGAACCCAAGACAAGATGGACTCCACAGGTCCGCGCGAGGGCCGCGGCGAACATCGTCTTGCCCGACCCCGGCGGCCCGCTGAGCAGGATTCCCCTGTCGACTTCCGACCACCCGATCTTGCCTGCGCGCCAGTCCTTCAAGTCGACGGCAAGCTCCCTTCCCCAGTCGGCCGCGGCGCCCAGTCCATGGAGGTCGTCCAGTGTCGGTCCCTGCCCTAGGCTCGTCTTTGGAGCGGTCAGGGTGATGGCGCGAGCAGCTTGCAGAACCTTGTCCAGCCCCCTGCCCTTGCGCCAGATCGCGCCGAGAACGTGCAGCGGGACGGTCGCCAGGAATGAGGCGTCCTCGTCCGACAGGAGCTGACCGCGACAGAAACGGGCGGCCGCCTTGAGGTATCGGGGCTGGACGGCCGGAAGCACAAGCACGGCATCCGCAACCGCGTCGACGTTTTCCGCGAGAAGGTCGCGGGAATGCGTGACAACGATAATGCGGTCGTTGGAACCTGTGAGCCCAAGGAGGTCGAACCGTTCGGACTTTCTCCGGCCCTCCGGTTTGACCGTCATGACGAGCGTCCGGTCGCGATCGTACACGCTTCCGGTGATGAGCGATTCTCTCTGCGCCGGGAATTTGGTCGCGCTCTCATAAATTTCCACGTCCTCTTCCCTCTGTGCGATCAGGACGATCACGGCCGGTCGTCCCGACAGGAATTCGCGTTGATGCCTGAGTGCCCGCATTACTGTGCAGTAAGCGACGAACCGCGTTGCGTTTGAGGCGAGCTTGATGCTCAGCGCTTTCGACATCTGTTTCATTGGAAATCCTGACTTGATGGTTCCCGGCGCTCGGGTGCGGCCGCGGGCGGTGGTGTTCCGAAGCCGCGTTCAGCTGCGGATACGGCGGACGGCGGTCTCGGGTCCGATCCTGGCTTCGTCGAGATCGATCTCGACGAAGCGATGCAGGACCAGCGACGAAAACCCTGCTATTGGCGGCGCTTCGCGAAACGCCGGAATGCATTCCGCAACGGTCAGCGAGCCATTATCGTCCAGCGCTGCAAGGAGGCGAACACGGTCGCCCAGCGGACAATGCCAACGGGCATACCGCAGGAGGTCCTTCGCGTTATCGAGCGTGTACCCCGCTCTGAGATCATCAGCCGACCATGCGGAGTAACGGAAACCAATTTCGGCAGCGGCTTGCTCGTTCCAACGGTCCCGAGGGTCGCTTGCCGCAGCAAATGAATCCAACAGACATGCCCCCTCTTCCCGGAGGACTAGGAAATCCGGAACGTGGCTGTCGCCCCGGCGATGCAGGACGAGCGGGAGGCATGACCATTCGACCACCGCCGGGTCGAGGTCGAGCAGGCATCCGAGGTCTCGCGCGACCTGGTTCCTGAACAGAGGCGCGCCGACACAACGAACGGTTCCGCGTGGATGAAAATGAAGACGCGCGGCATCGGCGCGGACGGACGCGAGTTGGTCGGTTTGGATTTCAGGGTGGGCGGTCATGGGACGCTCCATACGCATACGCAAGAATGATCGGCCGCTGCGAAGTGCAGCGTCGGGGCGATCAGCGTATGAGGAGCGATGCCTGTTTCATGGTGACGGGAACAAATACAGAACACTCAAGACAGAGTCAACGGCCATGGTCGCTCGAAACGTCACGCTGACGGAAGCATGATGATGGCCGCATAGGGACGACGGCGAGTCAGCGAAGCAAACGACAGCCAGTGCGGCGTCCCGTGGGAACCGACACGGCCTCACCTGTTGGCCAGAGACGACATACGAGATAGTGCGCGGATCGCTCAATCGAGGCGAGTAACGCTTCAACCTCAAATGATGGATAGCCTCAACGATCGCTCGATTCTGCTCGCGACATTTGTCCTCAGAATCATCGAACGCACCTGTATCCTTCAGCTTTGAAAGCTCGCGCCGGGATGCGGGCCGTTCTCCGAAATGACGGTCTGGCGCCGCTCGCTCTGCTCATACAACGCCGAGTAAAGAATATCCGCGATGAACTCATTTGGTTTGCTCCGGCACCTCGAATATGCCGGAAGTTCGTCCGGCGGGCCAAAAGGAATCCCAAGGCGCATGGAGTAATCAAATTTTCTGCCATCGGCAGATCGGCCAGCGATATTCATATCGTTCAAATCGAAGCGGAACTCCAACCTCTGCTCAATTCCGATCTGTTGCGCATGGAGTGATGCCATCATCACATCGAATACACAAATGGAATTGTCAATATCGTCCGATACAAGTTTGACTTCAGAATAAGTCACGACCTCGACAATATGACTCATAGTAATATACATCATCAACAAATTTCCTCTCCTACGAAATGCCGATTCAGGCCGCGCAATACTTATATTCTACTAATGCTTCAGCGAAAATTGATCCATGTCAACGGGGAATTCCAAGGAACCCGGAAGCGCGATTTGTTCTTGGCGTTCCTACGGGTCGGGCTCCAAGCCGGCGAGCCGCTCTAATAGCTTCATCTCCTGAGCTGTGACCTAGTCCTTAAACCTCATTGCATGGAGCCCATAAAGATCTGCGGAGCCATATGCTACGATCGCTGAAACAGTCGCAGGCGGCGCAGGAACCGAAGCACTGGAGCGATCACGGAGGAAAACGAATGCAGCACTGGCTGGACAAGCTGACTGATCTCGCCGCAATCGAAGGCGATCAAAGCAACCTTGAAGAGGCTTTGGCGGGCCTGGCCGCCGGGTCGGTCCGGTCACCTACTGCGGGATCGTCGGAGACACGACCCAGTGGAAGAAGGAACACATCAAAGACATCATGGAAATGTGCCACCCGAACAAGCGGCAGATCGTGAAGGATCTCGCCCGCTTCTATCGGGTGCATCGGGTCGAGGTACTCGACAACCTCGTCTTGTGGGTGGACCGCTTCCGAGAGGAAGAGCCGGAACTGTTCCGCGCCTATGGATGGGACTTCTGTGGCGTGAGGGAGTTCGAGGAGCCTCGCCAGTACATGCGGCTGAAGCGTTCCAAGCGGCCAGTGCTTATGCCGCGGCGAAAGGGCGAGGAGCGGATGACCGGACGGCGGCGCTACAGCAAGCCGGATCAACTCGTTCCGCGGATACTGGCGCTGCCCGCACAACGGCCGGCTATCGCGCTGGCCGCTGAGTGAATGGCGGTGCGGGCGGCATATTTCGACAGCGGCATCTTGGCAGGGCCTGGGTGGTCGATGCGTGAACACCGCTTCACGATTGCGTGCTCCCGCTGTATCATCTCGTAAGATTGGAGAGAACAGCATGGCTGAGATCGTCATTGAACGAGATGTCGAGACCGCTGCAGAACGTCTTGCAGAGGCTACCCATGCAGAGGCCGTCATCCTGTTCGGAAGCCGGGCGCGTGGAGATCACCAGCCCGACAGCGACTGGGATCTCTGCGTGGTGCTGCCGGACAATGTTCGGCCACAGCAGTTCACGCCGTCGAAACTCTGGGAACTCGTTTCCGACCTCGATGCGTCCATCCAGGTGTACCCGTTGCGCCGCTCCGTATTTGAGGCCAAGAGGGACGATATCGACAGCCTGAGCCATGACATCGCACGCGACGGATACGCGATCATCGGATCGCTCGAACCGACCTCGGGCATGACGGCGCATCCGTGAGTTCCGATGCACATGCCTGGCTAGATATCGCCGACACCGATATCGACGCTGCCCGCCGCTCGCTCTTGCCGGATCCGGAACCGAACATTCCCGCAGCGGCCTATCACTGCCAGCAGGCGGTTGAGAAGCTGATCAAGACGCTGCTCGTCCATCTTGGGCTTCCCTACCTCAGGGGATCGGGCGGCCACGATCTCCGCAGGCTCGTCGGCGCGTTGCCCAACACGCACCCGCTGCTTGGCGATGCCGTTGTGCTGGTGCCGATATCGCCTTGGGCGACCGCCTTTCGTTACCCTGTCGACGATCCATATACGGCGGAACCTCTCCCGGATGCTTCAGAGGTCCAGCGCATCCTCGACAAGATCGGCGAGCTTCGCGACAAAGTGGCCCTGGAACTGGGGCCTCGACCTTCTTCTGGTCCTTGAGTTCCGTTCGGCGAGGTAGGCAGGGCGCTGGCGATCGCCGCCGAATGATCTGACGCCGTCGCGGAGCGGCGCCGTGACTGCCCATCCCGAATCGTGACACCATCAGCTGAACGATGCTGCTGTGAATGGCACCGCGCCCCTCCTTGGCATCGCCAAGGCGCCGCGCGGCAGTTTTGGGGTGCTTTCCCTCAATTCTGCTACGTCAAGATGTTGTGGTCCCCTGAGCGAACGGGATAAGCGGTTTGTCAAATATGTCTTACTGATAGTTTTGACCAGCGTCAGCCGGGTCAACATAACCCGCGCCACTGGACTTCTTCGGGTACGGCACAAACTTCGGATTCGGAGTGTATCGCCTCACCGCATTAAATCCACTCATGCCGTTCAAGGAGCTGGTGACTTTACCCGATCTCTTATTCACTCCGGGGGGCGGCCCATATTTCTTGCTATGGTTGAAGGTCGCCTGGAACTGAGGATAGCTCGACTGCTCGTCGGCCAACCCGGAAAGAGCGCGGTCATCGATATATGCGTCGCTCCCTAGTCCACCAAGCAGCCCGTCCTTCAGGCCGCCGTTCATCGCAAACTGGCTTGTGCCAGTTTGCCCCGACCAACCTGCAACCCCTTGGGGAAGTTTCTGCATGTTCGTGGGCGGTTGGGCGCAGACGATCTGAGGTGCAGGCAACTGCTGCTGGCTGCCCGAGTAGGGATGGATAAAGTAAGTGCCACCAAGGGCGAATATCGCCCCCGATGCTGGACCGACGATAGCTGCGATGTAGTGCGTACGAAACCAAGTTGCGATGTTGCCTGACATAGTGATCCAACCTCCTTCAGGTGGATGCGATCAGTCTCAGTTGGTCCCCTCTCAACGCCAAACTTAGCTGCGGCTAACATTATGAGTCAATTGTTACCCTGTAAGCAGGGAGAATTATCGTTAGGCCAGCCGATGCATAACCGACAAAAAATCCCGCTATTTCATGACATTGGAGCCCGCAATAACTCGGCCGTCGGCGGATGCGGTGAACGGCACTAGTACCTCTGCACAGAGGATTTGACGGATTGGATGGGTTGTAGCCTGGGAAGGCTATCGGGTTCGACAAGCAGTTCAATACTGCGCGCGAGGCCCGGTTGCCTGCGGATCAATCCAGTGCGCTCAAGGGTGAGCACCATCTGATGGACGGAAGGTGCGGTGACGCCGAAGAAGCGCTGCATATCGCGTTCGGCCGGCGAGCGAGCGTTGAGCAAGCCGTAGGTCCAGATGAAGGCGAGATACTGGCCCTGCTTTTCGGTGAAGCTGGGACCCGCTGGCGACCGCCCGTCAACTAATTGATTCATTTGTCGATTCTTCCGGAATCTCCGCAAACCGAAGGAGGCCTTCCGGATGAATGTACGCTATCGCGTCGATCTCGACCAACCCGAACGCGACGCACTCACAACGATGCTGCGAAGCGGCAAGCATCCGGCGCGCAAGCTCAAGCGGGCCCAGATTCTGCTCGCTGCCGATGTCGGCCTGGGCGACGAAACCATTGCGACGACGGTGGTGGTCGGCGGCTCCACGGTCTACCGCACCAAGCGCCGCTTCGTGGAGATAGGTCTGGAGGCGGCGCTCAGCGAAGAGCCGCGCCCCGGGGCGGAGCGCAAGCTGAGCGGCAAGGAGGAGCCTTGCTGGTGGCCACCGCCTGTTCCAGCCCGCCGCCGGGTCGCGCCCGTTGGACACTGGAGTTGTTGGCCGACGAGTTCGTCAAGCTGACCGAGCACGAACAGCTGTCGCGCGAGACGGTGCGTCGGTGCCTGGCCGAGAACGATCTCAAGCCTTGGCGCAAGGAAATGTGGTGCATTCCAAAGGTTGACGCGGAGTATGTCGCGCGCATGGAGGATGTGCTCGACCTCTATGCCGAAGCACCCGATCCGAAGCGGCCCGTGGTGTGCTTCGACGAAAGCCCGACCCAACTCATCAGCGAGGTGCGTCAGCCAATCCCGGTCGCGCCGGGAAGGCTGGAGCGCTACGACTTCGAGTGCAAACGCAACGGCACCGCAAACCTGTTCGTCTTCCTCGATGCGCATCGTTCCTGGCGCAAGGTCAAGGTCACCGAGCGGCGCGCAGCACAAGACTTTGCCCACTGCATGCGCGACCTCGTCGATATCCATTACCCCCAAGCCGAACGCGTCAGGGTGGTGCTCGACAATCTGTCAACCCACACGCCCGCCGCGCTCTATCAGGCCCTGCCGCCATCAGAGGCGCGACGCATCCTGCGACGGCTGGAGTTCCACTACACGCCCAAGCACGCCAGCTGGCTCAACATGGTCGAGATCGAAATCGGCGTTCTGCGCGGCCAGTGCCTCGATCGTCGTATCGACAGCTACGATCGCCTCGTCGCAGAGACCGCTGCCTGGGAGCACCTGCGAAACACCAGTGGCGCCCGCATCAACTGGATGTTCTCAACCGAAAACGCGCGCCTCAAATTGCCAAGGCCTATCCAAAGCCAACGGCCAAAGAGTCATAATCCCTGTGCAGAGGTACTAGCCCCTGTTCGGGCGTAATGTCGAACTGGATTGGCGGAGACTCTACGATAATGGGGAAACCAAGCCTGTGGACCCCATGCAGGCGTAGGTGAGCGTCACCTGATATTGCGCCGGCCCGGTAGCGGCCGCGGTCGGGATTGTGATCGACCGGCGATAGGTTTCCCTGCCTGCCAGATACTCCAGCCCGACGGTGTAGGATGACCGAACAAATCCTGGAGTATGTGAAGCGGCTGCCGGGAGGCACGCCCGTCGCAGCGAAGAGCTTGCTTCACCTAGCCAACCGCGCCGCGTTAGACCAAGCCTTTGTCGCGTTTGGCCGAGCGGGGCCTCCTGCTCCGAGCCGGGCGCGGCGTCTACCTGCTGCCGGTCACGGGCCGGTTCGGTTTCCGAGCGCCCTCAGTGGAACAGGCGGTCGAGGCGCTCGCCGCTCAGCGCGGCGAGGTCATCGTCTCAAGCGGTGCGGCTGCTGCCAACAGTCTCGGGCTTACGACGCAGGTGCCGGTCCCGTCGGTCTATCTGACATCGCGGCGCACTAGAATGATGAGCCTTGGCAAGCAGGTCGTCGAGCTTCGCCACGCGCCGCGCTGGCAGCTCGCCATGCTACATCGGCCAGCGGGTCAGGCCGTGCGAGCGCTTGCCTGGCTCGGACCGGAGGGAGCAGAGACTGCCCTACACACCCTGAAACGGAAACTGCCGCCCGCTGCGTTCAGCGAGCTGGTTGCGGCAGCGCCTCAGCTTCCCACCTGGCTCGCGCGCAGCGTAGGGAGGGTTGCGCATGGCTGATGCCTTCCTCCTCCTTCCGGCCGAGGATCGGCGGGAAGCGCTGAACAAGCGCACGTCTCACTTCTGCCACAGGTTCGCAGCTTGACGCCCCCAAGGCCATCCGGCCTACGAGTGCCGGCGGGAATCCCAGGTACGCGTTGGGCGGGAGCCGCGCGCCGCATGAGGAGGCGATCGCTTCGCTTTCATTCTACGGCATCTTTTGAACGGGTTGCGCCGACAGCGAATTCGAGCGCCGGCACGACGTCGTTCACTAGCCATGCTCCCAGTTCGCTGGCGTCGGGCCAATCCTCGCGACCGCCGAGTTTGTAAAGAACCTGGGAAACCTTCCACCACTGGCTTCCATGCGGTAAGCGCGCCGGATGTACGATCCAATCGCTGCTGCTTTGGGCGTTCGGTTCGACGAAGACCGCCAGGCTCTGCAGCTCGGCTCCGGCTCGGCGTGCTGGATGCTCCACTTTCCCAACGAGGGCTCCCTTGGCGACCTTCTTGCCTTCGAAATGCGGCTCGAGCGCCTCCTGGATATCCTTCAGGATACCCCAAAGCCGCTCGACGAGGATCGGAACCGCGTTCTGGATCTTCTGCCGCGACAGCGCCCTCAGGCCCTCGGATCCGGCGGTGTCGGCAGGCTCTCGTTTCAGGCTTTGGGTTTCACCGGAAACGAGCGTCTTGATTTCGCGAACGGTTGGCCGCTTGCCTGCCTTGAGGTCTGCGACTACGGAAGCGAGGAGTTCCTGTTCGGCGGTCGCCAGAGTGTACATCGCCGCTGCCGGCATGCTGCAGTCGACGAGGACGTTCCGATGCTCCCGTAGATTGTTGTGAACCGCGATGTAGTTGCCCGCCCCTCGCCTCGTCAGGCTGCACGCACGTTTCGACCATCGCTCGAACGCTTCCTGGCTGGGGGCGCTTTCGCGCACCCTCGAGAGCGCCTCCCCGCAGGTGAAGACCTCGTCCGTTCTCTTTCGGCCGATCGAAGAAAACATCTCCCGCGCCTCTTCGAACAACGGCACCGCGGCGCTGGGAATGCCGAGGCTCTCGTAGTCGATCGTCTGCTCATTCCTCTTCTTCAAGCCCGACTGACCGCGACGTCCCTGCCGAGACGGGACGGCGTCCCGTGGCGGCATGGTCTGGTCCAGCTCGTGCGAGGTTCCGTCCGGGCCTTTCGAACCTTCCATTAATATAACCTCCTCAACGATGTTATCGAAACAACGGTCGATCCGACCAGAGCTATCGTCAGAGCTCGCCCCGCCGACTGTCGCGACTTACGGCATATTCGTTTAAGGACGCGGACGAATCCCGGGAAATGTTTTCCCAACTTCGCAACCCTTGGTAAAGTAATCGAGGACGTATCCGATCCCGGTGTCCTGCGAAGGCGACGAACGTCTCGATGACCGCAGCGTCCCCTGCTTGTAAACGGCGAACCTTGTGCCGCATTTCCTCGCGGACGGAACCCGGTACAGGCAGCTCAGCCGAAAGGTCGTCGGGCGCAATGCTTCGACGCGTCCGCCTTGCCTGTCGGCCGGTCTCGCGGATTGGAAGGCCGGAAGATCGGCTGGTCGGATGTTGACCAAGGCGGTCATGCATCCCCCGCCTAGCACGGGAAAGACCATTTTTGCGCGCGTCCCATAGGTGTGGTCACCATGAGGTCGCACTCCAGTTCGGCAATGCGCGCACGCACCTGTCGGGCCTCTTCATGTAGTCTGCGCTAGCGGGACTAGCGCTTCTTTCCCCGCAATTGCTGACAGCGCTGCACGCACGCAGCTTCCTTTCGGCCTTTTCATTTAGCCTGTGCAGTTTCCTGGGGACAAATGACAGGAATTGGCACCCGCTGCCGCTATGGCGTGCAACGTACGGTTCCTTGGGAATCAGCGGCAGCTGATTGGTTGCGGGAGGCAGCGTAAGTGGCGTATCGGTTTGTTCACGCGGCGGATATCCATTTGGATTCACCACTCAAGTCTTTGGCTATGCGAAGCCCGGAGCTCGCCGACCTGATCGGGAATGCGACCCGGCAGGCATTTGTCCGCGTCATTGATCTCTGCCTTCGAGAGCAGGTCGACGCGCTGCTGCTGGCTGGCGATCTCTACGACGGCGAGCAGACATCGATGAAGACCGCGCGGTTTCTCGCGGAACAGGTGCGTCGGCTGCACGAAGCGGGCATTCGTGTTTTCATTATCCGGGGCAATCACGACGCCGTCTCGCAGATCACGAAGGAATTGGTCTTTCCGGAAACGGTGAAGGTGTTCAGCGGGCGGGCCGACGCCATCGCGGTCGACCGGGCGCGAGGCGACTTCCCCGTCGTCGTTCATGGCCTGAGCTTTGCCGATCCGCAGGCCCCTGAAAGTCTCGTCGGCAAGTACAAGCCCGCGATCGACGGAGCCTTCAACGTCGGCATCCTTCACACCAGCCTCTCGGGATCGAGCGGCCACAATCCCTATGCCCCATGCAGCCTCGCCGACCTTCAGGCGGCGGGCTTCCAATACTGGGCGCTCGGCCACATCCACAAACGATCGGTGTTCGAAGGAAAATGTACCGTGGTCATGCCCGGCATGCCCCAAGGACGCGACATCAACGAATCCGGCGTCAAGTCGGTATCGCTCGTAACCGTTGCCGACGACCTGTCAGTCCGGATCGAAGAGCGCTTCACCAGCGTCGCACAATTCGAACGCGTCGAAGTCGATACGAGCCAGATTCAAGACTGGGCCGGCCTGGCTCGGGAAATCGGAAAGGCGCTGGAACGAACCCGGACGGATGCCGCTTCCGATCACCTGGTTGCGCGCGTCCGCCTGACGGGCATCACTCCCCTCGCCTGGCGCATCCGATGCGACATCGACCTCCTCAAGGCCGAAGCCGATGACCGGGCATCCACGGTGGGTCGCTGTTGGGTCGAGAAACTGGAGGTCCAGTGCCAGCCACCGTCGGCTGCGCAAGCCGATTCCGGAGATCCGCTGAGCGAGCTGCGGCGTCTGATCTCGGACGAGATTGCAGGTTCGGATGCGTTCAAGGCGGCGGCATTCGAGGTCGCGGAGGAACTGAGAGGACAGCTGCCTCCGGAATGCCGTCATATACTCGGAGAGGACGAGGCCGCATTCGACCTCGTCGTTGCCGACCTGCTGAATGAGGGCGCGGACAACGTAGTCGCACGCCTGCATGCCGACTCGGACGTGGAGGCTGCCTGATGCGTATTCGTCGTCTCGATCTCGCCCGTTACGGAAAGTTCACCGACCACACGATCGACTTCGGCCAGCGCACCAAGGGCAGCTCGGACCTGCATATCGTCTATGGCCCGAACGAGGCCGGGAAATCGACCGCGCTCGCGGCCGTCCTGGACCTCCTGTTCGGGATCGAGACGCGCAGCCCCTATGACTTCCTGCATCCCTATGCCTCGATGCGGCTCGGCGCGGCTTTGGAACTAGCGGCGGGTGAGCGAGAGGTTTTTCGCATCAAGCGCCCGCAGAACAGCCTTCTTGACGCGGATGACCAGCCTATCTCCGAAGCCGTGCTGCGCGTAGATCTCGGAGGCATCGATCGGGGGTCTTACCGGACGATGTTCTCGCTCGACGACGACACGCTCGAGGCAGGCGGTGAAAGCATCCTGGCGAGCAAGGGCGACCTCGGAGAACTCCTGTTTTCGGCCAGCGCTGGCCTGGCCGACCTGAGCCACCGGCTTGGCGACCTGAGAACGGAAGCGGACGCCTTCTACAAGAAGCGAGCGCGGAGCGGAGAATTGGGCGAGCTAAAGAGCCAGCTTGACGCGCTCAAAGAGGAGCGGGCGAAGATCGACACACTGGCCAGCCGATATGCCCAGTTGGTCGGCACGCGAGAAAGCGCCGCCTCACGGTATGAAGAGACGATTGCCGCTCGCGGCCGCATACAGTCGCGGATCGACCAGATCCAACGCCTGCTCATCGCGCTTCCTCGTCTGACAACGTTGCGAGCCGCCCGCGAGAAGCTCGCTCCCCTTGAATCCCTTCCGGAGCCCCCGATCGGGGTGGCCGAGGAACTTGCGACGCTCCAGAAAGACGAGATCGAACTGGCGACGCGCTCAAGAAGCGCCATCGAGAACATCGATGAACTTGTGTCGGAGTTGGAAAAGGAGACTGTCGACGATGCTGCACTGAGGCTTGCCGATCGCGCGTCGCGGCTCCCGGATCTGCGGGCGCGCTATCTCACGGCGGCGAAGGACATTCCCGAACGTCGATTGCAGATGCGCGAGGCCGACGCTGCGATCGCAGGGATTCTGCGTCGGATTGGCCAGGAGGACGAGGCCGATCCGGCGCGTCTGGTTCTTGGGACGTCCGTCGTCGGCGCCCTCAGCGACCTTATCGAGAGCCGCTCCGGCGTGACGTCGTCGCTCAGGTCGGCAGAGAACGAGGTTTCAGGTGCGCGGCGACGCATGGCCGAAGCGCGCGAAAAATTCGAGGCCGCGGGACAAGGCACCGGAGCCGCATCCTATGCCTCTGCCGACGCCGGCATGGCAGGCATGACGGCCACACTGGCTGTGCTGCGAGCCGACGACCATGGCGTTCGTCTGCGACTGGCCGACCGGACCCTTGCTTCACACCAGGAGACGCTCTCGTCCAAGCTGCGCGAACTGAGGCCGTGGGCCGGGAACCCGCAGCAGCTTCTCGACATGGCCGTACCGGACAAGTTCAGCATCGAGCGGTGGAAGGCCGACCTCGCAACGGCTCGAAAGAAGGTCGAACGCCACCAGCAGGAGGTGGAGCGTCTGGCATCGGATCGCAAGCACCTGACCGCCGAACTCGAAGCATTGGAAGCCGTCGCAGGCATCGTCACCGAACAGGAGGCTGGCACCGTCCGAGCGGCCCGCGAGGAGGCATGGGCAGACCATCGCCGGAAATTGGACGAGAGCACGGCCGACCTCTTCGAAGAGACCCTCCGGCGCGACGACCTCGCAACCAACGCCCGCTTCGTGCATGTCCATGAACTGGCGAGACTTCAGCAGAGCCTTCAAGCCGCTGTTGTCATGGATGCGGACATTGCCCGCGCCCAAGAGCTCCTCCAAGCCGCGAGAACGGACTTTCAACGCATCAACGACGAAATTGCGGAGGCCTTCTTGCGCATCGCGCCCGGCTTTCAGGCAGACGGTTCCCCCGAACGGCTGGAGGCTTGGTTGGGTTCGCGCGATCTGGCTCTCGAGGCATTGTCCACGCTTCGGGCAGCTGAGCGGGATCGGCAAGCGGCGAAAGCCGATGGTGTGGCCGCTGGCGACCGGCTGAAAGCCGCCTTCGCCGCTGTTGGCGCGTCATATGATTCGAACGCGAGCTTCGAGACACTGGTGGCATTTGCCCAAGCCCTCGTCGACCGGGCGTCCGAAATCAAGCAGTTCCGGCGAGACTTGGAGGACCGTCAGCGGGAACTGGCAGACCGCGAGCGTATCCTTGAAGAAGCCACCGCGGACGATCAGCGTTGGACATCCGAATGGACAGCGGCGTGCTCTGCGTCGTGGCTGGGCGATCAAGGCCCGCGGCCGGTCGCGGACGTTCGAGAGATCCTGTCAGCCGTCGGCGATCTCGGATCCTTCATCGAGAAGAAGAGCGGACTGGCAGATCGTGTCACGAAGATGGAGAGGGACCAGGCAGATTTTGCTGCCGAAGTGGGCCGCCTCGCTGATGAACTGAGCATATCCGTACAACAGTCCGCTGCGCTGGATCTCGCCGCGGCGACAGAAAATCGCGTTCGCGAGGCCGCGTCCGCTTGGGCCCGTCGCGTTGAGAAAGAGCAGGCTATCCAGGTCGCTAAGGAAAAGCAGCGTGAGTTGTCTGACGCCATCGCGATCCATGAACGGCGAAAAGGCGAACTCCTCCAGTTCTTCGGCGTGACCTCGCTTACGGATATCGGAGTCGTGCTGCAGCAGCTCGAGCGGCGAGCCACGCTCAGAGGTGAAGCTGATTCCGCCGCGACAGACATCATGAACGCTGTTGGATCACCTACCCTGGACGAAGCTGAACGGTCCCTCGAGAACACTGATCGGGCGGCCCTTGAAACGGAGGCGGCAGAACTCAAAGGCCGTTTCGAGGATCAGGATCAACGGAACCGGGAACTGTTCACCGAACACAGCAAGGCGGCTGACGCGGTCAATGCAATAGGAGATGACGATGCCGTCGCCCGGGTCGAAGAGCGTCGCCGGACTGTGTTGCTCGAAATCGAAGAAAAGGCTGTCCGCTATCTTAATCTACGCATTGGAGTCGCGGCAGCCGAACAGGCGCTTCGAATTTACCGGGACCGCCATCGGAGTTCCATGATGGCTCAAGCGTCTGAGGCGTTCCATACTATCAGCAGGGGCAACTACCGGGGTCTCGCTACCCAGCCTGACAGGGACACGGAGATGCTGGTCGCGGTGAGCGCGGACGGCGGATCGAAGATTGCATCCGCGCTGTCGAAGGGAACGCGGTTCCAGCTCTATCTTGCGCTTCGCGTTGCCGGATATCACGAGTTCTCCTCTTCGCATCGGTCGGTGCCTTTCCTTGCCGATGACATCATGGAGACCTTTGACGATTTCCGTGCAGAGGAAGCCTTCCGACTCTTCGCGGAAATGGCAAAGGTGGGCCAGGTAGTCTATTTCACCCACCATCAGCACCTGTGCGACCTTGCGCGGAAGGTGTGCCCGAGCGTGACGATCCACGAACTGCCGCATGTTGCCCCGGCCCTTCATCTCGTGGCGAGTACCCAGCAGGTAGCGTAGTCCGGCGGCCGCGACATCGCCGTCGCGGTTCGACGATGAGCCGAGAAGGTTGATACTGATTGCGGGATTCGTGACAGTCGCTCGATTGGGAAAAGCATGAAGAAAGCGATATCGGCACTGGCACCCGCACTTAGCCTATGGGCAGCTGCGGCAATTGCCTCGTGCGTCCAGATGAGCTCGCCCGCTTCAAGCGCGAGTTCGTCTCGTAGCGCGCCCGTAGCACAGCCCGAAGCTCTTCCGGTGATCGCCGCAAACCCCCGGCCCTCTGGGCCGGGGGTTTGCTTATGGCTGAGAGTTGGTCGGCTCAGATGGAGCGAAGATTCTGAGCAGCCTTCGTGCGAGTGGACGATGAGGAAGCGTGAAGTGCCGCTGATAAAGATAGGGGCTTACACGCCGAAGTGAGCGATATTCAGTGACGCGTCAGGATTGCTCGTCGTCCACGTTCGGCAGCGAGTCTTCGGCCACATGGTCCCCATCAGGCAATGCGCTTGCCCTTTGTGTCGACGACAACCTCCCCATCCTCTTTGACGAACAGCCCGATATTGGGGTTGGGCAGGATGTCGAGAACCGCTTCCGAAGGCCGCGCGAGGACGACGCCGAGACGCGTCACCACGATCGGCCGATTGATCAGGATCGGATGCGCCATCATGAAGTCCAGGATTTCATCGTCGGTCCACTTGGGATTGCCGAGATCGAGTTCAGCGTAAGGCGTGTCCTTCTCGCGCAGCAATTGGCGAGGCGTCTTTCCCATCGCAGCAATCAGTTCGACGAGCTTTTCGCGCGGTGGCGGGTTCTTCAGATATTCGATCACTTGCGGCTCGTCGCCGGACTGGCGGATCATGGCCAGCGTGTTCCGGGAGGTGCCGCAGTCAGGGTTGTGGTAGATCGTAACAGTCATTCGGCAGCCTTCATCTGTCTGATTGGTTTCGGTTCGGCAAGCAGCCAGCCCGCCAGGGCCATCGCGAGCAAGGCCCCCAGCAATTCGGCAGCTATGAAACCCGGCAGGTCGACCGGTCGAATGCCAGAAAACGTGTCTGAAAAGGCGCGGGCGATCGCGACGGCCGGGTTGGCGAAGGACGTCGAGGCGGTGAACCAGTAGGCGGCTGTGATGTAGAGCCCGACCAGCCAGGGGATCGCGTCGGAGCGGAAGCGCAGGCCTGCCAGGATGGTGAAGATAAGGCCGAAGGCCGCGACTGCCTCGGCGATCCACTGCCCTGTCCCGGTCCGCACCGTCGCGGAGGCCTGCAGGATCGGCAACTCGAACATGGCGTGCGCCAGAAACGTCCCGGCGATGCCGCCGACGATTTGGGCGATGACATAGGCGACCGCCGCGTTCGCTTCCATCTCGCGGCGGAGCGCGAACACCAGCGTGACGACGGGATTGAAGTGCGCCCCCGAGATCGGTCCCAGTATCGTGACCAGCACGACAAGGATGGCCCCAGTCGGCAACGTGTTGCCGAGCAGCGAAATGGCAACGTCGTGGGTCATCCGGGATGCCATGATGCCGGAGCCGACAACGGTCGCGACAAGCAGCGCGGTTCCCAAGGCTTCCGCGACGATGCGGCGTGGCAGGTCGTTCGCCACGGGGTTCAGCCGGCCTTCGGCAGGTTGCGGCCGATCTCGTCCAGGCACTTCTGCAAGGTGAGCTTGTCGACCATGTTCATGGGCAAGCTCACGAAGATCGAGATGCGGTTGTTGAGCATGCGGTAGGCTTCGGCGAAGGCGAGATGCTTTTCGGCGTCGGTGCCTTCCACCGCGGCCGGGTCAGGAATGCCCCAGTGCGCCGTCATCGGCTGCCCCGGCCAGACCGGGCAGGATTCGTTGGCCGCGTTGTCGCAGACGGTGAAAACGAAATTCATCTCAGGCGCGCCGGGGACCGCGAATTCCTTCCAGTCCTTGGAACGGGCGAAGGACGTGTCGTAGTTGATGGTTTCCAGAAGCTGAAGGGAGTACGGGTGCACTTGCCCTTTGGGATGCGATCCGGCCGAATAGGCCTTGAACTTGCCAGCGCCGACGCGGTTCAGGATTGCCTCTGCAAGGATGGATCGCGCCGAATTGCCCGTGCAGAGAAACAGGACGTTGTAGATTTGATCGCTCATGGCTTCCTTCCTCAGCATTTGCAGGTCACAGCCTGAATGACTGGCTGACAAAGTTCCGGCGCGCCGTTGCAGCAATCCTCCATCAGGTATGCCAGCAGATCGCGGAACCCGGTCATGTCGGCGACGTAGCGGACGATGCGTCCATCGCGTTCGGCGCGCACCAGCCCCGCGTGGTCAAGAACCTTCAGGTGCGCCGACATGGTGTTCTGCACGGTATCAAGGCGCGAGGCGATCTCGCCGGCGGGCACGCCATCGGCGCCTGCCTTAACGAGCAGGCGGAAGACTTCGAGCCGGGTATCCTGGCCGAGCGCTGCCAATGCGAGGAGAGCGGACTTTTTATCCATGTATCCATAAATCCGGAATTAAGGGTATTTATCGCCAACATATGACAGCGGGATGACAAATAGCCAAGTCCGCTGATCAAAGTTGTAGGCCGCTACGAAGTCAGCTAGGTGCCGATGCAGATTGTTCGTGGCTTTCGTAGTGGAAGCGCTTGACCGTCGAGTCTTTGATGGTGCGGTTCATGCGCTCGACCTGGCTCATTGGATGCCGCAGCGGCAGGCTGACCTCGGTCGATAGAACTCGCGTCTTTATATTAATTATGGCTAATATCGGCAGCGGGGCAATGCTGGTCCAAGGACAGCCCACCTTACAAACCTATCTCTGAAGAAGTGGTGAGAACCGTCAGCGCCCGGCTGTATTCCGATATTCTGAAGGCAGCATGCTGATGCTGGTCCAGGACGGGTACGCCATCGTGCCTAACGTGACTGAGAACAACTCATCCCGGTTACTCTCGGAAATGGCATTTGACGCCAGACGTCGGCTTGGTCTCCCGCCACAATTCGGTTGCTTTCGTGCATACTGGCACGATGACAATCCGGACTGGTAAACGATCAATAGGCTGCCTGGCTCGTTGCAGTATCTCGGGCACTTGGCAAAGCTTGAACCGTCGGCGCTCTTGCGACGCAGGGGGGTGGCCAGTCCACATGCGATCCCCCACGAACCACTGACACGTCTGCCATCTATACATTAGCACTGTCTAATGTATATTGACGTGACCGCCGTAGATTGCGGTGGTCATTTAGGGACTGAGCGCGCGTTGCAGGGGGAACCGACAGGAGATGAAAACTCTCTCGTGTTCTGTTTTGACAGCGGGACTGCTTATCCTGGTGATTGTTGATCGGCCTTTTCGTTCTGCTGATACTGGAATTTTTCTTAGTGAAGTTGCAGACAAATCACTCCTCGACTCAATTAGTGAAGTCGACGTTGCTATAGTGCTTGCCGCTGACATGTCCGGTTCCATTAACGAGGCAGAGGCGGCTCTACAACGCGAGAGCTATGCAGCCGCGTTGGAGTCCGACACCGTGCTGAAGGCGATCAAAAAGGGTTTGCACGGTAAAATCGCCGTCACCTTCGTCGAATGGTCGAGCTTCGGCTCCTTGAAAACTCGCTTGGACTGGACCGTCCTCTCCGATGCAAATGATGCGTCCGTTGTCGCTGAGACGATCCGCAAAAAGTCGGATAGGCAAGGTCCAGGACCGCACGGTGCGAAAACGTCGATCTCGTACGCGATCGACGTTTCTGTTGATGCGTTGGAGAGACTGCCCTTTCCAACGTCGCGCAGGGTCATCGACATCTCAGGCGACGGAGCCAACAACGATGGATCATCATTAGAAGATAGCCGCTGGAGAGCGCTTCAGAAGGCAATCATAATCAACGGTCTGCCAATCGGGCGCGAAGTGGAAAATGGCGAGACAACCGCGGAGTACTACGAGCGGCATGTGATCGGAGGGCCTGGATCATTTGTAATTCCGGCCGACAGCCTCGCCGAGTTTCAATGGGCGATCTTAAACAAACTGATCCGAGAAGTTGGATCCATTCCTGACGGAACACGTTCTTAGGATCGCCATGTGGCGAGAGGCAGAGACAAGACCAAGCCGACCGATCAGGAAGGGTTGACCTGATAGCCGAGGTCGATGATCTGGTTGATTGGCGCAACGACAAAACCGTCACTCCCGACAAGCGAGCGGTCGCCAATCCGCTGTCGCTCGCGCGGGACGAGTGTCTGCCCGTCGAGAAAGCTAGCGAAGAGGCCTTCCTCAAGGCCGACGAAACGGACGAGGTTCGGATCTGGCAGGAGAGCGGTCAGCTCCTTCGCGCGGTCAAAGTCCAGATCGAGAGGGCCGAACGGTGTCATGACCGCTCCGGTAAAGAATCGCTTCTCCTGATCATCGGCCAATCGCACGCGACGGCGCGGGGTGACTGCGAACTCGCCGTCGAACGCCTCTATAAGGCCAAGGCCAAGCGCGGTCTGGCCGACATGGGTTCGGGCGACTGCCTGGACGAGTTGTTCCAGTTCCTTGGTCGAGAGTTCCTGACCGTCGGTTTCCGGGTCGAGCGCGTAGAGAAACGGATCACGCGGAGGATTGGCCAGCCCCCACCGTGACATGACCGCCCATCCTTTCACGCGCTTAGAACGCCATGTGGTTCGCGGGCGGTTGCGGACACGCTTTTGCACGCGCACGCCCCTAATCTGGCCATCCGCCGTCTTAATGGGGCCGGGCATTCCGCCGCGGCTGGCGTTGCTCTTCTGATGGGAGCCCTTTGCCTCTCCGATCGCCAGTTCTCCGGGCCGTGCGCAGATCCAGTCCGGCATTTCCGTCTGCGAACGCGGCTTGCGGCTGATCCGCCAGTTTGGCGAAAGATGAAAGTTGTCCCCGTCGATCGCGGCAAACCAGACGAACTCATGGTGCACCTCAAGATAGGCGCGGGCGAAGAAGCGCCCGAACAGTCCCGAGAAGGAACGACGCATTTCGGTGCCCCGTCCGGGCCCTCGGCCGCGCCAGACCAGGTTCGGACTGGGCTCGAGCAAGTCTTCGAGGAACGCGAAGAGGGAATTCGAGCGCGGGGCGGTCTGAAGAATCTCGTTCCACGCAGAGCGGGCGACTTCATCGATGTCGAAGGAAACCCGCGACATCGGCCGACCGGCGGGCGTTTGCAGATGCGCCGGACAGGCCGATGGCGGATTGATGATGAAGCGCTGCGATCGGATGCTCATATAAAGGCACTCGCCTATCCTTTGGTGCGGGTATTTGCGTCAGCTGCTACTCGCGGGTTTTGCAACGCTGCCGTGTCAATAATCTTGGCGGCGAGCGCAGAGCAATCCTTATTTCCGAAATCCACACGAGCGGCTTTCGGTGTTTCGCGCCGACAGCGCCACTAGAACTTAAACTTTCGCCAGGACTCGACATCGTCGTCGGCCCGAATGACGCCGGGAAGAGCGCGACCATCGACGCCCCACACTATGTGCTTCGGAGGCGTGGCGACGAGTTAACCGTGCCGTCGGCATCTGTTCCCCGCCGACCAGCCGACCGCGCGGCAGGGATTGAGAGCGGCGAAGCTTCCGCCAGTCTAACGGCTACATCTCACCGGTATCTCGGCGATGCATTCCTCGAGACGCTCCAGGCGGAACTTCGCATTGGGAAGTTCATGTCCGGCTTCGAAACGTCGATGGCGCCCCTGAGGTGTGGTTGCGATGAGGTCGCGCTCCAGTTCGGCAATGCGCGCACGCACCTGCCGGGCGTCGTCCTGACGCAACGCCTTGATCCATCCACCGCCCGCGCATCGGTTTTCCTGCTGCCAGCACCCCAAAAGCCATGCGGGAGTATGCCACCGAGATTCTAATTTCTGGCAAGCCGAAACGCTCTAAATTTAACATCCGCTAATATACATCCAGAGAAGACAAAGAGGCTCTTCGAGAAGGAGATCGGCGCCGCTTGGGAGGAAGCACTTATAAACCCCCGGACTTGACGTCGCGTCGGCCGATGAGCGGCAGCGCCAAAGCGCAGTGACAGGCCGTCAAGCGCCGGGCAGCGTGCCCTTCGCCGACATCTCGAAGACATCGAGCAGGATGGCCAGCCCGACGCCGCGCGCGGTCGGGATGAGGCCCGCCATGAAGATGCGGTTAGCGCGTTCGTAGATGGGTCGGCGGAGCGAACTCATGTCGAGCAGCATGGACAGCGTCCGCATCTGCAACGCGATGCCGACCAGGATCGGCACAACGGCGAACAGGTCGTAGAATCGCCATGGCATGGGGTTCGCCGCCCAATGCGTGACAAAGCCGAGCGAAAAGGCAAGCAGGATGCCCACGACGGTGATTGTTCCGTTGCGGAAAATCGTCTCGATCAGATCTTCCTTCGGATCGTGCTCGTCCAAGCGTCCCTCCCCTCCCTAAGCCGTTGCAGGCCTTTGCACGGTCGACCTAAGCTCTCGGGAAATCCCTGTACATCGCCGCCAATTAGTCAAGGGCAGAGGCCCGAAGCCATACGGCAACGTTTCAGGTTTGCGTTGCCCCTCATCGCCCTGCCGGGCATTTCTCCCCGTTTACGGGGCCGGAGTTGTACAAAAGGAAATTTGAATAACACCGGGCGGGTCTACACCGGAGCCGCATCAGGACTCTCTCACAGTTCGCCTTTTTGCGGCAAGAAATTACTAGAGCCCGTCCAGTTTAATCGGGATCACAATCCAGCAGCCGGCGGGCTGCGCCATGAAGTTCCATCCCATGGCTGCCTGGCTGAGGCTGATTTTTCGAGGTGCGGCTGATGTCGTCGCTGGGCGCTCGCCCGAACTCGGGGGCCTGCACAACAGTTGGGACAAGAACGATACTGGCAGCATTCAAGTGTTCAACTACCGAAAACCTCAGTCAAGTAGTCAATGAACACTCGTATCTTCTGCGGTGTATGGCGCCGTTGCGCATAAAAGGCGTAGATTGGTTGCTCCACGGGTCCGTAGTTTGGCAGCAGCTGCACCAGACGGTTTTCTGCAATGTCGTCTGTAATCAAAAAATCCGGTAGCAATGAATAGCCGTATCCGGTCAGGCACGCATTTTTCACTGCCTGTGCGGAGTTCATTGCAAAGTGTTGCAGAACTTCGAAATCGATGATTTCACCCAAATGTCTAAACTGGTGTGTTCGCCCCCATTCTCCGCTGACTTGCGAGACCGATGGATAGCTTCTGATTTCGTCGAGCGATTTGGGCATCCCAAACCTTCGACAGAATTCGGGAGAGGCGACAAATATTATCCTTTGCGTAGATATCTTCTGCGCAATCATAGATGAATCGCTTAATGGACCAACTCGAATTGCAACATCGTAATGCTCTTCGATAAGATCAACCAAGCGGTTGCCGACATCCAGTGAGATGCCTAGCTGGGGAAACCTTTGCAAAAACTCAGGCAAGGCTGGCGCTAGGCATTCGTTGCCGAACGCCGTAACGCACGACACGCGCAATTGCCCGCGCGGGGTGTCGTGGCGCTCGCGAACCACGCTCCGCATGTTATCGAGCTGCTCAAGTATGCCGGAACTTTTTTCCACAAAGTCCAGGCCGGCATCGGTTAGATTGAGTTGACGGGTGGTACGGTTGAAAAGACGCACCCCTAAATCGGCCTCCAGCTCAGCCATAATTCGACTCACTGACGGCGCGGAAAGCCTTAACTCCCGGCTTGCTGCGGTGAAACTTCCAAGGCGCGCAACTTCGACAGCGATGCGCATTGCCGCCACCATATCCATCAGCCACTCTTTCATAATGTAAAACAATGTTTCTCCAAGTTGCCCATTATCACGGGATGCGACCTATTGCATCAAGAAGAAAGGCGGTTCGGCCATCAGGGTTTGAGTGGCGGAACCGGCCGAGACATCGGGGCACCTGTACTCGTAAGGAGGACCGCCATGGCCAAAAATCCTAGCTGGGTACTACGGAGTTATCCGTCGGGAATGCCGACGGTCGGCAGTTGGACGCTGGAAGATCGCCCGATTCTGGAACCCGCAAACGGAGAACTGCTACTCAAAACCCTGTGGCTTTCGGTGGATCCGTACATGCGCGGTAGGATCAGTCGGGCAAAAAATTACGCCGCTGGCTTCGGATTGGGAGAGCTGATGTCGGGAGGTGGAATCGGGGAAGTGATCTCATCGGAATCTCCCGATTTCAAACCCGGTGATATCGTCATGAGTGACTATTTTGGATGGCAGCCTCTTACTACCGTTCCTGCCTCGTCAGCCAAGCTTGTGACCGTTACCGACGCCCCAATGCAAGCCTCGCTCAGCTACCTAGGGATGCCAGGTCTGACCGCGTATTTCTCGCTACTCAAGACCGGCAATCCGAAAAAAGGCGAAACAGTTTTGATATCGGCGGCCTCTGGTGGCGTGGGGCAGATTGCGGGCCAAATCGCGCGGATCAAGGGGCTTGATCCGGTTGCTGTTGCAGGCACGGACGCAAAACTCGAGTGGTGCAAAAAACTTGGGTATCGCGAAGGCGTCAACCACCGAACGTCCACTGACTTGGTGGCCGATGTCGCCGCTGCATGCCCGAACGGAGTGGACGTTTTTATCGATAATACCGCGGGACCGATACATGATGCGGCAATGTTAAATCTAAATACGTTCGGTCGAGTTATCGTGGTCGGAACGGTTGCTTTGGCTGATCGTTTCGATCAACAGGATATCGGTTTGCGGCATCTCCGGAAAACCCTGATCACCCGCGCTCGGATCGAGGGTTTTTTGCTTGATGACCATGAAAACGAATTTGAGACAGCAAAGGCCGACCTTCTATCCTGGTATAAACAGGGGCTTCTTGAGACAAGAGAAGACATCGCTGAAGGGATCGAATCGGTGCCGTATGCCTTTGTCCGCTTGTTGAATGGCGAGAACTTCGGCAAGCAGCTAGTAAAACTATGAACCTAAATGATGTTTTGTCATTAATTGCCGCGGGAAGCCGTGAGTTCTTTATCCGACTGAGCGGCCGATTTCATGGACGGCCCTACTTGAGATTCCCGTGCGCAACGAACCGCTTTGTTCGAGGATTCGTTCCCGCGATCCTAATAGCGAAACAGCGGGAGCGGCGTGGCGGACTGTACGATCGCCGCTTTCCGACATTGATTGTCGCGTTTCCACCGTTCGCCATGTCGTTAAGCTGGCCCTGCCTCAACCAAAATAGCTGAAAGCGGCGAAAAGATCCTCTTCAGGGCGAGCGGATAAATTGGCACGGATCTTGATGCATTTTTTATAAGGGAACTGACCGTCTCATAAGAGCAGATCAGCGCCCAGTTGAAGGTAAGCGCGAATTTCCCCGCACCTTTTGCTGTTGAGTGCTCTGATGCATGAGGTGTCCACCAAAATAGGTGGACACCTTGTGATGGAAGAAGATGAGCAGAAACTGCGGGTGAGGCTTGTCGGTCGGGACGGGCGACGCCGATACGACCCGGCATCGAAGGACCGTCTTGTCTCGGCCTGTCTTGAGCCTGGCGTGTCGGTATCGAGGCTTGCGCTCGAACATGGGGTCAATGCGAACCTTCTTCGGAAGTGGATAAAGAAGCGGGCGGAGACCCAGTCCCTCCCACAGCCCCCACCATCGGCGTTCATCCCGGTTCAGATTGAAAGCACTTCCGATCGGGCCTTGCTGCGACAGAGCAGCATGGCTGCGGTGGATTTGCCGGGGACTTGCGATGGGGCACGTAGGTCGGCATCGAAAAGGACAGCGCCTTTTTCCTCTCCAGCCAAGGTGAGCGCGTCGCTGCCGAACGGCGTGAAGTTGACGCTGGAATGCGGTGATGTGGATGCGTTGACGGCGACCATCGGAGCACTGGGTCATGTTCAGACTGGGCGCTGACCTGAAAGTCTACCTGCACCGCGAGCCGATCGACTTCCGGGCCGGCATCAACAGCCTTGCGGTTCTGGTCCAAGAGACGATGGCGCTCGATCCGTTTGCTCCGGCGGTTTTTGCGTTCTGCAATCGCCGTCGCGACCGGATGAAGCTCCTGTTCTTCGATCGGTCGGGCTTTGTGCTGGTAATGAAGCGGCTGACCGAGGACAAGTTCCGGTGGCCGCGCCGGGAGGCAGCGGTGGTCACGCTTACGACCGAGCAATTGCACTGGATCCTCGACGGCATCGACATCGATGCGATGGTCCGCCATCCGGTGCGGCAATATCAGGTTGCCGGTTGAGGGCTCTCGAATTGAGCGGTTGACGCGGCGGCATGCTTTCGATTCAAGAATCTGATGAATCGACCCGGCGAACCGACTGTTGAAGCGTTGATGGCGCGTATTGCTGCGCTGCAGGCGCAGAACCGTCAACTCACCGAACGCGTCGTCAAACTCGAGGAAGAGCTGGCGCTTGCACGACTGCATCGTTTTGCGCCGCGCAGTGAAAAGCACATTGACCGCCTCTTCAATGAAGCCGAACAGGCCGCGGATGAGGACGCCGCCGACAACGAAGATGGCGGCGTCGTTGTCCTGCCGGACACGGGCTTGCCGGCGAGCGAAGGGGCGACGGGAAAGAAGCGCGGCCGCAAGGCCTTGCCGGAAAACCTGCCGCGCGAGCGCGTCGAGTATGACCTTCCCGACGATCAGAAGGCTTGTCCTTGCTGCCGTCACCAGATGCATCGCATGGGCGAGGCCGTTACCGAGCAACTTCATATCGAGGTGAAGGCGAAGGTCCTGCAGAATGTGCGGTTCAAATATGCTTGCCGTCATTGCGACCGTACCGGCATCAACACGCCGGTCGTGACCGCGCCGATGCCCGCGCAACCCTTGCCTGGCAGCATCGCCACGGCTTCGACGCTGGCCTTCGCGCTCGTTCACAAATACGTCGACGGCACACCGCTCTACCGCCTGGCGCAGGCCTTCGAGCGCGCGGGCGTTCCTGTCAGCCGTGGCGCTCTGGGTCACTGGGTGATCGGCTCGAGCGAAAAGCATCTCGCCCGCATCTATGACGTGCTGAAGCTGCGGCTCAGATCGCAGCCCCTCATCCATGGCGACGAGACCACGGTCCAGGTGCTGAAGGAAATGGACAGAGAGGCCACCAGCACCTCGTACATGTGGGCATACCGGAGCGGCCACGACAGTGACGAGCCGATCGTGCTGCTCGATTATCAGCCGGGTCGCGGCCAGATACACCCGCAGACCTTCTTGGGCGATTACCGCGGCATCGTGATGAGTGACGGTTATTCCGCCTGGCGCACGCTGGAAGGGGCAACGCATCTTGGCTGCATGGCCCATTCCAGGCGGCGCTTCGTCGATGCCCTAAAGGCGAGGAAGAAAGGCGGCGGCCCGCCGGAACAGGCGCTCCGGTTCTTTGAACAGCTCTATCGGGTTGAAAGGCAGGCGCGGAACGAAATCCCCGATGACGGCGAAACGCGAGATCACTGCATTCGCCACTTCCGCCAGCAACATAGTGTCCCGATCCTCCATGCTCTCAAGGCATGGCTCGACGACATCGCCCCAAAAGTCTTGCCGGACAGCAAGCTCGGCGACGCCGTCTCCTACACCCTGAACCAATGGGGATATCTGACTCGTTACACCGAGGACGGCAGCATGCCGATCGACAACAATCTTCTCGAGCGTGACATCAGAATCTTTGCCACTGGCCGGAAAAGTTGGCTGTTCAGCGATACCGTCGACGGAGCCAGGGCCAGCGCCGTCATCTACAGCCTGATGTTGACCTGCCGCGCCTGTGGCGTCGAGCCGTTAGCGTGGCTGCGCCACGTCCTCACTGAACTACCTCAGCGCCCCGAGAACGCAGCCATCGAGGATCTGCTGCCCTTCAACTTCGCCAAAGCAACAGCAGCCTGATCAGACCAGATACCGTTCCCGATTCGAAGGCCATCCGTCGAAAGCGCTCGCGTCAACGTGCAGCGAAAATAGCGCTTACAGTTGAAGTGTCATCATGGAAGAATCGCGTCGTGCCGAATCCACGCGCAAAGAAATGCGCCTCTATCTTATCAGACGATGTTGGCTGTGCCAGGAGAATCAATGTCCGCAACGTGACGGTCCGCGACACGGGCGACGAGAGAGGACGCGGCGTGTTCGCCGCTCGTCATTTCTTGCCCGGCGAGATCGTTATGATTGGGCTAGTCCAACGCATGGAGAAAGCTAGGGCAATATATACAATTCAAATGGATTGGAATGTTCATGCGCTCTTTGAGGAGCCGACGATATTCTCGAATCACTCTTGTGATCCCAATCTCGCCATCGTGCCTAACCGATTCGGAGCCTATAGTTTCATTGCAATTCGGGAAATCTCGCCTGATGTCGAGGTGACGTGGGATTATGCCACCTCGGAGATCGAGTGCATCGGGGTATCAGCCTGTCTTTGTTCGGCAGCAAATTGTCGAAAAACAGTCGGGGGCTTCCCCAAGTTGCCTCCGGATCATCCGCTGCTCGCGTCAGCATTCTACGCACCTTATCTCCAACGAAACCCTAGGCATTTCCCGAGGGGGATAGGGATGTTGGCAAAGATCGTAGGCTCCTAGCGCCTGGAGACATTACTCACAGATTGAGTTGAATGCCAACCTACGCTCATCCGGCCACACAGCAGGCAAAGGAGACGAGGCCAACAGCAAAAAACAGCGCTCATCTTGGTTGAAGGTCATGGAGTAATGGTCTGCTAATCGCAAAGCTGCCCAGCGGTCTTCATCCTATTACCTCGTCGGCTGATCCAGCTCCCTACGAGTATGCTGCGGCGAAGGGGCTTGCGGCAGTCCGTGCCAATACAGATTCACCCGACGTCAGCTCCTCAACAGAGTCCGGCGTTCAATACCCGCTTATCGGTTGGCGGCGGCTTCCAAGGAGGTAGAAAGCTTTGCTTCGGAGATCGGCCTGCCGATGTTTAATACGCAGCTGACCAGAGGGCTTTTGCCATGAAGATCGATGTTCCGTACCCACCCCAGGAAGTGGCCCATTCGAGAACGTTGCCGGGTAGTTTCTACGCCGATCCCGCCATTTTTGAGGCCGAGAAACAGGGCATCTTCATGAAAAGCTGGCACTACGCTTGCCATGAAAGCGCCCTGTTGGAGAAAGGCGCATTCGTTACGCTGCAAATCTTTGATCAGCGCGTGTTCGTGGTTTGCGAACAGGACGGGCAGATCCGGGCTTTCTTCAACGTCTGTGCTCACCGCGGACATCTACTGCTGGAAGGCCGCGGTGAGAAGAAGGTCATCACCTGTCCGTATCATGATTGGAGCTACGACCTTACCGGGCGGCTGGTAGCAGCTAGGGAAAGTGGCCAGGACAAGAAATTCGTGCGTTCGGCCATCTGTCTGAAGCCTGTCCAAGTGGGTTTTATCGCGGGTTTTGTCTTCGTGAACCTCGACGCGGGCGCCGCCCCGTTCTCAGACTATACTGCCGAGCTGGCAGCAAGCATCGCCAGCGTCATCCCCGACCTGAGCGGCTACAAGGTGCGTGAAGGCGTCGGCTATTTCGGGGGCGACTACGAGTGTAACTGGAAGATCGCGATCGACAACTATCTCGAATGCTACCACTGCGAGACTGCCCACAAGAGCTTTTGCGACATGATGGACGCAAAACGCTCGACTTTCACTCTGCACGATAATTTCATCTATCAGTTCGTCCCTTCCGGCGGGAAAGAGACCAGCGCCGCCTATCCGATTAATCTGGAGGAGGATGCCGTTGACGGACATTTCTGGCTCCTCTTCCCCAACATCATCTTCTCGATCTTTCCGGGCACGAAGAACTTTTCGGTCTCGTGGGTCGAGCCCGTCTCGGCCGAAACTTCCATACGGCGGTTCGTGACGCTCACGCCCGACAACATCTCGAAGGAGCGGGAAGCCGCGCGCTCGAAATGGGGGTTAGACGTTCTGAACGAGGAGGACCGGCAAATCTGCCGCAGTGTGCAAAAAGGGATGTTCCAGCGCGGCTTCGACATGGGCTATTATGTCCTCGATTCGCTGAACGGCAATTTTAGTGAGGACACGGTTCGACAATTCCATCGCATGTACATGCGATGGATGTTTCCCGATGCGGGTGTCAGGACGTGATCGGGGCTATCCTGTGACGACAAATCAGGCTGTCGCAAAGGAGGATCAGGTAGGGCTTGCCATCATGGCGATGGTCTTCACCGACCTCACGCTCTCAATCGCCGATGCTATCATCAAGGTGACGATTTCCGATATGCCGTTATTGCAGTTCATCTTTCTGCGATGCGGCATCACGGTTCCTCTCGTGGTTCTGATCCTCAGGCTGCGCTACCCGCAGGTCCCGCTACGCCCGGTTTTTCCTGCCTGGGCGATCCTGCGAAGCAGTCTGCTCCTGGTCAGCCTGCTGCTCTACTATGCCTCGCTGCCACGGCTCGACTTCTCTACGGCCGCTGCCGTCTATTATACGATCCCGCTCTTCACAACCCTGTTCGCTGCGGCCTGGCTCAGGGAGCCCGTCGGTGTTCAGGGCTGGACCGGGGTCGGGATCGGTTTTGGGGGCGTGCTTCTCATGCTCAAGCCACAAACCGGGGATCTGAACATCTTTGCCTTGCTGCCGCTGACATCGGCGATGCTCTACGCTCTCGGGGTGGTCGTCACTCGCACGAAGAGCCGCGGCGAGCATCCCCTGGTCCTAGCCCTGACATTCAATCTGATTGCTGTTGGCCTCGGTGGTGCCGTCACCTGCGTAGCCGGGTTCGGCGGCACGGCCGAAGCTTTAGACGCTACCGGAAGCCGTTTCCTCGGTGAGTGGATCGCGATGGGCTGGTTCCAATGGGGATTGGTCATGCTTTTGAGCTTGACCATGCTGATCGGCAGCGTCGGAACGGCATTCGCCTATCAGCTCGGGCCGCCTTCGGTCATCTCAACCTGGGATTTCTCATATCTGGCCTTTGCGGTTTTGTGGGGCGTGGTCCTGTTCTCCGAACGCTTGGATGCGGCATCGATATTGGGCATCGCGCTTATTGCTTTGGCAGGCATCATATCAACCCGCCGCCGTCCAGCCCTTCTGTGTTAGGTTATCCTATGAGACGGCGTTTGCCCTGTTGGTAGAGGCATACCGACGCGACGGCAGATCCTACGCGACGAGGTCATGAAGACCGTCGCCTTCAATGAGCACGCTGGAGCGGTCGCGGCTCCCGACGAGGTGATCTGGCGGTTCGTCGACACAACGGCCAGCTGGCGACTTACGGTCACGTGCACGTTCCTGACGCTTGAAACCCGGAGTTACCTCTCCCGCGCCGATTTCGTGGGGCGCTTTGATAAAGTGGTCAGCAGGGCGACTAAAGCCTCGACATCCCGCAAGGTAGCGCGTTCCCACGCGCATTACGTGGGTAGGCCTTACGGTCTCTTCTAGTCCGTTGTAGACGTATGCTGTAGTGGGCCGGGTCTGACGGGCCTCTCAACGTTTAGACTTTGGGTGAAGCACGCAAAGCGGCTGGTATTGATCTAAAACTTCAGATATCGTCTGCATTGGTTTTATGTAGGATAGCAACAAATGTTTTCCTATAGAATACTGATCGTAATATACGCCGACTAACATAGCTTCAGTCGCATACTCCTCGTTACATTTGCCAGGATATCACCGTAAGATTTTGGTGGAGCGTACAAAATGACAGTCGCTGACTCGCAACGCCTGCGCACCATAGCGAAGCAAATCGCCGACGCGAGCTCGCCGGAAGTCCTGGCCAATATCGGCGAAGTGCAGAGACACGCGGAGAATTCTGTATGGGTGGCCGATGCCACCAAGGCGATGAACGCTCGCTATGGCCGCGTGTCGCAGGCCGCGCCGCAGCCGATCGATGAGGGTGTGGAGCCGGCTGGCGGCGGGGCGCCCCATCCTCCAGGCCTACCACCGCCCAGCGGGGCGGGTGGCGCACCAATGCGGCCTCCGCCGCCGATCACCAATGACGAAACCATCGTATTCGCCGTGGGCACGCCGGTCTTCCTCGTCCAGAATAACACCATCGACATCGACAGCGCCCGCGCCGAGGCGACGGCTTGGCGACAGATTCTGACAACCAACGCGCCGCTGCTCAATCGCAGCATGGCTTCGATCGGTCGCGTCGACGTGAGCAATTTCGACAACCCGTTTGTTGGCACGGCCTGGGTTATCGACGACGGTCTGGTGGTCACCAACCGGCATGTTGCCAACCTCTTTGCGGAAACTAGCGGGGCAGGCTTCACCTTCAAACTCGGCTTCGACGCGCGCACGCCGATCGGCGCCGACATCGACTTCCTCCAGGAATACGGGAACACAGTTTCCGATCCTGTGGCAGTTGAGCGCGTCGTCTGGGTGGCACCGGAAAACCTACCCGACATCGCCTTTCTAAAGCTCGCGCAGAACTCGTCGTCCGTCGGTCGAGTGAAGCTGCAGCTTGCCAACGACCCGCCGCGGGCAAAGCTGCCCGTGGCCGTGGTTGGATATCCGGCAAGCGACATCCGGTTCTCGGATCAGCAGCTGGCTAACAAGATTTTCGGTGGCGTCTACGACAAGAAGCGGGTGGCGGTGGGCAACCTGCTCGGCGTCGGCGACGACAACATCACCCATTCTTGCTCGACGTTGGGCGGCAACTCCGGCTCCCCGGTCATAGACATTGGTACCGGGCAGGTGGTGGCGCTGCATTATCGTGGCATTGAATTCATTGAAAACGACGCGGTGCCAATTGACCAGCTCAAGCGCTGTCTTGCCCGCGCACGCGGCCTACTGGAAAACACTGGAGGATTTGTCATGGCCGACAACAGCAGCGGGGGAGGCAATCCAAGCTCTGGACGGGGTGGGATCACCTTCACCGTGCCGCTCAGGATTACAGTCGAGATCGACGGCGCTGCGTCGCCGATGTTTGCTGCGGCCTCGCCGATCGGCCCTACACTAGCTCCTGCCGCCGGTTCGGCCTCGACCACCGCGGCACCACCGCCGGGCAGCCCACCTCCCGACAGGGAAAAGACGCTCGCCGCCATACGCACCGCGCGCGCGCTTCTCGCAAACCGCGAAGATGTCGTTGCGGTCAAACCGGGCTATCGCTTCGAGAATGGCGAGATCACCGACCAGCGCGCGGTGGTGATCGCGGTCAAGCGCAAGATCGACCTCGGCGCACTTGAGTCCCGCGGGGTGATGCCGCTGCCCTCTTACATCGACGGCGTACGGACCGACGTTACGGTTGCCTCGACGGCTGATCTTACGGGATTCAGTGCCGGGGACGAGGCACCGCCGAGCTGGCATACCAGCTACAAGCCGCGGCCTGATCTGCCTCTCACGCGGCGCAAGACGTCGACAAAGTTCACATTACATACCGGACCCGACGCAAGCTGGCCCGTGCTGGGGCCGTTCCTTGCAGCAACGACGAAGTCACTGGTGGTGGCGATGTACGATTTTGGAGCCGTCAACGTGGTGAGCGGCGTTCTCGACGCGGTCAAGACCAAAGCGGAGACGATGTCTCTCGTGTTGCAGATGGGCGGCAAGGTACACGCAGGCGATTTCACCGATTACGAAGCCGTGGATAAGATTCGCGACGAAAAGGGTAGCAAATTCAACTTCGCTCCAGCGAGCGTGGGCAAGACGGGCATCTTCGATTCCGCCTACCATATCAAGGTTGCTGTGCGCGATCGCTCGGCAATGTGGCTGTCAAGCGGCAACTGGCAGAGCTCAAACCAGCCCGACGTAGCGCCGCTAACTAATCCGGGCGATGCGAACGCGCTAAGGCTATACAACCGTGAATGGCACGTGGTGCTTGAAGATAAGGAGCTAAGCCAGCTCTACGAAGCGCACATCCTGCGCGACCTCGAGGAGGCTAAGGGAGCGCCAGAATCGGTGATGGACGAGCCGCTGGTGTGGGTGCCGGCTGACCTGACGTTCGACACGCTCGAAGCGGCGGCGAAGCCGCGTTACTTCCAGCCGATGACGGACACGCGCGAGATCGATGTGCAGCCGATCCTTACGCCCGATAACTACATCGACGTAGTGCTGCCATTCGTCCGGTCGGCGAGACGCACGATCTTTTTTCAGAACCAGAGTTTCAGCACCAAGACCGTGGGCGACAACTACCGCGCACTGCTCGACGCCCTCTTGGCACAGCAGAAAGCAGGTCTCGACGTCCGCATCATCTTCCGTTCTTTCGGCTCGGAAGACCGCGATACGATCAGCAATGCCAAGGACTACGGCTTCGACACAGGCAAGGTCCGCAAGCAGAGGAACTGTCACACCAAAGGCATCGTAATCGACGGCGAAGCGGTACTTATCGGAAGCCACAATTGGACTACAGCCGGAACCGGGTTCAACCGCGACGCCAGCCTGATCTTCTACGATCGTGATATTGCCAAGTTCTACGAGGACATCTTCCTCTACGATTGGGACCGTATCGGACCGGCCAAGATCGACGAGTCGCTGCCAGCCCCTATGATCGTGACCGCGGCCAACGACACAACGCCACATCCCGGCTACGTCGCAGTGCCGCTTTCAGTCATCCTCGGGCGTTGACCAGCGGGCTATTCGAGACTTCGTCAGGGAAGCATTCCGACGACATCGGCCCGGCGACGGGCGGAAAAAGTACTGCATGCTTGCGGGATTTTCCGCTGTCATCTGGCTCGTTTCGCCGAGAAGATGCCCTGACCCAGCAGGTCCGGGCGCAGCGCGATGCGTTGGGCAGCGACCAGGCGGACGACGCCAGATGACCGCCTGCCCTAGCAGCCTGTCGGACTTGAGCGGAGGGCTCGGATGAGATTCAGTTTCATTGATTGATTCCTTCTCGATGAGCGGAGCAACGATGAACAATTTTCGCCAGGTCGACCGCCAGACGGGTTTTCTGCTGCCACCCTCGGTGGATGAATGGCTTCCGGAGCGGCATCTGGCGCGTTTCGTGGTGGAAGTGATCGAGCAGCTGGACTTGTCGGCGATGGTCAAGGCCTACACGGCTCGGGCTCGGCCTCCTATCACCCGAGCGTCCTGCTGGGGCTTTTAGTCTACGGCTACGCCACCGGGGTGTTCTCGAGCCGCAAGCTGGAGCGGGCGACCTACGATTCGGTGGCGTTCCGCTTCATTGCGGCCAACGATCATCCCGACCACGACACCATCGCCACTTTCCGGCGGCGCTTTCTTGCCGATATCGAGCAACTGTTTGTCGAGGTGCTGGCGCTGGCGCGGGAGGCCGGCATGCTCAAGCTGGGCACGGTGGCGTTGGACGGCACCAAGGTACACGCCAATACCAGCCGGCACAGCGCGCAGTCCTATGAGCTTGCGAGCAAGATCGAAGCGCAGTTGCGGGCCGAGGTTCAGGAACTGATGGCGTTGGCGGAGGCGGCTGATCAGGCGGACGTGCCGGACGGCATGTCGGTGCCCGAAGAACTGGCCCGGCGCGAACAGCGCCTGCAACGGATTGCCGCGGCCAAGGCGGCGATCGAGGCACGGACCAAGGAGCGGTTTTTGCGCGAGCAGGCCGAACATCAGGCCAAGCTGCAGGCGCGCGAGGAGAAGGCGAAGAAGACCGGACGCAAACCGGGTGGCAAGCCGCCGCAGCCGCCCACGGCGGGTCCGGGGCCGACGGACCAGGTCAATCTGACGGATGAGGATTCGCGCATCATGCCAGTGGCTGGCGGCGGCTTCGTGCAGGCCTACAATGTCCAGGCCGCAGTGGCGACGGGCAGCCTGCTGGTGGCCTCGAAAAGGTGAAAGGCGAGTGGAACCTGGTGGTCCTGGCCTGGAACATGAAGCGGATGTTCGCCCTCAGCCAAGCCTGAGCCAGCAGCCGCCCTCCCCGTTCCTCAAGAGAAGTCCTGAAACCATGAAATCTTCACGTTCCAATGTGTGCTCAGTCCACTTCGCATGCCCCAGCCCGACAGGCTGCTAGTGCAGGCCGAACTCGCGCAACAATTCCTCACGATAGCGCACGAACCTGGTTTCGCTGCGGTCGCGCGGACGTGGCAGGTCGACGTCGATCAACCGCGCCGCACCGCCTTTCTCCTTGGGCAGGATCAACACCCGGTCGGCAAGATAGATCGCCTCTTCCAGATCGTGGGTGACCATGACCATGGTGACGTTCTCCTCGCTCCAGATGCGAGCCAGTTCTTCTTGCATGCCGATCTTGGTCATGGCATCGAGAGCGCCTAGCGGCTCGTCGAGCAGCAGGATCTCGGGCTGCACCGTCAACGCCCGGGCAATGCCGACGCGCTGGGCCATGCCGCCGGAAAGCTGCCGAGGAAAGGCGTCGGCGAATTCGGCGAGACCGACGAGCGCGATGTAGAAGCGGGCCTTCTCCTCGGCGTCCGCCTTCGCGATGCCCCGCACCTCGAGACCGAAGGCCACATTGCCGAGTACGGTCAACCAGGGAAGCAGGCGCGGTTCCTGGAAGATCACCGCCCGTTCGGCGCCGACACCGTCGACCGGCTTGCCGTCGATCGCGACACGGCCACTGTCGGCGGCCTCCAGCCCGGCAAGGATGCGCAGCAGCGTGGTCTTGCCCGACCCGCTGGCGCCGACGATGACCAGGCATTCGCCGGAACGGACATCGAGGTTGAGCGTACGCAGAACGGCAAGCTGACGTCCGCCGAGTGTGAATGATTTCGACAAGTCGCGGATCGAGACCTCTCCACCGCCTTTGGTGCCAGTCATTTCAGTCCCCAGTCCATCTCAGCTGTCAGTTCGTCTTGGTTTCGCCGCGCCGATACAGAATGTCCGCGGCCTTCAGTTTGCCCTTGGTCAGGCGGCCGTCCCGCTCCAGTACGCTGACCCAGAAGTCGATGTCGCGATCGGTCGCCTGTGCCCCTTCGCGCAGACCAAAGCCGGTCCAGTAACGGGCCAGGTCGCCATTTTCGCCCCGCTTGTCGAGGATACTGGCGAGCACCTTGCGCGCTTCGTCCGGGTTCTGCCTCGACCAATCGGCGGCGCGGGCAGACTGTTCGACGAAGTGGCGGGCAGCTGCCGGGTTGGCGGCGATGAAGTCGCGCCGCAGCACGACGAAGCCGCCGGCGAGCTCGCCCAGCACGTCCGTATCGTTGAACACGCCGCGCACGCCGCCATTGGCGACCAGCGCGCCGGCGAAAGTTGCCTGCCAGTAGCCGAGCCCAGCAATATCGACCTGATGCGAGCGTAAGGTCTGCTCGAGCTGTGGACCAGGCACGACGACGAGGTTGGCGGCATCGGGCGACAGGCCAACGCTGTGCAGTGCTTCGCGCACCGTATAGTCGAGATGGGCGCCGAGCGTGTTGACCGAGATGGTCTTGCCGGCAATATCGGCGATCGATTTGATCGGGCTGTCCGCGAGCACGTAAAAGACGCTTTTCACGTCCTTGTTGATGCCGTTGCTCGGATAGGCAGCGACGAAGTCATTGCCGCCGGAGATCGAGTTGATCACAGCGGCCGTGGCTGCCGAACCGAGATCGACGCTGCCGGAGGAAAGTGCAAACAACGATTCCGGGCCGCCGGTGGCGTAGCCGACATTCTCCAGCTCGACACCGAGGTCCTTGTAGTAGCCGAGCTCGTCGGCGAGCTCATGCGGGGAGATGCTGCCGCGGCTGGCGAGGTAGCGGAATTTGACGGCTGTGGCTTGCGCAAAAGCGAAACGGGGCAGGCCGGCGGCGATGATGCCGGCGGCAACGGGGGCGCTTGCAAGCAGGGAACGGCGCGTGATTTTCATGATCCGGTCTTTCCTAGGATGAGAGGAGGGGCTGCTCAGTTGACAGGATTGCTCCAGCGGCACAGCCGCCGCTGCAGGATAACCAGAACCTGGTTGGCGATCAGGCCGAGGCTGGCGAGGATGACGATCGCCGCGAACATCAGCGGGATCTGGAAGTTGTACTGCGCGTTCATCACCTGAAAGCCGATACCTTTGTTGGCGCCGATCATTTCGGAGGCGATCAACAGCAGCAGCGCCGTGGTAGCGCTCAGCCTCAGCCCGACGAAGATCGAGGGAACGGCGCCCGGAAGCACGACACGGCGGAACACGGTGAGGCGCGCAGCACCATAGACGCGGGCCATCTCGAGCAGCTTCGGATCGACTTCCTTGACGCCGCTGATGGTGTTGAGCAGCAGCGGAAACAGCGTCGCCCAGAAGATGACGAACACCTTGGAGGCCTCGCCCAGGCCGAGCAGCAGGATAAACACCGGGTAGAGTGCCAGCGCTGAGGTCTGCCGGAGAACCTGCAGGATCGGATCGAGCGCCGTTTCGACGGCCCGCACCTGGCCCATGATCAGGCCGAGCGGAATGGCGACGACGACCGCCGCCACGAAGGCTAGGCCAGCGCGTTGCAGGCTGATGGCGATGTCGCCGAGCAGGCTGCCGCCAGCGAGACCCTTCCAGAGCGCTACCAAGATCGTATCGATCGGCGGCAGCACTGCTGCGTTGACAAAGCCGCTGCTCGCCGCCACCTGCCAGAGCGCCAGGAAACCAAGAAGCAAGCCATAACGCGACAGGGTCCGCGCCGTGGACCGGGCGGCCGCACGCAAGGCCTCCGCGCCGAGGCCGTTACCGCCTTGATGGGAGCCTATGTCGACCGAGCGCTCGATGTGCTGCAAAGTCATCGTCTTGCCTTTCGCTTCAACGGGTCATTCGGCAGCCAGCACAGTCGAACGAGCGACCGTCCACGGGTTCTCCGGCCGCCTGAGGCCGAGGTTCTCGCGCAGCGTCCGGCCTTGGTAAGCCGTGCGGAACAGGCCGCGGCGCTGCAGCTCCGGAATCACCAAATCGACAAAATCGTCGAGCGCGCCCGGCAGCCACGGCGGCAGGATGTTGAAGCCGTCGGCCGCCTCATTGGTGAACCATTCTTCCAGTTGATCGGCCACCTGCGTGGCGCTGCCGATGACTGTGTAGTGGCCTCGCGCCGTCGCCACCCACTGGTAGAGCTGGCGGATCGTGAAGTTGTGCTCGTCGGCAATCTGGCGGATCAGCGCCTGACGGCTCTTCATGCCTTCCGTTTCCCTGCTCGGTGGCAGCGGTCCGTCGAGCGGATAGCCGGTGATGTCGAGCGTCTGGCCGGCCAGCGCGTTGAGCAAGGCGACGCCGTCCTCGGGCAGGATGAGACCGGTCAACTGCTCATATTTGGCGCGGGCTTCTTCCTCGGTACGGCCGACGAAGGGTGCCACGCCAGGCATGATCAGCACTTGGTCGGGATCGCGACCGACGCCCGCCACGCGCGCCTTGATGTCGCGGTAGAACTCTTGTGCCGTCTCGAGCTTTTGATGAGCGGTGAAGATCACCTCGGCCGAATGCGCGGCCAGCCCGCGCCCATCCTCGGACTGCCCGGCCTGCACCACCACCGGATGCCCCTGCACAGGGCGCGGCACGTTGAGCGGACCCTTGACGCTGAAATGCGCGCCCTTGTGATTGACGTCGTGCAGCTTGTCCTTGTCGTAGAAGCGGCCCGACTGCTTGTCGCGGATGAAGGCGTCGTCCTCCCAGCTGTCCCACAGCGCCTTGACGGTCTCGACATGTTCATGCGCCCGGGCATAGCGGTCGGCATGGTTGGGCTGGACATCGCGGTTGAAGTTCTGGGCGGTCTCGTCGCCGGCCGAGGTCACCACATTCCAGCCGGCACGGCCGTTGGACAACAGATCAAGCGACGCGAATTTGCGCGCCAGCGTATATGGCTCCTCATAGGTGGTTGACGCGGTGGCGATGAAGCCGAGATGCGTGGTGAGCGGCGCTAGGGCTGCAAACAGCGTCACTGGTTCGAAACCGGCGATCTTGGCATTGCCGCCCTCGCGGGCGCCGAGCCCGACCGTCAGATTGTCGGCGAGGAAATAAGCGTCGAACAGGCCGCGCTCGGCGGTCAAAGCAAGCTGCTTATGGAATTCGAAGCTCGTGGCGCCGTCGGCCGGCGCGTCGGGATGGCGCCAGGCGGCAATATGCTGTCCGCCACCAGGCAGGAAGGCGCCAAGCTTGATCTTTCTGGATCTGCTGGAGCTGGTCATGGCTGAGTCCTCCGTTCAAACGGCTGCTTGGGCATCAGGCTGCAAGGCCGACGCCGTGGGTCGCGCCGACAACGCGGGAAACTTCGGCAACCGCCTGTCGCGCGCGGGCCTGGATGGCCTCCGACGCCGGCATGCCATTGGCGAAGTCCTTGTCGGAGGCGTAGATCGCCGTCGGCATGGTCAGCGCCTCGAAGAGGCCGAACAGCGGCCGCAGCTGATGCTCTACGATTAGCGAGTGCCGCTCTCCGCCGCCCGTTGCCGCGAGAATGACCGGCTTGCCGCGCAGCGAGGCCGGATCGAGCAGATCGAAGAAATGCTTGAAAAGCCCGGTATAGCTGCCCTTGAAGGTCGGCGTGCCGACCACCAGCACATCCGCGCCCAACACTTGTCCGATGATGCTGCGCGCGGTCAGGTCGAGATTGCCAATGCTCCGTGCGGCGGGGAGCGAGGGACCGAGGTCTTCAATGTCGAATACACCCGAAGTCGCCCCGATGTGGTCCGCCACCTCGCCGACTATATGACTGATGAACGCGTTGGTCTTCGACGGCCGCGTCCGATTGCCCGATATCCCCACGACCAGCTTTTTTGTCATTTCGGGCTCTCCTTCGATGCGCGCTTTCAATTAAGATTACCGATTTTGTAGAATTAAATGAGCGAGAAGATTTCAAAAGCAACCGGAAGGCGGGATTGAAATTGCGCCGCAACGCCGTTCATTGGTTCAGCGGATGCGGGCTTCGGGCCGTTTTGACTGCTCCGCAGCAGCGACATCTGCCTGAATGATGGAACCCCGAAAACATTGTCCTTTCGGGACTTGCTCCATTCGAGAAATTCTACGATGCTTTTGGGAACAATTCGCGTAGCGGACACGACGACCGCAACAGTCGGTGCTGAGAAGGTAACTAGGCGAGCAGGCCGCACCTGCATTCTCGCTATTGTCCCTATGGGCTAGGCCGCGCCACCCGCTTCCCTAGCGACGTCGACCTTGCCATTGCGCCGCAAGGAGGTCCGCAGCTGATGCACCTGGTAACGTGTCGGGCGTAAACGGCACGTTGATATAGGCACGTCCGTCCGGCTCGGGTCGCGCGTGCACACCGCATTCCCTGAGCAGATCAAAGGCTGTCCGACCCAGAATGAGCATATCATCGTGGCTAGCCCAGCTTCCCCGGTTTTCCCATAGAGAGCGTAACTGTGACACGAGGGTGGTGACGGCAGAAACGAAAGCCTGGTCCTCCTTCGGGACCTCCAGCGCAACCTCGGGGAGTTCTTCCTCTGCCATGCCGTCAAGATGGCCAAACAGGTAGGAAGCCATGCGTAAAGGCTCCAAAACGACCACGCCGACTTCCTGAAAAACCCGCTCCACATCTCCGTGGGTCCGGTAAGATCTGATAGCATCGCGGGCCTTGATGCGCGCGTCCTGCAGGCGAACAGCGAGATTGTTCCGGAACCGCTGCTCCTCGTTCCTCGCAAATCGAGCAGATGCTCGGCATACGGCGTATTCACACCAAAAGGCTTGGGAGAATTGCTGCTCGTAAAGGCGGATGTAACTAGCTGGCGTCTGGTCCAGAAGGATACCGGGGAACTGCCGCTCACGGTCGGCATGTTCCGCCACATGTGCGCATTCGTGAGCGATGATCGCCAAAGCAACACGGAAATCCTCAGGCTCATGCTCCTCAAGTGCAAGGCAACATACGGGACCAGCTGAGAACACTAAATGCGTCTTCACGGCATCGCCGCGCTTGACCACGATGGATTTGCCGACTCCTACCAATCCCTCGTCATTGGTCCGCTCTTCAGGCCCAAGACCCTCGACGCCTCGATCGAGCTCCCGCAAGGCCTCGTCATAGTCCATCGCGATCGTAACACCGTCGATGGTGCTGATATCAATATAGCGCCCGACCTCATGGATAAGCGCCAACATTGCATGGGCCAATGCCTTCGCGGCTTCCTCGTTGTCGAAACCGCGGACGCTCACGGAGATGTTCGGGAGCGTTGAAGGGGTCTCGTCTTCTTCGGTTTCACAGATCGTATTTATGGCCGACCCCCAAGATGGCGCTGTGAAGCGGCATGTACTTACTCGCGCGCCCGAAATTAAGGGTGCCGTTGCAATTATTTTCATCTACCTCCAACTCGCATCGCTGGCGACTGAGCCTGCTGAAAGCCCTATCGCCTCCGGCTCCATTGACATCGGCGCGTCAGAGCGAACTTTGGAAGTGCCAAAGCTGGTGATGAAACGCTTCGGCTATCCGTCAATCCTGGAGCGGGACAAGCAAGACCTTGCTGTCGGCGAGCATATTGTCGTGTTCATGTGTCGAGACACGCGCGGATTGCAGTTCCGCACGCCAGGCGCCAACTTATGCTCACATGCGCGGGAGCATCCCGTTGTCGGTCGGCAAGCGCCCGCCGAGGAGATTTGCGTGCCTTCCGGGCGAAGCAACTCCAGGTTAGGGAGGAATTGCAAGAAGCTCAAGACCGCGCCAGCAAATGTTTCCGGGCAGACTGCTCGCGTCAATTCCCATTCGCATAAAGGGGTAACGAGCAGAAGCCGCCTATGTCGGCCACATCCGGGAATTGATCGATAAGTACGTCCTTCGCTTCAGACTCGGATCGAATGATGCGGAGTTGGACCGGGTCAAGTCGATGCATTCAAACGGGTTTATGCTCACTGTTCCAAACACGCTTCTTCCTCCTGGCAACTGTTCTGGAACCCTGTCTGGCTAGCCAGCAACTGGGAAGTGTCGCTTACGCTTCCGGTTCCCACCGAGGGCGGAGCGAGCGACCCTCGGCGGCAAAAGAGCAGCATTAGTCAGCAAATGCCACCAAACTCAGATGCTGATTTGTCAAAGAGCAAACTCGCTTTCCCTGTCTAAATTCTAAATCGAATTGGGCGCAGTCTTTGGGAGCGGATGCCTGGCCAAGTCATCCAGTCGCAGCAGGTGTATCGAACCGTCGGACTTTGCTAGTTCTTCGACTTCTGCACGGAAGCCGTTGCGGCTGAATAACAGATAGTGCTTGCCTTTTTTCCCTGCGCCATAGGTCGTCTGCTCCGAACGATTTCGCAGGGTTTCGAGCATCGCAAGATCCATCGCCACCGAGCGCCACTTGCATTCGCCGTAAAAGAAGGAGCCGTTCAGGGTCCGACCCGCAACGTCGATGTCAAAGTCCGCATGGCCCCAGACGCTTCCGACCTCCATCGCGGGAGAACCGAGAGATTCCTGAGCGTTCGCCCGGGCATGATCCACGCACATGCGCTCGAACGCTCCGCCCATGAATTCAGGCAGTCTGGACTCGATCACGTCTTGGAATACCTGCTCGCCAAAGCCGCTGTTGATCGCAGACAGGTTCGGGCGGACGAAATGGTGCCAGAAGGCCATCATGGGGTCATTCAGCGTATAGCGGCGGTTCCTCGCCTTCTCACTTGCGTCCAAAGACTTGTTCACGTTCACGAGGTCTAGCTTCGAAAGTTTCTGAATGTACGGAGGCAGGCTCCCAGCATCCACCCGAAGCCTTCCCGCAATCTCGCTCGATGTCGTACAGCCGTCCGCGATCGCGGCCACGATGCTTGAATACATGCCGGGGTCCCGCAGCTCGTTTTGGAGCAGCGTCATAGGTTCGTCCACCAGTGCGCCTGTTTCCGTCAAGAGCAGGTCCACCACATTTTGCCTGAGGCTCTTCTCCGGGTCGCAGAGCTGCAGGTAGTGGGGGATTCCCCCGAAAATGCCATAGGCCTTGATGGCCTGGCGCGAATCGTAGTCTGGGAAAAACAAGGCGGCGTCCCGCAACGGAAGCTGTTTCACCTCAAGCGTCATCGTCTTGCGGCCATAAAGCGGGTTCCGCTCCGCGAGCAGTTCTTCCATCTGCGCGATCGCCGAACCGCAGATGATAAGTTTCAGGCTTCCCGTCCGAGGAGCACCGCTATCCCAGAATTTCTGGAGGATCGAAGGCAGTGCCTGCTCTTGGTCGACGATATATGGAAACTCGTCGATAATCACGGCAAGCCCTCGGCGGCCGCTGCCGGCGGCGCCCGCCACGTAGTGGAGCACCCCCTCCCAAGACTCGATGGCCTGGAGCAGCGGATCGCTTCCAAGGACACGTGCCGTTTCGGCTTTGAAAGCTTCGAGGTTCAAGGTCGACGAGACGCGCGTCGCCTGGAAATAGATTTCGTTTGTCCCGTCAACCGCTTCCCGCAGCAGCCGTGACTTCCCGATCCGCCGCCTGCCATAGGCCACAATCAACGATGGCCGCGGAAGGGCAAGTTCCTTGCGGATAAGTTCAAGTTCGCGTTCCCTGCCGACAAACCTCATCATCCGCCCCTAGCATAATCACGATTAGCATAATTACGTTTAGTATAATCACGATTATGTTAATTTCAAGCGCCATTGATCCGTCTTCCGCCCGGCATAACAGTCGCCTCCCTCAGCGAGTTTCAGTACGCGAAGAGGTGTGAGCCCTCCTATGATCAGAGCGTGCCAGCCACGGCCCCGTGCCGACTTTTTCCTGAATTGCATCGGGTGATATTAAGTGGGCCGGGAGGGTTTAACGGTTGGTGGCTTTTGCTACCTAACGCTGCAAAAGAGGCGCTCGGAATTCAATCGGACGTGGGGACGCACCAGGGGTTCTTGGGCAGAAGAGCGGCCTCGGCCTCCCAGACGGGAAGACTGTCTCGTTCGGTGTTGCTTGGGATCGACGTTTCGGGGGATTTGATCTCCGGCGGTAGGACAGGCAATTGTAGCATCCGGCAGGGCGTACAGCAGGAGCGAACGAACCATGATCTTGTATACCTATTCCCTAGACGTTGAGCCGAACGAAGGCCGCTGGAAAGACCCTGGAACCCCGGGCTTCTTTTTTGCGGAACTGGACGAGGTGCGGCAGGCCGTCATCGAACTCCGCCGCGAAGTCACCTCGAATGGGGACGACGAACCTTCATGGAGTGCGGTTCGCATCGAGCGGATTGAAATCCTCGCTCCGACAGCGCAGAGCGTCCTGACCCTACTCAACGATGGGATTGGACCGCTGATCCAGCGCTATGAGATCGTGGAGACCATTGCGTGAAAGTGATGGTCAAAGGATCGCTCGGCTAGTGGTTCGCGGCGGGCGCCCCATGCATCCATCTGCGGAACGGCTACGCCCTGGTCGATCTCTGCTTGGCATACGCCCTGACTTGCGCTCACGCGACGAGAGGCAGAATGCCACCTGGACGAGAAGCTGCTGCGCGACCTGAGTCGGCAAGCGGGTTTCCCTAAGCTCAGCGAGGCGGATCGACTAGCGGTGACCCCTTGGATTCACCAGGCGGACCCCGCGCAGATGGCGCTCCAGCCAAGATGCGACCGTGTCGGCATTTCGATCCGGCCTCATGTTGACGCAATTGCTCCGACATGAGATTCCGGTAATAACGTAAATATGAGGGAAAAGTGACGGGCACGCGCACGATCGACTTCGAAGGAAAGACCTACGTCATCAATGGAAAAGGACAGGTCAAGCACGATGGAGGCAGGCACAACGTCTACGAAATCCGCTGCGGAGCGGAGCGTTTCGAAAACATTATAATGCCGACCGGCAGGGCGATCATTGAACACCTGCGAAGAATTGGAGGTCCGAAGCCCCTCGGCGAAAGGCCCCCTTCAACACAGTCGACGTCGCTGTCGCCAGCGGAACCGAACGAAGCGATGCTTCGCGAGATCACAGCGCCGATCCTCGCCTATTATCCGGCCGCTAAACGGAGCGATCCATTTCTCAGCCGACACTTCGCGAACACGCTTACAGGCGTCGCATCACTCATGAGCGGAGGATTCTCAGGAACAGCAACAGAAGCCATTCTCGAAGCCCATCGCATCGCAAAAATCACGCCGGGGCAATACGACACAACGGGAGCCTGGAAACACGAAGCCATCGAGCGCATCGTCATGAAGCTCATTGACGTCCAATTTCCCGCACAATCTCCGAAACGGCGTGGTCGGCTGCCGAAGACCGGCGTAGCGATGTCGAATGCCGAACGGCAGGATGCCCTTCAAAAGCGTCGCAGACAGGCTGTAGAAAAGGTCAAAGGCATCAGGACCGCGATCGAAGAAATCGAAAAGGCGACTCGATGGCTGGGCCAAATCGCAAGTAGTCAAGACGAACCGAGCAGGCGCGACGTCAGTCTGATTCATCACAGACTGAACTCAGCCTGTGATGCTCTCAAAAAACAAGCATCAGCGGACTAGGACACGGTTTGCTTAATGATGACGCGGCCGCCATCTTGTTCCGTGATCTTCATCGTCAGACCGGACGCGCGGAAATCTGCGATTACGCAACCCGGGAAAACGCTATCAGCGCGAGCGCAAAATCCCTGTTTGTGCTCGGTCGCAAATGCGGATCACCCTGTCGATTGCGGTCATGTCGTCCCGTGGCTTCCCTGATGCGGGCCTCCCGCTCCAGACATCGGTGTGCCTACCATTGGTGGGAGTTCAGGCATGGCGGTTTTTGCTGCCGAATGCCGCTCCGTATGTCGAGGGTTGAGCGATCGGTTGCCAGGTGGATTCCGGAATGTGGTGCCGGAGACGATTCCGGTGACATTCACTGTCAATATTCAATGCCTCATGTTAGGGGCGCGCTCGATGCAGTTTCAGTTCATGACGGGGTAGATGCCGAATACTCTCATTCAACATCCTTCAAACGGCACGTATTATTTCCGGAGGGTCGAAGAAAAGAACGTCAGGGGAGTGGCAATTCCAGGCGCACCCGTCGTCCTAAAACTCGGGCGCCACAGCGCGCGGGGCGGCTTTGGAGTACGTCACATCTGGGCGCGACACAAAGCGGAGGTCCTCGCGTGCGGATACGTTGAGGAAGGCGACGTTCCGAAATACGTCGCCGCTATCGTCTGCCCCGGCTCGCCAGTGTATTGCGAGTTCGGCCACATCCGGGACGTGCGGGTGACAGTCGTCCGCACAAAAATCGGGATTGCCGTCCTCGAGCACAAGATTCGCGGCGATGATATCCATTATTCGGTGGTAACGGCTTTCGCGCAACGAAACCCACACGGGACCCGGATAGGTTCTATTCTTGCGCACGTGCCGCTGACTGATTAGAGAAGGCCGCAGAAAGCGAAACGCCCAGGGAACCTGCATAGGCTCCATGGGCGTTCGTTAAAATTTCGACAGTAGAAGCGCTTCCTTAGCTCAAGGGGTTGGAAGCCACCCGAAGTGTCCTGTCACAAGCTTCCTGCACACTTGGTCGTCCTAGCGAGCGGGCGCTGAAACAGGGGCCGATGCTCGTTATGCTCTTTACGACAACCGAAACCATAGCGATCTCGGTAGAAAAGTCAATCGCCGGCGCGACCTTTCCGCGCCCTTTCATCGTCCTCAAGCATCCGGCGCACGATCCAAGATCACCAAGGCCGCATCATCCCGAGATGCTCGAAACCTTGCCGACCGCGCGCCAGTTCCTCCTGCATGGAAATCTTGGTCATGGCGTCGAGGGCGCCGAGCGGTTCGTCAAGCAGCAGGATCTCGGGCTGCACGGTCAAAGCGCGGGCAATGCCGACACGCTGCGCCATGCCGCCGTAAAGCTGCCTCGGGTAAGCCCCGGTGAATTCGCTGAGGCCTACCAGCGCGATGTAAAAGCGCGCCCGCTCCTCGGCTTCCGCCTTCCCCAGGCCGCGCACTTCGAGACCGAAGGGCTGGGCCTCCGGTCTGTCTAGGCGATCCACTCGAACCGCTGCTTCAACCTGTTCAGCGCCGTGTTGTAGGGGACCACGCGCTCGTATTGAAGGCGCCCGACTGCAATGCCGGGCGCGATGCCGCATTCCGCGGAAAACGCTCGGATGGAAGCCTCGTCAAAGCATCGATTGGCAACGAACGCTTTCCACATTGGCTTTAGGATCAGGCTCGATGCCGCAAACTCATTTGCTTCAGCTTCCCTAGGATCGTCAATGTCACCTTTGTCGTCGTCGATGAAAAGGCCTTTCTTGCCGTGCAGTAGGATGTGACCCGCCTCGTGAAAGAACGTAAACCAGAGGTGATCGTCGGACTTGTGCCGAAGGCTCAGCTGGATGATCGGAGTGTCTCCCGCCCATCGGGCAGCTCCGCTAAGTCTCGTGCCCGGCAACTCCGGGGAGAACACGAGAGCGACACCCGCCTCGGCGCATAGCTTTCCGAGACGGGCCTGAATCTCTTCGGGTCCGGACAGTGTCAACGAGCGGGCTTGCTTCAGGCAAGCCTTGAACCTCATGGGATCGTACTCGGAGCATTGAATGTCCGCGGCGATGCGCGCCCCCCAATGAAGCCACGCCATGACAGCTTCGGGGCGGCCGCGGAAAGACTGCGACCGCCGATAGGCCACCGAAGCCTGTCGGCTGGCGAGCATGTCGTCGCACGCCGCGATCGAAGCTGTCCCGAAGAAGTCCAGGATGCATCGAACTGTTTCCGCCGGGCTTTTTGGGGTGTCGAACATCCGGTACCGGACCATGTCCCTCACCGGAAATTTCTTCGCCCAGGCCGACTGCCGAGCGAACTCTTCTTCCTCCTGGCGCTCCGCCAGCCTCAATCGGTAATTGCTTTCGAGATTGACCCAGACCTGCGGTTCCATGTCGAGGACCCTGCCGAAATGGAGCGCCGTTTCCTCGGTGAGCGGAGCTTTTCCCGAAATGATCTCGCTGATGAACTTAGGCGTCCGTCCGCATCGTTCGGCGAATGCCTGCTTGGCGATCCCGCGCTCTTCCAGGATTTCGTCCAGGATTGCGCCTGGGGAAACGATGTAGTCCGGCTTCTCGGTCGTCGCGGTTGCCATCAGTGGTAATCCCCTACGTAAATGATCCTTACCTTGGTGACCTTCTTGAGGTCGATGCCGCCGCTTTCCATCTCTGGCACCGGGTCGTGATCCGGCACCAGACAGATGCAGGTTCCGTTCTTCACCGCCACGGACCATTGGCCTTTGCGGTCACCTTCTAAAAGGTGACGCCTGAACGGCTTGTCGGTAGGCACGTCGGCCAACGCCGGCGCTGCGGCAAGGAATGCATGGCGATTCTGGAATGCGCCAGCGACAACGGTTCCGAACTCCTTCACCAAGGCCTTGCTGCTGAGGCAGAGTTTCTCCAGTTTCGTGGTTGCATACTCAATATCCACCTGAAAACCCTTAACCCATTAGGTAAAGCAAAAATAGCGAAGGTCAAGTGCTGGCCATCGAATCGCGCAGAATCAATGTTGCCAGGGAACTCGGTCTGGTTGCAACGAAGGCATACGTGTCGCACGCGGGATTCACACGAACTCGTGGCAAAGCTTCGGAAAGCAGTCGTCTCATGGACATCGTCCGCGGAATTTGGCCGTGACCATTCGATCGGTACCGCCATGCGAAAATCGGCTGACGCGCGCGTTTTCATCGATCCCTGTGAACTTAGCCAGCAATAACCCGGGCAACGTATCCCGCCATCCCGCGGCGTCTGAGGTCCGCCTTGTCGCAATGATCGCAACAAGCCTGGAAACGTCGAGACTTCGTGCGGTTGCCGAATGCCCAGTCCAGGATCCAGACCGAGAGGCTTGGGCGTCGAGTGGTCTTCGGCCCCTGAAAATACTCCGAGATTGCGGTGCGCATGCAGGCCCCGGTCTTCATCAGCTCACTGACTTGATCAATCTGATGATAGCGCTGCTCTAGCATCGTCTCCCGGTCGAGCGCGGAGACTTGTGCCGACTCCACTGTTGTCTCGGCCATGAAACGCAGCCTTGAGATATCGCGACCAACGCTCAAACCATTGTGGAACATAACCGCCACGGAAGGCTTTCCGTCCCTCCCAGCGCGACCGAATTCCTGTAGCTGGTCCTCAACCGATGCAGACTGCTGCCAATGGATCACGAGGCGGACATTCGGGACGTCGAGGCCCATGCCAAAGGCGTTAGTGCAGATGATCTGGTCGAGGGATGGCCTGCTTTGCCCAAGGAAGCGCTTAACGAGCTCCTGTCGTTCCCATGCGTTTCCCAGTCTGGAATGATAGAGCGGCACTTCAAGTCCGAGGTTGCGTAGCGCCGCTTGCAACTCCTCCCCGACCTTCGTCGAGGGCACGAACACCATCGCCTTGTGTCCTTGGAGCTGGGGTATCCGCAGGAGAGATGCGATTTCCCCGGCTCGCTGATCGGCTGCGCACCGCCATCGGAGGAGCGCGATATTGGGTCTGTCGACGTCGCGCACAAAGACCTCGGCGTCTTCGATACCGAGCGATTTCAGGATGCGTTGCTGCATCTCGAGCCCAGCGGTCGCGGTGAATGCCAAGACGGGTGGCGCACCTAGCTTTTCGCGGACCTCCTTCAGCCGGCCGTATTCCCGCCGAAAGTCCCTGCCCCATTGATCGACACAGTGGGCCTCGTCCACGACGATGAACGATGGCCGCGTCTGCTTCAGGCGAGCACGTTCGTCCTCGCTCCTGACGAAGAAGCGCTCGGGAGCCAGATAGAGCAACTTGATCGCGCCCTGTCCCAGCAGTGAAAACCGGGTTTGCTTTTCGTCGGCGCTCAGGTCGCTATTTATGAAGGTGGCCGGGATCTTCTTGGCCAACAGGCCAGACACCTGTTCCGACATCAGAGTTTTCAGAGGGCTGACAACCATGGTCAGACCGCGGCGAAGCACAGCAGGCAGTTGAAAGCAAAGGGTCTTGCCTGATCCAGTCGGACTGACGACCAGGACCGACTTTCCAGAGAGAGCAGCCAGCACGATCGGCAACTGGCCTTCCCGGAAGCGATCTATCCCGAACAGACGGAGGACCGGGCCGAAATTGCCAACGCCTTCGGAAACCTGGCCTTCAGTATCCAACCAACGGGCAAGCCTGACCGCCCATCGCTCAATAACCCTCCTCGCAAGGCCACCAGCCAGGTTTGGGTGATGGACTGCATGGCAGCCATCGCACAGGGTGACCAGATTCGAGAGTTCGTCCGTTCCACCCATCGATCTGGGCAACAGGTGGTGGACATCCGCTTCGGCCGATTTCACCGGCGTCGAGCATGAGACGCAGCGGTAATTGTCACGCTTGAGAACTTGAAGGCGTATTTCGTGCCACGAACCGGTGGCAATAGGTTGATCCATTTCTGCTCGTGTCCAAGTCCCCGAAATAACGCACATAGCAGAACAGGTTTATGAAAGGATGACCATTGCTGCATTGATCAAAGGATGAAATTTGCTACAGGGTGCTTTGGGCCTGAACCAGACCTTGCAGATCTTCGGCCCGCCTGCCGGGGCGCTCCTTCAGCTCTTTCGCCGCCGCGATCGACTCGAGAAGCCGCGACCCGCGCGTGACACGCTTGCCGAACTCGCCGGCGGGAACCAGGTAACGCTCGCGCTCCATCGCTTTCATGTAATCGCCAAGCGCCTCCCACGGCACCCTGAGCGCGCTGCCCTCCAGTTCCCGCATCCGGTCAGCCAGCTCTTCCCTGACAAATCCGAAATCCCTGGACACCCAGCCCTCCGCCTTCATGGCGGCCAATGCCTCTTTCCGGGTGAAGCCATTCTTCTCGCCGATACCCATCTGCAGCAGCACAAAAGCCTTCCATTCGGCATCGCGCACCAGGAACCCTCGGTTATCAGCACCGCTACCCGCGACCGCGTCGGCGAGTCCGTGGGTGACGGCGCCGTCCTCCCATACGCCTGTCTCAGACAAATCGATGGCCTCGGCCTTGTACGCCGCCAGCAGATGCTGCGCTTCGTTGCCGATCCTTTCCTGCCGCTCGCGCTCCATTCCCGCGAGCTTGGTCCGCGCCATGGCTGTCTTCGGATTGTGCAGCCAGGTCCGCGGCGCTTCGAACAGGATCGCGTCAGCCAGTTCGTCCAGCGGACGGTCACGGCAGCCTGATAGGTCGATTTCGACCGCGCCGACGTCCATCTCCTTCAGCTTGGCTATCTTCTCCGGGCCGCATGCATGGGCGACTTTGAATTCGACGTGCAGGTCCCTGTCGCCGATCCGGCAGATCACGTCGGGCACGACTTCGCCCTGCTTGCATTCGAGGATCGCCTTCTGGAATTCGAAGCGCCCTTCCCTGACAACATGCACGGTATGAGGACCCTCGGTCTCGTCGAGGGCGGGAAGCACGAGGACCAGCTCGCGTCCAAGAATCGTCTTCGCGAACTTGTGGAGCGCCGTTTCGCCGGAGGAGGTGCAAGTACGATCCTCGACGCGGGCCTCGTGCTGGAAATGCTGTCGGCGGCTGCCGCGGTGAGCCACCATTCTCTGCTCGCAGCCTGGACAGATGCAGTTGCAGGCCAGACCTGACAAAGCATCGAAAATATGGACAGGTTCCCCAGTATCAGCGGCATGGGCGACCAAGCGCTTCCCATCGGCGGTGCAGCTCATCAATTCGCCGAGGGTCGTCCGGTGCATCGCCGTTCCTGTTCGCGGGGGGCGATGATTGGCGATTTGGCCGCACCAGGCAAGCGCGATGTCATCAAGCGTACCGAGGACTATCCCTTTGGAGGATTACGCCAAGTACATCGTGTCGACAAATTCAGCCGCGTGAGTTCGCGCGCTGAGTTCGTCCGCCAACCAATGCCGGAGCAAGATGGTGGCCACACCGAAGATCAGTGCAGCAGCCACCATCAAGAATATTCTGTCACGGTCGCGCAACGGATCGCCCTCCCCTGGCGTATCCTGTCTCAAATGGTTGCAGGCGTGGATGTAGGCAGTTCGCGGCGAGCGAGCAGCTTGTCGATCCGCCTTCCGTCCATGTCGAGGATCTCGAAGCGCCAGCCCTCGTAGTCAAAGTGCTCGCCAACTTCCGGCAGGTGTCCAAGCTGGGACAAGGCAAAGCCTGCGATCGTGTGAAAATCGCCCTCCGCCAATCCTGACTTGAAGCCAAGTCGCGCGAAGGCATCGTGCGCCAGCATCATGCCGTCGATCAGCAGGGAGCCGTCCTCCTGCTCGACGACATCGGGATCCTCACCGTCCAAGTCCGGCAGGTCGCCGGCGATGGCTTCGAGCAGATCGGTCTGGGTGACGATCCCCTCCAGGCTGCCATATTCGTCGATGACGATCGCCAGGCGCACCGGGGCCCTCTTGAATTGATCGAGCACGCGGAAGATCGGCGTACCTTCGTGAACGATCACAGGTTCGCGCATAACCGCCATCGGATCGAGTGCCTTGCCGTCGAGCACCTGGTCGAGGAGCTCCTTCTTCAGGATCATGCCCAACGGTTCGTCGATGTCGCCTCGGCCGACCAACAGCTGTTCATGGCGGCAGTTCCGAATGGTGCGTAGAACCTCGTCAGGACTATCATCGGCATCGATCCAGTCAACGTCGCGGCGCGGCGTCATGATATCTGCGATACGTCGGTCGCCTATGTTGAAGACGCGCTCGACGAGTTCCTGCTGTGTCTGGTGGAGCAACCCGGCTTCCTGACTTGCGGCGACGAGCAGCTTCAGCTCTTCGGGCGAATGCAGGGATTCCTCGCCTGTGCCCGGCCGCAGGCCGCACAGGCGCAGCACGAGGTTGCCGAGCCCGTTCAGGCCGATGATGGCCGGGCGCAGCAGAAACAGGAAGAGCCCGAGCGGACGCACCACCCAGAGCGCGGTTCCCTCGCTGCGCTGGAGTGCCAGGCTCTTCGGCGCCAGTTCACCGAGCACGATATGGAGCGCCGTGATGATGACGAAGGAAATCGCGACTGCGATCACGTGAGAACTGGCGGTGGCAAGCGATCCCGGCAACGCGCTCAACAAGGGCTCGATCAGATGGGCGAGCGCGGGTTCGCCGACCCAGCCGAGAGCCAGCGAGGATATGGTGATGCCGAGCTGCGTTGCCGCCAGATTGGCGTCGAGGTTGTCGACGGCGCGCTTCAAAGCGATGGCATTGAGCCGACCCGAATTGACAAGTTCGGTTACGCGGCTGCGACGGACAGCGACAAGTGAAAATTCCGCCGCGACAAAGAAACCATTGGCGGCAACGAGGGCAAGTACGGCGAGTATTCCGAGTAAATCGTAAATACTGCCATTGGTACTAGACATGATCTCCTTTTGGGCGGAATGCGCCACGTACTGTTGATGGAATCTATGTATAACATGGCTTCGTCGCAGCACCACGGATATGCCTGCAGCGGTCGGACGCGGGCCCCTTCGGCAGTCCGCTCCTTGCAGTGCTCGCTGAAGTGGGAAGGCGGCGGCGGCGAGCACTCTGTCCTGCCGTCCCGGACCTGAAGCGAACATGCCCTGCCCGATCGGACAAGGCATGTTCCACCGTTCCGTCACATCATGCGCTTGATGTCGGCATAAGCGCCGTCCGTCTTCAGCGTCACGGTGACCTCGGCATCGGTCCGGTTGCGCCAGAACCAGCCGTGGTTGCCATCGAAAGCGGCTTCGAGAACGCCTGAGTTCTCAGCCACGGCGCGGCCCTTCTCGTAGCTGATCGTCTTCCCGCCGCCGTCACCGTGCATGTCGAAGTTTACGGCCGCTCCGTTGGCCGTCCATGAATAGGCCGCCTTGGCTCCGATCGCCATTGCAAGCTTGACCTCCGCGCCTTCGCCCGGCTTCAGCGTGACCGATATCTCGTCGGCGCGTCCCTCTGGCGCTGTCTGGGCAACGGCGGAACCGATCACCAATTCGGCGAAGACGCGGCCAAGCAGGCTCGATTCCTGATCGGGAGCGGCGGGCGCCGGGGCTTCGCCCTGCTGACCAGCGGCACGGTCTCGTTCCGCCTCGTCGGCGAGTTGGATCTTGATCTCACCCATCTCGGTGAGATTGAGCGCCCGCCCGATGCCCGTCGGATCGATGGCGTACTCGGCCGGCAGCACGATGGTTACGAGGATGGCAGCAGCTGCGACGATGGCGATGACGGTTGAGCGGAGAAGCTGCCTGGAGGTCGGCAGTTCGGCGCGGGTTGGAATGTCGGTGTTGTACATGGGAGAATGTCCTTTTTTGACGTTCAGGAAACAAACAAGCCAGTGAGCTGATACCCGATCAGCACGAACCCGGCGGTCATCATGACGGTATTGGCGGTATAGGCGTGACGCCAGAAACTGTCGGTCCGCCGCCAGTAGCCCATGACGATCAGGATGGCGGCGAGAGCGAGAAGCTGGCCGATCTCGACGCCGACATTGAAGGCGAGCAGGTTGGGCACCAGCCCATCGGGCGAGATGTCGTACTCGATGATCTTGGTCGACAGGCCGAAACCGTGGAAGAAGCCGAAGATCAGGGTCGCGACCTTGGTGTTCGGCTGGAAGCCAAGCCATCTCTGGAAAGCGCCCATGTTGTCGAGCGTCTTGTAGACGACTGACAGCCCGATGATCGCGTCGATGACGTAGCTGTTGATCCCGACGTTGAAATAGACGCCGAGCAGCATGGTCGTGGAGTGGCCGAGTGCGAAAAGGCTCACATAGATGCCGATGTGCTTCATCCGGTAGAGGAAGAAGATCACCCCGAACAGGAACAGGATGTGGTCGTATCCCGTCACCATGTGCTTGGCGCCGAGATAGATGAAGGGCAAGAGATTGATGCCCGAGATCTCCTGGATGTAGCCCTTGTCGCCTGCGGCGACGGCATGGGCGAATGCCGCTCCGGCCAGAAGGGGCAGGATCAGGAGGGCGAGCAACACAGGAACGGCGGGCCGCCAGCGCGCGCGAGGCGAACATGGCGGGCCCTGGTAGCAGGGTCCTTGCATGAGAATTCCAATCTTCGTCGTTGAGGGTGGCCGCGCGAGCGGCCGCGATCATGCGGCGAGGATTGGTTGCGGGGGGCGATCGATCCGGGAGCTTGTTTCCGGATTGGAAAAGGACGGTGGATAAATCACCCAGTTCCGTCCGACTGCTGGGACGGCCGGCGCGAAGCCCGGATGCGTGCTTGCCGTCTCGTGCGAGTGGTCTGCTGGATTGTGGCCATGGGAATGGCCAGGCCCCTGCTCCTCGGTCGCACCGTCATCGTGGACGTGCCCATGAGTCTCGATCTGTCCCGCCAGTTCGGCGTGACGGGCGGCCTCGGCCGCGGCAAGCGCGATGGGATCGTGCGAGACCGAACCGCCCACAGGCGAGAGCAGCATGCCGAGCGTCATCGCGAAAGCGACGGCGAGGCGAAAGGCTGCGCTATGGACCCAATTCGGCATGCTTGGCGATTATTCTCTAAAATCTTAACGAGCGGTTACATGCACCGGAATCGGGGCGAGTTTGAGGCTTGTATATCCTCTCCAGGAGGATAGTATCAAGAGATGAGCGAGCAACCTCACGTCCACGAAACCCACCCCGATATCGTCAAGCGCCTGAAACGCGCCGATGGCCATCTCAAGAGCATCATCGAGATGATCGAGGCGGGCCGGCCCTGTCTCGATATCGCCCAGCAGCTTCATGCGGTCGAGAAGGCGGTCTGCCAGGCGAAGCGGACGCTGATCCAGGATCATCTCAATCATTGCCTTGAAGACGTCGTCGGGCCGCTGGCGCGCGAGCAGCGCCGCTCGATCGACGAGTTCAAAGATATCACCAAGTACCTGTGAGAAGCGCCATTATGGACAAAGTTCGCGACTGGTTCGGGTTTGGCCCGATGACGAATGGCATGGGCAGCCACGGACATGATCACGGCGATGGTGGCCATGGCCACACACACGGCGTCATCGATCCGACGATCGCTACGACGACGCGCGGCATCTGGGCGATTAAATGGTCATTCGTCGTTCTGGCCATCACGGCAGCGCTCCAGCTTGTGGTCGTGTTCCTGTCCGGCAGCGTGGCGCTGCTGGCCGACACGATCCACAATGTCGGCGACGCGGTCACCGCTATCCCGCTGTGGATCGCCTTCGTGCTGGCCCGCCGCAAACCGAGCAAAACGTTCACCTACGGCCTGGGCCGGGTCGAGGATCTGGCCGGGATCGTCATCGTTCTCATCATCCTCTTCAGCGCCATCGTCGCCGGCTATGAGGCGATCGACCGGTTGATCAATCCGAAGCCCATCACATTTCTTGGTTGGGTCGCGATCGCTGGCCTCATAGGTTTCATCGGCAATGAAGCCGTCGCCGTGTTCCGTATCCGGGTCGGCCGCGAGATCAACAGCGCGGCGCTGATCGCGGATGGCTATCATGCCCGTACAGATGGCTTTACCAGTCTGGCGGTCGTGCTGGGTGCTATCGGCGTATGGCTGGGCTTTCCGCTTGCCGATCCGATCGTCGGCTTGTTGATCACCGTAGCGATCTTCGCCATCGTCTGGCAGTCGTCCAAAGCCGTGTTGACGCGCATGCTCGATGGCGTCGAGCCCGGCATCATCGATGAAATCCATCATGCAGCCGAGCACGTGTCCGGCATCGAGCGTGTCCAAAGCGTGCAGGCGCGCTGGATCGGCCATCGCCTGCATGCAGACGTTGCTATCAGTGTCCAAGACGCAGCAACAGCAAAAGACGTCCTGAGCGTCACCGAGGCCCTCAAGGAGGAACTGTTCGCTCACCTGCCGGCGCTGGCCGAAGCGAATGTCCGCCTGGAAAGCCCGGCCGGGTCGGCCGCCAAGGGCACGGAAACGTCTCATGCCCACGGTCATCATGCGCCGTCGCCTTTCAAGGTCGCGTGTGATCTGGCCGCTGGGACATTAGAAATTGTCGACACCGCTGCGGGGGAGCGGATGCGTCTCACGGTCGATCGGCACGCCGATGATTTGACCGCCACGGTGATTATCGAGCGCCCCAACGGCCCGGAGACGCTTCACCTCGAACCCGTCGCCGACAACCATCATCGCCTTGAGAGCACCGTGGCCCCTGCCGAGCCGCATGAGTTCCAGGCGAGATTGGTCTTGGCCGCAAAGGATCGAGAGCAGGTGCTTCCGTTCAAGATGGTCGAACCCGAAGGCCACCATCACTGAGATCGGCGGCCGCTTTCAATCGCCGCGGATCAACCACCCGTCGCTCCTCCAAGAAGACAGACATATGCTGCAAGTCCTCGCCAATCGAACCTACCGCCATTTGTTTCTTGCCCAAGTCATCGCCCTCGTCGGCACTGGCCTTGCCACCGTGGCGCTCGGACTTCTGGCCTATAACCTCGCCGGGGCAAACGCGGGCGCGGTGCTTGGGACAGCGCTCGCCATCAAGATGATCGCCTATGTTGGCGTAGCGCCTGTAGCCGCCGCGTTTGCCGAGCGCCTTCCACGCCGGACGATGCTGGTTTCGCTCGACCTGATACGGGCGGCGGTGGCCCTGGCGCTGCCCTTCGTGACGCAGATATGGGAAATCTATGTCCTGATCTTCGTGCTGCAATCAGCCTCGGCCGCGTTCACGCCGACCTTCCAGGCGACCATTCCCGACGTGCTGCCGGACGAGAAGGAATACACCCGGGCCCTGTCCCTCTCACGGCTTGCGTACGATCTGGAGAGCGTCGTCAGTCCGATGCTGGCGGCGGCGCTGCTGACCGTCATAAGCTTCCACAGCCTGTTCGCAGGCACGATTGTCGGCTTCCTCGCTTCGGCCGCGCTCGTCGTCTCGGTCGTGCTGCCAAGCCCGAAGGCGACCGAGCGCCGAGGCATCTACGACCGCACCACGCGCGGCCTGCGCATCTACCTCGCCACGCCGCGCCTGCGTGGCCTGCTAGCGCTCAATCTCGCCGTCGCCGCCGCGAGCGCCATGGTGATCGTAAACACTGTGGTGCTGGTGCAGGCAGAGTTCGGCATGACGCAGCGCGCCACGGCACTCGCCCTCGCTGCGTTCGGAGGTGGCTCGATGATCGCGGCGCTCTTCCTGCCGCGCCTGCTCGAGAACATACCTGACCGAACCGCTATGCTCGTCGGCGCGATTATTCTGATCGCCGGCCTGTTTGTCGGCACCCTTGTTCCTGGCTTCAGGTTGCTGCTGCCGCTCTGGTTTGCGCTCGGTCTCGGCTATTCGCTGGCGCAGACGCCGTCCGGCCGCCTGCTGCGCCGATCCTCGCAGCCCGAGGACCGTCCGTCCCTGTTCGCGGCCCAATTCGCGCTGTCGCATGCATGCTGGCTGATTACCTATCCCGTCGCCGGCTGGCTGGGCGCCCAGGCAGGCTTGCCGTTCACCTTCGCAACGCTCGGAGTGATCGCCGCAGTGGCCGTATTCGTCGCAACGCGGTTGTGGCCGGCTCACGATCCCGACGCGATCGAGCACGTCCATGACACGCTCGACGCTGGCCACCAGCATCTTGCCGATGCGGTGCCCGTCGGCAACGGCCACAGGCACGCCCATGCCTATGTCATCGACGGTCATCACCCTGAATGGCCTCGCCTCGCATGACGCGCCTGTTCAAATCGGTATCTTGCGATACCGCTCTGTGACTGATCTCGCTCTCTATTCCGGATTGTTTGCCGTCGCATTCGCCGCTGCTACCATCCTGCCGATGCAGTCGGAGGCAGCGCTCGTCGGGCTGCTGCTGACGCAAACCTTTCCAGCGGGAATCCTGATCCTGGTGGCCAGCACCGGAAACGTGCTTGGTTCCATCGTCAACTGGCTGCTTGGTCGCGGCATTGAACGGTTCCGAGACCGCTCGTGGTTTCCAGCAAATCCTGCGATGCTCGAACGCGCCATGAGATGGTACCGTCGCTATGGGAAATGGTCGCTGCTGCTGAGCTGGGTGCCCGTGATCGGCGATCCGCTGACCGTGGTGGCGGGTGCCCTGCGCGAACCGTTCTGGAGTTTCCTGATGCTGGTGGCGATAGCCAAGACCTTGCGCTATGTCGTGCTGGCAGCCACGCTGAGCTGGATCTAGCCGATGTTCCTTTTCCAGCACCTGATCGCGATCCAGCGCGAAATCTACCTGGCCTTCGCTGACCGGATCGGGAGCTTTGCGAAGACGGGCGACTGGGCGGTCCTTGCCGCCTACCTCCCGATGGGAATCGTCTTCGGCGCCGTCCACGCGATGACCCCCGGCCACAGCAAGGCGGTCCTTGCGACATACCTGACCGGATCGACGGCATCGCTGCCGAGGGCGCTGCTCGTGTCACTGGTGCTGTCCTTCACCCATGTCACGACATCAGTCATCATCGCGCTGCTGTCGCTGCCGCTGGTCTCGGTGACGCTCGGCAGCGTCGGCCGCGCGCCGCTGCTGGAGGACATCAGCCGGGGCCTCCTGGGCGTGATCGGCCTCTGGATGCTTTGGCAGGGCTTTCGCGGGGAGCATCATCACCACGGCAGCCGCGAAGGCTCGATGGTCGGTTTCATGGCGGGCCTGATCCCCTGCCCGCTGACGCTGTTCGTCATGACGTTCGCGATCACGCGCGGCGTTCCGCAGGCAGGCGTTGCCTTCGCGGTGACGATGATGCTCGGGGTGGCTTTCACGCTCTCTGTCGTGGCGCTTGCGGCCGTGTTCTTTCGCCAGCAGCTTGTCAGGCTCTTGGAGACTCAGCCACGCGTCGTGGATGTGATCACGAGGGCCATTCAAATTCTGGCGGGACTTGTCCTTGTCATCGTAGCCTGGAACGCGATCATCGCGAAGTGAGTCAGCCGCACGTCAATTCAAGGCGCGTCGCGAAAATCTTGCCGAGATCGGTTCCCGTCGGGTCACTGAAGAACGCGTCCGTCAGGCTCTTCTGGTTCTGCGCGATGGCCGTGTCCGGATCGGGACGCACGACCGCGCGCGAGCAGCCTTCAGGCAGGCCAGCCACAGCAATCTTGTCGTCGTCGGTAAAATCGATCGCCGTGTAGAAGGTCGGGTCGTAGACGCCGATGCTGACTTTTCCAGCAAGAGCCAACGGGTCCTTCGGCTGCGTTTCGAATTGGACGACGAGTTGATCGTTTTCATAGCTGACGCTAAATTTCGGCGGTGGCGCCATAGCCACGTCCTTGCCATTCAAGGTCACCATCTGAAAGTAGTTGTACTCGGCCAGCGACGCATGGACGGTGAGAGCGACTTCATCGAGTTCCTTGGCATCAAGCACAAGGTCGGAATTCCTGTCGAATTCCATCAGCACGGTGCTGGAAAAGAGGTCGTCGAAACGCCAGGAATGCCGAAGCGACTTGACCGTCCTGTCTGGACCGACGGTCAGGTCCAGCTTCGCTTCGGCAAACACATGCGGATGGGCGTTCGCCGCCGTGGCGGAAGCGAGCAACAGCGCCGCGCCTGATATCATGCCTGTCAGTCGCATTTTTCGCTCACATTTCGCTCGCCGATTCCGGATCAGGCAGGACACCTGCCATTGCAAGCAGGCCGAAATGGGACATTCAAACGCCAATTCTTCAGAACAGGGTCGCCATGCAACTAGCGCCTGAGCGTCATCACGACGCTTGGCCTTGCTGGTCCTTGTTCGTCGTCGCGCGAATATAGCTCAGGTTCTTGGTACCTATGGCGCCGATATCGCTGACCTGGAATCCGCTCTCGGCCAACAGCGAGGCGACCGAATGCATGTCGACATGACCATGCTTGTGGAGCCTGGGCAATCTGGACTTGCGCACCGGCCTGCCGAAATCGATGAGCAACAGCCGGCCTGCTGGCTTCAAGACGCGCGCCGCCTCGCGGATGAAGGCCGATCGAACGGGCTTCGACAGGTGATGCAGCATCAGCGTGCCGACGACGATGTCGAATTGCGCGTCCTTGAAGGGAAGCTCCTGCGCCATCCCCTTGACGAAAGTCAGATCGAGACCGGACCGTTCGGCCTTGGCGCGCGCTCGCTCGATCATTTCGGCCGACGCATCGACGCCGGTGACGCTTCCGGCCGAACCGACCAGCCGCTTCGCGGCAATGGCAAGGGTTCCCGTTCCACAGGCCACATCGAGCATCGCTTCGCCGGGCTGGAGCTTTGCCGGGCGAAGCATGAACTCGCGAAACCGGCCCTCGTGCCCGAAGGTCAGAACGCGCGCAAGCAAGTCATAGGCCACCGCCCGGTGCAGGACGATGCCAATGCCCCGGTCGCTCGCGCTCTGCGCACCCTTGCCGACCAGCACCCTGTGACGCAGGCTGCCCCACAGCGCCAATCCCGCGATCACGGCGAGGACGAGGCCGTGGAATGCCGCCGTCCAGGCGCCGGCCTGAATGTAGCCCATGCCCAATTTGGCGAGGACGAGGAAGCCAGCGACCAGCGACAGCTTGGCAAGCAGGGCCAACGCAATCACCCTCTTGCGCGAATGCGATCCGTTACCGGCGTGATGATCAGATGAGTGCATGTCTGGCGACCTTCTGCTTCATTGCGGCGTGCCCAACCAATCTGAGCTCCTGGACTTGGCGTATCTAATGGACACAATGTCTGGAAATGCTGTTGTCGGACACCGGACCGCCGAATGTCCGAAACCGGCCACTGCAGAGGGCCATGACCATGAAAATCGAACGTGCGGGCGAGCGGAACACGATCGATCGACGCGTTGCGCGGACGCGCGGCCTGCTGCAGGACGCGCTCATCGCCCTGATCCCGGAGCAGGGATATGCCGCCATCACGGTCGATGACATTTGCCAGCGGGCCAATGTTGGCAGGTCGACCTTCTATACCCACTATGCCGACAAGGATGCTCTGCGCAGCGCAACCATCGAGGCGCATCTGCGGTCGATCGGCCGCAGGCGCGAGGCGGCAAGTCAAGAAACAGGTAGCCGCCTGTTCGAGTTCAGCCTGCCCATGTTCGAGCACGCCCATGCATTCCGACCGCTTCACCACGCATTGCTTGCAAGCAGCGGCGATACGATCCACGACGAATTGCGCGAGCGTATCCGGCGAGCCGTCCGGGAAGAACTCGTCGAGAAACGGATCGGCGATCGCGGTATGCCTGCCGAATTCGCCATTCAGTTCATCGCCGGCGCATTTCTTGCGGTCCTCGCCTGGTGGGTCGGCACCGACATGAACCTTTCACCGACACAGGCAGATGATCTGTTCCAGGGGATGGCGGGAAGAGGCATCGGCGCCTGACTAGTCGTCGGCTATCGAGCTTGCAATAATCGTGTTCGATCTCCCCGTGTCGATCGGCGATGTCAAATGGACAAGCTGTTTTCGATTGCCCGCAATCAATATGTAAAGTTTGGAGACCTGATCTCCATTCCGTTCCTCGCTGATTTTTTCGGCGTCCGTCCGGGCGAAGAAGCGTTGCTCGAATGTCGCGCGGTCGACGTCGAACAGTCTGATGGAACAGGTCTGCACGGCCTTGCCGTTCAAGGTGGCTTTGGTCACCGCGATTATGGTTCCGGCAGGTAGATCGTTGCCAGTCACCGCCCACCCCTGAAAGGCATCCACGTCATCGACTGGAGCAAGCGCTGCGTCACCGGATAGCGGTGTCCACCCACGCGCCTTCGCCACAGCGGCGGTTCGCTCGAAGTCGGGGCCATGGGCAAGACAGGTTTCGTGAAAAGCTTCTAGCCCCAGATCGACAGTGTCGGCATACACCGGCGTCGATATCAGGCAGACGCCTGCGAGCGCAAAAACGAAGAGGACCTTCAACATATCAGTTACACTCGCGCTGAAGAGCGAGCACCGGTGCGATTAAGACGGACCCATTGGCACGCTGGTCAAGCGGTCGCCAGGACGTCGCACCTGCAGAATGACGTGGGGCGCGCCGCTCATGTTGGCTCGGGCGTGCCGCGGAGCTGCTACAGGCCTTCCAATCGTTCCTCCGGCGGGCGAACCTTGCGGAACAGAGCAAGCAGAAGAATCGGCAAGCGTCCATGTCGGCCCTTAGGCCAACGACTTTGCCGCTTGAGCGCTTCTGTCCGTGAATGAGGCCTACGACGCCTGTCCTGCCGATTTCGGTCACGACCTCATCGCATCCAAACTCCGTGAGTTTCGCTGAGACGAACGATGCCGTTCTGTGAACGTCGTAGAGGAGTTCCGGATGTGCATGTAGTTCGCGGCGCCATTCGGCGACCTCGGCACACCCTAGTTTTTGGCGGTTCAGATCGGCCATCGCGCCGTCCTCCATCGCTTTCGATACCGCCTTCGAGGCTAAGGGAAAACAGAGGGACAGTCACCTCAGCGCCATCGCGTCGGGCATGTCAGAAGCTGCTATTTCTGCAGAGATCGGAAAACCTCCGCTTCCGGATAAGTGCGAGATGTCGTGGCGGCCCATACAGCACTCGTCGTCCCTCGCTTTGCATAGACGGCGATCCGACTGCCGGGACCGCTTCCACTGTGTCCGACAGGATGATTGAGCGAATTCGTCGCGCTCACCATCAACCCCAATCCGTATGCCGGATTGGGGTGAAGCTCCGAGCGAAGTTGGGGAAGCGGCCGACAGTCGAGCATTCTGGTCAACGTTTCAGGTTTGACCAAAGCACCCTCAAACAGGCCATGCAGAAGGCGAGCCGCGTCCAGCACCGTCCCAACGACCAACCCGTGATAGACCCACCCCGGATGGTAGCCGACGACATCTCCCATGCAAACGTTCCCCAAATCATCAGGTGTAGTCGCCAGCCGGGCTGTGGTGACTTTGGCTGGGGAGAAAACCATCTCGGAAAGGGCATCGGCCAGATGCAGTCCTGACGCTCGTTCGATCAGCTGGGCGACTTTCAGATAGCCGACATTCGAGTAGGCCCAATCCTGCCCGGGGACATATCGTGGCCGTTCCGCTTCGACCGCCTTCAATAGATCGTTGGTAGGCCAAGGCGAACGCCCCGCCTCAACATCCGAATGGTAGCTTGGAAGGGAACCGTAGTCCGGCAACCCAGCTTCATGCCGCAGGAGTTGAACGGGAGTGTAGGGCTCACCTTCGACCGGTTCATCGAGGTTGACCCTGCCGTAATCCGACAGGCGCAGCAGAGCAATAGCCAACGCTGTCTTCGTGAAGCTCCACCACGGAACCGGGTCCGAAACGCCCCCTGCGTCCGTTTTGCCATCCTGACGAATGAACACCCTTGCTTCCATGCCATATTCTAAGCTGCCTGCGAGCACGGCGCGAGAACCGTTTGCGGTCAGCCTTCCGCACAGCATAGCCCCGGGCCGGCTGCAGCATGGTGCCGCTGTCGGCCTGCAGAGGCGAGGCCTCACAGGCTATGAGCCTCATAGACTGTGAATCTGTGAGGGTCGGCACAGGGGCACCAAATACCGGGTGGTGCGTGATCCTGGGGATCTCGGTCGGGCATGGCTCTGGGATCCTTACCGCAAGACCACGATCGAGGTCCCGGCCTGCTCGGCCGACTACAGCTACGCCAACGGGCTTCGGCTCTTCCAGCACCGCGCTCTCGTCAAATACTGGAACGAGAACCACGGCCAGCCTGCCAACGCCGCCGAACTTGAGAAGGCCAAGGACGAGTACCAGCTCGGCCTCGTCAAGATCCACCAGCGCCGCCGGAAGCACGGCACAGGATTCAAGCTTGCCCGTTTCATGAGCCAGCAGGCCCGCAAAGTGGCCCGCAGCAGGCTCGTGGAGGCCGTCACCAGCCCCAATGCCAGCTCCGAGCGACTGGACGTGGCCAACCCGCTGTCGCCTGCTCCTGCAGAGCCGCGGTCAATTCGGGCAAGCAAGACTGCGGTTCGTCCTGAGACCGGAGGCAATTTCACCGTGCCAACTTACACGGCGTGCAACGCGATCCGGTTCCGAAGCCCGCGGGGAGCAAGCCCGCACGAAAGGCGGCATCGAGAAACACGCTGCCGCGGGCTCCTCTACAGGACATCGCATTCCTGAAATCCAAGCATGAGGGATACGATTGATGCGCAGTCACGCCGTCATTCCCCGCATGCGGGACCACGCGCCCGGACAGGCCTCCGGGACGCTCGAATAACGCGATCGGCAGCCTGGTCCTGCCGCACCCCGAATTCCTGAACAGCTTCCCCGCGTCATCACCGGATGCGGGGATGACGCCGACCTCTTCAACCCTGACGAAGGAGTGACCCATGTCTGCAGTACCCTCTGAGGTCCGGTTCCACACGACCAAGTTCGACACCGACGAGGAGCGTGGGACCGCCGCCGCGCTTCCCGCAGCGCAGCGTCAGTGGATGGTCGAGAACTTGCTATTCGAGTATCCGCTTTTCAAGGAAGTGTCGTCGGAGGTCGCCCGCTTCCACCACCCCGTTGTTGGCGGGACGCACGGCACGGGAGCGATCGGGGGCGTGATCGGCGCCTCCCGATCTGGCAAGTCGTACATCTGCAAGCACTACGCAGCCGACTACCCCGTTCAGGTTCTTGAGGAGGGAGAAAAATATCCCGTCGTTTACCTCGAAGCCCGCGGCGACTGGACACCCTACCACTTCGCCGAACAGGTCTTCATGGCCACGGGCGCAAAGTCCGTACCTTCGATGAAGACTCCCGCGCTGATTACGGCCAGCCAGCGACGGCTGCTCAAGGTCGGGACCGAACTCGTTATCATCGATGACTCCCATTTCCTTCTGCTCGAAACGAAAGGACGCGTGCAGGCGACCTTCAAGAGCTTGGTGAAGGGGATTGCCGACATCGGTTCCTGCAACGTGCTTCTGGCGGGTCTGCCGGGCCTCCAGGCGTTTATTGAAGGTGCGGACCAGCTTAACGGAAGTGGCGACTTCCCGCATTGGGAGACCAAGCCCCTGAGGTGGGAGATCGAGGACGAACGGGAGCAGTTCATGCTCCTGCTGCACGGCATCGACAGGAGGCTTCCGTTCCTCAAGCTGTCGGGTCTGGCGAATCCGAGCAAGGCTGCAGACTTCTACCACGGCTCGGAGGGCAAGATCGGCCGCGTCATGAACATCATCGCCGACGCGGCGCTGCGTGCCATCAACGACGGCACCGCATGCATCATGATGGAGCACCTGCAAGCAGCTGCAATTATCCGGATGAAAGTCGGCGAGACCTATCGTCCATTCTACGACAACCGCTCGGGAGAATCTGCATGACACGGCAGGAGGCGCTTCAACGACCGTTCTCCATCTGGAATATCGAACCGCATCCTGACGAGCCGGCGCATGGCTATTTCGGGCGTCTCGTTGCGGAGGAGGAACACGGCAGCTCGCGGGTGTACGCAAACGAGATCGGCATGAACGGTAGGGACATCGTCCCTGCCGAGCAGCTGGGTGTCATCCTTCAACTGCCTATTCCCGCGAGCTGGCGCGACAGGCTGCGGCACTCCACGCCCGTGACCAGGAGGACGGCATCAGGCTCTGTGGCGAGTTTCTGCGGGACAAGCAGTTCTCCATCTCGAAGCGGCGCTTCTGTCCCGCCTGCCTCGGGGAGAGCGCCTACCATCGGCTCTGGTGGGACATCCTGGCAATCACGGAATGTCCGTTCCACCGGATGCGGATCGAGGATTCGCTTCCCGACGGGAGTCCGCTCATGTGGTGGTGGCCGTATTTCGATCGTTCCCCGAAGGGCGAGTACCTTGGGAGGAAGGGGGTCTCCCGGCAATATCCCGGAGGCACGTTCGCCGGATATGTCCTCTCCCGGCTTGGCTTCTGTGAGTCGCGCCCTGCCCCTCTCTTGGACGACATGTCGCTGCAGGAGGTTATCGACGCGTGCGACATGCTCGGGCGGCTACTTGGTTCGCCGAGGACTGCACGCCATCCACCCTCGTTAGAGGCCCACCCGGGAATCGGATTCGAGGCTCTGTTTCATGGTCCGGCGAGTCTCGTGGGCAAGCTCCGAATGTGGCTCAGCCGCGAGGTTCCGGAGGAGTCCCGTCGTCGCGGCCATGCCGTTGCGTTCGGCTGGATTACCGACAATCGGTTCGCATTGTCCCCCCGAATGTCGAACTTGTTCAACAAGGCGATGAAGAAAGCCCTCGCGGCGGAGAACCGTACTATGCCGCGAGAATTCTCGGACGCCGACTTCTATAGCGACGACATCGGGATCGAGGCCCTCGCACAAGAACTAGGGATCGTTCGCCGCGGGGTTGCTGCCATTGCGGACAAGCTCGGCATCCTGCCCGAGCGGGAATGGTATCGGGCACGGGTTCATTTCGATCATGGAGAGGCTACACGCATCCGGCATTTCATGGACGACGTCATCACGACACAGGAGGCAGATGGCATCCTTGGCCTTCCTCCGGGTCAGCTCGGCCCCTTGGTGAAAGCCGGCGTCCTGGATCGGCTCGCAAACGTGACCGGCCGCGGAATGCGGGGCAGCAGGTACGCGAGGTCTCAGGTTGAGGGATTCCTTGAAAACATGTTCGGCGACATCCCGGAAGGTGAGGTCAAGCAGGCGATCTCGTTGATCGTGTGCGCCAGGCGCCTGCGCATGGAATCCGGCAGGCTGGTGGCGATGGCCGCGACGGGCGAACTGGCGCCAGTCTGCCGGAAGCCTGGAAGCGTTGGCCTGATGGGCCTTCGGTTCCTCGAACCAGCCCGTTTGCTTCAGAGGCGGCGACGAGACACCTCACAAGCATCGCGTGATCGGATCAGGGAACTCGCGCTGGCCAATCCAATGGGCGGACCACGCACGTTTTCGAAGGTTCTGGCTGAGGAAGGCGAACGCGTATCGACCCCCACCATCAGGAAGCATCTCATCCGGATGGGGTTAGGAAGGCAGGAGGACAGGGTGAACGCCGCCGCAGAGCTGAGATCCCGAGTGTGATCGATTCCTTTCGGTGGATCAGGTTCGGCAGCCGACTGATGAGACATACGCCGTGCAACTTCCTGTTGAGCGGACGTTTAAGCGATTGACGCATGGTTCCCCAAAGCTCACCCTCGTTTTCGGGCATTTTGGGGCGTGACATGTGGGCAGACAGCGAAAGCGATGTCGACTACCTGAACTATTCGGAAGTATCGGAGATGATCAGCGAGATGATCTCCGACGATTCCATGCTGCCGATTTCCTTGGGCGTGTATGGCAGCTGGGGCGTTGGCAAGTCTAGCGTCCTGCAGCTGGTCGCAAAGGAACTCTCCGGGGACAAGCGGAACCTGATCGTCCCATTCGACGCATGGCTTTATCAGGATTTCGACGAAGCCAAGTCCGCCTTGATGTCGGTGATCGCGAAGAGCTTGTACGACGCGACCCCTGAAGGCTTCAAAGACAAGGCTGTCAGCCTCTACAGGCGGACCAACAAGCATAAAGCCTTCGCAATTGCCGCGGACATCGGGGCATTTGCTGCCTGGATACCAACATTCGGAATGTTTACGAATGCGGCAGGGGCGTTCGCCCACATCTAGGAGGCCGATGCCGACGAAGAGGATGTCGCAGCTTTCAAAGGTGCAGCCAAGGAAGTCAAGGGGCGGGCCTCCGGCCTTCTCCGTCCGCAGGAGAAACGAAATCCGCCGGAGGAGATCGAAGCCTTCCGGAAGGAGTTCAGTGACCTGCTGCTGTCGATAGATCGGAAGCTCGTCGTATTCGTTGATAACCTCGACCGTTGCCTGCCGGCGAATGCGATCGCCACACTCGAGGCGATGCGGCTATTCCTGTTTCTTCCGCGCACGGCCTTCATAGTGGCGGCAGACGAAGAGATGATCCGGCACGCTGTTTCCAAGCATTTCTCGAGCCCGGGTGATCGGCATGTTTCCGACTATCTCGACAAACTCATCCAGGTTCCCGTGCGCGTCCCGAAGCTTGGCCTGCAAGAAGTGCGGGCCTACCTCTTCATGCTTGCTGCCTCACGGTCCGGCGTGGATCCGGGGAAGCTCGAAAGCCTACGGAAATTCCTCATCGACAAGCTCAGGCAGAGCTGGTCAGACGACCCACCGTTTGATGTCGACCAGGTGGCCGCGAGACTTGAGATTCCGGCCACACACGAGCTGAGACGCGCTCTGGACACGATGAATCGGCTAGCAGGGCTTCTGGCGTTCTCGCAGCGGATCAACGGAAATCCCCGCATCGTCAAGCGGATGCTGAACGTGATCCGCATGCGAGCCTCTGTCGCGAGGCGCCGCAATATGGCGCTCGACGAGGCGATCATCGCCAAGCTGGTCCTCTTTGAGCGCTGCACGAGTGAGGACGCAATCCGAGAGTTCAACCGCCTCGTGAGCGGCGCTCCTGACGGCAAGGTCCCGCTTCTCGCGAAGCTTGAATCCTCGAAGGCGGCTGACATCCCTGGGCTTCTTCCCAAGGATTGGGGCGATTTCGCTGCGTTCGTCTCTGACTGGGTCAAGCTTCACCCGCCGCTGGGCGAGATCGACCTCCGGCCCGCCGTCTACTTGGCTCGTGAGACGTTACCCATGCGCTTCGACACGTCACGTCTGAGTTCCAAGACCAAAAAGGCGGTGGAGACGCTCCTGAAGACCACCACGACGAGTTCGCCTGCGTCGAAACAGGCATTGAAAGAGATCGACCCTGCGGAGGCAGGCGAGGCCATGGACGAAATGATTGGGTCCTTTGCCCGTAACTCCGATTGGGCGAAGGGGCGAGACGATTTCCGCGGCGCTGTGCTCTTGGCAAGGCGTTGGCCTATGGCCCACGAGAAACTTGTTCGCTTTGTCGAAGGGCTCCCGCGCGTCCCCAGATGGATTACCGCGCTAATGAAGGATGACACGGGAGGGCATAGCTGATGGGAACGTCTTCTTCGTCGAAGGGATCGGGACGAAATCAGCCAATGGTCCCGCCATGGGCTGACGACCAGCCGGGAACGCCATTGCCGATGCCGCCTCCCAAACGCTTTCAAGCCTTCCGCACGTCCTTCGGAAGCTACCTGAAAGGAGGCGACAAGGCCACCCTGCAGCGCGCTCTCGGGCATTATGCTCGTACCTCTACGGGCGGCAGCTCGGTCGGACCTCGGCGGTTTGGCTCCGTCTACACCACGGGCGGGGACCTCTACTCGGTGCTGTCATCGCTGGGTGGAGACGGCGCTGAAGCCGACACGCTAGGGCTTTCGAAGGAATCCTTGACCGGCCAGCCGCTCGACGTCGTGTGTCAGCGTCTCGCGGAGGCGCTCGCGCCCGACAATGCTGATGCGGACAGAATTCGCGAGGCTATCGATGAAGCGATGCTTGAGGTACTCGGCGAGGACGAGAATTTCGATCCCGACCGCCTCGATGAGGAGACGGTTCACCGCATTCTCGCCGAATACCTATCGCAAGCCGTGTTTCAGGAGATCGTCGAAGAGGTCGGCGGGTCGTGGGCGAACGCCCCGGACGAGAAGAGGACTCCGGAAGCCGAAGCCGAGTTGCTTGAACTGATCCGCGTCATTGTCGATGAGAAGCTTGGTCCGAAAATGGAGGGAAAAAAAGGCCTGAATAGAGCCGACGTCCATCGGTTCATGCGGGAAACGGTCACCGAAGTTTGGCAGGAGTGGGAGAACTACGATGACTAAGCTGAAATTCCATGTGGACGAGGCTTCCATCCCGCCTACCGACGTTGCCGATACCGTCCATGTGCATCTTTTTGGCTCCCGGCCTGCCCGCCTTGGAACCGGATCGATTGGCAACCGACTTGAGAAGGCTGCGACCCGGCTTGGCGCTCCCATCGATCCGGTCGCGTTCGATTTTCTCTCCATCGCTCTCGCGGTCGTCGCTGCCGACACGTTCATCGACAGAGAATCCAGGTCAGCGAACGGATGGTCGCGCGAACTTTCGCTCCAAATTCCGGTGGCGCGACCTGCAGTCTGGCAGGGCGTATCTGGCGAACTCGAGCAGGCATTGAATTTCCTGAGTGGCGACCAGTGGAAGCTATCTTTTTCTACGGGCGGGAAGGCACCTCCATCCAAGGACAGTATCCTCCGACATTTCCGGACCCATATCGGTATCGGTGCGACGGACTGCGCCTGCCTCTTCTCCGGCGGCCTCGACAGCATGATTGGCGCACAACGCCTGATCGAGGATGGGCGGAAGCCGCTGCTGATCAGCCACTCATACCGCGGCGACAAGAGCTACCAAGAGAACGTCGCTCCGGGACTGGGCAAGACCCTCCCCCGCTTCGAGGCAAACGCCAACCCGGTCTTCAGCGGACCGAACAAGAATGATACTAGCATGCGGACCCGCAGCCTCGGGTTCTTGGCTTACGGTGTGATCGGAGCCAGCGCCCTATCATCGGTGAAAGCCGCCCAAAACGATATCAAGCTTTACGTGCCAGAAAATGGTTTCATCGCGCTCAACGCTCCTCTAACCCGGCGGCGGATCGGGTCGCACAGCACCCGCACGACTCACCCTCACTTTCTCGCTCAGGTACAGGCAATCCTCGACAAGGTCGGCCTCCCGGTTCAGCTGGAGAACAAATACCGCCACATGACGAAGGGCGAGATGCTAAAGGGACTTAACCCGGGCAAGGATTTGACACAGACGGCGCTTTCGACGGTCTCCTGTGGTAAGTGGAAGCGCAAGAGCCAGCAATGCGGGCACTGCGTCCCCTGCCTCATCCGTCGTTCTGCCTTCGCCAAGGCAGGCATAAAGGATACCACGAACTACCAATATCCCGACCTCGGGCTGGCGTGGGACAGGCCCGACATCCGTGACGACGTGATGGCGATGCTTGTGGCGACGGCGCGCGATGGAAGTGGTCTCCGGCAGCGAGCGATCTCGAGTGGACCTTTGCCAATGGAAAGTGCAGAACGTGAGGGATGGTTCGGCGTCCACAAGCGTGGGCTCGAGGAGGTCGGAACCTACTTGAGGAGCCAAGGGTTCGGGCCTTGATCGACTTTCATTGCCACCTTGACCTGTTTCCGAACCCGGCACTTGCCGCGGATAGCGCAGAGCGCGCCGGAATGTACGTGCTTTCCGTGACGAACACGCCGAAGGCATTCCCTAAAACGGCCCAGCTCGCCAAAGGCAGGAAGCGGATCAGGACAGCCCTTGGACTTCACCCCCAGCTTGTTCATGAGCGGCATGGCGAGGTGCCGCTGTTTGTCAGGCTGCTGGGCGAGAGCGAATACGTTGGTGAGATAGGCCTGGACGGCGGCGATGAATTCGCGCGCCACCTTGACCTGCAGAAGGATGTCTTCGACAGGCTCTTGCGAGCGTGCTCGCAGGCGGGCGGTCGCGTGATGTCCATCCATAGCCGGCATGCCAGCGGGGAAGTACTCGAAGCGCTTGCGCGGAATCCCGGATCGGGCATTCCAATCCTACATTGGTTCTCTGGATCCGTTCCGCATGCCGAGAAGGCTGCCGATATCGGTGCATGGTTTTCCGTAGGCCTTCCTATGGTCCGGAGCAGACGCGCTGCAAGCCTGCTTTCCAAAATGCCCAGGAACCGAATTCTCACTGAGACGGACGCGCCGTTCGCGTCGACGTCGGGACAGCACTATCCGGTGGCAGCGGTTGCGGAGACGGTGTCGGCGCTTGCGGGATTCTGGGAATGCGATGTCGCTTCCGTAGAGCGACAGCTGAACGATAACCTGAGGACGCTCGTTGCGAAAGCGGGCAAGTTCCGGCCGAATTCGCTCAGCTCGGCGGCACTCATCAACTAACGAAGTGCTCCAAGTCAGTTTTATGGCATTACGGAACAGTGCCACAAAAAGCAGTCTTGTAAGATTTATCGGTTCTCAAGTCCTTCAAATCAACGGACAATAATATCCATGATTTGAGGGAAACAGACCGTGAAGATCGCCGCTGCCCAAACCGTTGTTTCAAAGGACCTGTCCGCGAACGGGGCAGCCATCAGACAAGTGCTTTCGGATGCCGCTTCAGAAGGCGTGAGGCTGGTCAGCTTCTGCGAGGGCGCTCTTTCCGGATACTCGAAGTTCCAGATAGCGGAGCCCAATGACTGGGTGTCTTTCGACTGGAGCGCCCAGGAAGCCGAGCTTCGGGGCATCGCCGCTCTCTGCGGCAAGTTCGGCATCTTCGCGGTCGTCGGCGGGGCTCACAGGCTGTCGGCGACACACCGCCCCCACAACAGCCTCTACATTTTCTCGGCATCTGGAGAATTACTCACCCGATATGACAAGCGGTTCCTGTCTCACAGCGAGGTCACAGACTGGTACACGCCCGGTACCGAACCGATCATCTTCGAGGCCGACGGATACCGCTTCGGTTGCGCGATATGCATAGAATCCCAGTTCCCCGAGGTGTTCAGCGAATACGAACGCCTCGGGACGGATGCCGTGCTTTTCTCATCCTATGGAATTCCGGAATACTTTCAGGCCGCGTTGCGGGCACATGCAGGCTTGAACTGCTTGTGGATCAGCGCAGCAACGCCTGCGCAAAAAGCACCGAAGGGACCTGCGGGTATCCTCGGGCCCGACGGCAAATGGTCGGCACTTTGTCCAGCCTCACCGATCCCCTGCTATGCGGTGGCGGTTCTGGATCGTGATGATCCAGACTACGATGTCCCGCTTCAAAAAGCCCGCCCGTGGCGCGCAAAGGCCCGTTTAGGCGAGATTTATCGGGAAAAGATGGTGGATGACACCAGAAGCCGGAACAGAGGCGGATATTGAGGCGAACGCGGGACCGCTCAGGCTTACCTCTCGTCACTCCATGGTCAGGAGCGTGTAGCTCTTGATTGGTTCGCCTCTGACGAACGCCCTGCGAGGATTGCCGTCTGGTCCAAGCTGCGGCTTGGCCCCGATGGCGTTCTTGATATACCACCCCAGGTACATGTTGACGGGGGTCTTCCCCGGCGCGCCGTCGGCTCCGGCCCCGGCGCCGATCACGTCCTCGTAGAGCCTTCGCGTATCACTGTCCTCGACCAGGAGCCGGAACACGGTTCTGGTGAAATGCTCATCGAACACGCCGTCGGCGAATGCCTCCCGCGCCTTTCGCTGGGCCGCATCGTAGAGTGCCCTCTCCCTCTCGATCCTGAGGCGCAGGTCCTCCGGCAGATTCTCGATTACCGCCTTTTCAAGAATGTCCTGCATGTACGCCGAAGGATCGAGACCCGCATCCTCGGCCCGCCGCAGGATCGCCCCATGTACATCGTTCTTTAGCCTCAGCGAGACCCTGGTTGTGTTCTGTGAAGTCAAGGCCGATCTCCTTCTCGCAGCGTGTTGCAACATGGTGCGGACACATGTGTAGTGGAAACGTCAAGCCCTGTCAACACAGGGTGCGGACACCCGTGAATTCGTCGATAACTGAATGGCAGAGGGGGGGCCGTGGGTGACGAGCGCCAGTGCAATACCCATTCCCAGCAAGATCGGATCGGAGCGCTGCCAGACAGCCTGGCAGCGCCCATCCGGAATCAAGCGTATGCAGGTACCGGAGGTGCGGAATCCGACGGCCAGCGCTTGCGTCCAGAAGACCAACACCACACCATGGAAGAAGGATTCAGCTTGGAGGCAAGACGGCCATGCAGGTAGTGAAACGTCCTCGGCGATCCTGCGCTAAGGAAGCCAGGTCCCTGATCGAGCATTGGCGGGCATCCTCCTGGCACAGCCGGTCAGTGGACCGCACCGCTACCACGGTGGAAATCAGCATCCAGCGCATCGCGAATTTGAACAATCAAGTTGGCGGCAGAAACGACATCGATCAGGTAACGATGCCAAGCGCCGCCAACCAAGAATTCTAGGACAGCCGCGTCTGTCGTTCGACCTAATCGCCAGTTTTCGCGATGTGTAACCCCAGCGCGGTTGAGCTTGCGCCGACATCCAGCACCGGCAACCATTCAGATAGGCTTGTGCCAACGCTGGAAGGAAATGTGATGAGCGGTGCTGACCTAGGGGCCGGAAATCAAGACCGTTCGGCAAACAAAGGACGCGCAGGCTGTGACGCGGTCGTTGGTCAATTGGTCGAGAGACAGCCAAGCTGGCGAGAGAAGGCTCTGCAGGTCCCTCTTTCTGATGACATTATCAGTTCCATAGTGTTCGCGGCTGAGTGCGGGAGGCTTGGCAGTCTCAGGGGAATGCTCCGTCGCTACAAGCCAATGCTGGAACACCGGGAGAACCCGCCGTCTGCCGCCGAGTTCGTCGAGGCGGCTCGCTCGCTTTTGGAACGATGGGAAGTCGCCGAGGCAAGACACGGAACAGGGTCCGTTATGAGCCTCGAACATCCACATGTTCAACGTTTGATCGTCAATAACGGCCCAGTGAAGTTCGTGACCGCGGACGAGATCGCGAATGCCGAGCGGTTCAGGGAGACCCCGGATCACGCACTGACCGTGCAGCTTCCGGAATCCCTTCTAAAGTTTCGCGAGCGTTATCCAAGCCGATGAGGTCGAGGAACACGGCGTTGCCCGACAAATCGAAGATCGAAAACCGAAGTCCGCCAAGGTCTTCGATTTCCACTCGACGGCCGTTTGGAATCGAGCGAATGAGGCTGGTTGCCGCGTCGATCAGATCGTGGAAGTCCTCGTCGTGCGCCAGTTCTTCCATCATGTCGTCGAAGCCGCCCCGGCCAATCGCGGACAGTGGTTTCCCGCTGCGAGTCCTAGCGTAGACGACGATCTCGCCATCCGCGTCGAATGTTACTGAAATCCGCCGCTCCGCCATTCAGGATTCCTGCTGTCGTGTCAGGCTGCTGTATCTGCGGATTCGTGGTCTGAAACAACAGGAAGAGTTCGAATTCTAGATCAATCCCTTGCACTCTCTGCTTGGGCGGGATTCCACTGAGATTCGCTCTTGGCCTCATGACACCGGAGGTTGTGCTTTGAAGGCCGCCCTGAGCATGGTGCAAATTCATGTGGCGATGGCCGCCCGGAATCGAGACTTATGTGGCGACGGTTTGAACACCATTGGCGACCGCTAGATAAACATCAACGATTTCAATGGGGGTGAGTCGAGGCTTATGTGGCAACGAACACCCTTCGGGGGCGAAGCCGCTCTCCTCGCTGCCGTCGTCAAGCTTGACGTGGAAGAACAACTTTCCTTGCCGAGCTTCAATTAGAATGTTCAATTCACGCTTCCTATGACATAAAGTGGCCTACCGAGAAACAGTAAACATTTCGCGACGAAAGCCGAATTTTCGCTGGGAAAGCTTACTTGTGATGTCGCATACGCCCTGCCTTAGGCCTTCGGCAATCCGAAAAATCCCCGTCAACTATCCCAGTTAGTTCGCCAGCGAACCAGTCTCCACTTTGACTGCAAGTCGGTATCATTTGCCATTTGCCCCACCTCTCGCGGCACCCTGACCAAGAAGACAAGGATTTCGATATCGCGATCGAAGAAGTTCGGATCCTATCGAATTTGATGAGTTTTCCTAACCATATCTCAATCCTTTGCCGTCAAAACGCCGCTCCCGGCACCAAGCCTGCCGGAAAAAAGGAACCGAATTCCATGATGAAATTCATATCGATAGTTGGGCAGGACGGCCGTAAAGCCAGAACTTAAGCCATCGGTATGATTCATGCCGATGGCTGACATCGGCTTCGGTTCGCCCTTCCCCAGCTAGCCTGTTTATCTAGCCAGGAAGGATCGTAGTCATGAGTAAACAGCTCGCCTCTAAACATTTTTCTCCCAACGGACAGATGATCTGCCGCTGGCTGAGCAGGCGGCACCCGCTGCCGTATCGCGATGTTTGCTCAACGCGTTGGCCGCCCCGGCGGACGGTCGCCAGGTCCGCCGGATCCTCTGACCCATCGGCGTAACCTTCTCCAAGATTTTCTTTTGACACGCTCCGCTTTGACGCCGTATTCGCCGCTCCGGTTGCGGGCCCTTAATGGACACGCGCTCAAGCGACCATTCGAGAGGACAATTTCATGTTCGCGAAGAACATATCGATAGCACTGCGGGAAGTCCGCAAAGCACAGAACTGAAGCCCCCGGCATGTTCCGCCGGATTTCAAGCCCGGCTTTTCGGCCCTCCCCTTGATCGATGGATGACGTGGCGGTTTCCCGCGACGGCTTGCGTGAACGTTTCCATGACCGGAAGGTCGGGTCTGGTTCCGCCTGCTGTCGGAATCCTTCCCGTCGCCTGCGGTCGGCTCATCAATGCGTACGTCGCCTGTTGGCGGGGCGCTCCGATTGTCGCAAGGGAAACGAAAATGCGCTGCCATAACCTCCTGCTCGCCGAAGCCTTGAAGACATCCTTCCACGGATTCAGCTTCCGTTCCGACGCGCTCGCCAACCATCAGGTGGCCGAGGTCCGCAGCTCGTCCGGGGGCTGGTCTATACCGATGCCGCTACACGTGACTGGGGCCGGGATGCCTCTGCGGTAGACGTCGAGGACAGCGTAGCCAACCGTGTGCCGCGACCGAGGAAGCGCGGCTCCAAGGTAGGCGCCGTGGTCGATCCGTTCCGCCGCAGGACCATTCGGTTCGACAGCGGCCTGGAAGAGTCCGTACTTGTAGTCCTCGTCACCCTGCCCCAAACCCTGGAGATCCGCGAACAGCAGAAAGCGGAGTACATCCAACACGGCGAGAAGCGAAGGCACTACTTCGACTTCGTCCAGCGAACGGCATCAGGCAGGATCGCCTACGCCGTCAAGTACAAGGAGGACGTGGATGACGACCTCCGAGAAACGCTCCGGCTTGTCTCTGAACAACAGGGTGATCGGTTCGCCGACGAGTTCCGGATCCTGACCGAGAAAGACCTGACACTGACGCAGATCGAGAACGCCAGGGAAATCCTGGCGTATGCGTCCGACTTCGACTTCGAAGGCCAGGCGCTCGTGACCGCTGCGCTGCAAGGGCTTCCCGCGCGGGTCCTGCTCGCCGACGTCGTCCGCGTGACAGGCTTGGGTGAACGCGGGCGACGCGCCGCTGTGGCCTTGGTCCAGAAAGGACTCCTGAAGGTTCCGGCGAACGTCCGGCTGGCCGACAACGCGCTCCTCGTCAATCTCGCGGCACGCGAAGTGCTCCGTTAATTCAATCCTTACGGGAACCCAATAAAGGCGAAGGAAAACAAGATAATGGGGGCGTGCGTGAAACTGATGAACCCGGCGGTGTTGGCGGGAGGCTACGAAAGACCTCACCTATTTGGCCGCCACGACAGGCTCGTCATCGACAGTCAGTCCTTCAGGGTCGAGCGCAAGGTCAAGGACTCGCACGTACTGCAGCCCGTGACCGGCGACCTGATCGCCGAGGACTTCTTCGTCGTAAAGACGGACAAAGAGATCAACGGCCTGATCCGTTCGAAGCGCATTCGCATCGACGAAGGCTATTATTCTAAGGCCCTCGGCATCCTGCGGGTACGGTTCGACGACTCCGACCTCAGCGATCTTTCGGAAGCGGATCTCAGGACCGTCGCCTGGAAGAAGGAGTGGTGCGTTCGTTTCTTGGACGCCGCGGCAAACGTCGAAGGGCATTGGCGACCTCGCCGCACGATCGATGATTGCGCGCGTTTCATTGAGGAGAACGCGGACCGCATGGATCGCTGGTACCTCGACACATTCGGAGAGCGACGGCGGCCCGGCCGGCGACTCCCAGGCGAAGTGCGGAAGGCATTCGATTACCCAAGCCCTCCCTCCCTAAAGAAATGGATGGCAAAGTTCATTGCGGGGCACTGCCGCATGGACAGCTTCCGTCCGCGCTACTCGAACTGCGGAAACCGGGATCAACTCGACCCCCGCGCCGCCGCGGTGATTGCCGTTGAAGTCCAAAAGTTTGCCAGCATCCTGAAGCCCAAGATGGCGGACATCTGCCAGAACGTTGAGCTGGCCTTCCACGAAATCAACAAAAGGCTTCCGCCGCAACAGCATGTCTACGCCAGCGACAACGCCATTCGCCGCAGGATTCATGCGCTCGACCCCTTTATGGTCGACGCCGGCCGTGAGGACAGCGACTACGCTCTTCGGAAATACACACCGGTCGGCAAGGGGCTTTTGGTCACCACGGCGTTGGGCCGGGTCGAAATGGACGACTGGGAAGTCGACCTCCATGCGCTCATTGAGCGCTCCGCTATCTGGAAGGTCTTGAAGCCCGAGCAGCGAAAGCTTGTGCCCCGCGTCCGGATGGCCTTTACGGCGGGAATCTGCTGCGCGTCCCGCGCCATCGTCGGGTTCAACCTTTCCATCAACAGTCCCTCGACTGCCACGACGAAGCCGGCGCTCAGGTCGGTAATGGTCGACAAGACCGAATTGGCGGCTGCGGCGGGCGCAAAGGCCTCTTGGCATATGCATGGCCGCCCCACCTATGTGGCGACTGACGGAGGACCGGCGTACGGCAGCGAATTCGATGACGCAGCGATGCGCGCTAACGTCAGTCGTGTGATCCCAGAGCAAGACCCCCGCATGCGCGGCACGGTCGAAGCCTTTTTCCGCTACATGAAGCGCCTTTGCCGCTACTTCGCCGGACGAGCGTTCGCGAACGTTGTCGAACGGGGAGACTATCCGGCGGAACAGCTCGCGGCGCTGACGGTCGGAGAATTCTACAAGACCCTCATCGTGTTCATCGTCGACTATTACCATCTCCGCCCCCACCGTGGCCTCGAGGGCCGGACGCCGTACGGCAAGTGGATGGAGCTTGAAAAGGCTGGCCTGCCGCCTGCCCCATCCAAGCAGCAACTGGCCGTTGCCTTCGGGCTGCGGCGCAAGGATCGCAGCATCAGCAAGCACGGCGTCGAGTTTCTGGGGATTTCATACAACTCGCTGGAACTCGCTCATCTCTATGCTCTCTTGGGCCAGAAGAAGGTCGACGTCATCATCGAACCTGAGGACCTGGGCGGCGTATACGTCCGGATTCCCAAGCAGTTCAGGGGTCGGATCAAAGGAGTCCCCGAAGACCAGCACTTCCTCACGGTTCCCAGCGTGGACGGCACAGGCAACGGGAAGACGCTTGCTGAAACGCTCCTGGCGAAGCAGGCGGTGCGCGAGTTCGTCAAAGCCGAGCAGGCAGCAGGGCGAACGATCCGCATCGATGCCCATCGGCACTTCCTTGATCTGGCCGAAAACGTCCGCAAGAGGGCCGCCATCGCGACCCACGAAATCACGGAAAAGACGCTGGATCTGATCGAAGCTCGGATCGTGTTCTCCGGCAGGGCAGGACTTGGGTCTGTTGAACATGCGGCCGAGGAACCCGAGGGCGACGGTTTGGGTACAATCGTCGCGCTCTCGACGCGACGCCGTGTCGATACCGGGCAGAAGTCCCTCCCGTCTCCGGAATCGCCCCACGAAGAAAGTTCACCAAAGCCGAAGCCGTTCGGCGGAAGCATGAACCTTTACGACGGAGACGACGAATGACGCGTCAACTTGCCGATCAGGGGCTCCGTGCAGATCACGAGCGTGCCGACGGTACGCCCGTGACGGACTGGAACGATGCCATGTCCGACGACGACTTTCTCGATACGATCGAGAGCCGCCTGAGCGAGAAGGACAAACGCGTCAAGCAGATGCTGGAACGCGCGAAGAGCGTTTACGTGCGCTGCGGACGGGACGACGTCGCCAAAAAGACTCTCTCCCGCTTTGTCGCGATGATGCTGGCGAAGAAAAACAATCGGAGAGACGACGGCCGCATCCTGTTCGTCACCGGCGAAAGCGGCGCGGGAAAAACTACCTTGGTGGAGCGCATGCTTGAGGAAAACCTCACGCTGGCCCCGATCAAGAAGTCGTATGGCACCATCGAACCCGTGATTTCCCTTACGCTGATGGGACCTTCGACCCTCAAGTTCCTAGGGCTGAATATCCTGCGGAAGGCAGGTTACAAGATCACCCGCAAGTACGAGCAAGGCGAGGTATGGGACATCCTCCCCGAGCAGCTCCACCTGCGGAAGGTTCTTGTCATTCATATCGACGAAACGCAGCACCTGCTGAAGCTGACCGAATCCGACAAGGAGCGGGACTCCGTCAGGAAGGCGCTCAAGGGCGTCATGAACTACACGCCGTGGCCTGTCAGCCTCATCATGTCCGGCATGCCAAGCATCACCTCCCTCGCGAAGCTTGACGAGCAGATCGAGCGGCGCGCACGACACCTGCACCTTCCGGATGTCGTTCTTCCAGCGGAGCGCATCCTCATCCTCAATGTCGTGGCCGCTATGTGCGAAGCGGCCGGGCTGAACCCCAGCAAGGTGCTGGAAAGCGACCTCCCGGACCGTATCGCGCATGCGGCCAGGTATCGGTACGGACGGATCGCTCAGGTGATCCTCGCCGCGATTGAGCAAGCGGCGTCGAAAAACGCTGCCGCTCTGACGCGCGACCATTTCGCCCTAGCCTACATCGAACATTCACAGGCCCGCGGCCATGACGAAATGAACCCCTTCCTTGTAGACGACTGGATTCGATTGGAGCCCGGCCTATTCATGATCGAGGACCACTGATCATGAGAACGAACGGGCGGATTCTCGAACCGCTTGCGTTTGCCTATCCGCTCGAGGATCAGGAACCGGCGGCGGGCTTCGCGTCCCGCCTGGCGGTCCTGAATGGCCGTTCGCTGAAGGATCTCCTCCGCGACATGAGCATCCATCAGCGGAGCCTCGACAAGGGTGTCCCGTCGGCAGTGCGAGACATCGCCACGCTTGGACGGGCAGACCCGGATACCCTGCTGAGGTTTACGCCTATTCCCAAGGGCGGCAGATTCTACGAGGTAGCCGACGAGACAGTCGTCCGGCTTGCGGTCAACCGGACGTATTTCCGGTTCTGTGCCCGCTGCGCGCGGGAGGACATGGACCGCTATGACGGTCCGTCGTCCAGTAGACCGTGGCTCCGCCTTCAATGGACCCTGTCTCATTTTCGGTCCTGCGATCGCCACAATGTCCTTCTTACCGCGACGAACCCCATCCGAACGCCCTTCGCTCCATTCGATTTCAGCGGCACGATGCATGGGCTGATTCCGAGCCTTCACCAGATTGCTGACGCGGCGATCCCTGCGCCCGCCTCCCCTTTCCAGACATGGCTTCAGAAACGGATCCGCGGTGTGCGGTCGCAGGAGAACTGGCTGGACGACCTCCCGCTGTACGTGGCGGCCCCGTTCTGCGAGGCTCTCGGCGTTTCCTCGCTGCACGAGCCCAAGGTCAAGGTCGCGCAGTTCACCGCCTCCGACTGGGCCGCGGCCGCCGATGAAGGATTCCGTATTGCCAGCGTCGGTGAGGAATCCCTTCGCACGTTTCTCGGAAGGCTCAACGACGCGCAGTCTTCGACGCGCGGTTTCTGGGGTCCACGGGACACCTACGGTTATGCATACGGCCTGCTCCAAAAGACGGTGGACGACCCGGCATACGCCAAACTGCGCGACGCCGTGCGCCACTTCGCCCTGGCGACCATGCCGATCGAACCCGGGACCGACGTGCTCGGAGAGCCAGCGGGCGACCGCAAGGTCCACACGGTTCGCACCGCGGCCCGGGACTCCGGCGTGCATGCCCTCACCATCCGTCGGCTATTCAAGCGGATGGGCATCGACGGCGCGGGAGAGCGATCCGGGGTCATGGACCATCGCATCCTCGCCACGTCCGGCGACGTCCATCGAGTCGTTTCCGAGCTCAAGGATGCGATCACCGCTCCGGAGGTCGAGAAGCTTCTCGGCGTTCCCCGCCTACACCTGAAGGCATTGGTCGCCGGCGGGCACCTTTCTGCATTGGCAGATACAGGCTCTCGAAGGAATGCGAAGCGACGTTTCTCAACAGAAGCAGTCGAAGAGCTTCGGACCCACCTTTTCGACGGCGCTTGCGAGATTTTAAAGCCAACCGAGCGTCAGGTCGATGTTATCGGCGCGCGGCGTGCGTCCTCCTGCAGCATTCCAGACCTTCTCGACATGGTCTTCACGGGGAAGCTGAGTTGGAAAGGCAGGCTAGTTGGCAGGACGGACTACATGGCACTGCTGCTGGACGCCGACGAGATGACGCGGATCGTGCGTTCTCGCGAGACGCGCACAAACTTTACCAAAGCGGAGGCCGAGGCGTTCCTTCCCGGTACGCATGAGCGTGTCGTCAACAGGTTGATCGAGGCAGGCCACCTTACCCTCGTCGAAGAATTCAGTCCCGACGCAAGGCGGATGATCCCGGTCGTTTCACGGGAGAGCGCAGAGGCATTCAGGACGCGCTTCGTTTCGCTTGGCGAGCTCTGCCAGAAGACGTTGATGCATCACAAGCAGGTCCGTGCGCTTCTCAGGCTGGCCGGAATCGCGCCGACCCTGCTCCCGGAAACGGTCGGAGCGTTCTTCTATAACAGGCAGTTGGTCGAATGCTTTGAGGCCGAAGGCGCGAATGCCTGGGCCTACGACAAGGCATCAGTTCAGAAAATGATCAGGAAGCAGAAAGCGGAAGTGCGGCGGGCCGCTCCTTCTGCAGTTGCGCCCAGAAAAACAGACCCTCCGGCCGACGCGACGTCAGGTCCGCGGGTTTCCTGATGCTCACCGCAACGCACAACCGTAAGTGACAGACAGAGACGGCAGGAATACGCAATTAAAAGGACAATGTAGGAAACAGTTCACCATGCGGCGTTGCCATTGACGGCGTTGCATACGAGTACGGTGAGGAAGCTGGCGATCTGGTTGTTGTGGAGCGAAAGAACGCCGGATATGGTCGCAATGACGAACCAACGGAGAATGATGCTTGAACGGCGTTGTAGAGGCTGAAAACAAAGGGGGGCTGGCACCCGTAGGTCCAACCCCCATGTCTGTGTCCACCGGGGATTTGACTGCTAGTGCAGAAATGGAACCCGACAGCGCATGCGAAACTTATAAGGTAGCTGATCACTTTCTGCAAGGCCCAAATTCCGTGCCTATCGCAGCCTTGGAGAAACTGAAGAAAACCATATCGCCTGCCCGTATGAAGCGCTACCTCGATTTGGCCGATGGCGACCTGCGACTAGCGGTACGCTTGCATACGTGGAATGCTGCGGTCGCTGGTTCGCTTCTGCCAACGTTGCACATCGCAGAGATCACGATTCGGAACGTCGCGATGAGAAGGCTCGCGAGCAAATATGGCAGGCAATGGTACCGTAGCACCGATCTCCTCGATTATCGGTTGGGAAAGTCGAACCTTGCCCAGCAGTTGACGGACGCCTATCAGAGCGAAATCGATAAGGGACGCCGAGGCGACCTATCCGACTACATCACCAGCGAACTGACTTTCGGTTTCTGGGTGAACGTTTTCACGAGGAAATTCCACCCGCATCTATGGAGAGCCGAACTCCACACAATATTGGCGGGGTTCCCGAAAGAGAAGAATATCGATCACCTTCACGATGGAGTGGAGTTCGTCCGCACGTTCAGAAATAACGTAGCCCACCACAAGGACCTGATATGCAAGCCGGTGGTGGAGAACTACGAGAAAACATTGGACGTCATCGGAATGCTATGCGCCAAGACGCAAGATGCAGCAGGCAAGACTTCGGCATTTCGCCGCGTCTGGGCATGCGCCCCCATACCTCATGATCGGCTCGCAATCCAGAATTAGCTTGAGTTTTGCGCAAGCAACGAGGTTTGCACGCGCGTGGAAATTTCGCCAGCTCCTTTCTAAAACGCTGCCGTCCGATGGATCTCCAGTTTGAAACAAGGTGGCCGCTCATCTGGAGCGGATTCATGCGGATCAAGGAGTTTCGAAATCGGATCGCCCACTACGCCGAACGTTCCAGCTCGCCGATATCCAGCACGTATGCTTGACATCAGCAGTGAATCCGTGAGTGCCGAATGTGGCCGGATCGCGCTAACCAGCGGACTGCAAGGATTCGAAAGCTGGTCGCTACCGAAAGCGAAGCTAGTGGAAGGAGCAAGACTTTGTCAGGGAACCATTCCGACGACATCGCCCCGGAGATCGAAGAAGGTCCGGTCGACAGCAACGGCGATGGCGAAATCGTTGAACAACGGAAGGGCGGAGAGCATGTCGCCTACGTGGTCATTCCGGCGAAGACCGGGAAACGACACACCGTGGTTGGTGACTTGGGAGACGCTCATAAGGCGCTCGGAGTGTTGAATTCCGGCAAGGACGAGTGAGCGCAGGCATATGCCTCTGCATTGCGGATGATATCCGAATTTAACAGCCCTTTTGCACGCAAGTCCACGAAGACCGGATCGTCGAGCTTCAGGAGGGCGCCCTCGCCCCATTCCGCCTCGATGGCCTGCCACTTCTTTGTGACTTCCTGCCATCGTGCGTACTTCGCCCTGACGTCCTTCGACGCCGAGGTCGCCAAGTCCGAGAAGTTCCCCTTCAAGACGTTGGCCATCATTCTGACACTGCCGGACCGCTCGAGCCCGGCGAGGACACTAAGCTTTTCATCCTCGGTCAGCCTGCAGAAATACCGTGGCTCGTTTTCCATCGCGCAACCTTTCTGTTCTCGATGCAGAAAGGGTCAGGCGCCAGGTTGCTGACGTCAACCGCAGCACGCCTCATATCCCGCTCCCTTTGGCTCGCCCGGAAGCCGAAGCAAGCTGACACCATAGTAAGAGATGAGGCGCGATTCCATGAGGGGGCGCGTTACGCTTCCATGTCGCTCCGGCAGTTCCACTCGCCCGTTCCCGATCCGGCAATCTCAGCCGACCGTTCCATAGTCGTGACGAAGCGCAATAAAATTGAGGTCTCTGGCTTCTGCTCCAAACGAGCCCAGGCGGCATAGTCAACGTCGCGAGACGGTAAGGGCGACTCCCGGGCATTGCTCTGTGGTACGTGCCCCGAATCCGAAACCCCAAAGAGCGATACGCAAAACAATCTGTAAACCCGAATGGATGTAGTTCTCGCAAAGCTCAGTGTCGACAGCAATTGTGGTGGAAAGAAATACTGTGAACGACGACCAGCCTCACCTGACTTTTTTCATGGACGATTTCGGAACTCGTACCATGTGCAAACCGGGTGACGCCCTGCCTATGACGCCCTGCCTATGGAGTCTCATATCTTCAGCTTTGGCCTCGGCGGGATAATCGTTCCTTCGGAGGCGGTCCAGGCGCTGTCTGATGCCACAATTCGGTTCTGCAAGCGCTGGGGTGTACCGGAGCTGCACGGAAATAAGATTCGATCCGGAAAGGGCAAGTTCGGTTTCCTGAAACAGGACGAGGGACGGAGGAACCTCTTCTTCGAAGAGCTGGAAGCTCTGATCATCGATGATCGTATTACGGCCCATGCATGCGTGATCTGCCGCCCGGGCTATCGAGACAGGTACTATGAGAAGCACGCTGAAGGATCACGATGGCAGATGAGCCGGACGGCCTTCGACATCTCCGTCGAGCGTGCGGCGAAGTACGCGAGGCTCGCTGGCCGGAAACTCTCTATTGCTTATGAACGATCAGGCGCGGTCGAGGATCGCCTCATCGAAAATTATTTCGAGGGACTTCTCAAAAAAGGAACTGGCTTTGATGCAACAAACTCATCGAAGCATACGCCTCTCACGAAAGATGAGCTGGCAGAGACGCTTCTGACCATTTGGCCAGACGGGAAAAGCAATCCCATGCTGCAATTGGCTGACCTTGTGCTTCACCCCCTCGGTCACCGTCCAACCGGCTTGAAAAACCGAGCGCACGACCGATTGTCAGAAGCAGGACAAATTATCGATTTGAGGAGCAACGGCGACGAGACGATCGCGGTCAAGTACTCCTGCTACGATGATCCATACAAGGAATGGGTGAACCCTAGAAACACATAAGGGACCCGAAGGTCCCTTATGGCGGTCAGCGTAAAGCCAGACCCCGTGGCAAAGCCATGAACATGTTATAGGGCGGTGCTTCCGGCTTTTCAAGCGCTTTTTTAGATCATCAGAACAGTGAGCCGGCCTTCAAAAGCTGCACGCTGCTCCGATTCCCGTTGTGGCTTTTGCTGCCAGGCGAGCTTGAGCTTCTTCCAACGCTGGACGGGGGCTTCCGAGGCCAAAATGCAGCTAATGCTGATCTTGGAGGGCCGAAAAGCCCTTGAAGTCCCCCCGGGGCAGCCAAGCTTTGAAGCTTGCATCGCGCCGCGCAATCTTCTCCCGAGATATCGAGGAGATGAAGGATGCGACGCAGGAAAAACATGAGCCGCCCTACCGGCGCTGATGCTTACTTGGGCATTCCCGCGACAGTTTTCCATGAGAACTGGATCCGACGCACTCCGAACTACGTCGTCCACTTCCAGCGCAACCCTTTCTACGATCCGGCGCTGCCGCCCTTCTGGGAACTGACGGTTGGAAACTCAAGGTACTCGTACCGAGTCATCTTATGCCTCCCTGCCGGCGAGCTCGAAACTGCTATGCGGAGCCTTCCGGTACCATCGGCCGAAAGGCATGGCGTTGACTTCATGCGCGCATACAAGGAGGTGATCCTTCCTGAAGACATAAGGCGGCTCAGCGGCGAGACGATAATGGCGATCCTCATCTACAAGGTGAAGTTCGCGCCGCCGGGATCACCATACAAACAGGGGCGGTACTACAACGACGCCGACCTTAGTCGTCCAATCACCCAAACCGAGGCGGACGTCGCCGCCAACGACAGGCGCAACGAGGCTCTGTTGAAGGCAGTTGAAGTCGAGATAGCCTCCCGGCAAACTCGCTGTCACAGCGCGAGGATGTCTCCGTAAAGCTCCGCCAAGGACCGGGTCCGTCACTCAGGCCGCTCTGAGCAGAACCAGCTGGATTGTGGATCGAACAGTCCTGCCGTAATCACTCCAATCTCTTTCCCGATATCCGACCGCGCTTTCTCCCACAGCCTTCTCGGCAGGGCCTCCGAACCATTCCGTGAAACTTCGCTGCCTGGAAATTCTCGACGAAATCTGAGATGGGCGTTCCGCGACCTGCCAAAGGACCGCTGCCGCTTCTTCCGGCGTCGTGTTCAGGGCTGTCACGCCGACTTCGTACGCCAAGCATTCGAGGCGCGCAGAAACCAGCGCGAAGGCAAGGACGGCATCAAATGGACCAGCCGAACACATCGTTTCGATCGCGCCCCGCCTCCTGTGCGATCACTTTGCGACGAGCCGGCGCACGGCAGCTACGGCACGCACGTTCTCAAGCCTCAGGTGATCGAGCAGATCCAATCCTTCCCGAGATTTCGTAAAAGGACTATTGATCGATTGACTCGCTTTCAAATTGTGCTGCATCCCTCGATTGTGCGCAGGCTGAAGGAGGAAAGCGGTGGGGATCAGCTTCGATGGGAGAATGCGGATCGCCGGTTACAGACCTGCGGTTTTCAAGCAAGCGCTGCAGAGCTTTGAGAGGACCGGATCGCCAGGAAACGTAATCGATCTCAAATCGGTATTCCCGTTGCGTCGGGACGGCGCGATCGTGTTTGAAGAATGCCTTGACCGAGGGCTAATCGACCAAGAGACGCTTAAGCTTACCGACAGCGGCGAAGCCATCGCGCGTGCGAAAGCGAAGCGACGGACACCTTATTCCCAGGCACAGACACAGCTCGATGAATTCCTCGACCGCGTCAACGCTCTCAATCAAGATCCCGATGCGGTCAATTTTGTCGAAGAAGTTTGGCTGTTCGGCAGCCTCCTGAGGGAGCAGGACAGCGTTGGCGATATTGATCTGGCATTGAAGAAGGCGCGACGGCCCAGATATGCTGGCGATTACGACGGCATGTTGCGCCACATCGATAGGCTTTTGTCCAGGATTAGCGACGCTCCGAGCCACTGGGAGCGTCGCTGGTCGAAGGAAGGTTGGATGACGGACCGCGTTCTCTTCGGATCTCGCCGGCATCCTCTTCTTAGCGGTGTCCAAGAGAGCACCATGAATCTCATCGCTTTGGCAGTACCGTGCCGACTGATCTACGACCGTAAGCGTGGCGGAAGGGTCAATGATCCTATGCTGCATCGACATCCAGAGGCAGGCGAGCGCGACAGCGAGATTAAGGCTCCTGCAGAGATGCCCGATTTGGCGCCAGGACCAATCAGGCCTATGGATGCGCGCTGGGTCGCCGATTATCGGAAATGGGGCAACGTTTCACCGTATGACATTTTTCGGGGTTGGACGGATGATGCGCATAAGCTGTTCCCGCACTATCCTGAAGGACTGCGTGTTGCAGGAGACGATTTTCGTCGGCACAGCGAGTTTTGGGTACCGAAGCGTCTGGGGGCGACAGGACTTGATGGACGAAGCGCCGTCGGGTTGATGAATAGGACACAATGGTGGGGGACCAGCATCGTGCTTTGTCGAAGGATTGAAACCACCGCAAAATTGTGGACACTGGATGCCAGTTTCAGCGACCTTGAACTCTACCGAAGCCGTAAGCGGCTCGAACTTATGACCTTGCCTGACTTAGCGTCTGTCACGGCGCTAATCCTTGCGGTGGATGCCGAACGAATGCTCCGGCGCGCTGCAGACTCGTTAGCGCCCCCATCGATCGAAATCAGGATCGCAGGCGTTACCGACAACCGGGACTTTCAATCTCACTTTGTTGAGCCCCTGCATAACCTGCTGAAAACCCGAGCAGTTCGTGTCGAGCCCCCTGGTTGGGAAGACCGGTCCGTTCAAGTCAATCTGCAATTAGCGGGACTGGCAAAAGCCTAGGCAGCGATGAGAGCAGGCCGAGAGGCGATCAAGAACGGAGCCAGGTACGGGCTGGCCAGCAAATGAAGCGTCTTGTTGGCGTTGGAGCCGATAACGGCGGACGGCTCCTTTCGGCAAACTCTTGCAGCCGCGAGGACATAGCGAGGATTTGGCGGGTCGATTTCCAGAACCGCATCGGCGAACCGTTCGAAGCCTTAGGACAGCAATCGCGCGTTTGGTGTCGACCCGCTTCGGCAAGACGATGCGCGGACTCTACACCGCGACGAGCACGATAACGAAACCGCAATGTTTCAAGGGTTACGGGTTGCCGACGCATAAGTCCTTAGAAGGGAGCTTGAGTATGCCTGTGGAACATCCTGAACATAACAAAGAAAACGAGAAACCCGGCCATATCAGCCAGTACGAGGAACGCCTGGTCGATATGAGCCAAGACGGCGAGATCTACCTTCAGCTGAAACTAACGGAGGACGGAAAGGCGCCGGACGAAAGCGAAGGAACCTTTATTGTGATTCCGGCTAGCACCGGGGTGCGGCACACAGTGGTCGGCACCCAAATTCGCGCCTACAACGAGCTTGCTGAATTGAACTCAGCCGGCGGATGAGCTGCGGCATACGCTTCCGCATTCCGGACGCGGACGGGATTCATTTGCCCTCGTGCTCGCATGTCGACGAAGACTGGATCGTTAAGATTCAGGAGAGCCCCCTCGCCCCATTCCGCCTCGATGGCCAGTCCATTCCGGGCAACCTCCTGCCATCTCGCGTATCTCGCCCTGACCTCTTCGGACTGCGAAGCCGCCAAGTCGGCGTAACTTGTCCCGAGGAGCCGATTCAGGGTGCGAACGCTTCCGGACAACTCGAGCCCGGCGAGAACCTCAAGCTTCTCTGCTTCGCTCGTCACGTAGATTTTCCGGCTTCCATCTTCCATGACCGTGGCTCCTCTTGTTTGAACCCAACCAAGGTCAGGCGCCAATTGGCAAACGTCAACGGCTCATCTCGTAGGCCTATTCCCCCCGAGGGATCTTCCAACTCAGGCCCGGAGGCACGCTCTCCAATCGGTGTTGAAGAGCTCGATGCTGAGGATAAACGTTCGGAATCTGCCCTGATCTCGCTGTCACCGTCGGTTCGTGACCGTCTTCATAGCGTCAAGGTAGTCCGTCGGCGCGGGTCATCCGCCTAGTCCTCTGCTGGTCTCTTCCCGCCAAGACCCCGGTTGGCAGTGCCGCCGTCGTCCCGCGCGCCACTCTGCTCAGGGGCATCGCGGGCTCGCCAGCAGTCAGACTGTGGTCTCAGCGCCATCTCCCGCGGTGACGGGTTGCCCAGCTCCTCTTGGGCGCGATCTGGATGCTAACGGGAGAGCGGCCTCGGCCATCGCCCAGGCGCAAATACCTCGTCCCGCACGAGATAGACTTGATCTTGATGCCAGAAACGGGGCCAGAAAACCCTTGTCAGGCACATCAGGATACAACTTTGCGTCTGGCAGGTACCTAACTTTGGGTGTGGAATATATTCCCAATTAAAATGCCTGCAATTTCAATTAGATCTGAAGGGGCCTGGATACAACTTTGGCTCTCGCACCAACCGAAATGGCTACAACAAAAGTTGTGGCGTCGAATGACCACTACCAGCTTACGCCCTTTGGACAGCAATGTACCGAAGGGCGTACAGCCATGACAATGACCCGACCTGAAATGGCAAAACTGGTAAATACAAGTCCCCGCGATATTTCTCTTATGGAGAGTGGCCAAAAGATACCCCCTGCGCACTATGTCGTGCTGGCGATGGGAGTTCTCGGCTTAGATCTCGAAGAGGTTGAAGCAGCACTTGCGGCCCAAGACCCGACTTACAGGCTTACGCGCGTTTCGCAGCCACGATACGGTGATGTGCGATGAAAAACGTCTATGTCGCCAAAGGAGCCTCTCTCCACCAAATCAATCGTTTGGCAGAGACAATTCGGACGTCCGCGTTTGGGCCTGGCGAAGGAGAACTGGATATAATTCGATATCTGGAAATCGATTTACCTAAGATTTTTCCGGGGCTTTATCTCTTCATAGAAGACGATGTAACGATGGGCTCGCGGCGCGCCTTCATTTCTGAAGACCCGCTGGGGATCGTTGTATCCGAGAGCATCTATGAGGCCGCCGCAAATAAGTCGGCGTTCGCTATGGAAGTTCTCCTCCATGAGGTTGGGCACCTGTTTCTACATCACAGGTATGCGGCGCTTGGCCTGAATAACGCTGACGCAGTATATAGCGACAGCGTCAGAAATACCCCCCTACCTAATAGCGCCGAATGGCAAGCAACAGCTTTTGCTCTTTGCTTCCTTTATCCGTATTCCTTTTGCAAAAAATATAAATCAGCAAACGAAATTCGGAAGTCATATAAATTGACTGAGAAGCAGGCCATTAGAATTAGTCGACACTTGAGTCGGCTTAAAGTACGAAAAAATGAAACCGTTGCGTCCAACGATGGCAATTGGATCAAAGCTGTAATTTCCGAACTCCCAAAAAGAGCTTCGTTGGAACGGACTCCGGACCCCCTCGGTCAACTCTCGTTATTTTTTAACGGCAAGCAATCACAGCGCGGCGCACTCAACGCATAGATATTTACGCCGCATGGACGGCATCCGCCGCTGCTGCGCGGCTATAGGGCAATACTGCTCCAGATACCAAACCCCTCTGCAGGAACGCCTGCGAGTGCCGCATGCAGAGTGACGGGATATTCCTAAATTAGCTGCGAGAAACTAAATCGTTACGTGCAAGACAGATTGCCTTGCACGTAAGACCCTTGTAGAACAAAGCAGCAACGCAAATAAAGGTCATAAAATGGCTAAGACACCGAAGACAGAACGCAATTCAGGGAAGATATGGCAACCGGCAGAGATTAAGCAGCTTAAGGTTTTGGCGAAAGATAACACCCCTACACGCATTATCGGCCTAAAGCTTGGCCGTACACCGGGAGCGGTGCAATCGAAGGCTTCTGAGGAAGGGGTGTCCCTAAAGCCCACAAACCAGTCTCCATACAATCGAAGAAAGGCCTGAGTAGGCTGATCGATCAAACCGATCTGTGAGTGGTCAATGCGTTACGCGGTAGTGATCGAAAAAACAGGAAACAATTTCTCTGCCTATGTGCCGGACTTACCCGGCTGCATCGCGACCGGTGCGACCGTGCCAGAAGTGGAAACCGAAGTTCGCGACGCTATACGCTTTCACATCGAAGGCTTGCGTGCCGATGGGCTGGACGTGCCGAAAGGCGTCAGCCTCGCGGAATACGTCGAAGCATAAGACAGATCCTGCGATCAGGATCTCAGCACCTACCCCGCCGACACCACCCGCAGCGTCTGCTCATCAAACAACGGCTCGTCCTGCCCCGCCCGTACGAACAGCACCTTCCGCCCCGCCGGTACCTCGAAGTACTGGATGCCGTCGGGCATTTCGCCCCAGTCGCCGCAGGGTGGTTCGGGAACGTCATCACTCACCACCGCTTTCAGCTCTTTGGCATAGGCAGCATCAGGGCTGAATGTGTAGCGTTTGACGCCGGCGGGCACGGTGCCTTCGGTGTAGGGTACCAGCACGCAGCGGGCGCTGACTGATTTGTCGGTCTTGTCCAATAGCAGGCGCAGCACCGCAGGCTCGGCGGTTTCGCCTGCCTTAATATCGAATACCTCGACCAGTGGATCGGGCGCGCCGCCATCGCTGTATTTGATGGCGAGCGCATTGCCGGCGAACTCGAAATGGATCTGGCGGAAGCCGAAATCGCAGCGCTGCGCCCAAGCGGCCAGCCCAACCGTCTTGTCGGCCATTTTTTCCCAGACGCATTTGTCGATCGGCGGGCGCGACGGCGACGGCTCGTCCGCATATGCAGCGGCTGATATCGCCGCGGCGGCAAACAGCACGCAAATCCAGACAATTGATCTCATGGCGTTATTCATCGCTGCATCCTGTCAATGTGAAGGCGTCCCACGCCGAGCCGTCCGGATTGGCATTGGCGAAATCGGCAAATTCGGTGAAGCCCGCGCCGAAATCGGGCAGCAACAGCCCTTTCGGCGCCGGTGTCGCTTCGCGCGAATTCAGCTGCTCGGCGCCGCCTCCGGTCAACGCATAGACCTGGCCCATCCATATCCGGCACATCCCGCTGCCGTCCTCCAGCCCCGCTTCGCGGTCGTCGTCGGTGCAGGCATGGCGGATGGTGCCGAGCGGAAACGAATTTTTGCCATTGGTCCAGGTGATGTCGGCCGGCAAGCGCGTGTCGGTGTTGGGGACGGTCACCGAAAACACTTCGACCGTCAGTGCCGCCGGTTCATTGTCGAGCGGGCGGAATTGCAACACCGCGCCCGAACGCGGCTCGCGATAGGTGGCGTGGCTTAGCAGACACTCTCTTGCGCTCGCTGCCTGCACGGCGCCGAGCAGAGCCAGGCAAACGACGGCCAGCCTGCGAACGATCATTGGATGTCTCGTCATAAAAGTGGCGCCTCAGATAAAACCGACCAGCCAAGCCGCGCCGCCCAAAAACGCGGCCGAACAGACCCACAGCAGCCAAAGCCCGCGCACCCTGCATTCCAGCACTGCCGAGGCGGGGTTGGCTGGGTCGTAATGCACGTCGACCTTGCCGCCCTCGGCATAGCTGCGCCCTTGGCCGCTGACGAGGCCGGGCATTGAAGCGGTGACCGTGGCGCCGAAGGTGACGCGGTCTGAGGTGTAGTGCTGGCCTGCGACGCCGTAGCTGTACACGATGCGGGATTTGAAAACGGTGCTCCAGCGTCGGTGGCCCCTGTAGTTTCGTAGCGCCTGCAGACCGGAGGAATCGATGCGGCCGGGCGCGACCGGCCATTTTGCCGCCTGCTCGGCAAGCGACTTCTGGACGAAGGCCATGCGCAGGATCATCAGGCCCATGAACAGCAGCAGCGCTCCGGCGCCGAGGTTCTGCGGCTTGGGCAGGTGCGGCCGGATCGCCTCCAGCACGCCACCGAGCGAAAACACCAACACCACCGTGCCGATCACCAGCCAGGCCGAGAGCTTGACCATGAACTTGAAGGCGCCGTCCGGCAGGGTGCGTTCGATCACGGCCTTGCCCGGATTGGCCGGATTGTAGAAGACGGTCACTTCAGCGCCGGTGGGAAACTGCGCCAGGGTTTCGGTGACTTCGAAATTCCCCAGATTCTCCTTCACGCTGTAGCGCGAGCTTTGATATTTCTTTTTACCGACCTTGTATTCGAAGGTGATCGCCGGAAAATTGCGCATCTCGGTGGTGTCGCTGCTGTCCGAGCCGACGCCCGACCTTCTGACTTCACGCGCCTCGACGCGCGACGAGATGATCTTGCCCGTCGCCGGCAGCCAGTGGCTCATCGCCTGCACCTCGCGCCATTTGACGAAGGTGATGAACGACAGACCGCCCGCGATCGCGCAGGCAAATCCGACAATCAGAAATTTGAGCTCTACGTCCACCGCGTCCCCCAGGAGTGCCGGAAGCTGCAAATAGATAGCACGGCGAAGGCAATGTCTTGATTATTCGCAAAGGACGAACCGCCCTTCCTCGGGTATCGAAGCCCCCTCAACTTTGTTAAGAGTCGCCCAAACTGTTAGGAGCCATGAGACCAGGATGACAGCACTGCGCGTTCTCTCGGATGCCTTCATTCCGGAACTCCCGAACCACTACAAAGGCAAGGTCCGCGAGAATTACGATCTGCCGGATGGCCGCCGCATCATCATCGCCACCGACCGGCTGAGCGCCTTCGATGTGATCCTGACCGCAATACCGCTCAAGGGAGAGCTGCTGACGCAGACGGCGCGCTACTGGTTCGAGGAAACGGCGGACATCTGCCCCAACCATGTGCTCGATTATCCCGACCCCAATGTCGTCGTCGGCACCAGGCTCGACATTCTGCCGGTGGAAATCGTCGTTCGCGACTATCTCGCCGGCACCACCAGCACTTCGGTGCTGACGAAATACAAGAACGGCGAACGCGATATGTACGGCATCCGCCTGCCGGACGGACTGCGCGACAATGAGAAGCTGCCGCAGGCCATCATCACGCCGACCAGCAAGGCGCTCGATGGCGGTCATGACGAGCCCTTGACGCGCGACGAGATCCTGACGCGCGGCCTGTTATCGGAAGAGCAATGGGACACAGTCTCGCGCTATGCGCTGGCGCTGTTTGCGCGCGGCAAAGCGTTGGCCGCCAAGCGGGGCCTGATCCTGGTCGACACCAAATACGAGTTCGGCACGGACAAGGATGGCGCCATCATCCTTGCCGATGAAATCCATACGCCCGACTCAAGCCGCTACTGGCTTGCGGCAAGCTATGAAGAGCGTTTCAAGGCGGGCGAGCGGCCGCAAAGTTTCGACAAGGACTTTATTCGCGCCTGGGTGACCGCGCGCTGCGATCCCTACAAGGATCGTATTCCGAAAATCCCCGCCGAGCTCATCGAGCAGACATCGCGGGTTTACACGCAGGCCTTTGAGACCATCACCGGCAAGACCTTCACCGCCGATATCTCGGGAAAGACGGTGCTGGACCGCATTCGCGAGAACCTGCGACCTTATTTCTGACGGCGGCTGGCGGCCGCCGGTCAACTTGCCGAGGTCGCGGACGCGGACGGTTCTGGCGGAGCGCGCCACGTGCCGAGATATGATCCGCACAGGATGAGCGCGAAGGCCGCGACAATGCCGATATCGAGCGGCTCCGAAAGGACGAGCACGCCGGCTGCCACGGAGACGGCGGGCGCCACATAGGTTATGACGACCGCCCGTTCGGGGCCGATCTCCCGCACCAGCAGGAAATAGGTGGCGAAGGCGATCGCCGTGCAAAACACGCCAAGACCGAGGATTGCGCCAACCACCGTTGTCGACGGCATGGCCGCCGGCCAGGCCAACGCCGCCGGCACGGCGTAGATCAGCGCGGCCCCTGCCAGACAGACTGCCGTCAGCGAGGTTGCCGGCACATCGTTCAGCCAGCGCGACGCGATGATCGAACCCGAGGCATAGCAGGCCGCGGCCATGAGAATCTCGACGACCGCGAGAAATCCGCCACCCAAGGTCGGCAGCGCCAGCACGAAGACACCGGCAAAACCGAGGAAAAGACCGGTCCAGCGGCGTATCCCCAGCCGCTCATCCGAGCCCATCAGCTTTGAGAGCGCGACGGTTACGGCCGGCGTCATGGCAATCAGCAGTCCGGCGGTGGAACTGTCGATGCTGACTTCGCCATGGGTGATCAGCCCCCATGGCAGGATCATCTCGACCAGACAGAATGCGGCGACCGCCCGCCAATGTGTCTTCAGCCATCCGAAACTGCGCTGGACAAGGACGAAGGGCAGCAGCGCGAGCGCGCCGACGGCTGTTCGGGCAAAGACCAGGAAGGGCACCGACACCTCGGCAACCGCCAGCTTGATCAACAAATAGGGAATGCCCCACAGGAGGCTGAGCAGCACGAACAAAAACAGTCCGCGGCGCGTCATGACGGCCTCAAAGCCAGAAAGGTGGTCCACTCTTCGCGATCGCGGCCGACGTTGAATTCGTCTCCGACAAGGACCAGCCCGGCGTTTTCGAGGCGGGCCGCGAAGTCGTCCCTGCGCCAGTAGACCGTATGATATTCGCCGCTCTTCTCGCCATCGCCAATGCGCATCGAGACGAGGAAGGCGCCGCCCGGCCGCAGCGCCCCGGCAATCTTGGCAAGCACCTGGTCGGCCTGCTCGCGCGGCACGTGGATCAGGACGCACAATGCGAGCACCGCGTCATAGGGGCCGCCGAGATCGTCGGTGACGAGATCGAGAAACTCACCCTGCTTGCCGCGTGCGGCCTGCAACTCGAGAAACCGCTTCGTTGCGTCTGTGCGCCGAACCTGGACACCGAGCCCTTCGACGAAGTCCGCATCGTATCCGGGTCCCGAACCGACTTCCAGAATCCGGCCACCTTTGCCGGCGATCTTCACCAGGCGCTTCAGCCATTTCTGTTCTCTTTGGTTCGGAACGTGCCGCACCAGAGCGTCGTAGCGTTCGGCATAGTCCTCATAGGCGTTGATCGTTTGTCGGCTCTTCGCCAGATCCTCGGATAACACAGTCATCTTTCCCTCCCCTGGTCAAAGAGCTTGCTTAGCCAATGGTGCCGGGAGGCACGCGTCCGTCAAGCATACCGATATCCCTGAGGAAATGATCCGACAGCGAGCGGCGGTCGAGCAGGCCGTGCTTGCGAGGCCTGAACGGCGCGGTGAAGAGGTCGAGCACCGGGCGGCGAAGCGTGTTGTAGAGAGCGATGGTGGTGGTCATTGCCGTATCCTCCAGGGTTTGATCCAATGAATGCAGCATGCCGTTTTCCGGGCTTGGTTTCCAATCGAACGTCGCGTAGTATGCATCAGCGGGATTGATGCGTCATGAGCTGGGAACTACCACCATTAGGAGCCATCAGGGTCTTTGAAGCCGCGGCCCGGCTGGGCAGTTTCACCAAGGCAGCCGAAGAACTCGGCATGACCCAATCAGCTGCCAGCTATCAGATAAAGGTGCTGGAAGAACGTGCCGGAACGCCGCTTTTTATAAGAAAAACAAGGCAGATCGCGCTGACCGAGGCCGGACAGCAGCTGGCGCCGCACGCAACAGGCGCGTTCTCGACCCTGGCCGACGCATGGGTCGCCACCAAGGGTGGAGCGACCGGCGTGCTGTCGGTGACGACCATGGAAACCTTCGCATCGAACTGGCTGGCCGTATGGCTTGGAACATTCCAGCTGATGCATCCCGATCTTGCCGTGAAGGTGAATACATCGCACGGGCTGGTCGATTTCACGCGCGGCGACATGGATGTCGGCATTCGCACCGGCAGTGGAAAATGGCCGGGCCTGACGGCTCACTATCTGTTCAAGGCGGACTATACGCCGATGCTCAGCCCGAGACTCGCCGAAAGCGTCGGCGGCATCCACCGCCCTGAGGATCTCTACCAACTGCCGCTATGCTGTGCCGACGATCCCTGGTGGGAAATCTGGTTCAAGGCTGCCGGCGTGCCGTTCGAGCCCGATCGCGTCATCGCTGGCCCGAAGCTGGGTACGCAGGCCTATGATGCGATGGCGGCGCTGACCGACAAGGGCGCCGCGATCCTCACCAGAAACCTTTACAGCGCCCTGTTGGAAAAGGGCCAGTTGATACAGCCATTCGACGTGCTTGGCTCGGACGGCGACGGCTATTGGCTGGTGCATCTGGAGAGCCGCCGCAACGCGCCCAAAATCAAGGTGTTTCGCGACTGGGTGCTGGCGCAGACGGCTGAGATACGCGAACGCGAAAAGCGCGACAGCCCTCTAGGCACCGCGATAAAACTCGCCCCCGCCTCAACCCTCAGTCCTTGAAGGTCAACCCGTATCTTGCAACCTGTTCCTTCGGCATATCCGCAAGCGCCTGGCGCGTGGTGTAGCCGCCATAGATCACCTTGCCGTTCTTGATCATCCAGTCCTCGACGTCGGCCTCGGTCACCGTCATCCTGTCGCCCATCTTGTACTTGTTGCCATTGACCGGGACGTCGGCGAGCAGGCCGATATAGGAGCCGTCGCTGTAGCCGACCAGCTGCAGCCAGATATGCTCGGTGGCACCGTTCTGGGTCAGCGGGAATTTTACCGTGTAGGTGCCGGGTGTGCCGGCGTCCATCAGTTCGTGGAAGCGCTTGAGGGTCGAGCGGCCGCTGTCCTTGGCGGCCTGCATCGCCTTGTCCTCGGTGGAATAGGACACGACGTTCTGCTTCGACTCCGCCAGCGAAGCGCCACTTCCGCCCGGCATGTGGCCGAGCGAACTGAAAAACCCGTAGCCGACGGCGGCGGCAAGTGCGACAGCCACAACTGGATTGCGCATGGATCCCTCCGAAAACCCGATCACGGGCACGTTACCGGAAGGCTGTTGCGATACCGCTAAAGGACAGAGTGAGCGGATCGTTAGCGAGACGCTGAAAATTCAACCCAAGGCGCAGCGGCAGGCAGCGCAGGCGCACCGGCACCGGCCTGACGTTCAGTCGGCGTCGGCGACGGTCGTCTGCCCGCCTGCCCATGCCCGCCAGGCGCGCTCGTCGCCATGGAAGACGTTGAGGTCGATGCGGCCGGTCACGCCGTGCGACAGGCCGGAGCCGGAATACTGCCAGAACAGCCATTTGCGGCCGGGATAGACTTTTGAGGGATGCCGCGCCACGGCGCGCAGCCAGAACGGATAATCGAGAAACGCACCCTTGAGATTGTCGCGATAGAAATCCGGTGCGGTGTAGATGATGGGCCGCTGGCCGTAATGGCGCTCCAGCTTGTCCATGAACACCTTCATCTTTTCCAGCACGGTGGCCCGCGACGGCCGCCGCTTGCAGGAAGATTCGCCGTTCCACTCGACATCGATCACCGGTGGCAGCGCGCCTTCGACCCTCGGCACATTGCGGATGAACCAGTCGGCCTGCTCGCCCGCAGTGCGGCACCAGTAGAAGAAATGATAGGCGCCGCGCTTCAGCCCGGCGGCGTCGGCATTGCGCCAGTTCTTCATGAACATCGGGTCGAGATGGTCGCCGCCATCAGTCGCCTTGATGTAGGCGAAGTTGGCGCCCTGGGCACGCAGCTTGCCCCAGTTGACATTGCCCTGCCAGCGCGAGACGTCGACGCCGTGGACGGCAAGGTAGCGTGGCGAAGCCTTGCCGAAATTGATCGGCTTGGCGTCGCGGAAACCGTAGCGGGTGACCGGCGAGGCCAGCATGGCCGGCGCCGCGCGCGTCAACCGCTTCGGCGCAGACATCAGAGCGGCGGGCTCGAGCTGTGGTCTGGTGCTCCCCTGCGGCGTGCCCGCGACGATGGCCTCTTCTTCCTCGACCATGGAAAAGGGCGGCGCATTGTCGGCCACAGCGTTGTCGGCCACCATGTCGGACCGCATCGGCGCGAGGTCGGCGGTCTCCGCCGGAGCCGCTGTGACCGGCGCGCTCGGACGCACGACCGAACTGGTCGTCTCGTTCGACGGCTGCAAGCCATCGACGCCCGCTGTGGACGAACAGCCGGCAAGGCAAATCGATGCCACGACAAAACTGACGACGCCTGAAATCCGCATCTGGACCTGTACGCAAAACACAACAGACCGATGGCAAACAGACGCCGCCGGACAAACCGGCCTCGATTACTAACGAGAAATTACCAACAAAGTTTGAATCAAGTTGTTAGGAATTGGCCCTCTTGTCTTCTCCCCCTGTGGGAGAAGGTGGATCGGCGCGTAGCGCCGAGACGGATGAGGGGTGTTCCAGCGGAGTGAGGCGTTGGCGTTCCCTGGAACACCCCTCATCCGACCGAGCTTCGCTCGGCCACCTTCTCCCACAAGGGGAGAAGGGGAAGCCCTTACCTTCCCAGCCATTGCTGCATGCAGCTTTTGGCCACCACATGCGCCGGTGGCACGGCGTCGGCGGCCGGGCGGCGGGCACGTTCGAGCAGCAGGCGAACCTGTTCGGGGCGCACGCGGTCACGCTCCATGACGAGGAGGACCATCGGGTCGCTCAAAAGCTCGTCCAGGGTGCTGATTCTGTCGCTCATCGGTCGTCTCCTCGATACCGGCCCGCAGACGATAGATAGGCAGGCAATCATGGCCCGCCAATGACGCTTTGCCGGCTATGTCGTGGTTTCGGGATTAATTTCCGGTAAGGCCGGCGTCAGTTCGGAGGCGGCGCGCCTTCATGGTGCGGCAGGCCGTCATCGAGTTGCAGCCAGGGCTGCTTCGAGGCGGTCCACATATGCATTTCCGGCTTGAACAGCGAGGGATCGTCGAGCGAGCCGGTGGTGATGCCGACGATGCCGGCGGAGTCGCGTCGGGAAAACAGCGTGGTGCCGCAAGCGGCGCAAAAGCCGCGCTTGAGGTCCGGAGAGGTGTTGACCGTCGCCACCTCTCCCTCGACCGTGACATCGTCGATGCGAAACAAAAGGCGGGCGTTGAACGCCGCGCCGATGACCTTCTGGCAGCGCCGGCAGTGGCAGACGCGCTGGTTGAGCGGCGCCGCCTCGGTGCCGTAGCGCACTGCCCCGCAATGGCATCCGCCCTGGTATTTCGTCATCATTCGAACCCATCACACTGAAGGTCTCTTGATGATATCGACAGGTACCTTTCGGTCAATTGAAAAGCCCTGATGGCGCCATCGATTGCGCTGATACGACCAATCGCTGCGCCAAGGCTCCGTAGCTTCGCAGGCACAAAAAAGCCGACCGCCTCTTCGAGACGGCCGGCATGCATTTCAGGCAAGCTATTTCGTTTCGCTGAGGACTTCGTCCCAGGTCTTCACCTTGGTTTCGCCATTGAGGAAGGGCAGTGCCGCGGCCGTCAGATCCGGTGCGAAGAAGACGTCGTAGTGGGTGCGATTGGGAATGATGGCCAGCCGGTTCTGCGACAGGTTCTCACGCATCCAGCCGGCATCCTTCAGCCCGCCGCCGAGCATCTGGTAGAACTTGATCTCGTGCTCGGGCTTGTACATGTCGCTGTCGCCATAGGCCAGCATGACTGGCATCTTCAGCTTCGCCACATCGGCGGAATAGTCGTAATCCTTGCGCATGAAATTGCCCAGCGCATCGAGCAGTTTGGGGAAATCGTCGGGACGTGGGGCGACGGCGACGTAGGATTTGTACATCGGCGTGTCCTTCATGAAATCGGCGGCGGCCGCGCTCACCTGCGCCTGCTGGCCGCGCATCTCGTCATAGAAGCCATTGGCGGCGAAGCCGGTCGAGACCAGGACCAGACGTCTCACCGTCTCGGGATGCTGAACGGCCATGCGGAAGGCGACGCCGCCGCCCAGCGAATAGCCAAGCACGTCGACCTTGTCATAGCCGAGCGCCTTGACGATACCAGCCATGTCGTCGCCCATCCCCTCCAGGCTGAAGGGTCGCTCGCCGAGCGCGGTGCGGCCATGGCCCTGCAGGTCAACGGCAATGATGGTGCGGTTTTCCGCCAGCTTCGGCAGCAGCGGCGCGAACATGTCCGACGTGCCAAGGCCGCCATGCAGCAGAAGCAGCGGTTCGCCCTTGCCGTAGACGGCATAGTAGTAATTCAGGCCGTCGATCGGCAGCAGGCCGGACTTTTCCGGCTTCGGCATGGCTGTTGCTCCGGTGGTCATGGCGGGCTTGGTCTCCACTGCATTGGCTGGGCCGGGCGCTGCAAACAAGGCAGCGACCGAGGCAAGAATGGCGAAATAGATTGGTCTGGACATGTCGGTCTCCTCGGGTTCCGCCCCAAGGACGAGCGAGCACGCCGCATGCCGACATGCCCTGCGAAAAAATCCGCGGAAGAATGACCGGTTTGGCTGTTTTCGATCGGGTCGCGCGCCTCAGTGGCGCTTGGCCTGCACCAGATAGGCGTCGATCTCGGTCTCGCCGAGCCATTTGGCGGCTTCCAGCCGGTGCAGGCCCTCGACCAGGATGTGGCGCTTGCCGTCATTGCGAACCTGGATCGGCGTCTTCATGCCGTTTTCCAGTATGTCTTCGGCCAGGTGCCGGACCGTTTCGGGATGCAGCGTCTTCTTGCGCGCCGTCGGCACGTAGATGTCATCGACCTTGACCTTCTGCACTCTCAGCATGCCGGCTCCCGAGGCGGAACATACCGCCTCGCCTGAGATAGTCGGTTTGCCGGGTGCGGCCAAGAGCGGCCAAGCAATTGTGTCGTATGCAATTGCTGGCCCGATCGTTTCCATTTGACGCTTGGCCGGCAGATGGCCGAAATGGCGGCCTGTCACTTTTCCGGTGTTCATGACCCATCTGCCAACCGAATTTCCCGATTTCGGACTGACGCCCGAGCAGCGCCGCGAGGCAGTGCGCGGCCACTACTATGAATGGCCGGGAATGGACGGCGAGCGGGGCGAGATCTGGTGCTATTCTGATCGATTTTCCTACCGCGCCGGCGAGAGCGTGACGCTGCATGTCAGCTCGACGGCGCCGCGCTTCAGCATTGTCATTGTCCGCGACGGCGGCAGCGAGACAAAGGTCTTCGAGCAAACGGGGCTTTCGGCGCGCTGGCAGGATACGCCCGACCAGTGCTCGGTCGAAGGCTGCGGCTGGGAGGCGTCTTTCGAATTTCGCATCGGCGACGATTGGCCATCCGGCGCCTATCGGCTGACGCTGACGGCGGACGGGCGCGAGCCTATCCATTGCCATCACCTCATCATCGTCGCGCCCCTGCCCGGCAGAAAACCCGGTCGCGTGCTGCAGGTGGCGGCGACGGGCACCTGGCTGTCCTACAACACCTGGGGCGGCTCCAACGCCTATCAGGGTATCACCGGACCTGGCCGCGACCAGTATGCGCGCATGGTGTCGACGCAGCGGCCGTGGTGCCGCGGCTTTGTCGTGCTGCCCAAGGACGCGCCGCGCGTGCCCCTGGAGGTCGCGGTGCCGCCGAAAACAGTGCCGCGCTATCCGCACATGGAATGGGCGTACGCCACCGGACATTCGAAGAAATACACCTCCTCCGGCTGGGCGAGCTATGACTGCCACTTCTTCCGCTTTGCCGAGCGCGCCGGCTACGGCGTCGATCTCGCCAGCCAGCACGATTTGCACTTCTCGCCCGAAATCCTCGATGGCTATGACTGCGTGGTCTTCGTCGGCCATGACGAGTACTGGACCTGGGAAATGCGGGACGCCGTCGACAGCTACGTCGAGCGCGGCGGCCATGCGGCGCGCTTTGCCGGCAATTTCATGTGGCAGACAAGGCTGGAGGACGAAGGCCGCCGGCAGGTCTGTTACAAATACCGCGCGCGGGCCGAAGACCCGGCCTATGGCGGCGACGTCACCCGCGCCACCAACTCCTGGGAAGCGCCGGAGATCGGCCGTCCCGGCGCTCTGACCTTCGGCCTCAACGCAACGAGGGGCGTCTATGCCGGCTGGGGCGGCTGCGCGCCGCGCGGCGTGCGCGGCTTTCCGGTCTATCGGCCCGAGCATTGGGCCTTTGCCGGCACCGGAATCTATTATGGCGACCTGCTTGGCGCCGACAGTCATGTCTATGGCTATGAGGTCGACGGGCTCGATTTCGAGATCCGCGGCGGCCTGCCCTATCCGACACCGGACAGCGGTGCGCCTGACGGGCTGCAGGTGCTGGCCGTCGGCATGGCGAGCCAGGTCGAGGAAAGCGCCGATATCCCGATCGAGGACCAGTTTCTCACCGACGAGGATGGCCGCTTTACGGCCGAAACGCTGTTTGGTGAGGCGACCGACGCCAATCTGGAAAAGGTCAAACGCGGCAACGGCATGATCGTCAATTTCCCGCGCGGCAAGGGCGAGGTTTTCCACGCCGGAAGCTGCGAATGGGTCGCCGGCCTGCTCAGGCAGGACCCGATGGTCGAGCGCGTGACCAGGAATGTAATCGATCGCTACCTCGGAAAGTCCTGACATGCAGAAGCCCTCATCAACTGGTTCAGGAACGCGCGCGCCCTCGCACCTGTTCTACCTCTCCAGCCTGCGCCGGCCGCTGATCGACCGCGCCGAAGGCATTTATATGTGGACGCAGGACGGCCGCCGCTTCATCGACGGATCGAGCGGACCGATGGTCGCCAATATCGGCCATTCCAACCGCAACGTGCTCGACGCCATGAAGCGGCAGATGGACCGCGCCACCTTCGCCTACCGCCTGCATTTCGAAAACGAGCCGGCGGAAGAACTGGCGCGGGAGCTCGCCGGCAAACTGCCGGAGGGCATGGACCGAATCTTCTTCGTCTCCGGCGGTTCGGAGGCGACGGAATCCTGCATCAAGCTGGCGCGGCAATGGGCGGTCGCGACCGGCCAGCCGAAGCGCTGGAAGGTTATCACGCGTTTTCCCTCCTATCATGGCGGCACGCTGGGTTCGCTTTCGATAACCGGCGACGATGCGCTGGCCGAAACGTTCACACCGATGATGCGGGTGATGCCGACCGTGCCGGCGCCGACGGCATGGCGCGACCGCGACAATCTTTCGATGGAGCAGCGCGGCGTCCGCTATGCCGACATGCTGGAGGAGAAGATTCAGGCCGAGGGCCCGGACAGCGTGCTCGCCTTCATCATGGAGCCGATCGGCGGTGCGGCGACTTCGGCCCTCGTCGCACCGGACAGCTATTATCCGCGTATACGCGAGATCTGCGACCGCTACGGCATCCTGCTCATCCATGATGAAGTGATGAGCGGCGCCGGCCGCACCGGAAAATTCCTTGGCGGCGACCATTGGAACTGCAAGCCCGACATCGTCGCGCTGTCGAAGGGGCTTGGCTCCGGCTATGCGCCGCTCGGCGCGCTGGCCGCCCCGATGCGGCTGGTCGAGCCGCTGCTGGCGTCGGGCGGCTTCCAGCATGGCCACACCTATGCTGGCAATCCGCTCGCCTGCGCGGCCGGGCTCGCCGTGCTCGGCGAGATGGACCGCCTCGACCTGATCGCCAATGCCGCCGCGATGGGCGACGTGCTGATGGACGGGCTGAAAGGGCTGGCGAAGCGTTTTCCGTTCATCGCCGATGTCCGAGGCAAAGGCCTGCTCACCGGCGCCGAGATGGTTGCCGATCCCGACACGCTGCGGCCGATCGAGCAGGGCAAGAAAACCACGCAGCGCCTGCTCGACCTCGCCTACGAGCGCGGGCTGATCATCTACGGCCGCAGGGTCAAGGGCGGTGTCGACGGCGACAATTTCATGGTGGCGCCGCCGATGATCGTCACGGCTGAAGAGGTCGGCGAGATCATTTCCATCATCGGCGATTCGCTGGAAGTTCTGGCCGCCGAACTCGACCTGCCGGTCGAAGGCTGAGGGCTAAAGAATGGCGCCGAGGAAAGTCATCATCACCTGCGCGGTCACTGGCTCGGTGCACACCCCGTCCATGTCGCGCTATCTGCCGGTGACGCCGGACCAGATCGCGGCTGACGCCATCGCGGCGGCCGAGGCCGGCGCCTCAATCCTGCATCTCCACGCCCGCGATCCCAAAGACGGCCGGCCGACCGCCGATCCTGAGGTGTTCATGCAGTTCCTGCCGCGCATCAAGCAAGCGACCGATGCGGTGATCAACATCACCACCGGCGGTTCGTCGCTGATGACGCTCGACCAGCGGCTGGCGGCACCACTGCGGGCCGAGCCGGAAATGTGCTCGCTGAACATGGGCTCGATGAATTTCGCGCTGTTCCCGATGCTCGACAAGCCAAGGGAGTGGCAGCACGAGTGGGAACCAAAGCTGCTCGAAGCCACGCGCGACACCATCTTCAAGAACACCTTTGCCGATATGGAAGGCGTGCTCGAAAAGCTCGGCAAGGGCTGCGGCACGCGCTTTGAGTTCGAATGCTACGATGTCGGCCATCTCTATTCGCTGGCGCATTTTCGCGACCGCGGGCTGGTGTCGGGGCCGCTGTTCATCCAGTTCGTGCTCGGCATTCTCGGCGGCATCGGCGCCGATCCCGACAATCTCATCCATATGAAGCGCATCGCCGACAAGCTGTTCGGCGACAGCTACCAGTTCTCGGTGCTCGCCGCCGGCCGCCACCAGATGCCGCTGATCTCGATCGCGGCGGCGATGGGCGGCAATGTCCGCGTCGGGCTGGAGGACAGTCTCTACGATGGAAGGCAATTGGCGAAATCCAATGCCGATCAGGTGCGCAGGATACGCGCCATTCTCGATGGCCTGTCGCTGGAGGTCGCAACGCCGACCGAGGCGCGCGAGATGCTGGCGCTGAAGGGCGGTGATAGGGTGGCGTTTTGAGATGATTGATCTGCGATGATGGCCTTCTGGCACACCCCCCTCTGGCCTGCCGGCCATTTCCCCCTCAAGGGGGGAGATCGGATGTCACTGCGGCCTTCGCCAATCTCAATCGTTGCAAAATGGATGGCAGCGCCAAAGCTGCCAATCCCCCCCCTTGAGGGTGAGATGTCCGGCAGGACAGAGGGGGGTGCCTGGGCGCCTTGCCTATCGTGAGTACAGTCACCCTCCGCCCCGGCACCATCGACGACGTCGACACCATCCATGCCGCGCTGCTCAAGCTCGGCACCCATATCGGCGCGCATCAGGAGATCACGTCCACTGCCGACGATCTCCGCCGCTACGGCTTTGGCGACAAGCCCGCCTTCTCCACCCTGATCGCCGAGATCGGCGGCGATTTTGCGGGGCTCTGCCTGCATTTCCCGATCTTCTCGACATGGATGGGGCGGCCCGGCGTCTATATCCAGGACCTCTATGTCGAGGACCGGTTTCGCGGCCGCAAGATTGGCGAAAGTCTGCTGCGCCGCGTCGCCCGCGACTGCCGCAGGGATGGCGGCGTCTATCTCAGGCTGTCCGTCGACACCGATAATGACGGCGCCAAGGCTTTTTATGAAAAGCTGGGCATTGCCTGGGCGCACTACGAGCAGACGCAGAAGATCGTCGGTGAAGCCTTTTTCGCCTTTGCCGATGCAGCGCAGGATGGGGACGCGGAATGAAAGCCTTCTTTGCCGAGGAGCAGAAACGCCACGACCCGAAGGCATTCCTGTCCAGCGGCGCGCCGCAGCCCAATCCGGAACAGCCGGAGCGCGCCGAGCGATTGTTAGCCGGCGCAAGAGCTGCCGGATTGACCATCGAACGGCCCAGGGAACATGGCCTAGGCCCGGTGGCGGCGGTGCATACGCCGGAATATCTCGCCTTCCTCGAACACATTTTTGCGCGCTGGCAGCGCATCGAGGGCGCATCCGCGGAAGTCATCCCCAACATCCATCCACTGGCCCGCACAGGGTCCTATCCGGCCTCGGCGGTCGGCCAGGCCGGCTACCACATGGCCGACACCGCCTGCCCGATTTCGGCCGAAACCTGGCACAGCGCGCTGTGGAGCGCCTGGAGCGCGGTCGAGGCGGCTGAAACCGTCATGGCTGGCGCGCCCGCCGCCTATGCGCTCTGCCGGCCACCCGGGCACCATGCCTTTGCCGATGTCGCCGGCGGCTTCTGCTTCATCAACAATTCAGCGGTCGCGGCCCAGGTGTTGCGCAAGCAGGCAGCGCGGGTGGTGATCCTCGATGTCGACCTGCATCACGGCAATGGCACGCAAGGCATCTTTTATACGCGTTCCGACGTCCTGACGGTGTCGCTGCACGCCGATCCGGTGCGCTTCTATCCGTTCTTCTGGGGCCATGCCGATGAGCGCGGCGAAGGTCCGGGCCTCGGCTATAATTTCAACCTGCCATTGCCGCGCAAATCAGCCGACGCGGCGTTTCTGGAGGCCCTCGAAGTGGCGTTCCAGCGTATCCGCGCCTTTTCGCCGGACGCGCTGGTCGTGGCGCTCGGTCTCGATGCGTTCGAGGGCGATCCGTTCGGCGGGCTTTCGGTGACCACGCCCGGTTTCTCGCGGATCGGCGAGGCAATTGCCAAGCTCGGCCTGCCGACGGTTATCGTCCAGGAAGGCGGCTATCTTTGCGACGCGCTCGGCGACAATCTCACGGCGTTCCTCACCGGTTTCGGCGGCAAACAGCGATAGCTGACTAGCGCTGCTGCCTCAGCATGGCGATCACCCGGTGCACGCTTTCCAACGTCTCGTCGATCTCTGCCGCCGTGTTGTAGTGCGCAATACCGATGCGCACGACGCCCTGCTCGGCCGGAATGCCGAGATGGTGGACGATCTCCCAGGCGTAGTTGTGACCCGACCATAGAAAAATGTTCTCGGCATTCATCTGCCGCACGATCGTCTCTGGCACGATGCCGTCGACGGTGAAGGACACGGTCGGCACGCGCTCAATGACACGCTTCTGATCGGTGATGCCGCGGATGGTCAGGCCCTCAATGGCGGACAGCCCATCGATCAGCCTCAGCGCCAGCGGGTTTTCGTAGGCGATCGACACTTCGTATGCCTTTGCGATCTTTTGCCTTCGCGAACCGCCCTCGCCGGCCGCAGCACCGAGTTCGGCGAAGTAATCGACCGCTGCGGTAAGCCCGGCCATCAGTTCGATCTGCGGCGTGCCGAGTTCGAAGCGCTCCGGCAGGCCATTGGAAGAGCAACGGCATTTGTAGGGTTGCAGCGCATCGATGATGTCGCGGCGTCCCCACAATATGCCCATATGCGGGCCGAAGAATTTGTAGGCCGAGCAGATCAGGAAGTCGCAGCCGAGATCCTGCACGTCGACCAGCCCATGCGGCGCGAACTGCACGGCGTCGACATAGACCACCGCGCCGGCCTGTTTGGCGATGGCCGTCAGCGCTTTCACCCGATTGATCGAGCCGGTGAGGTTCGAGGCATAGTTCAGCGCAACGAGTTTTGTCCTGTCGGTAAGCAGAGCGCTGAGCGCCGCCTCCTCGACCTGCCAGCTGTTCTCGTCGAAAGGCAGGAAGCGCACCAGGAGGCCAAGATCTTCGGCCAGTTGCAGCCAGGGCGAGACATTGCCCTCATGATCCATGCGGGTGACGATGATCTCGTCGCCCGGCTTGAAGCCGCGGCCGAGCGTGCGCGACATGTGATAGGTCAGCGTCGTCATGTTGGCGCCGATGATTATTTCCTCCGCGCTCGCTGCACCCAGGAAATCGGCCATCGCCTCATGGGCGTCGTCGAACACCTTTTGCGCGGCAAGCGTGGTTTCGAAATAGCCGCCGAGATTGGCGTTGGTGGTGAGGAGGCAGCGCGCCACCGCGTCGGCAACCGCTTGCGGCACCTGCGTGCCGGCCGGATTGTCGAGATAGATGCGCCGGCGGCCCTTGTCGGTCAGGTCCAGCGCCGGAAATTTTCCCCTGACGGTCTCGATCGGAAAATCCATGGCTGTCCCCTTCCCCTTGTCTTTGCTCGGCAATCCCGGCCAAACGGTCTGCTTATGGGCACGGATTGCCGACGCGCTGGTGGATCGCATCCACGCCCTTCTGCATCTCGTCGGTCCAGGTCACGTCGGCTGACGACAGCGCCATCTCAAGCTGGGCAATCGTCGTCGCGCCGATGATGCTGGACGTGACGAAAGGCCGGCTGGCGACATAGGCGTTGGCAAACAGCGCCGGTTCAAGGCCGAAGGAACGCGCCAGTTCGTTGTATGCGAGTTGCGCCTCCGCCGCATTCGGCGTCTCGTAGCGCTGGCCGCGGTTGAACAGCTGCGAGCGCGAACCCTGCGGCCGTGCGCCATGGTCGTATTTGCCGGTGAGATAGCCCTGCGCCAGCGGCGAATAGGCGAGAAAGCCGACATCCTCGCGCCCGCAGACTTCGGCCAGGTTCACCTCGAACGTACGGTTGACCAGATTGTAGGCGTTCTGCAGCGAAACGATGCGCGGGCCGACGCCCTTGTCGGCCTCGGCGATGAAACGCATGACACCCCAGGAGCTTTCGTTCGACAGGCCGAGATGGCGGATCTTTCCCGCCTTCACCAGCTCCTCGAAGACTGCGAGTGTCTCGGCGATCGGCGTCTCGCCGGCCGGCGCGCCAACGGCATCGGCACGGCGCGGCACAGCACCCACGCGGGTCGGGTTGGCGCCCCAGGGGATGTCGCGCTCCGGCCAGTGGATCTGGTAGAGGTCGAGATAGTCGGTGCCGAGCTCGGCCAGCGATTTGTCGATGGCGTCAAAGATGTCGGCGCGCACCAATTTCGACGGACGGTCGCCACGAAACCAGCTGTTGGCGGTGCGGCCGACCACCTTCGAGGCCAGGATCACCTTGTCGCGGTTGCCCTTGGCCTTCATCCAGCTGCCGATGATCTTTTCCGTGCGCCCCTGCGTCTCGGCCTTGGGCGGGATCGGGTAGAGCTCGGCGGTGTCGATGAAATTCACGCCGCGCTCAAAAGCCAGATCCATCTGCGCATGGCCATCGGCCTCGGTGTTCTGCTCGCCCCAGGTCATCGACCCCAGGCAGATCTGGGTCACAAGAAGATCGGTCCGACCGAGACGGCGTTTATGCATCGAATTTTCTCCGGCGGGAATTGCGCGGCTACGCTGGAAGGAAGCCGCATCTATAGGGAAAGCGGCGCCGCTCTCCAACCCTTAGCGGACCGACTTTTGCGTGAACCCTGGAAAGTCAGCGCCGGACGCCAGCCAAAGCGCGCCGCTTGGCCTCGTCGATCAGCATGTTGGCCACCTGCATGCGGATCATTGCGCGCTGGCGCAGATGCGGCGCGACGCGGTCGGGGTGGTTGGCGAAGGCGAAGCTGCGGCGCATGCGGCCGAGATCGGCGTTCTTGACTGGATGATCGAGGCCGAGCTCGACGGCGATCGCGTCAGGGTCGATCGTCGGCAGCTTTTCCTCGGGCTTTGCCTCTTCGCCGGCCAGCGCCAGCTTGGCATGATCGAGAAGGGCTGCGAATTCGGCGGCGAGATCGGCTCCCGCCTCGCGGTATTCGGCTGCGAACGTTTCGCCCGAGACCTTGATGCGGCCGGAATGAAGCTCGTCGGCCACGGAGAGATAGTCGAACGGGATCGACGGCCGGGCGCTCGTCTCTTCCGCCGCCTCATCCTTGTCGGAGGCAACGAACAGATCGTCGAGCAAGGAAGCGAAATCCCGCTTGGCGCCGATGTCAGCCTCCCCCTCGTTTAAGCGTGCGAACAGAGCCGGTCGCAGCATAGAACCGGCTCGTTAAAAATGAATGCCGCTGATCTTAACCAGTTTAGGCGTTCGCCGGGCTTGCGCGACCGGTTGATGGTGCAGCTCAACAAAAAGCCGGACTGCATTTGCATGCAGTCCGGAAATTCGCCAGGAGTGGCGAGGAAAAGCCGGCCATGTGCCAGCGTCTATGCGTACGGTCGGCACCAGTCATAAGTTTCAGCGGGTGAGCCAATTGTGCCGAAAAAATTGCGCCCCCGGCATGGCTGCCATGCAAATGCTGCACCACAATCTTCATAATTTGCCTATACTCGAAGATGTGGAGGATCAACTAGGGGCCGAATCATGGGGTTCTTCACTGAAATGTTTGCCCGTCCGCGTCCGCAGGAGCATCTGCGTTATCGTTCCGCCCTGGCACTGCTGCACTCGATGAGCAATGCCGACCGCGCCGACATCGGCATCAAGCCGGCCGACTTCCCGCGCATAGCCCGCGAAATGTCCGTGCGCTGAACCAGCGCGAGACGAGGTTTCCCGGCAGCGACCGGGAAACCTCGGAATGCCGAATTCGTCAACGATTACCGAGATAGGCGCCCTTGGTCAGCGGCACGCCATTGTGGCGCAGGATGTCGTAGGCGGTGGTCACGTGGAAATAGAAGTTGGGCATGGCGACATGCAGCAGATACTGCATGCCGGGCATCGAGGCTTCGCGCTGGCCAAACTTCAGTTCGACCACCCTTTCATCCGAACCATCGAATTCGGCGGCCGAGAATGACGCCAGCAGATCGAGCGTCTTGGTCAGGCGCGCCTGAAGCTCGGCGAAGGTCGCTTCATTGTCTTCGTATTTCGGCACCTCGCGACGGGCCAGCCTTGATGGCGCGCCCTTGGCGTGGTCGGTGGCGACCTGCACCTGCCTGACCAGCGCGTACATGTCGGGCGCCAACCTCGCGGTCAAAAACACCTGCGGGTCGATCTTGCGCTCGATTGCATTCTGTTCGGCCGCCGACAGCACGCCGGACAGCGCCTTCAGCCTGGCCGAAAACACCGGCACCGAGGCTTCATACATCGATAGTGTCACGTTCAAATCTCCATTGCGGCTGAAGCGCCGACGGCGGGACGTAGCGCCTTCCCGGAGGATTTTTCAAGCGTCACCACGTCGCCGCAATCGATGTGATAGAATCCTGTCGTGGTGGAGATCCCCGATGAGACTTGTCTTTCTGGCAGCGACCGCTTTTTTCTCCCTTGCTGTATCCAGCCAAGCTTTGTTGGCCGATGATGACCCGGCGACCGATGACCAGGCACCTTATGTCGACGACAGGTCGGATGCCGCAGCGGTGGTCCGTTCGCTCTACAGTGCCATCAACCGGCACGAATTCGCCCGCGCCTGGGCTTACTACGGCGATACCAAGCCGGCAAAGGATTTCGACACTTTCGTCAAGGGCTATGACGGCACCGACAAGGTCGACGTGGAAACCGGCGCCATTTCCGATGAAGGTGCCGCCGGCAGCATCTATTACAGTGTCCCGGTGGCCATCCGCGCCACCGACAAGGACGGCAAGGAAGCAGTCTTCGCCGGCTGCTACACGCTGCGCCAGGTCAGCGCTCAGATCCAGGCCCCGCCGTTCCGACCAATCTTTATCGACAAGGGCGCGCTGAAGCCATCCAAGGCCGATTTCGAGGGGGCGCTGCCGCCAAGCTGTGGTGACGGGCCGCCGCCGCCGAAGAAGGACACCGCACTCGAGCAGGTGAAGAAACTGTTCGCCGCCGATTATGGCGATCAGTGTGACAAGCAATTTCTCGGCGAGGAGCCGAACATCTTTTCGATCAAATACAAGGCAAAGGACGCGGCTGCCAGCGATCCCGACAAGGAAACGCGGCTTTTCGAGTTCTACTGCCAAGCGGCAGCCTATAACGCAAGTTCGGTCTACTACATGACCGACGAAGTATCGGGCGTGCGGCAGTTGCAGTTCACCGAGCCCGAAATGGATATCCGTTACGAGAACAATGACAGCGACGGCAAACTGCTGGGCATGGATATCATCGGCTTCCGCACAACCGGCTGGGCGGCCAATTCCGAATATGACGAAGACGCCAAGACGCTGACCACGTTCAACAAATGGCGCGGCATCGGCGACGCCTCGGACAAGGGGATATACCTGTTCCGTAACGGCGATTTTTCCCTCGTCCAATATGATGTGGACGCGTCTTACGATGGCGAGGAGAACCCGCAGACAGTGGTCGACTACAACACCGCGCCGTGAGCCGGGCCAGCCATGCGTTATGATCAGCGGCAGCGGCGCCGGTCCGTTGCCTGGCTGGTGGAGAAAGTGGACATCTAGGTTGTTCAGCCTCGTCAGATATTGCGGCAGCCGGTTCAGCCGCGCCTCTTGCACTCTCCAGTCGAAGCGGTCTCGCCAGTAATCCGCAAGGCGCTTGATAAACGGCAGCTCGGCCCCATCGCTCCAGCCCGCTTCGCTTAGCGGAATTGGCCATCGTGTTGCGCTAAGCCGGCGCTGGAGATCTTCAAGTTGTTCGTTCGGAATTTGGATCTTGAAGGGGTGGGCGTCCATCGCTGTGCTTCCGATCTGTTGGATCATATCAGCCTACACCTAAGAGGATATCGGCCGAACCATGATTGCCAAAACCAAGGGGCACCTCTGGGCGATATGCCTCAGGGCGCCTTCGACAGCATCCAGTTCAGCGTTTGGCGCCAGTCGACCATGCGGATCGGCGTGCCATGGGTGCCGGTCTCGAACCGGACGAACCGGGTCGGATAGGCTTTCGAGTTCGCAATGATGGAGCGGAAGAAGGCCTCCTGCTTCTCCACGGGAAAGACCGGGTCCTTGCTGCCCTGGCCGAAGAACACCGGCACATGGCGCCTGTAGGCCGGGCTCGACAGGAAACTGTCATCCCACAGCGAGCCGAGCAACAGCAGCCCGTTGATGCGCCGTCCCGTATCGCTGCGGCCGGCCAGCTTCCAGCACAGCGCGCCGCCCATCGAGCCACAGGCGACGAAGATTTTCGCGTCCGGCGAGGCCTCGGCATAATGGCCGATCAGCGCCGCGACCTGGGCCGCGCCCTTGTCGCCGAAATCGGTGAAATCGGGTGAGAGATAGAGGCCGCCATTGCCGGCCATCAGGTTCTTGATTCGGTTGAAGTTGCCGCCGAAGGTGAAGTCGTCGACGCCCTGCTTGCGGCTGCCGCCCTGCCCGTGCAGGTAAAGCACGATGATACCGGCGCCTTCGGTCTTGCCTACGGCGACATGCCTGACATCGCCGGCTTCGGTTTTCAGCATCAAATCCCGCTGCACCTTGCGCACGCCGGTGTCGGTATACTGCGCATGCACGCGCTTTTCCGGCACTTCGTCGCGGTCGTTGATGTCGCGCATCTCGCGATAGTCGATGACGGCGTAAGCGCCTTTGTCAGACGAAGAGAGCGTCGCCGGATAGGCGAAGAGGTCATCCTTGTAGGGTTTTAGTTCGAGGGCGTCAGCGTGGGTGGTGGAGAACAGGAACAGAAGTGAAACCAGAAGGGTATGGAGCGCGGCTACCCCCCTCTGGCCTGCCGGCCATCTCCCCCTCAAGGGGGGAGATTGGATGTCACGCCGGCTTCCGCCAATCTTCAAAGCTGTAGGATAGACGCCGCCATCGAGGCTGCTGATCTCCCCCCTTGAGGGGGAGATGGCCGGCAGGCCAGAGGGGGGTAGAAGCGCTGAGGCAAGTAAAGAGAGAGCCATGCTAAAGGCATGCGTTTTTCGGCTTCGCTTTGTCAATCCTGCAGCACGCCGCCGGCGTCTTCCAGCGCCTCGCGGGTGTCGACATCGATCGACGCGCCGTCGCCGATCTCAACGTCGATGACATCCAGTCCCTCGGCCTCGACCAGGTGGCGGGCGCCGGTGTCGCCCTCGAGGTGAGCGATGCCTCCAAACAGCGCGCGTGGCAGCAGCACCGGATTGCCGCGGCGGCCGTCATGGGCGGCACGCACCACTGAGCGGCCGCCGTCCCTACGGAAGGCCTCGATCAACCGGTCGAGATCGGCCGATGAGATACCCGGCATGTCGCCGAGGACGATCATGGCGCCGGCCGCCTCGGCTCCAACGCGGGCAATGCCGGCTTTTAGAGACGAGGACAGGCCGTCGGCAAAATCCGGATTGTCGGCGAAGATCACGTCGAGGCCGGTCAAGGCTTGGTGCACCCGCTCACGCTGGTGGCCGGTGACGACAACGGTGCTGGTTGCCTTCGAGGCCAGTGCGCGCTCGACTGTCCGGCGCACCAGCGGTTTGCCGTCGAACAGCGCCAGAAGCTTGTTCGGCCCGCCCATGCGGCTGGAGCGACCGGCGGCCAGAAGCACGATCTCGACCTTCAGCCCGGCTCTCGCCGGCAGCGGCTCGCGCGGCTGCGGCCGGGTCGGGATTTCCATCAAGAGGCCGCCAACGCCCATGCCGGCGATGTCCTTGGCGGTGACGTCGAGGCCGGCGATCAGCCTGTCGAGCACCCAATCGAAACCGTTCTCCTTGGGGCTGCGGGCGCAACCGGGCGCGCCGATGACGCGCTTGCCGTCGAGCGTGCCCAGCACCAGCAGATTGCCGGGATCGACGGGCATGCCCGCGCGGATCACCGTGCCACCTGCTGCCTCGATCGCCGCCGGAACGACATCGTTGAAATCGCTCATCGCCGAGGCGCCGAAGATCACCACCATGTCGTTGTCGCGCGCCAGCGCGGCCGCTGCCTCGGCTACACGCGCGATCTCGTGCGGCGTGCGGCGCTCCGTCGTCAGCCGACCGCCGGAGCGTGCCAGCCGGGCCTCGGTGACGCGCAGCGTTTTGTCGAGCACGCTGGGCTTGATGCCGGGCAGCATCGTCTGAATGACGCCGATGCGCACCGGATGGTAGGCGTTGACGGCGAAGATCTCGCCGCCGGCGCAGATCTTTGTCACCGCATCGACAAGGGCCGAGGCGACGGCGAACGGGATGATCTTGACCGTCGCCACCATCTGGCCTTGCTCGACCGGCGCGTGCTGCGCCAGCGTGGCAATGGTGATGGTCGGGTCGACCGTGTTGATAGCGTCGATCATAGCGGCATCGACGGTGAAGACACCGGCTGCCTTGGCATGGAGATTGACCCGGCCGGTCGCGGCGGGTTTTGCCTCGATGTTGCGATGGATCATGCTAGCGGCGATCTTTTCAGCCGCCGCATCTTCGCTCAGATCATCAGCGGCAAGCACCGCCGCGACAATTTCGGTAATGCCGGCTGCTTTCAGCGCCGCCACGTCCTGTGCGCTCAGCGTGTGCGCCTTGCGGAAACGTCGCTCACCCGCCGTGGTGGCATGCGCGAGCACCGCGCCTTCGGCCTGGTCGATTGGAACCGGACCGAATCTCACGCCGCAGCGCCTTTCGATTCCAGCCCGCGCGAGCGAAAGGCGTGGATCGTCTGCGCCAGGATGGCGACGGCGATCTCGGCCGGGCTCGCCGCGCCAATGTCGATACCGATCGGTGCGTGGATGCGGGCGATCTGGTCGGCGCTGGCGCCGAGCGCCAGCAGGCGCTCGACGCGCCTGGCGTGTGTTTTGCGGCTGCCGAGTGCGCCGACATAGAAACAGTTGGCGTCGAGCGCGGCCTTCAGTGCGAAATCGTCGATCTTCGGATCATGGGTGACGGCGGCGAGCGCCGTATAGCTGTCGAGCGGCTGGCGTTTCAGCACATCCTCCGGCCATTCGGCATGCAGGGCTACATCGGGAAAACGGTCCGGGGTGGCGAAGGCGGTGCGCGGATCGACGATCTCCAGGGGATAGCCGGCGATCCTGGCCATCGGCGCCAGCGCCTGACTGATATGGACGGCGCCGACTACCACCAGGCGCGGCTGCGGCAAATGCGCGTTGAGGAAGAAGGTGCGCCCTTCAGCCTCGACCGAACCCGAATTGCCGGTGCGGAAAGCCTTGGCGATCGCTTGCCCGAGATCGCCGGCAACCTGGTCGCCTTCTCGCACGATGCGGTCGCGGCCGTCGCCGAGATCGGTCACCAGGATCGCCGCACGGCGGGCACGGCGTTCGGCATTGAGGGCTTTGAGAGCGTAGGGATCCATGCCTAACCGAGCCGCTCCACATAGACCTTGATGCGGCCGCCGCAGGACAGGCCGACCTGCCAGGCGGTTTCGTCGGCAACGCCGAACTCCAGCATCTTCGCTTTCCCCGAGTCGATGACGTCCATCGCCTCGCTCACCACGGTACCCTCAACGCAGCCGCCCGAGACCGAGCCGTGAAAATTGCCTTCGGCGTCGATGACCAGATGACTGCCGGCCGGCCTCGGCGCCGAACCCCAGGTCTCGACCACAGTGGCGATGGCGACATCCTTGCCGTCCTTCATCCAGCCTTCCGCGATGATCAAGGGGTCGCGGGCCTCATCGAGATAGATGCTGTTGTCCATGATCGCTTGCCTCAAAGTCTGTTTTTCTCTGGGAGCCTGTTTTTCGGAATCCAATATGGCTATGCGGCGCGCCTGACACCAGCGTCCAGCCAGCGACGCGGATCGACCGAAGCGGCCGATTTCTTGTCCAGCGAGGCGCAGAGGTCGGCCAGCGCATCGAGATTGTGCACCGAGCGGAACTCGTCGACATGAGGCAGCATCGCTCTGACGCCGCGGGCCCGCGCCTCGAAGCCGCCAAAGCGCAGAAGCGGGTTGAGCCAGATCAGCCGCCGGCAGGATTTGTGCAGGCGATCCATTTCTTGCGACAGGCCGGAAACATCGTCGCGCTCCAAACCGTCGGTGATTAAAAGCACCACCGCGCCCTGCCCGAGCACGCGGCGTGACCAGTGCTTGTTGAACTCCGCCAGCGTATCGCCGATGCGGGTGCCGCCCGACCAGTCCTTGACCGCCGCCGAGCAGTCGGCAAGGGCGGCATCGGGGTCGCGATGGCGCATCTGCCGCGTGAGATTGGTCAGCCTCGTGCCGAAGACGAAGGTGTGCACGCGCCGCCGTTTTTCGGTCAGCGCATGCAGAAAGTGCAGGAAGATGCGCGTGTACTGGCTCATCGAACCGGAGATATCGGCGAGAACCACCAGCGGCGGATGCACTTCGCGGGCTGAGCGGAATTTCGGCAGGATCAGTTCGCCGCCGGTGCGCGCGGCCGAGCGCATCATGGCGCGTGGATCGATACGGCGGCCATGCAGGTCTGCCTTGAAGCGTCGGGTACGGACCATGTCGAACGGCAGCCGCAGCCGGGCAATCGCCTTCTTGGCGTCTGCCATCTCGTCGGCATTCATCTGGGCAAAATCCTTGCCGCGCAGCACTTCATTCCCGGAGAAGGTTAGCCGGGCGTCGACTTCGATCTCCGGGATTTCCCTGACCGGCCGATTCTTCTCGTGGCCTTCGAACATGGCCTGGCTGACGCGGTTTTCTGCCGCGCGCGGCTTTTGCTTCTCCCTGGTGTCAGGAGCCACCGGCGAGAACATCGCCAGAAGTTTCTCGATCAGCTCGCGCGATTTCCAGAACAGCCGGAAGGCTTCGTCGAAAACAGGGTGATCTTCGTGCCGCGACACAAGCACGGCATGCAGCGTCCAGTAGAAATCGTCGCGCGAACCGATGCCGGCGGCCAGCACCGCCTCGATCGCATCCTTGACCGAAGCCGGCCCGACGCGCATGCCCGCTTTGCGCAAGGTACGGGCGAAATAGACGATGTTGTCGGCGATGCGCCCGTCTTCCGTCGCCTCTCTGGGTTCGGGCGCCTTCACTTGCCCTACTCCGCCGCCGCCAGCTCGGCCTTGACCTCGTCGAGGATGCGCCGGCCCTCGCCCGCGCCGATGCGGGCAATGTCGTCCTGGTATTTCAGCAAAACGCCGATCGTGTCGGAGACGGTTTCGGGATCGAGCGCCACCTTGTCGAGTTCTGTCAGCGCGCCGGCCCAGTCGATGGTTTCGGCGACACCCGGCGCCTTGAACAGCTCGACCCGGCGCAGCTTCTGGATGAACGACACCACTTCCGCGGAAAGTCGGCTGTTGGCCTGCGGCACCTTGCGGCGCACGATCTCCAGCTCGCGCTCGGCATTGGGATAGTCGACCCAGTGATAGAGGCAGCGCCGCTTCAGCGCGTCGTGGATTTCGCGGGTGCGGTTGGTGGTGATGATGACGATCGGCGGCTCCTCGGCCTTGATCGTGCCGAGTTCGGGGACCGTCACCTGGAAGTCGGAGAGGATTTCGAGCAGGAACGCCTCGAACGCCTCGTCGGTGCGGTCGAGCTCATCGATCAGGAACACCGGGGCCGCACCCGCCTTGCCGGTCAGCGCATCGAGCACCGGGCGGCGGATCAGGTATTTTTCGGAGAACACGTTGCGTTCCATGTCGGAGCGGTCGACCTTGCCTGCCGCCTCCTCCATGCGGATTTCGATCATCTGCGCAGCGTAGTTCCACTCGTAGACGGCGGAGGAGACGTCGAGCCCTTCATAGCATTGCAGGCGGATCAGCCGGCGGCCGAGCGCCTGCGCCAGCACCTTGGCGATCTCGGTCTTGCCGACGCCGGCCTCGCCTTCAAGGAAGAGCGGCCGCTGCATGCGCAGCGACAGGAACAGCACCGTGGCCAGCGAGCGATCCGCGACATAGTCCGCGCCGGTCAGGAGATCGAGCGTTTCGTCGATCGTCCGCGGCACGGGGCGCGGTTTCAGCTCGGTCATTCTTTCTCCGTTGCCGCCTCTGCTCCGCTCTGCAGCACGTGGTAGTCGCGGGCGTGGTAGATCAGCGGCCGCAAATTATCGCCCATGCGCAGGCCTGTCACCTTGCCAAAAAGCACACGATGGGTGGCGAGATCCTTGGTGTCCATCAATTCGCAGTCGAAAACCGCAAGAGCGCCCTTCAGGGTAGGCGCGCCCGTCGATATGACGTCCCACTCGCCAAGCGCGAAACGCGCATCGGCCGACAGCCCGGTCAGGCCTGAAAACGCCACCGATAGCGGCTGCTGGTGCGAAGCCAGCGTGTTCAGCGCAAACCGGCCGTTTTGCACGAACAGCTCGTTCTTGGCATTCTCGCGGTTGAGACAGACGAGAACCGTCGGCGGCGTATCCGACACCGAACAGGCGGCAATCACCGTCGTGCCGCGTTTGCCGGCGGGCCCGTCGGTGGTCACCACATGGACGTGGCCGGCAAAATGCGCCATCGCGTCGCGATAGGCCTGAGGCCCTATGTCGTTCAACTTCAACACCGATGATTTTCCATAAGCGGGAACCCAAGGGTTATATATGGCGGCACACAATAGGCCACAAGCGAAGTGGTTGACGCCAATCCGCAAATTCCCGTGTTGCGCCTGGGGCGGGCAGCCTTTAGGTCTTGGCGGAAGAGACGCTGGAAGCATGCGACCGGCACGGAGGAATTCGTCGTCAGAATGCGACCCCTAACAGCTGTAATAGCGGCACTGCTCTGGCTGCTGCCGGCAAGCGCCGGCGCGCAGACTTTGCTTGTCGGCGTCGCCGCACCCCTGTCCGGTCCGTCGGCGATACTTGGCAAGCAGATCGAGGCGGGTGCTGCCCTGGCAGCAGAAGCCGACGGCGCCGAGATCAGGACGGTCGACGATGCCTGCACCGCCGATGGCGGGGCTGCCGCCGCCAGGGAATTCGCCGCTGCGAAGGTCGATATCGTCCTCGGCTTCCTCTGCACCGAGGCGATCCAGGCGGCGCTGCCGATCCTGAAGGACGCCAACATACCGGTCATCACCGTTGGCGTGCGCACCGAAAGCCTGACCGACCGCCGCGCCAAAACCGGCTGGCCGGTCTACCGGCTGGGCCCGCGCGGCGATGACGAGCGCAATGCGGTGGCCGCCATCCTGACCCGGCTGTGGCAGAGCGAATTGTTCGCCATCGTCGATGACGGCACCATCTATGGCCGCGAAATCGCCGAGACGCTGCGCGCAGCGGCCGAACAGGCGGCGCTGAAGCCGGTCTTCACAGACACCTTCCGGCCCCAGCTCGACAACCAGATCGGGCTGATCGGCCGGCTGAAGAAGGCGGGCGCTACGCATGTCTTTGCCGGTGGCGACGGCGACGACATCGCCATTATGGGCCGCGACGCCGGCCAGCTCGAGGCCGGCATCGTCTTTGCCGGCGGCGAGAATTTGCGCACGCCACCCGGCGATGTGCCTTACGCCGTCGGCACGCTGATGATCGCGCCGCCGGAATGGGCCGATGTCGCCGATCCCAAGGTGCTGGCGGCGTTTACGGCCAAAAACATCGCGCCGGATGGCTATGCCTTGCCGGCCTATGCGGCGGTGGAGATTGCCAAGGCGGCCTCGGCCTCGGCCGCGCCCGAGACCTCGGGCAAGGGGCTGGCCGACGCGCTAACCGGGCATGATTTCACCACCGCGATCGGCCCGCTGCGGTTCGACGACAAAGGCGATCTGAGCCAAAACCTCTATCGCGCCTTCCGCTTCGACGGGACGCGTTTCGTGCCGGCGGAGACGAATTGATGTTTCGCACCGGGCCGGGCAATCTGATCACCGATGTCGCCGGCCTGCGCGTCGGCAACGCGTCGGACGCCAAGCTGAAATCGGGCGTCACCACCGTATTGTGCGACGAACCGGCGGTCGGTGGCGTGCAGATCCTCGGCGGCGCGCCGGGTACGCGCGAGACCGACCTGCTCGAACCGCACAATTCCATCGAGGCGGTTCATGCCGTCGTGCTGTCGGGCGGCTCGGCCTTCGGCCTCGACGCCGCCTCCGGCGTTCAGGCAGCGCTGCGCGAAAAAGGCATTGGCGTCGATGTTGGCGGCTTTCGCGTGCCGATCGTGCCGGCGGCGATCCTGTTCGACCTGCGCAATGGCGGCGACAAGGATTGGGGCCGTTATCCTCCCTACCGCGACCTCGGCTACGAAGCCGCCCAGGCGGCAACAGTCGACTTTCCGCTCGGCACAATCGGCGCCGGCACCGGGGCGCTGAGTTCCGGGCTGAAGGGCGGCCTTGGCTCTGCCTCGACTGTGCTCGACAGGGGCGTCACCATCGGCGCGCTCGCCGCCGCCAACCCGACCGGCTCGGTAACGATCGCGCGGACCCGCTATTTCTGGGCGGCGCCATTCGAGATCGGGGATGAGTTCGGCGGGCTTGGCTATCCCTCGCCGATGCCGGACGACGCCAGGCGGATCCTGTTGAAATACCGCGACAAGCGTATCGGTGGACAAGCCGAGGCCGGTGGCAACACCACCATCGCCGTCATCGCCACCGACGCCGTGCTGACCAAGGCGGCAGCCAAGCGGCTGGCCATTTCAGCGCATGACGGCTTCGTGCGCGCCATCTGGCCCGTGCACACGCCGGCTGACGGCGATCTGGTGTTCGCGCTGGCGACGGGCAAGAGCGGCATAGAACTCAGCGCCGACGATGCCGTCGATTTCTTTGCCGCCGCCGGCGCCACCATGGCGCGCGCAATCAGCCGCGGCATCCATGCCGCGACGCCGGCCGAAGGCGATCTGTTTCCGGTGTGGTCGTCGCGCTGACTTTCAGTCAGGTCGGGTCGGACTCCTCTTCCTCGAAGCTGACCGCGACATCCGAATTCGCCGACAGCCACACTTTCTGGCCCTCGACCTCGGCAAGCAGGCTCAAGGGAATGTAGTGGTGATGCCCCTGATGGGCGCCCTCGCCGCTGTCGGCCTTGGTCAACTTGATCCGCTCGCCATCGACCCTGTCGACGGTGCCGATGTGAACGCCGTCGGCGCCGACCACTTCCATATGCTCGCGAATCTTGCTGGCCTCAGTCATGGGGTGTTCTCCTTTTGAAAACGATCGACGATAACAAACAGAGGCGAAATTGGATGCATCGCCTTTTGAATAGCACGATGTTTTGACCGTCTCGTGATAGGGAACGATCGAACCACGGCAGGCGGAGCGGAACCCCGATGCGAAATCTCGTCCTGATTGGCGTTTGCCTGCTGGTCCATCTGGCATCCGCCATGGCCGCCCGAGCGGGCGATGTCGCCGAGCTTGAAATCCTCGGCTTCAGCAAGGATGGCAGCGTCTTCGCCTTCGAGGAATATGGTGTGGCAGACGGTTCGAGCTTTCCCTATGCTAATCGCTACTACATCAACACCGCCGACGACACGTTCCTGAAGGGCACGCCAATCCGGGTCCGGCTGGAGGATGAGACCGCCTCGCTCGAGACGGCCCGTCAGCAAGCCAGGCAGAAGGGCGAAGCCGTCGTTGTGCAGGCCGAACTCACCGCAAACCGCGGCATCACCGCCGGCTTCAACCCGGTGACCGAATTGTCGGCCGACCCGTTCCGCATGGTGGTGAACCCACGGCCGATCTTTTCGCCGGTCGACCCGCCGCTGGAATTCCGGCTGGACGAGATCGGCATGAATGACACCGAAAGCTGCCAGAGCCAGGGCGAGGTCAACGGTTTTCGCCTGCTGCGGATCGAGGCCAGGGATGGCGGCCAGACCCATCTGCTGCATGAGGATAAATCGATCCCGAAAAGCCGTGGCTGCCCGAACGGCTACAGGATCGGCGCGGTGCAGACGTTCTCGATGGACAGCATCAGCGCCTATGCGGTGCTGATCGCAGTGCGCCAATACGGCTTCGAAGGACCGGATTTTCGCTGGATCGCCGTGACCGGACGCCTGTGACATCGCTCGATCAATCCAGTTGGCGCAAGCGCGCCGGAAATCGCGTCAGCCGCGCCATACCATCGACGGGCGCGGCGCTTGTCGGCGCCTTGCTGTGGGCGATGGCCATGGGCGCCAGCGCGCTGACCGGTCTTTGGCTCGACAATTGGGAGACCCCGGAAAAGATCCGCTTCGTCGTCCTGCTGTTTGCGACCGGCGCGGCATTGGCCTTTCCCGTCGGGTTGTTCGCGGCGCGGCTTGTCTCGCTCGACCGGCATTGGGAGGTGGCGTTCGCCGCCGCCTTCGTCTGCCTGCTTGCCACGACGCTCGCCTTCACCGGCGGGTTGTTTGCGCTGCAATACCGCTCCTACTATGCCGAATGGCACGCGGAGGCCTTCACCGCCCGGTGGGCGTTCGAACTGGTCTTCACCTCGCTGACGGCGCTCTACCAGTTCGTGGTGCTGGGTATCAGGCTCTATTTTCCGCTCGGATTCATCGCGCTTGCCGCCGCCAGCCTGTGGTTTGCACGCCAGCAGCGTTGAGCATTCGGTCCGCCTCTGATAGGAGGCGCACTTAACCACCGACATATCAGGACTGACGGATGATCCCTCGCTATTCCCGGCCGGAAATGGTCGCCATCTGGTCGCCGGAAACCCGCTTCCGCATCTGGTTCGAAATCGAGGCCCATGCCTGCGATGCGCTGGCTGAGCTCGGCGTCATCCCCAGGGAAGCCGCCAAGACCATCTGGGAAAAGGGCGGCGCCGCCCAATTCGACGTCGGCAAGATCGACGAGATCGAGGCGGTCACCAAGCACGACGTCATCGCTTTCCTCACCCATCTCGCCGAATTCGTCGGGCCGGATGCGCGTTTCATCCACCAGGGCATGACCTCATCGGATGTTCTGGACACCTGCCTTGCGGTGCAGCTCAGCCGCGCCAGCGATATTTTGCTGGCCGACCTCGACGGCCTGCTCGCCGCGCTGAAGCGCCGGGCCTTCGAGCACAAGGACACCGTCACCATCGGCCGCAGCCACGGCATTCATGCCGAGCCGACCACTTTCGGCGTCAAGCTGGCGCAGGCCTATGCCGAGTTCTCACGCTGCCGCGAGCGGCTGGTGCACGCGCGAGAGGATATTGCCACCTGCGCCATATCGGGCGCGATCGGCACCTTCGCCAACATCGATCCCTATGTCGAAGAACATGTGGCGAAAAAGCTTGGGCTCAAGCCGGAGCCGGTGTCGACGCAGGTCATCCCTCGCGACCGCCATGCCATGTTCTTCGCCACGCTCGGCGTCATCGCCTCGTCGGTCGAGCGGCTGGCGACCGAGATCCGCCATCTGCAGCGCACCGAGGTGCTGGAAGCGGAAGAGTATTTTTCGCCGGGCCAGAAGGGCTCGTCGGCAATGCCGCACAAGCGCAACCCGGTGCTGACCGAAAACCTCACCGGCCTTGCCCGCATGGTGCGCTCCATGGCGCTGCCGGCGATGGAGAATGTGGCGCTCTGGCACGAGCGCGACATTTCGCATTCCTCGGTCGAGCGCATGATCGGCCCGGACGCCACGATAACACTCGATTTCGCGCTGTCGCGGTTGACCGGCGTCATCGACAAATTGCTGGTCTATCCCGACAACATGCTGAAGAACATGAACAAGTTCCGTGGCCTTGTGCATTCGCAGCGCGTGCTTTTGGCGCTGACGCAAGCCGGCGTCAGCCGCGAGGACGCCTACCGCCTGGTGCAGCGCAACGCCATGAAGGTATGGGAACATGGCGCTGATTTCCTTGAGGAATTGTTGGCGGACAAGGAAGTCATCGCAGCGCTACCCGAAGCCGAGATCCGCGAGAAATTCGACCTGGGCTATCACACCAAGCATGTCGACACGATCTTCAAGCGGGTTTTCGGATAGGATCTTCCATGCGGCTGGCTGTCCTTTCCGACATCCATGGGAATCTGCGCGCGCTTGAGGCGGTTCATGCGCAGATCAAAGACGCTTCTCCCGACATAATCGTCAATCTGGGCGATTGTCTTTCCGGGCCGCTATGGCCGGAAGAAACTGCGCAATATCTAATTGCACAGAATTGGCCGACCGTGCGCGGCAATCACGACCGTGTGCTGGTCGAGCCGCCTGCTTCCGGGTTGGAAGACGTCGATGCTTTCACCCACCAATGCCTGTCCCAGGCATCATTGACCTGGCTCTCGGCATTGCCGGTCACCCTGTCGCCTGCCCAGGACATCCTGCTTTGCCATGGCAGCCCGAGTGACGACAACGTGTTCCTGCTCGAGGAAGATGGAGGCAGCCACTTCCACCCGTCCAATGAAAAGCAGATCAGGCACAAGCTGGGCAGCGCCGGCGCCGGGCTGACCTTGTGCGGCCATACACATACGCCGCGCGCTGTGCGCTTGTCGGACAACCGGACAATCCTCAATCCCGGCAGTGTCGGCGTCCAGGCATTCCCAGGTTTGACTGTGACCGGCAGTCCGGATGCCCGCTATGCCCTTGCCACGCGCAAGGACAGACAATGGTCGTTTAGCCATCATACGGTCAGCTATGACTGGACCGAAGCATCCGGCCGCGCCACGGCGACCGGATTCGACAGCTGGGCGCATGGGCTGCTGACGGGCTACGCCGCCAATTCCTTGTAAGAACCGAGCAGACGCTCAGCCTGGGGCGCCTGGCACGGTGCGGATCACCGTGCCCCACGGATCTTCCCGTGTGATGTCAGCGGTTGTCTTGTCCGAGCGCATCTCGACCCAGGCCAGCCCTGAGCGGGACGGATCGCGGCGCCCGGCGCCGGCGCTGTGCCACGAATTGCCACCGATATGATGGTGGTAGCCTCCCGACGACAGGAACACCGCCTGCCCTCCATACTTAGCGACCGTGTCGAAGCCAAATTCGTCGTGCCACCAGGCCTCGGCATCTTCCGGCCGGCCGACGCGCAGATGGACATGGCCGATAATGCTGTTTTGCGGCGCGCCCTGCCAGCCGGCGTCACCGGCCGGCACGCTGCCAACCACGGCGGCCAGATTCAGCCGCTCGGTCCCCATGGCGATCTTGTCGCCGTTCCACTTCCACTCCTGCGGCAGACGGTCCCTATAGATTTCAATGCCGTTGCCTTCGGGGTCGGTCAGGTAGAGAGCCTCGCTGACCAGATGGTCGGAGGCGCCCTCGATGCGGATCTTGTTGGCGGCGGCATGGTTTATCCAACGGCCGAGATCGGCGCGGCTGGGCAGAAGGAAAGCGGTGTGGAAAAGGCCGGCGCTGCGCGGATCGTCGGGCTTGGCCGCTGCGTCAGGCTCGATCACCAGCAGCGGGCGCTCGGCAGCGCCCAGCGTGATGGCGCCATCGGCGCGGCTCAATTCCTGCAGGCCGACAACAGCCCGGTAGTAATCGGCAAGTCCTTCGGCGTCGCGCGCCTTCAGGCCCACGCGTGACACGCTGACGGCGGTCGTCGCGGCAAAAGGCAGTTCGCTCATAAAACTCTCCGTTCAGCGCGTTATCCCTAGGGCGCGCCACCAGCCTATTCTGTTGTCCATCTCTTCCCGCTTCAAATCGTCGATCCCGATCGTTCACACAAGATGGAAAGAATCGAACAGGTTGTTCACAATCGTGATGCACCGCATACGTCAGCGCGGGTTGCACGAGACACGGCCGCTCGCTATCTCAGCGCCATGAAAGTCAAAGACGCAGATATTCTGATCGTGCCGGGCTACACCAATTCCGGCCCCGAACACTGGCAGACACGCTGGCAATCGAAACTGTCGACGGCGCGCCGGGTCGAGCAGGCGGAGTGGTCGAAGCCGGTGCGCGAGGACTGGACGACGAGCGTGGCGAACGCTGTCAACGAGGCCGAGCGGCCGGTGGTGATCGTTGCCCATTCCCTCGGTGTGGCGGCCGCGGTGCAGGCCATTCCGCAGTTCAGGAAGCCGGTCGCCGGCGCGTTTTTTGTCGCGCCGCCCGACGTCGCCAACCCGGAGATAAGGCCGCGTCACCTGATGACCTTTGGTCCCTATGCGCGCGAACCGCTGCCCTTCCCGTCCATCGTCATCGCCAGCCGCAACGATCCGTTCTGCGCCTTCGAGGTTGCCGAGGACATTGCCGCTGCCTGGGGTTCGCTGTTCATCGATGCCGGCGAAACCGGTCACCTCAATGAGGAGGCCGGCTTCGGCCCGTGGCCGGAAGGGTCGATGACCTTCGCCAAGTTCCTGACCGACCTCAAGGCCTGACCGGGCAAGGCACCACACCTCAGCCCTTGATCGAATCGTTCATGCTTTTGATGAGTGTCTTTGCGCCGAGCGAAATCAGCGCATGGTCCGAGCCCATCGCCAGCAGCCGGTAGCCCATCGCCACGACGCGGCCGGCAATCGCCGGCTCAACGACGTAGATTGCCGCATGCTTGCCCGCCTTGCGCGTCCGCTCGGCGATGGAGGTGACGGTTTCCATCATGCTTTCCAGCGTCGAATTGACGGTGGCGCCATTCGACCAGGCGATGGAGAAATCCGATGGGCCGAGGAAGATGCCGTCAATGCCCGGCGTGTCGAGGATGCCGTCCAACGCATCGAGTGCGGCGCGCGTTTCGACCATGGCAAAGGCCATGGTGCGTTGATTGGTGTCGCGCAGCCATTCGGCGTGGTCGCCTTTGCCATGGCGCGGAAAAGCATAGGTCGGGCCCCAGGAGCGCTCGCCCATCGGCGGATATTTCATCGCCGCGGCAAAGAGTTTTGCATCGGCCACCGAATTCACCATCGGTGCAATCACCGCCTCGGCACCGAAATCGAGGGCGCGGCTGGCCATGTCGAAGCGGCCGACCGGAATGCGCACCAGCGCCGGCTTGTTGGCGGCCAGCACCGGCACCAGGCCGCGCAAGACCGAGTCTTCGTGGTGTCCGCCATGCTGCATATCGAGGGTGACGGCGTCAAAACCCTGCTTGGCGATGATTTCGACCGTCAAAGCGTCCGGAACGCCGGACCAGGCGGTGAACAGCGTTTCATCCGCCGCCAGGCGTGACTTCAGGGACATGGGTGCTTTCCTCGTTGGGTAGAGCCTTGTAACAGGCCTACGCACAGTTTCAGCCGGAAAAGGCTGAAAAGGCAAAGAAAAACCGCCCGGCTGGACCGGGCGGTCGATTGGTCCAGCGCTACTCGCTCTAGGTGTTCTTGATCTGCTCGATCGCCTGCGCCATCAGTTCGTCCATGGTGCGGCGGATCTGGTGATCCGACTGGTCGACGCCGGCGGCGTCGAAATCCTTGCGGATCTTGCGGAATACGTCGTGATCGCCAGCTTCCTCGATGTCGGAAACCACAACTTCCTTGGCATAGGCGTCGGCGTCAGTGCCGGACTTGCCCAGCTTTTCGGCTGCCCACAGGCCAAGCGCCTTGTTGCGGCGTGCCGAAGCCTTGAAGCGAAGTTCTTCGTCGAAGGCGAATTTGCGCTCAAAACCCTCTTCGCGGTCTTTCATGCTGCTCATGGCTTCCCTCCGATGAAATCGATTCGCGTTGGTGATGGATATGTGTGCTGCCGCAGCACAAACCAAAAGGGCGCGGGCCGGTCAATATGCTACATCGCTTGCTGCGCTGCGGCATTTCATTCCTGAAAGCGGTCGATGGAAAGGATTTGCCGATTGAGCAAACGCTGTGATTGGGATAGACCCGGCATTGAACCCCACCCGTCGCCGCACCAATTTAGGCAGACGGACAGGAACTGGTCGCTTGCCGCCTGCCCGCAAATCCAGAGAAAAATCAGATGAAAAATCGCCGCCGCATTTATGAAGGCAAGGCCAAGATCCTCTATGAGGGACCGGAACCGGGCACACTTATCCAGTTCTTCAAGGATGATGCGACCGCATTCAACAAGAAGAAACATGAGGTCATCGACGGCAAGGGTGTGCTCAACAACCGCATTTCCGAGTACATCTTCAACCATCTGAACCGCATGGGCATTCCGACCCACTTCATCCGCCGGCTCAACATGCGCGAGCAGTTGATCAAGGAAGTCGAGATCATTCCGCTCGAAGTGGTGGTGCGCAATGTCGCCGCCGGCTCGCTTTCCAAGCGCCTCGGCATCGAGGAAGGCACCGTTCTGCCGCGCTCGATCATCGAATTCTATTATAAGGCCGATGCGCTCGACGATCCGATGGTGTCGGAAGAGCACATCACCGCTTTCGGCTGGGCAAGCCCGCAGGAGATCGACGACGTCATGGCGCTGGCCATCCGCGTCAACGACTTCCTCTCCGGCCTGTTCATGGGTGTCGGCATCCAGCTCGTGGATTTCAAGATCGAATGCGGCCGCCTGTTCGAGGGCGACATGATGCGCATCGTCGTTGCCGACGAGATCTCGCCGGATTCGTGCCGGCTGTGGGACGTGGCAACGCAGGACAAGCTCGACAAGGACCGTTTCCGCCGCGATATGGGCGGCCTCGTCGAAGCCTATCAGGAAGTTGCCCGCCGCCTTGGCATCATGAACGAGAACGAGCCGCCGCGCCCGACCGGCCCGGTGCTCGTCGCCTCGACCGATGGCCTCAAAGGCAAGCCGCACTAAGTCTTCATTTCTTGACGCAATTCCGGACGAAAAACCGCTTCAGACTTTTCCTGGAATTGCTAAGTCTTCGAACAGGAACCTGTCCAGCATGATCAAGGCCCGCATCACCGTCACCCTCAAGAACGGCGTGCTCGACCCGCAGGGAAAAGCCATAGAGCACGCTCTGTCCGGACTGGGGTTCGGCGGCGTCGGCCAGGTGCGGCAGGGCAAGGTCTTCGACCTCGAGCTCTCGGAGACCGACAAGGCCAAGGCTGAAGCCGATCTGAAAGCCATGTGCGACAAGCTGCTGGCGAATACGGTGATCGAGAATTACGCGGTGGAGATCGCTTGATATGAAATCAGCTGTCGTTCTTCTCCCCGGCCTCAACCGCGACCGCGACATGATTGCGGCGCTGACCAAGATCTCCGGGCAGGCGCCGGCGACCGTCTGGCAGACCGACACCGAAATCCCCGATGTCGACCTGATCGCCATTCCCGGCGGCTTCTCGTTCGGCGACTATCTGCGTTGCGGCGCCATTGCCGCGCGCATGCCGGTCATGCGGGCGGTGGCGGAAAAGGCGGCCAAGGGCGTCATGGTCATCGGCGTCTGCAACGGCTTCCAGATCCTGGTCGAGGCTGGCCTTTTGCCCGGCGCGCTGATGCGCAATGCCTCGCTGAAATTCGTCTGCCGGGAGGTGAAGCTCGAAATCGCCAACGCCAACACCATGTTCACCCGCCGCTACCAGCCGGGTCAGATCATCCGCACGCCGGTGGCGCATCACGACGGCAATTATTTCGCCGACGCCGACACGCTTGCCTGTCTCGAAGGCGAAGGACAGGTGGTGTTTCGCTATGCCGAGGGCAGCAATCCCAATGGCTCGATGAACGACATTGCCGGTATCGTCAGCGAGAAGGGCAATGTGCTCGGCCTGATGCCGCATCCCGAAAACCTGATCGAGGCCGCGCATGGCGGAAGCGACGGCCGCGCCCTGTTCGAAGGCGCGCTCGGCATCGCCGCCTGATATCTCTTCGAATTCCTTTCAAAACGCGGGGGCGGTTGACCATGAGACTGATGATTGTTCGCCTAGGTCCCCTGGCTGCTGCCGGCTTGGCGTTGGCGTCCTGCCAGTCCAGCCCGAAGAGCGCGCCGGTCCCCACGGGCAAGAGCGCTTCGCTGCTGGCCATGGAACAGGTAGCGATATCGGCCCACAAATGCTGGATCGCCAGCAAGGATCCCGCCTTCAAATCCTATCAGATGGCCAATGAGCTGAATTCGTTCAGCGGCACGCCCCGCTTCCTGCTGGTGCCGGCCAAGCATTATGGCGGCAAGCCGCTGCTGGTCGTCCAGGCGCAAGGCAATTCCAGCCGCGTCGACGTGTTCGGTCCGCTGATGGACGATCCGCTCGGCGCGCGCATCGGATCCGACGTTGCACGCTGGCAAACGGGCAATCCGTCGTGTAACGCGGCCGCCTGACGCCAGTGGGCCGCTTCCTGCAGATTGCGGGATTGATCATCGGTCTGGCCGGGCTTGTCCTGCAAGCGTGCATCACCATCCCGACATCGATGGAAGCCGGCCGCAGTTTTCTCGGCTCCATCGTCTTTCTGTTCAGCTTCTTCACCATCCTGACCAACATCGGTGCAGTGCTGGTCCATGTCTCGCTGCTGTCGCCTTCGGGCTACGCCTGGCTGCCGGCCTTTGCCGGGCCGCGGATGCGGGCGGGCGTGGCGGTGTCAATCGCCCTGGTCTTCATCGTCTATGCCACGGTTCTGGCGCAGCTCTGGCAGCCGCAAGGGCTGTTTCTGCTCTGCGACGTGCTGCTCCATTACGTGACGCCGGTGCTGTTCGTGCTGTGGTGGCTGGTGGCTGGCGCCGACGGCAGGACACGGTGGAGCGACATTTCCTGGTGGATGGCCTATCCGATCGCCTATCTCGCCTACGCGTTGGCGCGCGCGCCGATCGCAGGCGAAGTGCCCTATCCGTTCCTCGACGCCGCCAAGAACGGCGTGGCCAGCGTCGCGCTTGCGGCGCTGGCCGTCACCGGGGTTTTCCTGGTGCTTTGCATCCTCGCCGTGCTTGCCGACAAGGGCGTCTCACGCCTCAGGGCTCCGCGCACCCGTCGTTGACGAACCGGCTCCGGGTCAGTCCCAGAGCCGTCGGATCCCTTCACGGTAGGCGTCGCCACGCGAAACACCGATATCCCTGAGTTGCTCGTCGGTCATTTCGAGCAAAGCCAGGCGGCCGCGACGGCGCTCGATCAGCACGTCGATCCATCGCGCCAGCGATCTGACCACATGCACGATCCGGCCGACAAAGCCTCGCCGGCTGGACGGGCGCGGCCCGACCAATTCAATGCCCGCGCAGCGGATTGTCTCGATTGTATCCATTGTCTTTCTGCCAACCTTGCAAATTGTACCCATCTTGGTACGGTTCTGATATGCATTGACACCCGATCTGGTGCAATATACGGAATTGTCACCATGACAAATTGGCTCCCTGACCTCACCATCGGTTCCGGCCCGCTTTACCAGCGCCTTGCCGACAGCATCGAGTCGGACATCGACAAGGGCGTCATCGATGCCGGGGCAAAATTGCCGCCGCAGCGCGATCTCGCCTATGATATCGGCACGACGGTCGGCACGATCGGCCGAGCCTATCAGCTGCTGCGCGAGCGCGGCCTGGTGAGCGGCGAAGTCGGTCGCGGGACCTATGTGCTGGCGCAGCAATCGGAAGCGTCACCCGAATTCGCCGAGCCTGCCGTGCAAGGCACGCGCTATGTCGATGCGCCGCCCGGCAAGCTGCGTTTCGACAGCACTGCCGCGCCCGACATCGGCCAGGGCGCCATTGTCGCCGACATGCTCTCGCGCACGGTGCAGGATCACCCGCACGAGATTTCGAGCTACACCAGGGATTTTCCGGAGCGCTGGTTCGAGGCCGGCGCCCGCTGGCTGTCGCGCGATTCGTTCCGTCCGGCTGCTGAAACCATCGTTCCCACGCTGGGCACCCATGCCGCGGTGATGGCGGCGATCGCGGCGCTGACCACGCCGGGCGACTATGTCGTCTTCGAGCACCTCACCTATTCGCAGATCGCCCGCAGCGCCGGGCTGATAGGGCGGCGCATAGCACTGGTGGCATCGGACGAAGAAGGCCTCGATCCCGAGGATTTCGAACGCGTCTGCGCGCAAAAGCACCCGAAGATGATCTTCCTGATGCCGACGGTGCAGAACCCGACGCTGGCGATCCTGTCGGTTTCGCGCCGCGAGGCGATCGCCCGCGTCGCGCGCGCGTACAATGTCATCGTCATCGAGGACGATCTCTATGGCGGCCTGACCGAAGATCCGACGCCGCTCATTGCCGAATATGCGCCCGAGCGCACCATTGTCGCCGGCGGTCTGTCGAAATCGGTCGCGGCAGGTGTTCGCGGCGGCTGGCTCTCCTGCCCGCCCGCCTATCGCCATCGCATCCGCGTCGCCCACAAGATGATGACCGGCGGGATGCCGTTCCTGCTGGCGGAGGTGAATGCGCGGCTGGTGCTGTCTGGGCAGGCTGGCGATATCCGCAAACGCAGCATTGCCGAAATTGCCGCCCGCATCGCCATCGTGCGCGAGACACTGGCGGGTTTCGCCTTCAAGTCACACGGCAGCGTGCCCTTCGTCTGGCTGACGCTGCCCGATCCCTGGCTGTCCGGCACGTTCAGGAGCGCATGCCTCGAAAATGGCGTGCTCCTCGACGACGAGGACGAGTTCAAGGCGGGGCGTTCCGAGCAGGTTTTTCACGGCGTGCGTTTCGGCGTCTCGCAGCCAAGGCGGCGCGAGGACATCACCGGCGGCGTCGCGGTGATCCGGCGGCTGCTGGAGGAAGGCCGCGCCGGCTACGACAGTTCGTCCTGACTCGGTCCTCCTGTATCCCGATCTTCAGGTTCAGCCCTCTGCCTTGAAGTTTTTGGCTTCCTTCGCGCCCTTGTCCTTGCCGTGCTTCTCGGCCAGGTCCTTGGCCTGCTTGGGCGAAACGTCGGTGGTCTCGGCAATATGCATGGCCTCCTTGTCGGAGAGGCGATTGTCTTTCTTGCCTTGCTTGGTGGCCATGTCGAAATCTCCTGATTGGTTTGAGGCCTAACGGCCGGGATGCCATAGCGTTCCCCAGCGGCTCCCCGCTACCATCGTCGCCCTGTGGTTTTCCGGCGTTTTTCGTCATCCAATGGGGTGTATCACGCCAAAGCTTGCGATATGAGGGGGACTCAAATTCCCCTCTCCCATGGACATCAATCGCCGCCCATGACCATTTCCAATTCCGTGCCGATCACCCCGGAACTCATCGCCGCGCATGGGCTGAAGCCCGACGAATACCAGCGCATCCTCGACCTGGTCGGGCGCGAACCGAGCTTTACCGAACTCGGCATCTTCTCGGCGATGTGGAATGAGCACTGCTCCTACAAATCCTCGAAGAAATGGCTGCGCACGCTGCCGACCACCGGGCCGCAGGTCATCCAGGGTCCGGGTGAGAACGCCGGCGTGGTCGATATCGGCGACGGCGACTGCGTCGTCTTCAAGATGGAGAGCCACAACCATCCCTCCTACATCGAGCCCTACCAGGGTGCGGCGACCGGCGTCGGCGGCATATTGCGCGATGTCTTCACCATGGGCGCGCGGCCGATTGCGGCGATGAACGCTTTGCGCTTCGGCGCACCGGACCATCCCAAGACCAGGCACCTGGTCAGCGGCGTGGTTTCCGGCGTCGGAGGATACGGCAACGCCTTTGGCGTGCCGACCGTCGGCGGCGAGGTCAATTTCGACGCCCGCTACAACGGCAACATCCTGGTCAACGCCTTTGCCGCCGGCCTCGCCAAGACAGATGCGATCTTCCTGTCGGAAGCCAAGGGCGTCGGCCTGCCGGTCGTCTATCTCGGCGCCAAGACCGGCCGCGACGGCGTCGGCGGCGCCACGATGGCCTCGGCCGAGTTCGACGACAAGATCGACGAGAAGCGCCCGACCGTGCAGGTCGGCGATCCCTTCACGGAAAAATGCCTGCTCGAAGCCTGCCTTGAGCTGATGGCGTCCGGCGCCGTCATCGCCATCCAGGACATGGGTGCGGCCGGCCTCACCTGTTCGGCGGTCGAGATGGGCGCCAAGGGCGACCTCGGCATCGAGCTTCACCTCGACCAGGTGCCGGTGCGCGAAGAGCGCATGAGCGCCTATGAGATGATGCTGTCGGAGAGCCAGGAGCGCATGCTGATGGTGCTGCGCCCCGAGAAGGAAAAGGAAGCCGAGGCGATCTTCCACAAATGGGGCCTCGACTTCGCCATTGTCGGCAAGACCACCGACGATCTGCGCTTCCGCGTCATTCACCAGGGCGACGAGGTCGCCAACCTGCCGATCAAGGACCTTGGCGACAAGGCGCCGGAATATGACCGCCCCTGGGTCGAGCCGAAGAAACCTGCGGCGCTTGCCGCCGGCGATGCGCCGAAGGCCGATGTCGCCGACGCGCTGCTGAAACTGCTCGGCGGGCCGGACCTGTCGTCGCGGCGATGGGTGTGGGAGCAATACGACACGCTGATCCAGGGCAATTCGCTGCAGCTTCCGGGCGGCGACGCCGGCGTGGTGCGCGTCGAAGGCCATCCGACCAAGGCGCTCGCCTTCTCCTCCGACGTGACGCCGCGCTATTGCGAGGCCGACCCGTATGAAGGCGGCAAGCAGGCGGTGGCCGAATGCTGGCGCAACCTTACCGCCACCGGCGCGCTGCCGCTGGCGGCGACGGACAACCTCAATTTCGGCAATCCGGAACGGCCCGAGATCATGGGCCAACTGGTCGGCGCGGTGAAAGGCATTGGCGATGCCTGCCGCGCGCTCGGCTTCCCGATCGTGTCGGGCAATGTCTCGCTCTACAATGAAACCAACGGCCAGGGCATCCTGCCGACGCCGACCATCGGCGGCGTCGGGCTGATTGCCGACTGGTCGAAGATGACCCGTATCGGCTTTGCCGCCGAGGGCCAGATGATCCTGCTGGTCGGCGCACCCGCAAGCTGGGGCAGCCATCTCGGCCAGTCCGCCTATTTCAGGGACATCCATGGCCGTACCGACGGGCCGCCGCCATCCGTCGACCTCGCCCATGAAAAGCGCGTCGGCGACCACGTGCGCGCGCTGATCGCGTCGGGCGTCGTCACCGCGGCGCATGACCTTTCCGATGGCGGCCTTGCGGTGGCCCTGGCCGAAATGGCGATCGCGTCCGGCATCGGCGCCACCATTCCGGGGCTCGCCGGCACCGACCCGATCCCGGTCTGGTTCGGCGAAGACCAGGGCCGCTACCTCCTGACGCTGTCCGTCGATCCGCAGAGCAAGGAATGGGACGCCATCCGCGAGGAACAGAGCAAGCTCGGCATCTTTGCGCCATGGATCGGCTCGACCGGTGGAAACGAACTGAAGCTCGGCGATGCCAGGGCGATCCCGGTCAGCGAATTGACCGCCACCCACGAAGGCTGGTTCCCGAACTTCATGGACAAGTCCAGTTGACCAGCCTGGCAGCCCGGACGCTGATCGCAGTCGTCTTCTGGCCGTCGCTGTTCTTCTTCTGGTTCCTTGGGCCGTTCGTCTTTTTCCTGCTGTCGACGACCTCGAGCGAGGTCTGTCCGCTGCTGGAAAGGCGTGACCAGTTCCTTGAGGCGGCCAATGGCACACTGCAGATGCTGGCCTTGCAAAGTCTGATCTATGCGATCCCCATCGTCTGCCTGGTGCTGTGGAGCCGCCTTTTGCCGAACCCGGCGCGCGCAAGGCATGTCGCCACCTGCATCAAGCTCTTTGCGATTGCGGTCATTACCGGCGCGCTGTGGGAATACGGGTCATCGCTGATCTGCGACGGCTATGGCCAACCATTCTTTTCGCCCTTGTGGCAGATGACCAGCTATCTCCCGATTATCAACCTGGCGCTCAACATCCCGCTCTATGTCCTGGTGTTCAGCCTTGGCCGGGGGTTCTCGACCCGCGACGACATTACCGAAGATGGTGTGGTTCACCCGCGGCAGGATGGCCCTTAGACACTGCGTCGCCGACAGAACGGCTTCAACCCGAACCAGAAAGGCTTTAGGCTGCCGTGCGAGTCACTCGTGCCTAGCCGCCCAGAACAGGATTTTGCCATGGCAATGGATGCCCACGACATCGAAAAACTGATCAAGGACGGGATTCCGGACGCCAAGGTGACGATCCGCGACCTCGCCGGTGACGGCGATCACTATGCAGCCGAAGTGGTGGCCGAAAGCTTCCGCGGAAAGAGCCGCGTCCAGCAGCACCAAATGGTCTATGATGCGCTGAAGGGCAATATGGGCGGCGTGCTGCACGCGCTGGCCCTGCAGACCAGCGTGCCGGAGTGAAGCCAGACTGGCCTACTGTTTCTGCGGCTGCTTCGCCGACACTGACGTGATCGGCTTCGCCGACACTGAGATGATCGGGCCCGCCGGGTATTTTCCGCCGACGATCATTCTTTTCCCATCCGACAGCGCGGAGACCGCGCCGTCGAGGAACAGCGCGTTGCGGCATTGTAGCGCGTCGCGAAACAGCCGCGCAAAGCTGCCGAAACTGACCTCAGACCGCGAGATCGCCAGCACAACGGTGTTTTCATCGCGCACGCCGACACCGTTGCGGATGTAGCGCGAGGTTCCGTTCCGCTCGAAGCGTGGATGAATCTGGCCGTCGATCACCAGCATCGGGCCCGACTGCGTGGCGAAGGCGACATCGGGTTTGGCGACGGCATAGGCGTTGCTTTCCATGACAGCCGCCTTGCCGTCATTGCCCACCAGAAAGACGCCGTTCGGTTTCAGGAAGAAATTGCCTTCGCCGTCGGCAAGATTGAGCCGTGACTTTTCGCTGCCGTTCTCGACCAGCAGGCCGACCGGCGACAAATCCTCGTGATACATGCCGCCATTCATGGCGAGCTGCACCGGCCTCCCCTCGCCCGCAACCGCCTTGTCGAAGGCTTCGAGCGAACCAAAAGGCTTGCCATCGGCGCCGGCGTGGAAAACACCGATGCTGTCGGCGCGAAGATCGGTCTCGCAGACGACATAGGTCACCGCCTCGAAGGCGACATTCCGGCAAGGCGCGGGCAGGTCACCGCCAATGACCAGCGGCGGCGGCTCCGGGCGTCTCGGCCACCAGACAACGGCAATCGCCGCCAGCAGGATGGCGATCGGAAGGGCGGCACCATATCGTCTTTTCATCATGTTCCGAAGGTTGCAATCGGCTCGGATGCTTGGCCCAAGACAGGCGATCCTTTGCGCCATTTCCGCGACGGCGGCGCAAACATCTTGTTTCGGCCCATCTATGGGTTTATTTGATGGCTATGCTTCGAGCCTGACTCCCACAGGCGTGAAAGGATATCTCATGAGCGGCATCAACGACTACATCGACAGCGAAGTGAAGGGCAACGACGTCGTCCTTTTCATGAAGGGCACGCCCGGTTTTCCGCAGTGCGGCTTTTCCGGCCAGGTCGTCCAGATCCTCGATTACATCGGCGCCGACTATAAGGGCGTCGACGTGCTGACCTCGGCCGAACTGCGCCAGGGCATCAAGGAATATTCGAACTGGCCGACGATCCCCCAGCTCTACGTCAAGGGCGAATTCGTTGGCGGCTGCGACATCATCCGCGAAATGTTCCAGGCGGGCGAGTTGCAGACGTTGCTCGTCGACAAGGGCGTCAGCGTCAAAGCGACAGCCTGATTCTGAGTTGAGACGGGGCAGCCCCGCCCCGGCAAAATGTTACCTCCCCCTATCGGAGTGAGGACGAACTTATGCGCCGGCATGCCGGCGCATATTCGTTTTGAAGATCGGACCCGCCGTGGACCAGCCAGCAAAAGCGCCGCAACAGGCACGCAAATTGCCTATTCCGCGCTGGGAATTCATCGCGCTGTGCGCGGCACTGATGGCGTTGAACTCGCTGGCCATCGACATCATGCTGCCGGCACTGCAGCAAATCGGCGCCACGCTCGGCGTCGAAAATGAAAACCACCGCCAATATGTGATCACCGCCTATATGCTCGGCTTCGGCGGCGGACAGCTTTTCTTCGGGCCGATTTCGGACCGGTTCGGGCGCCGCGCGCCATTGGTCGCCGGGCTGGCGATCTATGTCGTGGCGGCTGCGGCCGCGGCCATCGCCCCGTCCTTCGCCATCCTGTTGCTGTGCCGGCTTGTGCAAGGTATCGGTGCTGCCGCCACACGCGTCATCGCCGTCTCGATCGTGCGCGATACGTTCGACGGCAGGCGCATGGCCGAGGTGATGTCGCTGATCTTCATGGTGTTCATGGCCATCCCGGTGATCGCGCCCGGGATCGGCCAGGTCATCATGCTGTTCGCAACCTGGCACTGGATCTTCGTCACCATGGCGGTCGGGGCGCTGATCGTGTCGGCGTGGTCGCTGCTGCGCCTGCCGGAGACTCTTCATCCCGAACATCGCCGGCCGTTGACTGTCTCTTCGGTGATCGACGGCTTCCGCATCGTGCTCACAAACCGCCTCACGCTCTGCTATGCTTTCGCCAGCACCTTCATCTTCGCCGCCATGTTCGGCTTCATCATCTCCGCGCAGCAGATCTATATCGACATCTTCCACGTCGGCGAGCTATTCCCGGTCATCTTCGCCGGCGTTGCGGGCGTGCTGGCCTTCTCGAACTACCTCAACTCGCGGCTGGTCGGACGGGTCGGCATGCGCCGGCTGTCGCAAGGCGCGCTGCTTCTGTTCCTGTGCATCAGCCTTGCCTGGCTGGTCGTCTCGCTCGAAATGAACATGCCGCTCTGGCTGTTCATCACCTTCTTTGCCTCTGCGATGCTGCCTTTCGGCGGGCTCGGCGCGAATTTCAACGCGCTCGCGATGGAGCCGCTCGGCGAGCTCGCCGGCACCGCCGCATCCATTCTGGGCTTCATGCAGACCTTTCTCGGCGCCATCATCGGCGCGCAGATCGGCCAGGCCTTCAATGGCACGGTGACACCGCTGGCCGCAGGGTTCTGCAGCGTCTCGGTTGCGGCCCTGCTGATGATCCTGATCGCCGAGCGCGGCAAGATGTTCCAGCCGCACAACCCACCCATTTCAGGGCACGTCACCGACCTGCATTGAGCGACGCGCCTTGAGATTGTTGGTCTCAAAACCGCATCCACCTTTATGCGACGCGTTTCAGGATGCGCCGCCAATCACTGCCGTGAAACGAGGGAACAGCGGGCGCCCTGCGATGGCGCCACCCATGCTGTCCGAAAGAGGCATCGGCAGAGCCTTGTCGAGAGCTTCGAGCACGGATGACACAAAGACCCGGTTGAGCGAGGCATCATCTCCCATATGGGAGAAAGTGGCGCGCGGTTTGCCCATCAGCGTGCCGTTTTTGCGAATTGAGAAACTCAGCGTCAGGGTCATGCCAGCACTTCCAGGCGGCGGCTGCCAACAGGCAAAGATCGCGGAAAACATCTCGTCTATGGTATCGACGGGATCGCGACTGCCGCACGCCCGTTCCTGCGATCTTGCCTCAGTGGCGCCAGCGGCGGCCAAGGCAAGTGCAAGCGCTGTTGCAACAATTGCGGACCGATGTTTCATTTCGCAGCTTCCGACTTCGCGAGAGATTGGACACTATAACAGAGCCAATATACTTGACGAAAGCCTCTACCAGCAGTTGGACCGATTATTGCGCCCAGAGTTCCCTGCGCAACTCCTGCCAGCTTTCCTTGTCCGGGGCGACAAGAATGCCGCCGTCGACATGCGAGGGCAGATAGGCGCTGCCGTCGATCCGCGCGGTGTAGCCGCCGGCCTCGGCGTGGATCAGCACACCGACCAGATGGTCCCACGGCATCAGTTTGTTGTAGACGACGAAATGGGCATGGCCGCTGGCCAGAAGACGGTATTCATGTGCCGCGCAGCGATAGCCGAACTGCGACAGGGTCTTGGTCTGGTTGCGCGCCAGGAGCGAGCGTTGCGGTTCCGCCAGATATTGCCAGGAGACGGAGCCGGTCATCTGCGAGATCGGCACGGCATCGGCGACATGCACCGTCTCCAGCGCGCCATGCGCATGGCGGATATGGCTGCCGGCGCCCTTGGCGCCGATCAGCCAGTCCCGGCCTACGGGGTCATGGATGATACCGGCGACGGTTTCGCCCTTGACGACGACGCTCAGCATGACGCCGAACAGCGGCACGCCGGAGGCGAAGTTGAAGGTGCCGTCGACCGGGTCGACGACGAAGGCGAGGTCGGCATCGCCGAGCCCCTGAAGCAGCGCCGGATTGTCGGAACAGGCTTCCTCGCCGACGATCATCGCCGTGGGATAGCGCTCGCGCAGCCTGGCCGTGATCAGCCGCTCGGCGTTGATGTCGGCCTCGGTCACCAGGTCGGCAGCCGAGGTCTTCTGTCTGATGTCGCCCTCGCCCAGCCGGCGAAAGCGTGGCATGATTTCGGCCTTGGCTGCATCGGCGAGAAGCTCCGCCAGCCAGTCGATCGCTTGGTCGTCAAATATCATCGGAAATGTCTTGTCCTGTGCTGAGGCTGCCATTGAGGGCGGCAAAATCGAACAGCTTTCTGTCGAGCAGATGCGAGGGCCTGGTGTTGGACAGCGCGCGCAGCATCGTGTCCTTGCGGCCCGGCATGCGCTTTTCCATATCGTCCAGCATCGCCTTCGTGGCGTTGCGCTGCAGGCCTTCCTGGCTGCCGCAGAGATCGCAGGGAATGATCGGGAATTTCATCGCGGCGGCGAATTTCTCCAGATCGACCTCGGCGCAGTAGCTCAGCGGCCGCAGCACCATGACGTCGCCGTCGTCGTTGAGCAGCTTTGGCGGCATGGCGGCAAGGCGGCCGCCATGGAACAGATTCATGAAGAAGGTTTCGAGAATGTCCTCGCGGTGGTGGCCGAGCACCAGCGCCGAACAGCCCTCCTCGCGCGCGATGCGATAGAGATGGCCGCGCCGCAGCCGCGAGCACAGCGAACAATAGGTGCTGCCCTGAGGCAGCTTGTCGGTGACCACCGAATAGGTGTCCTGATACTCGATGCGATGGGCAATGCCATGCGCATCGAGGTAATCGGGCAAAATGTGCTTCGGGAAATTCGGCTGGCCCTGGTCGAGATTGCAGGCCAGCAGCTCGACCGGCAGCAGCCCGCGCCATTTGAGATCGAGCAGCACGGCCAGCAGCCCGTAGGAATCCTTGCCGCCGGACAAGGCCACCAGCCAGCGGTCGCCGGGCCTCGCCATGGCGAAATCATCGACCGCCTGACGGGTCAACCGCAACAGCCGCTTGCGCAGTTTGTTGAACTCGACGGAAGACGGCACGTCGGCAAACAGCGGATGGAAGCCGCCTTCAGCAATCGGTTCAACTGTTTCGATGTCTGCCAGCATGTTCATGGCTTGTCGCTTTCCATAGCCGAGAGTGCCGGATTAGCGGACATGGCCGACAAAGAAAAGGCCGCCTCGACGGGCGGCCCTTTCCGGTATCGCAGAAAAGCGATCGATCAGCGCGAATAGAATTCGACGACCAAGTTCGGCTCCATCTGCACGGCGAACGGAACGTCGGCCAGGCCGGGGATGCGCGAGAAGGTCGCGACCATCTTGTTGTGATCGACTTCGATATAGTCCGGCACGTCGCGCTCGGCGAGGCCGACCGCTTCCAGCACGATGACCAGCTGCTTCGACTTTTCGCGCACTTCGACGACGTCGCCCGGCTTGCAACGGTACGAGCCGATGTTGACGCGCTTGCCGTTGACGTTGACGTGGCCGTGGTTGACGAACTGGCGAGCCGCGAAAATGGTCGGCACGAACTTGGAGCGGTAGACGACCGCGTCGAGACGCGACTCGAGCAGGCCGATCAGGTTCTCGGAGGTGTCGCCCTTGCGGCGATCAGCCTCTTCATAGACCTTGCGGAACTGCTTTTCGGAGACATCACCATAGTGACCCTTCAGCTTCTGCTTGGCGCGCAGCTGCAGGCCGAAATCGGAAAGCTTGCCCTTGCGGCGCTGGCCGTGCTGGCCGGGGCCGTATTCACGCTTGTTGACCGGGGACTTCGGGCGGCCCCAGATGTTTTCGCCGAGACGGCGGTCGATCTTGTACTTCGCGGATTCGCGCTTGCTCATCGCATTCCCTTTCAAAACAAACCACCCGGAGCCTCATGGTCCGGGTGAAGGAAACGCGCCCTCCTCTGGCCTCCGTTTTCGAGGCCTGACAGGGTTTTCCCACGCAACGCGGCGGAAAACCCACGGGACACGTCAGTCTAGACAAAACCCAGGAAACGATAAACCTGCTTTCCCGGGCTTGCCATGCAAAAGAAACAACCGGGCATTGCGGCCCGGTGTTGGTGCGCTCGTTAAACGGAGATTTGAGCAGAGTCAAGCGCGTCGCTGGCGCTGGGCCCGGCAACCATATCACGTCTTTGGCGTTGAGTGCCGTGCCGGATGCGGCGGGAGGTTGTTGCGCCGACGGCATTTAGGAAGGGACTGGAGCCAAAGGAGCCCGAAGTCGCATGAAGAAGTTTTTCCTCTCGTTGGTCGGTGCAGCCGTCCTGGCCGGGACGATGTCGATCGCCGTGCCCGAGCCAGCGATGGCCAAGCATTGGCAGGGCCACAAGCATCGTCAGACCTGCCATGTCGTGGTGAAGAAGAAGGTCATCTGGCGGCATGGCCACAAGAAGGTCATCCGCTACAAGGTGATGCGCTGCTGGTGACGTCAGGGGTTTCGGGCTTGGCCTGAACCGAAGAAGCCCGTGGTTTCGGCCACGGGCTTTGTTTATCGACTCGGTTCAAGGTTTCAGTCTGCCGATTTCTTCTCCGGCAGGCCTTTGCGCTTGGTCTCTGCGAATTCCTCGAGCTGTTTTCCGCTCATCGAATTGTACATCGACTTCGACGCGCCTTGAAGTTCGCTCTTCCTGGTCTCGCCGCGCTTGGCCGACAGGGCTGCGCCAGCGGCCTTTTGCTGTGCTTTTGAGGTTGCAGGCATATCGGCTCCTCCTTTGCTGCCAGGGGAAGAAACGTTGCGCTCCGGCGACGGTTCCAGCGCTGGCGGTCAACTTCCGTTCCGCGCTCATGCCTGCCCATGGTCGGCCGGCACTGCCGGCAAAACCACCTTCCCGTGCCCGCAACGCCGGTGTAGGACGGCGCCATGAAATCGTTGAACGATCCCTCGCAGGCACTCGCCACCGGCCTCGCGAAAATCCGCACCGAGTTCCATGTGCCGGAGGGATTTCCCCCTGATGTAATGGCCATGGCACAGACGGCGGCCAGGCGCGTGCCCGACCAGCATGCCGACCGCACGGCGATGCCCTTCGTGACGCTCGATCCCGCGACTTCCACCGATCTTGACCAAGCGTTTTCGATCGAAGCGAGCGGTAGCGACCTTCTGTTGCACTATGCGATTGCCGACGTAGCCTGGTTCGTCGCGGACGGCGACGCGGTGGATCGCGAAGCCTGGGCGCGGGGCGAAACCCTGTATTTGCCGGACGGCAAGGCCGGGCTCTATCCCCGGGTCATTGCCGAGGGCGCCGCGAGCTTGCTGCCCGGCGGTCCGCGTCCGGCTGTCATCTTCACGGTCCGGATCGCCGACGACGGAGCGGTAAGGCTGGATGGCGCGGAGCGGGCAATCATTCAAAGCCGCGCCAAGCTCGCCTATGACAGCGTGCAGGCCGCCGACGTCCCAGTCGGCTTCGCCGAAATCGCGCGGCGCATGGCGGCGGCCGAAGACCGTCGCGGCGCTTCGCGCGTCGACCCGCCCGAGCAGGAGGTGGAACAGCTTGCCGATGGCACGTTCCAGCTTGCGTTCAGACCGCTGCTGCAATCCGAGCAAGACAACGCAGCACTTTCGCTGGCCGCCAACATGGCGATTGCCGACGCCATGCTGGCACACCGGACCGGCTTGTTCCGGGTGATGGCGCCGCCCGATGCTTCCAAAGTACAAAGACTGCGCAGCGCGGCACGGGCCTTAGGCCTGTCCTGGCCTCCTTCGACCAGCCTGTCCGACTATCAGCGAACCCTCGATCCGACCAACATGCAACAGGCAGCGCTGATGCTGGAAATCCGCCGCGCCGGCTCCGGTGCGTCCTACCAACCCTATGAAGAAGGCGTTGTCCCCTGGCACGAGGCGATGGCCGCGACCTATGCCCACGCCACCGCGCCCCTGAGGCGGCTGGCCGATCGCTACGTCGTGCGCTGCGTGCTAGCCATCGCCAACGGCCAGCCGGTGCCGCAAGCCGTTACCGAGGCGTTTTCCAGACTGCCGAAGGTGATGGGCCGCGCAGGCGCCCGCGCCTCGCAGATCAACCACGCGGCCATCGACCTTGCCGAGGCGGTGATGCTGAGGGGGCGCATGGGTGAAACATTCAAGGCCGTCGTCACCGACGTCGGTGATCAGCGTGTGCGCGTTCAGCTCTCGGACATGCCTGTCGTTGCGAATGTGAAGGCCTCAGGGTTCAGGCAGGGCGATGGCCTGACGCTAAGGCTTGTTTCGGCCGATCCGGATCGGCGCGTCATTGTCTTCGAGCCTGCCTAAAGCGCGTCGGCGACGCGCTTTAGTTTTTTCGTTTTATGCATGTCGTTGTCCCAAAACCGCTGCGCACTTTTGGGCGACATGCATTAGCGCGCGCTCAATCCAAAACCCTGCATCAGCCGGCCGATGGCGAAGTCCGCCTTTCCCGAGGTAAAGACGGCGATGTCGGGCTCGCTTTGCGGCAATGGCCCGTCGACAGCCGGAAGCAGCGACAGAGCGCGCCGCGCAATCGCCTCGGCCGGGTCGATCCAGTCGACCGGCCAGGGCGCGGTCTTGCGCATGCGATTGGCCAGGAACGGATAGTGCGTGCAGGCGAGCACGACGATGTCCGTGCGCAAATCGTCATGCTGGACGAAACACGGTGCGATCTCGGCACGCACGGCCTCCTCGTCGACAAAGCCCTCGCGCATGTAGGCCTCGGCCAGTCCGGCGAGATTGTTGCTGCCGACCAGCCGCACATGGCATTTCTGCGCCCATTTGCCGATCAGGTCGCGCGTGTACTGGCGCTTCACCGTGCCCGGCGTCGCCAGCACCGAGACCAGCCCGGACCGGGTGCGCTCGGCCGCCGGCTTGATTGCCGGCACGGTGCCGACAAAGGGATGGCCAGGGAATTTTTCCCGCAACGCATCGATCACCAGCGTCGAAGCGGTATTGCAGGCGACGACCGAAATTTCCGGATCAAAACGGTCGAGCAGCTTGGCGAAGAGCTCGACTATATGGGCCTGCAGCGCCGGCTCTTCCCAGGCGCCGTAGGGAAAGGCCTTGTCATCGGCGACGTAGACGAAGCGCCGGTCAGGCATCAGCACGCGCGCTTCGCGCAGCACGGTCAATCCTCCAACGCCGGAATCGAACATCAGGATCGGACGGTGGCTCATTGATAACGGACCATGAAAGAGGCTGGATCAGAAGGCTTGGCGGTCATTGGCCAATGCCGTTCTATCTGCAACCATCATGGCCTTGAAGTGGCGAATGTTAGCAACTTCCATGCAAAGCCGGCGAAGACGACCTTGCCTCGGTTGCTCTAGAGCCCGCGCTTGCCGAAGCCGGCGGGCCGCGGACGGCCCAGAGGCTGGGCGGACGGCACCGAGCGCGTGGCCGGTGTGGCGTTGCGCATAGAAGACTGTGCCGTGCTGCTGGCCATCCGGCCGGATCCCGCAGGCATGGGCGTATCGCCATCGAAATCGAAAACCGATGTCAGTTCGTCGATATTGATGCCCGCCACCGGCTTAGCCACCAGAATCGTGCACCAAAGGCCAAAGATCGACAGCGCAAGCAGGTTCAAACCGCTGGACGTGCTTTCCGGATTGTTGAAATCGATGACCAGCAGCGTGCCTGCCTGCAGAAAGGCGTAGATGGCGCAGAACACGATGTAGGACCACAGGATCCAGGCTTTGCCGTTGGCGTCGCGGCTGCGTCGCCAGGCGATGTTGGCACGCATGACCACAGCCAGGAGGGAAACGACCAGAACCGCGCCTGCCATGCCTTGCCGCGATGGACCGGGCGCCGAGTTGACCAGCCCCTCAAAGCCGATCGTGCCAACGATGCACAGCACGGCAAGAACGGCCTCGAGCAGGGCTACGCCGAGCGAATAGAAGAAGAAGCGCATACGGCCGATTTTGGACGTGAACATTTGCCACCCCACCGTTTTGACAACAATGGACGAGAGGCAAATAAAATTCGGTTACTTCAGCCGTTCGAAGCTTAGCGATTTCTAATCTTCTTTGTCTGCCTGGGGTTTTCGCGCAGCGGCCGGCAAACGCCTTGGATCGTCTCCCGGCGAGCCGTCACCGCGCGGCATGGCCGGCGAAAACCGGTCGAGCGACGAGATGATGCCACGCAGCACTTTCAGTTCCGGCTCGGCGAAACCGGCGCGCGTCAAGACGGCGCGCAGATTGTCGACCATCTTGGGTTTCTTGGGCGCCGGGCGGAAATAACCGCGCGCTTCGAGCGCGCCTTCGAGATAGGCAAACAGCCCGTGCAACTCTTCCTTGCTTGCCGGCTTCATTTCAGGGCTGGAGAAATTGGTCGCCGTCTCGTCCTTCAGGCCGGATTTCATCCATTCATAGGACATCAACAGCACGGCCTGGGCGATGTTGAGCGACGAAAAGCCGGGATCGACCGGGAAGGTGACGATCTCGTCGGCCAGCCCGACCTCGTCATTGTAGAGCCCAAAACGCTCGCGGCCGAACAAGATGCCGGTGCGCAGGCCGGCTATCTGACGCGCCCTGAGCGCCCTGCCCGCCTCGACCGGACCACGCACGGGTTTGAAGCCGTCGCGCTCGCGCGCGGTGGTGGCGAAGACGAAGTTGAGGTCGGCGACGGCGGACGCCAGGTCGCCGAACACTGTTACGGCATCGATGACATGGTCGGCGCGGCTGGCGGCGGCGCGCGCCTTCTCGCTCGGCCAGCCGTCACGCGGGTTGACCAGTCTCAGTTCGGCAAGGCCGAAATTGGCCATGGCGCGCGCGACCATGCCGATATTCTCGCCGAGCTGCGGCTCGACCAGGATGATCGCCGGCCCGGCGGCGGATGCGTTTTCAGGATGATCGACGGCGGACATGATCTCAATGAACTGCTGTTTGCGGCATTTCAGCGTTCCCTGCCACATCCGCTCGGCAAAATGAAGCTTTTGCAAACACCGGTCGCGGCACAGACGACCCATTCTGCACGGATGGTCGTTTGCGCGGCCAAATAGGCTTTGATATACGCTCCGCATACCCGGCCGAAGCCATGCGGGCGAGGCCGTTTTGTTCCCCAAAAGCGAGGCATTCTTTTCATGGCGAAGATCAAGGTGGCGAACCCGGTCGTCGAGCTCGACGGCGACGAGATGACCCGCATCATCTGGCAGTTCATCAAGGACAAGCTGATCCACCCTTATCTCGACCTGAAGCTCGAATATTACGACCTCGGCGTCGAGCACCGCGACGCCACCAACGACCAGGTGACCATCGATTCGGCCAATGCCATCAAGAAATGGGGCGTCGGCGTGAAATGCGCGACGATCACGCCCGACGAGCAGCGCGTCGAGGAATTCAAGCTGAAGAAGATGTGGAAGTCGCCGAACGGCACCATCCGTAACATTCTCGGCGGCACCATTTTCCGCGAACCGATCATCATGAAGAACGTGCCGCGTCTGGTGCCGGGATGGACCAAGCCGATCATCGTCGGCCGTCATGCTTTCGGCGACCAGTATCGCGCCACCGACTTCCGCTTCCCCGGCAAGGGCAAGCTGACCATCAAGTTCGTCGGCGAGGACGGCAAGGTGATCGAGCACGACGTATACGACGCACCCGGCGCCGGTGTTGCCATGGCGATGTACAATCTCGACGACTCCATCCGCGAATTCGCCCGCGCCTCGCTGAATTACGGCCTGCTGCGCAATTATCCGGTTTATCTCTCGACCAAGAACACCATCCTCAAAGCCTATGACGGCCGCTTCAAGGACATTTTCCAGGAGGTCTACGAGGCTGAATTCGAGGCCGAGTTCAAGGCGAAGAAGCTGTGGTACGAGCACCGGCTGATCGACGACATGGTGGCCTCCGCCCTGAAATGGTCTGGCGGCTATGTCTGGGCCTGCAAGAATTATGACGGCGACGTCCAGTCCGACACGGTGGCGCAAGGTTTTGGCTCGCTCGGCCTGATGACCTCCGTGCTGATGACGCCGGACGGCAAGACGGTGGAAGCGGAGGCCGCGCACGGCACCGTGACGCGCCACTATCGCCAGCACCAGAAGGGCGAGGAAACCTCGACCAATTCGATCGCCTCGATCTTCGCCTGGACGCGCGGCCTCGCCCACCGCGCCAAGCTCGACGATAATGCCGAGTTGAAGCGATTTGCCGACACGCTGGAGAAGGTCTGCATCCAGACGGTTGAGAGCGGCTTCATGACCAAGGACCTGTCGCTCTTGATCGGTCCCGACCAACCATGGCTGTCGACCACCGGCTTCCTCGACAAGATCGACGAGAATTTGCAGAAGGCGATGGCGTAAGCCGGCAGCCATGGCCAAGCCGGTCGTCTACGGGGCGGACTACAGCGTCTATGTGCGCATCGTCCGCCTCGTGCTGGCGGAAAAAGGCATCGACTACGACCTTGTGCCGGTCGATGTCTTTGCCGCCGAGGGCACTCCCGCCTGGTACTTCGAGCATCACCCTTTCGGCCGCATTCCGGCCTTCGAGCACGGCGGGTTTCGCCTGTTCGAAACCAGCGCAATCGCCCGCTATGTCGACGAGGCGTTCGACGGCCCGGCACTGCAGCCAAAAGACGCCCGCACCCGCGCAACGATGAACCAGATCATCGGCATGCTCGACGCCTATGCCTACAGATCGATGGTCTGGGACGTCGCCGTCGAGCGGCTTGAGAAGGAAGCGCCAGACGAGGCACTGGTCGCCAACGGGCTGCGCCAGGCGGAAACGGTGCTGCGGGTGCTCACCGCACTCAAGCCTCCCGGGCCGTGGCTGCTCGGCGACCAGCTGACGCTGGTCGACCTGCATGCGGCATCCATCATCGCCTATTTCGTCAAGGTCGCCGACGGGCAAAAGCTGCTTGCGGCGTTCGCCGACATCCAGGCCTGGTGGGACGGCATCGCAAAACGTCCGAGCCTGGCGGCGGGCTGATATGGGTTCGGGCCATGGCTGACCCATCTCGCCAGGACGCGCTCACCATCGCCAGAATTGTCAGGGTCAACCACGCCGGTGAGTTCGGTGCGATCAGGATCTATTCGGCGCAGATTCTTGTCGCCAGGCGCTTCTGGCCGGATTGCGTGCCATCCTTGTCGGAGATGCTCGGGCACGAGCGCACGCATTGCGCCGCCTTCCGTGCCGCCATGCCGGCGCGGAAGGCGCGACCGTGCCGGGTGATGCAATTCTGGAGCTGGGGTGGCTGGCTGCTGGGTTTTGTGACCGCCCTGATTGGTCCGCAAGGCATCTGGGCCTGCACGGCGGCTGTTGAAGCGGCGGTGCACCGCCATCTGGATGATCAGCTGTTTTTTCTCGCCAACCGCGACCACGACTTGCACGGCATCATCCTGGCGATCCGCGAGGAAGAGCTCGCCCATCTTCATCACGCCGAAGAGCAGCTGAAATCGCCCGGCCCGGCGCTGAACTTTTTACGGTCGCTGATTTCGATGGCCGCGGACGTGCTGATCTGGCTGTCCACCTGGGGCGATTCCAGCAGAATGACGCGCGCCCTGAAGGCGGCGAAAAGAACTAGCTAGACGGACCGTCTAAGAGCTGATTGCCGGCTTGCCACTATCAGCCACAGAATGGCAAGCACGGCGGCGAAGGCCGGAAAGCCGCACACAAAACCAGATCAGGCATAGGGTGGCTTTCAGGCCGCCTCCAGCGCCGCCCTCACCGCGGCGATCGCATCATTGGCCTTCGAGGCGTCCGGGCCGCCGGCTTGCGCCATGTCGGGCCGTCCGCCACCGCCCTGCCCGCCCAATGCGGCCGAGGCAACGCGCACAAGATCGACAGCGCTGAAGCGGCCGACGAGATCGTCCGTCACGGCGACCACGACGCTTGCCTTGTTGTCTTCGCCCGCACCGACGAAGACGACGACGCCTGAGCCGAGCGAAGTCTTGCCGGCATCGGCCAGCGGCTTCAAATCCTTCGGCGACACGCCGGAAACCGCTTTGCCGAGGAAGCCGATACCGGCGACGGTTTCGGTGGTGGCCGGAGCATCGGCCGCGGCACCACCGCCCAGCGCGAGTTTCTTGCGCGCTTCGCTCAGCTCCTTCTCGAGCTTCTTGCGCTCCTCGAGCAGCGTCTCGACACGCGCCGGCACGTCGGCCGGCGAGATCTTCAGCACAGCCGCCGTCGCCTTCAGGCGCCTGTCCTGCTCGTCGAGATATTTTCGTGCGGCTTCGCCGGTCAGCGCCTCGATGCGGCGCACGCCGGCGGCGACTGCGCTGTCGGAGACGACACGGACCAGGCCGATATCGCCGGTCGCCCGGACATGGGTGCCGCCACAAAGTTCGACGGAATAGGGTCTATTGGCCTTGGCGCCATGCACGCCGGTGCCCATCGAGACGACACGCACCTCGTCGCCGTATTTTTCGCCGAACAGCGCCATGGCGCCTTCGGCGATGGCGTCGTCGACCGACATCAGCCGCGTCGTCACCGGGCTGTTCTGGACGACGATTTCGTTGGCCATGCGCTCGACCTCTTCGAGATCTTCGGCCGAGATCGGCTTGTTGTGCGAGATGTCGAAGCGCAGGCGCTCGGGCGCGACCAGCGATCCTTTCTGCGCGACATGGGTGCCCAGCACCTCGCGCAGCGCCTCATGGATCAGATGCGTTGCCGAATGGTTGGCACGCAGCCGGGTGCGGCGCGCATGGTCAACCTTCAGCTCGACGGCTGCACCTGGCTTGACCGTGCCGTTCGTCACCTTGCCCAGATGCACGAACAGGCCGTCGGCCTTTTTCTGCGTGTCGGAAACCTCGATCGAGAAACCTTCGCCGGAGATGATGCCGGTGTCGCCCATCTGGCCGCCCGACTCGCCATAGAACGGCGTCTGGTTGACGACCACCGCCACCACGTCGCCCTTGCCGGCGCTATCGACTGTCTTGCCGTCCTTGACCAGGGCCTGGATGAGGCCTTCCGCCTGTTCGGTCTCGTAGCCGAGGAATTCGGTGGCGCCGGCCTTCTCGCGTACAGAAAACCAGATGGTCTCGGTGGCCGCGTCGCCGGAGCCAGCCCAATGCTTGCGCGCTTCGGCCTTCTGCTGCTCCATCGCATGGGTGAAGCCGGCAAGGTCGACCGAGATGTTGCGCTGGCGCAGTGCGTCCTGCGTCAGATCGAGCGGGAAGCCGTACGTGTCATAGAGCTTGAACGCCGTCTCGCCATCCAGCATATCGCCGGCGTGCAGCGTATCCGTCGCCTCCGAGAGCAGGCCGAGGCCGCGCACCAGCGTCTTGCGGAACCTGGTCTCCTCGAGCTTCAGCGTCTCGGTGATCAGCTGTTCGCCGCGCAGCAGTTCGGGATAGGCCTGGCCCATCTCGCGCACCAGCGCCGGCACCAGTTTCCACATCAACGGCTCCTTGGCGCCGAGCAACTGCGCATGGCGCATGGCGCGGCGCATGATGCGGCGCAGCACATAGCCGCGGCCTTCGTTCGACGGCAGCACGCCGTCGGCAACCAGGAAGGAGGACGAGCGCAGATGGTCGGCAATGACGCGGAAGGAGGCGACCGTCTCCTTGTCCGGGCCCTGCCCGAGCGCCGATGACGCCGCATCGATCAGGTGGCGGAACAGGTCGGTCTCGAAGACGCTCTCCACCCCTTGCAGGATGGACGCCATGCGCTCCAGGCCCATGCCGGTGTCGATCGACGGCCGCGGCAGGTCGATGCGCTCATCCTTGGTGACCTGCTCATATTGCATGAACACCAGGTTCCAGAATTCAAGGAAGCGGTCGCCATCCTCCTCCGGGCTGCCGGGAGGGCCGCCCCAGATGTGCTCGCCACGGTCGATGAAGATTTCCGAGCACGGCCCGCACGGTCCGGTGTCGCCCATAGCCCAGAAATTGTCGGAGGTCGGGATGCGGATGATGCGGTCGTCGGAGAAACCGGCGATCTTCTTCCAGAAGCCGGCCGCCTCGTCATCGGTGTGATAGACGGTGACCAGCAGCTTGTCCTTGTTCAGGCCGAACTCCTTGGTAATCAGGTTCCAGGCCAGTTCGATGGCGCGCTCCTTGAAATAGTCGCCGAAGGAGAAATTGCCGAGCATTTCGAAAAAAGTCAGGTGGCGCGCGGTGTAGCCGACATTGTCGAGGTCGTTGTGCTTGCCGCCGGCGCGGACGCTTTTCTGCGCGGTGGTGGCGCGCGAATAGGACCGCTTCTCCAGGCCGGTAAAGACGTTCTTGAACTGCACCATGCCGGCATTGGTGAACATCAGCGTCGGGTCGTTGCGCGGCACCAGCGGGCTCGAGGCCACGACCTCGTGGCCCTCCTTGCGGAAATAGTCGAGGAATGTCGACCGGATCTCGTTCACGCCACTCATGACTGCTGCCTTTTCGCGAAAACCGCCGGCACGGCCGGCGGACACTGGTCTCTGCTTTTTAGAAGATTGACTTGGCCTTTTAGCGGGCACGCCCCACCCTGTCCAGAAACACGGAATTGGGCCATCCCGGCAACTGCCAAGCCGGCTTCACGCTGCCCAAAAACGAAAACCGCCGGCGCGAAGGCCGGCGGTTTGAAACGCAATACTAAAGAACTCGGTTACTTAATCATCGGATAATAGACTGGATTTTTATGGCCGAACTCTGGCCGTGCCCTACATGGCGCCGGATTCTTCCTCGAAGCCGTCGTCGCTTTCGCCGCGCTCGGGGCCGCCATTTTCAAGAAATTTCTCGGCGATCAGCCCGGCATTCTGCCGCAGCGCAAGTTCGATCTCACGCGCCGTGTCGGGATTGTCGCGCAGGAACAGTTTGGCGTTTTCGCGACCTTGGCCGAGACGCTGCGAATTGTAGGAGAACCAGGCGCCGGACTTCTCGACCACGCCGGCCTTGACGCCGAGATCGACCAGTTCGCCGGTCTTGGAGACGCCCTCGCCATACATGATGTCGAACTCGACCACCTTGAAGGGCGGCGCCAGCTTGTTCTTGACGACCTTGACGCGGGTCTGGTTGCCGACGACCTCGTCGCGGTCCTTGACCGAGCCGATGCGGCGGATGTCGAGGCGCACCGAAGCGTAGAATTTCAGCGCGTTGCCGCCGGTCGTGGTTTCGGGCGAACCGAACATGACGCCGATCTTCATGCGGATCTGGTTGATGAAGATGACCATGGTGTTGGAGCGCGAGATCGAGGCGGTCAGCTTGCGCAGCGCCTGGCTCATCAGACGCGCCTGAAGACCGGGCAGAGAATCGCCCATCTCGCCTTCGATTTCGGCGCGCGGCGTCAGCGCCGCCACCGAATCGACGACCAGCACGTCGATGGCGCCTGAACGCACCAGCGTGTCGCATATTTCTAGCGCCTGCTCGCCGGTGTCCGGCTGCGAGATCAAGAGGTTTTCCAGATCGACGCCGAGCTTGCGGGCATAGACCGGATCGAGTGCGTGCTCGGCATCGACGAAGGCGCAGATACCGCCTTTCTTCTGGGCTTCGGCAACTGTGTGCAGCGCCAGTGTCGTCTTGCCCGAGCTTTCCGGCCCGTAGATCTCGACGATGCGGCCGCGCGGCAGGCCGCCGACGCCAAGCGCGATGTCGAGGCCCAGCGATCCGGTCGGCACGGTTTCGATCTCGACGACCTGCTCGTTGGCGCCAAGCCGCATGATCGAGCCCTTGCCGAAGGCGCGCTCGATTTGCGACAGCGCCGCGTCCAGAGCCTTTGATTTGTCCACCGCTTTGTCCTCTACAAGCCGCAAAGAATTCTGAGCCATGATACATCACCCCTTGGTCGTCAATGAAGGCCGGACAATCCGTAATCCCTGCCCATTTTGTACTACTTTTGTTCTCGTTTGGCAAGAGGGGTCAAATATCTGAAAAGCAATCTTTATCCGGATTTGTTCTTTTTTTGTCTCACGCCTTCGTTTCCGGATGTATCCACCATTGGGCCAGACGCTCCGGCTGTTTCGATCGGCCGAATCGCCGGCTTGCCTGCGAAGCTCCGCCGCACAGCGTAGCGCTTGTGCGGCTCGAATAACAAAGGTCATATCGCCGGCATGGTGAAATCAGCAAAGATACTGGCGGTGGGCGGCGCCCATATCGATCGCCGCGGCCAGGTGTCGGGCACGTACGTGCCCGCGGCGTCCAACCCCGGCACGATGCGCGAGGATGTCGGCGGCGGCGTATTCAACGCGCTGCGCAGCCTGGTGCGGCGCGGCGTCTCGGCCTCGCTTTTGTCGGTGCGCGGCGGCGATGCCTCGGCCGAGACGGTTGCGCGCGCCATCGCCGACTCCGGCATTGCCGACCTGTCGGCGGTTTTCCTCGACCGCACGACGCCGAGCTACACGGCGCTGATCGATCGCGACGGTGAGCTGATCACCGGCTTTGCCGATATGGCGCTCTACGATTTGGCGTTCCCCAAGCAGATCCGCCGCTCCAAGGTGCGCGAGGTGGTCGCCGAGGCCGATGCGGTGCTCTGCGACGCCAATCTGTCATCAACGGCGCTGGAGCGGCTGGTGGGGCTCGCCGCCGGCAAGCCGGTGTTCGCCATTGCCATTTCGCCGGCCAAGGTGGTGCGGATGATACCGGTGCTGAAGGAGCTCGCGCAGGTCTTCATGAACCGGCGCGAGGCCATGGTGCTGGCCGGCGTCGATGCCAATGCCACCGAGCGCGAGACCGTCGACGGACTGCGCTGCAGCGGCCTCACCAGTGGCGTGGTGACGGCGGGCGACGGCCCGGTGCTGGGATTCGACGAAGCCGGCGCCTTCTCTATCCTGCCGCCGGCGCCGAGAAAAGTCGCCGACGTCACCGGCGCCGGCGACGCGCTGGCCGGCGCCACCATCGCTGCCCTGCTGCGCGGCCTGGCATTGCGCCAGGCCCTCCGCGAAGGCGTTGCCGCGGCGACGCTCGCCATCGAAAGTTCGGATGCCGTGCCGGCCTTCACCGCCGCGACCTTCACCGAGGCACTGGCTCTTGTGCCCGACGCGCAGGAAATGGCATGAGGGCGGCCAATTGCCATTGCCGGAGCGCGACGTCCAAGCGGACGCGCGGATCTCCGGATCGGAGACCATCATGACACCGCAAAGCGCCCGCCCCTTGATCGACCTCCACGCGCCCGTGGCCGAGGCGCTCGCCGCTGGCCGCCCGGTCGTGGCGCTGGAGAGCACCATCATCACCCATGGCATGCCTTACCCCGACAATGGCGCCATGGCCGCCAATGTCGAAAAGATCATCCTGGACAATGGCGCGGTGCCGGCGACGATCGCCGTGGTCGCCGGCCGAATCAAGATCGGACTGTCCGACGGCGAGCGCGAGTCGCTGGCCATGACCGGCGATGCCATGAAGCTGTCGCGCGCCGATCTCGGCTTTGCAGTCGCGCAAGGCCGCACCGGCGGCACCACGGTCGCCGCCACCATGATCGCGGCCGACATGGTCGGGATAAAGGTGTTCGCCACCGGCGGCATTGGCGGCGTCCACAAGGGCGCGGAAAAAAGCTTCGACATCTCGGCCGATCTCGACGAGTTGGCGCGCACGCCGGTCATCGTCGTCTCGGCCGGCGCCAAGGCGATCCTCGACATCGAAAAGACGCTTGAAGTGCTGGAGACGCGCGGCGTGCCGGTGATTGGCCATGGCTGCGAGACGATGCCGGCCTTCTGGTCGCGGCATTCGCCGTTCCGCGCGCCGCTGACCCTGCACAGACCGGAAGAGATCGCGCATTTCTACAAGACCAGGGCGGCACTTGGCCTGGTCGGCGGCATGCTGATCGCCAACCCGGTGCCGCAGGACGATGAAATCCCGGCCGACGAGATGGCCGGCTACATCGAGGCCGCGCAGAAGGCGGCCGAGGCGCAGAATGTGACCGGTAAGGCGGTGACGCCGTTCCTGTTGGGCAAAATCCTCGAACTGACCGGCGGCCGGAGCTTGAAGACCAACATCGCGCTGGTCGAGAACAATGCGCGGCTGGCGGCGAGGATTGCGACGGCGCTGTAGGATCGCCTACGTCGGCGGGACAGCACCCCCCTCTGGCCTGCCGGCCATCTCCCCCGCAAGGAGGGAGATTAACAGCTTAGCCGCAGGCTCCCATTTTCAACGTTGGTGATTGGCGAAGGCCAATGTGACAACTGATCTCCCCCCTTGCGGGGGAGATGTCCGGCAGGACAGAGGGGGGTGGGAAGAAACGCGGCGGTCCCGGTTCACTTCCCCGCCCTTCGTCCCGCCTCATAAGCCCGGCGCGCCCACACCCTCATCTCGTCAGGATCATCAAACGCGCTGTCGGGAATGCTCCAGTATGGCATCGCGACCAGCTTGCCGTGGCGGGTGCCGGTATAGGTCCATTGCTTGCAGCCGGCGGCTTCGAAGTCGGACGCGCTTTGCTCGTCAGCTTTGAGCAGCAATTCGCCGCGCAGCACGATAGCGACGATGACGCCGTCGAAATAGATACCCTTGCCGCCGAACAGTTTTCGGATACTGACCGGGCCGAGGCCTTCGAACAGTTCTTCGATGCGTTCATTGTCCATGCCGCAATCATGTCACCGGGCTTGCCATGGCTGCAACCAAAAACCATGCTGGCAAGTTGAGAGCCATCCGTCGGAGTTCTGTCATGCCGCTGCTGCTCAAGGGATCCTGCCGCTGCGATGCCGTCCATTTCGAGGTGGAGAGCAACACGCCGGTGCCGTTCATGCTGTGCTACTGCTCGATCTGCCGCAAGCAGCAGGGCGGCGGCGGCTTCGCCATCAATCTCGGCGCCGATTACAAGACGCTGAAAATCAAGGGCAAGCGCAATCTCGGCGTCTACCAGGCCGAGATCGCGGACGACGAGCATCCAAAGTGCGAGATTTCGACGGGCGAGCGCAATTTCTGCAAGAAGTGCGGTTCGGCGCTCTGGCTCTACGATCCGACATGGCCGGACCTGGTCCACCCCTTCGCCTCGGCAATCGACAGCGAGCTGCCGAAGCCGCCGGAGAAGGTGCATCTGATGTTGAAATACAAGGCGAGTTGGGTCGAGCCGGTGATCGGCAAAAAGGACAAGGCGTTCGACGTCTATCCCGAGGAATCGATCGCCGACTGGCACAAGCGGACGAAGATGTGGGTGAAGTGAGGGCTCGGAGCGCGACTTCCGATGGTTAGCGCTGCCCCTCACCCGGCCCTTCGGGCCGTTCGTCATTCGAAAAGCCAAGCAATTGGCTTTTCGCCCGCTGCGCGGACCATTCCTCACCTCCCCGTGAACGGGGCGAAGGAAAGATCAGGCGGAAGCGCGCGCTTCAGCCAGCGCCTTCAGGTCGGCGGGCTTCAGTTCGACGGATTCGCCGCAGCCGCAGGCCGAACTCTGGTTCGGGTTGTGGAAGGTGAAGCCGGTGCGCAGCGTGGTCTGCTCGAAATCCATCTCGGTGCCGAACAGGAAAAGGGCAGCCTCGGGCGCGACATAGACATGCGCGCCGTCGCGTTCGATATGGTCGTCCTTGGTATTGGGCTCGGTCACCAGGTCGACCGTGTATTCCATGCCGGCGCAGCCGCCCTTCTTGATGCCGAGGCGAATGCCATGCGCATTGTCGCGCGTGGCGACGATCTCGCGCACCCGGTCGGCGGCCTTTTCGGTCATCGTGATGACGGCGAAGCGTCCCATTCTTTTTCCTCTTCCATTCCATGCAGGTTCAAGGCCTGCCGAATGATTCCTCACCTAAAATGGTGAAGTTTTACCACTGGTGCAAGTGCACCAACCTCAGTCAACCTAGTACCAGCCCACCGCCACCTGCGCCTCTTCCGACATGCGGTCGGGCGACCAGGGCGGGTCGAAGGTCATGTTGACCTCGACGCCGGAGACGCCTTCGACGGCGCCGACGGCGTTTTCCACCCAGCCGGGCATTTCGCCGGCCACCGGACAGCCGGGCGCGGTCAGCGTCATGTCGATCTTGACCGCGCGGTTGTCCTCGATGTCGATCTTGTAGATGAGGCCGAGCTCATAGATGTCGGCCGGTATTTCCGGGTCATAGACCGTCTTCAGCGCCGAGACGATGTCGTCGGTCAGCCGCGCCAGTTCGTCGGCGGGAATGGCCGAGGCGGAAACCAGCGGATTGATGGCTGCTTCCGGCGCGGTGGTGTGGCTCGCATCATCCATGGTCGTCATCCAAAGAACCTGTCACCCGAAGAACTTGCGCGCTTTTTCCAGCGCATCGGCCAAAGCGTCGACTTCGGCCCTGGTATTATACATGCCGAACGATGCCCTGCATGTGGAGGTTACGCCAAAGCGTTTCAACAGCGGCTGGGCGCAATGGGTGCCCGCGCGGACGGCAACACCTTGCCTGTCTATCACCATCGACACGTCATGGGCATGAATGCCCTGCAACTCAAAGGAAATGATGGCGCCCTTGTCCGGCGCGTCGCCGAAGATGCGCAGCGAGTTGATGGCGCGCAGCCGCTCGTGTGCGTAGGTCTTGAGGTCGGCCTCGTGCGCGGCGATGCGCTCGCGGCCGATCTTTTCCATGTATTCCAATGCTGCACCCAGCCCGATCGCCTGCACGATCGGCGGCGTGCCGGCCTCGAAGCGGTGCGGCGGCTCGTTGTAGGAGACGACGTCTTCCGTCACTTCCTCGATCATCTCGCCTCCGCCCATGAAGGGGCGCATGGCCGAGAGAATATCCTTCTTGCCGTAAAGCACGCCGATGCCGGACGGCCCGTAAACCTTGTGGCCGGTGAAGACGAAGAAGTCGCAATCCAGATCCTGCACGTCGATCGGCATGTGCACGGCGCTCTGGCTGCCGTCGACAAGTACGGGAATTCCACGCGAATGCGCGATGCGCACGATCTCCTTGATCGGGGTTACCGTGCCCAGCGCGTTCGACATATGCGTGATGGCGACGAGCTTGGTCTTGTCGGTCAGCCGCTTTTCGAATTCCTCGATGTGGAAGATGCCGAGATCGTCGACCGGCACCCAGACCAGCTTGGCGCCCTGCCGCTCCCGGATGAAATGCCACGGCACGATGTTGGAGTGGTGCTCCATGATCGACAGCACGATCTCGTCGCCCGCGCCGATATTGGGCATGCCATAGCCGTAAGCCACGGTGTTGATCGCCGCGGTCGTGTTCGAGGTGAAGACGATGTTGTCGGTGCTTGGCGCATTGAGGAAACGGCGCACCGTCTCGCGTGCCTTCTCATAAGCGTCGGTTGCGGCATTCGACAGGAAATGCAGGCCGCGATGCACGTTGGCGTATTCCTGGGAATAGGCGTGCTGGATCGTATCCAGCACCACCTGCGGCTTCTGCGCCGAGGCGCCATTGTCGAGATAGACCAGCGGTTTGCCGTAGACTTCGCGCGACAGGATCGGGAAGTCGCGGCGGATCGCCTCGACGTCGTATGGGGTTGTTTCGATCTTCTGGTCCATTACAAGCTCTCTTGAGGCACCGCCTCACTTCGTCACGCACCCCTCACCCGACCGAGCTTCGCTCGGCCACCGCCCGGGGCGTGTCACTTGCCTCGCCCGTCCTTCGGACCCACAAGGGGAGAAGGGGAGGCGCTACCCATGCGCCACGAACCAGTCGTCGAGCCTTGTTTCCAGGGCCTCGACGATGGTTTCGTCGTCCAGTTCCTCGATCACTTCGGCGACGAACGCCTTGACCAGCAGGCCGCGGGCGCTCTTCTCGTCGATGCCGCGCGCCATCAGATAGAACAGATGGTTGTGGTCGATCTCGGTGACGGTCGCGCCATGGCCACAGATGACGTCATCGGCGAAGATTTCGAGCTCCGGCTTGGTCGAGAACTCGCCATCATCCGACAGAAGCAGCGTGTTGCAGGCCATCTTGGCGTTGGTCTTCTGCGCGTATTGGTGGACGTTGATGCGGCCCTGGAAGACGCCGCGCGCCTTGCCGGTCACGACATTGCGGATCACTTCCGTCGACGTCGTATGCGGCACGGCATGGTCGAGCACCATGGTCACGTCGGTATGGGTGTCGCCGGCGAGCAGGTTGATGCCGCGCAATTTGAAGTCGGCGCCTTCGCCCGTGGTCTTCACCACGATCTCCTGGCGCACAAGCTTGCCGCCGGCATTCATGAAAAACAGTGTCAGTTTCGAATTCTTGCCGAGATGCGCCTTGAACTGCGCCAGATGGGTGGCCGTCTCCGGCTGTTCCTGGATGATCAGCCAGGTCACCTCGGCGCCTTCGTCGAGCACCAGCTGGCTGACGGAGCTGGCCAGAGCCGCGCCCTCGCCCGCCTGACGCTCGACGATCGCAGCCTTGGCGCCGGCGCCGACACGCACGGGAAAGCGCACATGGGTCTGTCCGCCGGCTTGCACGTTCTGCAATTCGACCGGCTTTTCCAGTGCTGCGCCATCGGCGATGTCGACGAAATAGCCGTCGGCGACGAAAGCAGTGTTCAGCGCGCCGATGGCGTCATCGCTGCCATAGGGGTCGAGGCCGGGCGCAATCGAGCCATCGGTCAGCTTTTCCGACAGGCGCTGGACGGTCACGCCTTCGATGGCAGGGAATTTCGCACTCGAGACGCCGTTCAGAACTGCCAGCACGGCGGAACCTTCGACGATGGGAGCCAGCCCCTTGGCGGCGGCCGTCGGATCGAACGCCGGCACCGCGGTCAACAGCCGGCGCAGGTCAGTGTAATGCCAGGATTCGATGCGCCGCGTCGGCAGGCCGTGCTTGATCGCCTCGATGGCGTCGTCGCGCTTCAGCATCACCGCACCGTCGCCCGGCAGCAGCGACAGCCGCTCGCCGAAAGCGTCGATCAGCGCCGTTTCGGCCTGGGTGCGCTGGGGTGTCGAATGCATGTTCATAAGCTTGGCCCTGTCTTTTGGTACAAAATGACCTGGCATCTCACGCGGCTTCGCCGATCACGCCGGCATAGCCATTGGCTTCGAGATCGAGCGCCAGCGACTTGTCGCCGGACTTGATCACCTGGCCCTTGTAAAGCACATGCACGCTATCCGGCACGAGGTGCTCGAGCAGGCGCTGGTAGTGGGTGATGACGATGATGGCACGGTCGGGCGAACGCAGCGCGTTGACGCCGTCCGAGACGATCTTCAGCGCATCGATGTCTAGGCCTGAATCGGTCTCGTCGAGCACGCAGAGCTTTGGCTCCAGCAGCTTCATCTGCAGGATCTCGGCCCGCTTCTTCTCGCCGCCGGAAAAGCCGACATTGAGCGGCCGCTTCAGCATCGCCATGTCCATGTTGAGCGAGGCTGCCGCCTCTTTCACCCGCTTCAAAAATTCCGGAATTTTTAGCGGCTCCTCGCCGCGCGCCTTGCGCTGCTCGTTCATCGCCACCTTCAGGAATTCCATGGTCGCGACGCCAGGTATCTCCATCGGATACTGGAAGGCGAGGAAGATGCCCGCGGTGGCGCGCTCGGCCGGATCCATTTCGAGGATCGACTGGCCGTTATAGAGGATGTCGCCTTCGGTGACCTCATAGTCCTCGCGGCCGGCGAGGATGTAGGACAGCGTCGATTTGCCCGAGCCGTTCGGGCCCATGATGGCGGCGACCTCGCCGTTTTTCACCGTCAGGTTCAGGCCGCGGATGATCTCGGTGCCGTCATCGACGATGCGGGCATGCAGATTCTTGATCTCAAGCATTTTTTCTTTCCTGGATATATATTGTCCGGTCAGCCGACCGAGCCCTCGAGGCTGATGCCGATAAGCTTCTGCGCTTCGACCGCGAACTCCATCGGCAGCTGCTGGATGACATCCTTGACGAAGCCGTTGACGATCAGCGCGATCGCCTCTTCCTCGGGGATGCCGCGCTGCATGACGTAGAATTTCTGGTCCTCCGAAATCTTCGACGTCGTCGCCTCATGCTCGAACTGCGCCGTCGAATTCTTGGCTTCCATGTAGGGCACGGTGTGCGCGCCGCACTGGTCGCCGATCAGGAGACTATCGCAATTGGTGAAATTGCGGGCGTTGGTCGCCTTGCGGTGCGCCGAGACCTGGCCGCGATAGGTGTTCTGCGAGAAGCCGGCGGCGATGCCCTTGGAGATGATGCGGCTCGACGTGTTCTTGCCGAGATGGATCATCTTGGTGCCGCTATCGACCTGCTGGTAGCCGTTCGACACAGCGATCGAATAGAACTCGCCGGAGGAATCGTCGCCGCGCAGGATGCAGCTCGGATATTTCCAGGTGATCGCCGAACCGGTCTCGACCTGCGTCCACGAGATCTTCGAACGGTGGCCGCGGCAGTCGCCGCGCTTGGTGACGAAATTGTAGATGCCGCCCTTGCCCTCGGCATCGCCGGGGTACCAGTTCTGCACCGTCGAATATTTGATCTCGGCATCGTCGAGCGCCACCAGTTCGACGACGGCGGCATGCAGCTGGTTCTCGTCGCGCTGCGGCGCCGTGCAGCCTTCGAGATAGGAGACGTAAGCCCCCTCCTCGGCGATGATTAGCGTGCGCTCGAACTGGCCGGTGTTCTTCTCGTTCATGCGGAAATAGGTCGACAGCTCCATCGGGCAGCGCACGCCCTTGGGCACGAAGACGAACGAGCCGTCGGTGAAGACAGCCGAATTCAGCGTGGCGTAGAAATTGTCGGATGTCGGCACGACCGAGCCGAGATATTTCTGCACCAGCTCCGGATGCTCGCGGATGGCTTCCGAGATCGAGCAGAAGATGACGCCGGCCTGCGCCAGTTCCTTCTTGAACGTGGTGACGACGGAAACGGAATCAAACACCGCGTCGACGGCGACACGGCCCGATTTGTAGACATTGTCGCTGGGCTCCTCGAGATCGGAGACGTCGGTCTTCTGCACGCCAGCGAGGATTTCTTGTTCCCGCAGCGGAATGCCGAGCTTCTCGTAGACCTTCAACAACTCGGGATCGACGTCGCTCAGCGAGGTCGGGCCGGGCGTGCTCTTGGGCGCCGCGTAGTAATAGAGGTCCTGAAAGTCGATCTTCGGATAATGGACGCGCGCCCAGGTCGGCTCTTCCAGCGTCAGCCAGCGCCGATAGGCTTCCAGACGCCATTCCAGCATCCAGGACGGTTCATCCTTCTTGGCCGAGATAAAGCGAATAATGTCTTCGCTCAGGCCCTTGGGGGCCTTGTCCATCGCGATCTCTGTCTGGAATCCGTATTTGTACTGGTCGACGTCGATCTTTCGGACCCGATCGATCGTGTCCTGCACAGCAGGCATAAGCGTTCTCCATCCACGCCGGGGTCAAGGCCCGACAGTTTTCAAACTATGGCATCGCCGAGGGCTGCCCATGAGGCGCCGAAGGCGGCGTAAGTTTCATATAGTGCGTCTCGGCCGGGAATTCACCCGGCCAGTTGCAAACGCACGGCTCTACCAGGCCGCGAGGCCTGAATTCTTTGTAGCCTTCAGGCGGCTTGTTCCCTGCCCGCCCGGCGCTGGGCGATTTCGGCCAGCGCCGTACGAAACAGTTCGATGTCCCCGGCGCTCGTTGCGCGACCGATGGACACGCGCAAAGCCCCGAGGCTGTCACCATGACCCATGGCCATCAGCACATGGCTCGGCCCGACCTTGCCCGACGAACAGGCCGATCCCGCCGACAGCGCAACGCCAGCCAGATCGAAAGCGATCTGCGCCGTCTCGGCCTTGATGCCGGGAATAGCGAAGAATGTCGTATTGGCAAGCCTTGGCGCGCCGGTTCCGAAGATTTCTGCGTCCGGCACCAGCGTTTTGAGTGTTTTCTCGACCTCGCCGCGGCGTTGCGCGATCGCTTCGACGTCTTTCAGTCCAGCCAAAGCCTGCCGCGCCGCGGCGCCAAAGCCGGCGATGGCCGCCAGGTTTTCGGTGCCGCCGCGATGGCCCTTTTCCTGGCCGCCGCCATTGATCAGCGGCTTCGGCATCATCAGATCGGCTGCCGCAACGACGGCGCCGACACCCTTGGGGCCGCCGATCTTGTGCGAAGACAGAATCAAATAGTCGGCGTAAGCCGCTGACATATCGATGGGAACGCGGCCCGCAGCCTGCACCGCGTCGACCACCAGAATGCCGCCCGCCGCCTTGACGATTGCAGCGATTGCCTCGATCGGCTGGATGACGCCGGTCTCGTTGTTGGCCGCATGGATCGCGACCAACGGCAGGCCTTCGGCCTTGTCATGCGCGGCCAGAGCGGCTGTCAGCTGAGCGAGGTCAGCGATGCCATCGGCGTCGACGCCGATCTGCGAAACCTGTGTTGCCGGGAAGCGGCCGCCGTTCAACAGGCAAGGGTGGTCGGCCTCGCAGACATAGAGCCGGCTCATGCGCGCCGTGCCACGGCCCATCCGCCAATCCGGTGTCAGCAGCGTCGATGCGGCTTCCGTCGCGCCGGAGGTGAAGACGACATGCTCGGCCTTGGCGCCGACAAGCGCTGCCACATCGCGCCGGGCAGTGTCGATCAAGCGCCGCGCCGCGCGCCCCTCGGCATGCACCGACGACGGATTGGCGACGAGATCGAGCGCGGCAATCATCGCCTCGCGCGCCTCGGCAATGAGCGGCGCGCTGGCATTGTAGTCGAGATAGGCGCGTGCTGCGGCCATTTTCACCCAATCGATCCCGTCAAGACCCTTTCCGCAAGGATAGCGCGTTATTTCCTTGAAATTGCAAGGCAAGACGTCCTATTTACGCGGCTTGCGGCGAGGATGGCCGGGCCGTCACGGCTGGCTATCCAGTTTTGAACAATTCTAAACTAGCTTCTAAGAAGACGCTTGCCCTGCGTCAAGGCCCGGAAGGGCTGGGGCTGGAGTAAGAATTGTTCCGGGCGCCGCGCATTCGTATGCCATTTGGAGTATTTCATGCCTGAGGTCATTTTCACCGGTCCGGCCGGCCGCCTGGAGGGCCGCTACCAGCCTTCCAAGGAGAAGAGCGCGCCGATTGCCATCGTGTTGCATCCGCATCCGCAATTCGGCGGCACGATGAACAACAAGATCGTCTATGACCTCTTCTACATGTTCCAGAAGCGCGATTTCACCACGCTTCGCTTCAACTTCCGCGGCATCGGCCGCAGCCAGGGCGAATTCGACCACGGCACCGGCGAATTGTCGGATGCCGCCGCAGCGCTCGACTGGGTGCAGTCGCTGCATCCGGATTCCAAGAGCTGCTGGGTGGCCGGTTATTCCTTCGGCTCCTGGATCGGCATGCAGCTTCTGATGCGCCGGCCCGAGATCGAGGGCTTCATCTCGATCGCGCCGCAGCCCAACACCTATGATTTCTCGTTCCTGGCGCCCTGCCCGTCATCGGGTCTGATCATCCATGGCGATGCCGACAAGGTGGCGCCGCCCAAGGATGTGCAGGGCCTGGTCGACAAGCTGCACACGCAAAAGGGCATCACCATCACGCAGAAGACCTTGCCCGGCGCCAACCACTTCTTCGCCAACGACGCCGATCTGCTGCTCGAGGAATGCGCCGACTATCTCGACCGACGGCTGGCCGGCGAATTGTCCGATCCGCGGCCGAAGCGGCTGCGCTAAGAGCAATTCCAGGAAAAGTGCAAACGGGTTTTCCGTCCGGAATTGCGTCAAAACAAAAACTCCCGGTCCGATGCCGTCACAGTCGTGCCCATCATGGGCGCGACAATGCCATTTCGGCTGATCCAAACGGTGAAGCCAGCCTGACATGTGGCGCGGCTCGGCTGAACGGTGCACAATGCCGGTTCAGCCAGCGCAAGAAGGCATGACCGATCATGTACCAGCCTCCCCATTTCCAGGAAACGCGGCCGGACGTCCTGCACGGGCTGATCCGGACGCATCCGCTGGGGTTGCTGATCTCCAACGGCACCGATGGCCCGGTCGCCAATGCCATTCCTTTCCTGCTTGATGCAGAGGTTGGGCCGAATGGCCGGCTGCGCGCCCATCTGGCCAGGGCCAACCCGCAATGGCGTCAGCTGGCCGACAATCCGACATCGCCGGTGCTGGTCGTCTTCCAGGGCGCCGACGCCTATGTGACGCCGTCCTGGTACGAGACCAAGCGCGAGACCGGCAAGGTCGTGCCGACCTGGAACTACGCCATTGTCCAGGTGCGAGGAACCGTCAGAGTGATCGAGGATTCCGCCTGGATCGCGCAGCAGATCACCGAGCTGACGCTGTCGCAGGAAGGCGCCCGCGAGGCACCCTGGGCGGTGACCGATGCGCCGCCGACCTTCATCCAGTCGCAAATCAAGGGCATTGTCGGGCTTGAGATCGAGATCGCCGAAATCAGCGGCAAGTGGAAAGTCAGCCAGAACCGGCCTGTCGCCGACCGCGTCGGTGTCGCCGAAGGGCTGGAGAAGGACGCCGCCGGCGCGCCCGACATGGCTCGGCTGGTGCGGAGCTGGGGTGGCATCGACAGCTAGCTGGGGTGGTCTTAGATGGTTCCAAAGGCGTCAGCAATTCAGTTGCCTGCCGGCGCTGCTCCAATGCGGAAATTCGTCTGTCTCGGCGCATCGTTTTGGTTTGGTTTGCGAGCCCGACGGAATAGGCGGAACGTAGTTTTTGCCACCGGCAACCCCGACGCCGTGTAGCGGAAGATACATCCCAGCCGGCCAAGCACCATCGCGCAGACGATGGCAACAGCACAGCCAAGGCCGAATCCGGCGACAGTGTCGCTCGGATAGTGCGCGCCGATAAAGATTCGGGTCGATGCGACCGACAAGGTTGCAGCCAGCAGCACCCATCTGCGCTGGGGCAACAACAGCAGCGCAATGCCGAAAATGACACCCATGGTCGTGGCATGGCCGGATGGGAAGCTGGCAAAGCGCGCCTCCATGGAAAAAGGATGCAGCGACAGATCGCCGAGCTTGTCGAAATTCATTGGCCTGGCTCTGCCCACGCCATATTTCAGCACGTTGACGACCATGGCCGAGAGTGCGATCGAACCCAGCACCATGAAAGCAAAGCAGGTCCAGTTGTAGAAGGTCATCCGCGCGCGCCGGGAAAGGCTGCGCCAATCCGTCAGATTCGCGGCAATCAGCACCAGTACCGACGGGACAAGATACCAGCCGCCGAGGCCGAAGAAGGTAAAAAACTCGGCGATGCGAAAGACATTGGTCGAGCCTGAAGCCCACTGCCTCGCCATGGTGCCCGCAAGATGGTCGAAACGGAGCGACACCGCGACCGTCAGCAAAAGCCAGGCCACCACCCAGACCGACCACAGGATTTTCGGGTAGCGCGCCGGGCGCGTCGCCAGGCGATGCCGTACAATCCCGAAAGTATCGCGGAAATTATCGACAGACTGCCGGAGCATGGCAGGCATAGCGGCACGCGCCGGCGATGGCGACTTCATCAACATGCGGAGCTCGGCGCGATCATCGAAGAGCTATTAGTTCGCCACACGGTACAGGCCGAGCGACAATTTATCACCTGACGAATAGTTGATGCCGTCGATCTCGGCGACGCGGCTGGCCTTCTTGCCTTGCCCTGCCAGAAGGTCATCCAGCCGTTTTTGATCGCCGACCGGCGCCAGGCCCAGCGCGCAGGCCGGATCGCCAAGCAGATGTTGCGCAACCCCGTCGACATCGGTCAGTACCGTCTTTGTGCCCACCAGAAATACCAGGCTCGGTTCGTGATATTGCGCGGAGGCGAGCACGCTCATCTCACAGGGACGATCGGCGCGAACCGCAGCCTCGATTTCCCGGCTCATCCAAATCGGTTTCAGTGACGGCACGATGACACCGAACAGCAGGGCGTAGGTTATACCGGCGCAAACCGCAGCCCCGCCGATGCGGACCAGCGGCACCAGCGTCTGGCGCGAAACAGCGAGGTAGCCGGCGCCCAATGCTGCCGCGGCGGCCGGAACGCTCCACCATGAAAATGTCTTCATGAGATAGATCGGCGCACCGACGCAAAGCACGGCGAGACCGACTGTCACCAGAACGGTGCCGAATGCGGTCGCCCACCACAGCCATGTCTGCCAGCGCCTGAGCGGCGCATTTGCCTCTTGCGGCGTCAGCGTCAAAAGCCAGCCGATGAGCAGGGCCATGCCGGGATAGGCCGGCAGCACATAATGCGGCAGTTTCGTCGGGATCAATTCGAAGACGAGCCAGAACGGAATGTACCAGGCGAGGCAGAAACGCAGGCGCGGATCGTCGCGCAATCGGTTGAGCGCCTGCAGTCCGGCGCCGAGCGCCACAAGGCCGAACGGCCACATGAACAGGCAATAGGTCAGCACGTAGAAGCCCGGCGGAACGCCGTGCGACTCCTCGCCTTGCGCGACCTTGCCGAGCATATCCTTGCCGACGGCCTGCTGCAGGAAGGCGCCGTTGCTCTTCCAGGTGATGAGGGCGAGCCAGGGCAGCACGATGAGCAGAACCAGAGCCAGCCCTCGCGCCGCTTTCAGCTTTGCCAGCCAGCACCAATCGCGCTCGAAGGCAACCAGCGTGAGCACCGTCAGCGCCGACAGCAGCGGTGTAATCGGCCCCTTGATGAGGATCGCAGCGCCCTGCGCAGCCCAGAAAATCCACGGCAGATGGCCGGCGACAGGCTCGTTGCGGCGCGATGCCAGATAAATCTGCGCCAGCGCGCCTTGCGCCAGAACGCAGCAGGCAAGCAGCATCGCGTCGGTCTTGGCGTCGCGGCCTTCGAAGGCGGTAGCGAAAATCGCCGCCATGACCAGGCCGGCGGCAAGACCGGCATTGGCGCCGAACAGATTGGCCCCGGTCCAGGCGATTGCGACGACGGCGATGGCGATGCCCAGCGCCGAGATCAGCCGGTAAATCCAGATCGGCGCCTGTGCCCCCTCGCCGCTCAGCGTCACCGCCGCCGATTGCAGCCAGTAGATGCCGATCGGCTTTTGGTAGCGCGACGCGTCCTGGAAGCGGATGTCGACATAGTCGCCGGTCTCCGTCATCTGCTTGGTCGCCTGGACGAAGCGCGGCTCGTCGCGGTCGAGCGGCGGCAAAGAGGCCAGTCCCGACGCCGTCATCACCAGGCTGAACAGGAAGAGAAAGATGTAGTTCCTGCTCATTTCGACACCGGACAGACTGGTCAACACCGGACAGACTGGATTTGGCGGGACTGGTGGCTCAGTCGACCTTGGTCATCGCCGCCTTGCGCTCATTGGCGATGAGCCATAAATTTCTGACATAGATCACCATGCCCATGGCCTGGCCGGCGATGAACACCGGATCCTCACGCTGGATGGCGTAGACCAGCAGCAGCCCGCCGCCGAACAGCGAGAAGAACCAGAAAGCGATCGGCACGACGCTGCGCTTGGCCTTTTCCGAAGCGATCCACTGCACCAGGAAGCGCATGGTGAAGAAGAACTGGGCAACGAAGCCGAGCAGAACCCAGGCGTCGAACTGCTTGACGAAAACCTGGTGCAGCCAGGTCGCCAATTCCTGAAACACGTTAGCCATGCGTGATTTCCTCTACCTTTGGCATTCTGCGGCGCCGGCGCCGAAGCCACCAGACGCCGGCGAGATCGAGCGCGCCCTGCAGGCCGCGATCGAAGATGCCGTAATTCGACTTGCCGTGGCGGCGGGAGCGGTCGACGACGTCGCAATGGACGACGCGGTAGCCTTCCTGGATGACAAGCGCCGGAACGAAACGATGCGTACCGTCGAAAAACGGCAGTTTGCGCAGGATATCGGTGTGGATCGCCTTCAGGCCGCAACCGGTGTCGCGGGTGTCGTCATGCAGGATCGCGCCGCGCAGCCAGTTGGCGAAACGCGATGCCAATTGCTTGATCTTGCTATCGCGGCGCTTCAAGCGCTGCCCCTGCGCGGCTCCGAAACCAGGCCCAGCCTGGCGCAGCGCATCGACCAGCACGGGGATATATTGCGGGTCGTTCTGGCCGTCGCCGTCGATGGTGGCGATTATCGAGCCGCGCGCCGCCCAGGCGCCCGAGCGCACCGAAAGCGACTGGCCGGCGGATTTTTCGTGCCGAAGCTGCCGAAGCGGAAACGGACGTTTGGCGGCTTCAGCGGCAAGCACCGAAGCGGTGTCGTCAGTCGAACCGTCATTGACGACGATGATTTCGAAGTCGCGCCCGGTCATCGCCGCCTCGATCTCGTCGATCAGCAGCGGCAGGTTCGCCGCCTCGTTGCGGCAGGGAATGACGATGGATATCAATGCGTCCGGCATATCGCGTCGGGCTCTGTCACAAGATATGGCATTCGGTGGATGCCGTGCGGTGCCGTTCCAGCGGATCGAACCCGTTGGCGCGGCGCCTCATTACGCCAGCCGACAGGATGAAGCAAGCATGCGCGGCAGTGCAGAATAGGCTGTCCATGCCGGCGCAAAATCGGAAACCACTTTTGCTTGACGCGCTTGGATGCTAAACGCCCGCGTTCAGGCCATGCCGGGCCGTTCGGACCCGGCGCTTTCAGGAAGAAACAATGCCCGCCTTCAAGTCCGAATTCCTGCGCGTCATGAGCGAGCGCGGCTTCATCCACCAGATTTCGGATGAGACCGGGCTGGATCAACTTTTCGCGAAGGAAACCGTGACCGCCTATGTCGGCTACGACGCCACGGCGACCAGCCTGCACATCGGCAATCTGATATCGGCGACCATGCTCTACTGGATGCAGGAGACCGGCCACCGGCCGATCGCACTGATGGGCGGCGGCACCTCGATGATCGGCGACCCGTCCTTCCGTGACGACCAGCGCAGCCTTTTGACGCCCGAGGCGATCGCCACCAACATCGAGGGCATCAAGCGAATTTTTGGCCGCATCCTGCGCTTCGGCGACACTGGCAACGACGCCATCATGGTCAACAATGCCGACTGGCTGATGAAGCTCAACTATGTCGAGTTCCTGCGCGATGTCGGCCGCCACTTTTCGGTCAACCGGATGCTGACCTTCGACAGCGTCAGGCTGCGGCTCGAGCGCGAACAGTCGCTGTCCTTCCTCGAATTCAACTACATGATCCTGCAAGGCTATGATTTCGTCGAGCTCAGCCGCCGCCACGACTGCCGGCTGCAGATGGGCGGTTCGGACCAGTGGGGCAACATCATCAACGGCGTCGATCTCGGCCACCGCATGGGCACGCCGCAGCTTTATGCGCTGACCACGCCGCTGCTGACGACATCGTCGGGCGCCAAGATGGGCAAATCGGCCAAGGGCGCGGTGTGGCTGAACGGCGACCTCTTCTCGCCCTATGATTTCTGGCAATACTGGCGCAACACCGAGGATGCCGACGTCGAGCGCTTCCTGAAGATCTTCACCCGGCTGCCGCTTTCGGAGATCGCGCGGTTGGCCGCCCTTGGCGGCTCGGAGATCAACGAGGCCAAGAAGGTGCTGGCCACAGAAACCACGGCCATCGTGCACGGCCGCGAGGCGGCGCTCGCGGCCGAGGAAACCGCGCGCAAGACGTTCGAGGAAGGCGTGACGGCCGAAACCCTGCCGAGCGTCGAGGTGGATGGCGCAGCGCTGGAAGCTGGCATCGGCATCCTGTCGCTGCTGGTCACCGCGGGCCTTGCCGGGTCGAACGGCGAGGCGCGCCGGCATATCCAGGGCGGCGCCGTGCGCCTCAACGACCAGCCGGTGGCGGACGACCGGCGGATGGTGACGCCTCAGGATTTGAGTCCGGAAAACGTCGCAAAGCTTTCAGTGGGCAAGAAAAAGCACGTGCTTGTGCGGCCTGCCTGAGCCGTCTTCTGGGATCCTCAGCGATACTCGAAGATCGACCGGAAAATGCCCGGCGCGATTACCGATAGCGGGTTGATGTCCAGCACCGGCTTGTTGGCGTTGCCCTTAAGCCGGTAGGTGACGCCGATCAGGCCTCGGTCGCGGCCGTTGCCGAGCAGAACGCCGACCAACGGCAACTCGCCGAAGATGCGGTTGAGGCCATAGGCCGGCATGAAGGTTCCGGTCATGTCCATATTGTTGTTCTGGTCGTAGAGCGTGCCTTGGAAGGTGGTGCCGATGCGCGGGCCGCGCAGCACGCCATTCGCCAATTTCAAATAGCCCGACCCCTTGTCGATCTCGGTAAAGCCGCGCTCGAACTTTACCCGCGAAGTGTCGATCTTGCCCTTGACCGCTTCGTTCAGGCTGCGGCTGTCGCCGGCTGGCGTAGTCGATACGATGGACGCAAGCTTCGGTTCATTGACGATGAAGAAGTTGCTCGAATCGACCTGTCCCCGCATCGGGCCGTCGGCTGCGCCGCTGAGCGCCAGCGTGATCGATCCGCCTTCCATATGCTCGTAGATGTTGAGGAAGCGCAATATGGCGCCTGCGTCGGCCGACTTCATGGTGAGCGCGCGAGCACCATTGCCTGCCGTATTGCTGATGGTGATGGCGGCGCCGGAACTTGCCGCGGCGCTGACCTTGAGCCTGTTCACCCTGGAGCCGGCGGCACTGTAGTCGAGCTTCAAATTGGACAGGACCTCGTCATGGAACCCGCTTAGCGAATTGACGTCGGCGCTAACCGAAACCGCGTCCGTGCCGGTGGTTTTGGTGGCGGTATCGACATCGGAGGTGAACTGCTTGATCAGCGAGCGGGCATCGAGCGCGTTGCCGCTGACATCGACTGCGAAGCCCTTGCCCGACCGCTTCACCGTCACGGCGACATCGTCGCCCCGGTTCAAGGCGACTTTGCTGAAGCGGGCCGAAGACAGCGCGCCCTTGACCAGGACGACATCGCCTTCGACCGAAAAGCTCTTTCCGTCGAGGTCGAAGTCGGACAGCGTCGTGGTATCGCCGGACTTGCTCATGGTAAAAGTGGCATTGGCGGCAATGCCCGGCCCCTTGCTCCAGCCTGCCCAGGGAATGTCCAGCCTGGCGCTCGTCAGGTCGACGTCGACGTTCTGGCTGCCGCCTTCGCCGCTCTTGTCGATTGCCACCTTGATGGTGCCGGAAATCAGCGGCGACAGGCCAGGCATGGCGATGGCGCGCGTCTTGTCGTCGAGCACAAGCGCCACCTTGCGGCTGCGCGGCGGCCCGCCATCCCTGAGCGGCTCAACCAGATCGAGCTCGGCTGGAATGCCGTTCAGCCGCGCCTTGGCAGAGATCACCGCCTTGCCGGGCCCGACTTCGATCGAGCCGTCGGCATCGGTCACCATCTGGCCTTCGAACGGCTTGGCGAGCGACAGGTCCTTGTAGTCGAGCGATACCAGCCAATCGAGCTTCGACGTGTCGACGCCGGATTGCAACGGAATGTCGGCCTTGACGTGGCCGGTCACCGTGCCCGACAGGTCGTCCGGCAAGATGCCGACATGGCGCATGGCGTTGATCGGTTCGTAGGAGGCAAGTTCGGCGATGGCCGGCGCCTCGCCGGCGACGTCGATGTCGAGCGCGCCGATCACCGGCGGGTGGTTTGCCGCCTTTACCGACAGTGTGCCATTGCTTGCCGCCACGGTGCGGCCGCTCGGCATATAGACGCTGCCCGACGACAGCGCGACGTCGACATCGTTGCCGTGGAAGGAAACGACGCCGACGGCATCGCGTATCGGCGGGATGCGGCCGGCGGTGTCGAAACGCGAGCCCTCGACCTGGAAGCGGCCGAACACCTCGTCGGCCGAAAGCGGCACGCCGTTGCCGAGACGCCCCGGCACGACCTGGAACTGCAGGCTGGCATCGACGACGCGGCCGCCAAACAGGTTCTGCAGCACCCACAGCCGCGCGTTCTTGGCCGAGAACCAGGGCCACAATTGCTTGACGTGCGAGACCGCCATGTCGTGGACGTTGAGCGACACCGAGATACCCGGCGGTCCGTTGTCGATGAAGGAAACCGCAGCGGTTCCCAGCACTTCGCTCCCCGATCCCGACCTGATGCCGATCTGGTCGGCGACAAGCTTGCGGCTCTTGACCTGATAGACGCCGGCGATGCGGGCGAAGAAATTCAGCGCCGGCTCGGGCGATTCCGAAGGCGCCAGCGTCGAGCCGTCGCTGGTCAGGTCGTAACGATAGGAAGGCTCCTCGCCGGCCGCGCCGGTCGACGGCTTTGGCCCGATCGAGCCGGCGAAATTGAACGCCGAGCGCCCGGTCTTTAGAACCAGCCTGCCGACATCGATCTTGTTGGAGCCGGAGACGAGGGCGGCGTCGACATTGACATCGGCCGGCAACAGCCCGCGTGTGCCGAGGTCGAGCACCGAGCCGGTTAGCGACAGCGAGCCCGTCAGCCGCGAATCGGTCTCGCCCGAGCCTTCGGATCCGGTGAGCTTCAAAGCAATCGCGCCGGTTCGCCCGCCGGCCGCCGGCGTTGTCTCCGCGACATCCGCCATGTCGATGGCGGCGTTCAAGGCGGTGACGCGCATCGAGCTCGTATCGCGGGTGGCGGTGGCCGTGACGGTGAGCGCGCGGCCATCGACATCCGCCTCGGACGAGAACTCCACGCTGCCGGGGCCCGACTGCAGCACCGTCGCGTTGGCGATCATCACCAGCTTGACCGATCCGGCCTCGGGCAGCTCGAATGCGACATTTTTGAGATCGATGCGGCGCATCGAATCCTCGCGCACGGCATCGAGTGCACGATTGACGTCACTGAAGACGGCGGCGGCCAGTTTTTCCGGATCGATGAGACCGTCTTGATTGCGCAGGCGCGCTGTCCAGTCGCCACCCGACGGCATTGCCGCGGTGACGATATGGGCGTCGGAAATCCTGGCGCTGGTCAGCCGAACCTCGCCCGAAAGCAGCGGGATCAACCGGATGCCGAAGCGGACGCGCCCGGCATCGGCCATCGGCTTGCCGTCGGCCGTCTCGACGCTGACATCCTTGACCTGCAGCGCAATGAAGCTCGATCCGTCAAGTGTCAGGCTGGCAGGACCGACGGCGACTTTGACGTCGAAACCGGCCAGTTTCTCGATCGCCGTTTCGGCTTCCAACCGCAGCCGTTCGTTGCCGATGCCGGTGGCGCCGATGACGTAGACGGCGGCCGCTGCCAGCAGCACAAGGGCTCCAATGCCGGCAAACAGCCGGGCAAGGATGCGAAAGCCGCGGCCGATCCGTGCCTTGCCGAGCGGCGGCACGCGGCAAGCGGACGGGAAAGCCCCCAGGTCGGTGATCTCGTCACGCCTGAATCGGATTTTCTCGTGCTGCGGTTCTTCCTGATCCACGCAATTTTCCGTTGTGCGAATTCGATCGTGGACGAATCCCCGCCCGACACTATAACGACGCAGGCTAGAGCATGATGCCGAAAAGTGTGAGGCGGTTTTCGGACGACATCATGCTCTATCTCTTTGATTTAGGGCCGCGTAACCTCAAACAAGGGCATCGATATGGCTGATCTCGACATTGGCGACGTTGCGCTGCAATTCGATCTTCCGCGCGACGGCGGCGGCTCACTCAGCCTTGCCTCGATGCGGGGGAAGCCTGTTGTACTTTATTTCTATCCGCAGGACGACACCACAAGTTGTACCAATGAGGCGATCAGCTTTTCGCAGCTGAAGCCGGAGTTCGAAAAGGCCGGCGCCGTGGTGATCGGCCTGTCGCCGGACAGCGTGAAGAAGCACGACAAGTTCAAAACGAAATACGATCTCACCGTCGACCTGGTTGCCGACGAGGAGCGCAAGGTGATCGAGGCCTACAATCTATGGGTCGAGAAGACGATGTATGGCCGCAACTATATGGGCGTCGAGCGGGCGACGTTCCTGATCGGCAAGGACGGGCGGATCGCCGGGATCTGGCGCAAGGTCCGGGTGAAAGGCCATGCCGAAGCAGTGCTGGAGGCGGTGCGCGCGCTTTGAGGCGCCACCGATCTGGCCAACGCCGCGCAGTGCATTGGGGCGTAAGACATATGCGGGTGGCTGACACCGTTGGCCACTAGCGCGCCCGCGAACGGCAAAACTTTGTTAACCCTAATAATGTGTAATCGGGCTTCGTTGGTGTCGTAACGAAAGCTTGGTCCCGTGAACCTAACCGGTCAGTCAGCGGTCTTCGGCAGGCGCAAGGAGCCGCATACGGTCATCATTGCGCGGGGCAATGAAATACGGCATTTCACCATCCGGCCGTGGCTCGTCGCCTTTCTCGGCTCGGCACTGGCGGCGATCGCCATCGGCTATCTCTTGGCGACCTCCTATCTCGTACTGCGCGACGATCTGATCGGCGCCACCACGGCCCGGCAGGCGCGCATGCAGCAGGCCTATGAAGATCGCATTTCCGCATTGCGCGCGCAGGTCGACCGCATCACCAGCCGCCAGCTTCTCGACCAAAAACTGATGGAAACCAAGGTCAGCGAATTGATCGAGCGGCAGAGCCAGCTCAGCCAGCGCCATGGCCGCCTCGGCCCGATTCTCGAGCGGGCAGAAAACGAAGTCGGGACGCCGCCAACCGCTGATGCCGCAGCGACAACAAAACCCGACGAACATGCCGAACTGACTGGCGGCGAGCCACTCGCCTATTCGGTCGCCAGCCTTGGTTCGGGCGACACCAGGCCATTCTCGCTGTGGTCGACACGTTCCGATCCGCTGCCCAGCGAAACGGCTGCGGACCGCGCCGACAAATTGTTCGTCTCGATCAATGATTCACTGAAGGCTATCGAGAGCCAGCAACTCACCCGCATCGAAACCCTGGCCGACAACGCCTACAAGAACGCCGATGCCATCACCCAGGCGCTGGAAGCGGCCGGTCTGCCGGTCGACAGCGATTTCGGCAAAAACGAAAGCGATGTCGGCGGACCGCTGATCCCGCTTGACAGCTCGATGATGTTCGACAGCAAGGTCAAGGAACTGGACGAGGCGCTGGATACGCTCGACCAGTTGAAGAAAGAGGCGCGGCGGCTGCCGCTCGCCAACCCGGCGCCGGGCCACTCCGTCACCAGCCCGTTCGGCGTACGCACTGACCCCATCCTCGGCACCGCTGCCCTGCACTCGGGCATGGATTTCCGCGCGCCGGTCGGCATGGCAGCCAAGGTCACGGCGGCCGGAATCGTTACCAAGGCCGGCTGGAACGGCGGCTATGGCCGCATGGTCGAGGTCGATCACGGCAACGGCTTTGCCACGCGCTACGGCCATCTGAGCGAGATCGACGTTGCCGTCGGCCAAAAACTCGCAGCCGGCGACATCATTGGCAAAACCGGCAGCAGCGGCCGTTCGACCGGCCCGCACCTGCACTACGAGGTCCGCCACAATGGCGAGGCCATCGACCCGCTGCGCTTCCTGACCGTCGGCAAGAAGGTCGAGCAGTATCTGTAGGGTCAAGCCAGGCGGCTGGTTGCACGCCCCCGCCTCCTTCACCCGTTGTACCATCCTGTTGTTTGGCAATCCGACATCGCGTGCTCCGGCGTCGTGATCGTTGACTCACGCCCTGCGGCGTGAAGTTTCTGCAAGCTGGAAACCCTCTGAGGCACGCGCCCAGAAGTGTTTTGGAGCCTGCGGCTGCCGCGCGCTTTGCCGATGCTGTTCTCATCGCTGAGGATTGCCTCGGCCACCGCCGTGATCGGCGCCATTGTCGGCGAATGGATCGGCTCCGACCAAGGACTTGGCGTGCTGATCATCCAGGCGTCCTTCAACTACCAGTCGGACCGCCTCTACGCGGCGATCGTGCTGTCATCGGGCCTGTCGATCGTCCTGTTTTGTCTTGTGGTGCTGATCGAGCGCCGGACGATCCAATATTGAGCAGATGCGTCAGGCGGGTCGCGGTGGCGTCCGTCGTGGCTGACCGGTCAGGATTTGACATGGATGTCTCGCGGGAATTTGGTCAGCGTCTCATGGCCGGTCTCGGTCACCAGAATGGTCTCGCTGATCTCGATGCCCCAGCCATCCATCCACATGCCAAGAATGGAGTGCAGGACGTTGCCGGGTTGCAGCGCGGTCTTGTCGCCGGGCCGCAGGCTGATCGTGTGCTCGCCCCAATCCGGGGGATAAGCGACGCCGATGGAGTAGCCGATGCGCGATTCCTTCTTCAGCCCGTAGCGCTGGATAACCTTGCGCCATGCGGCCTCGACCGCTTCGGCTGTGGTCCCCGGCCTGACCGCGTCGAGCACCGCATCCATGCCTTCGATCACCGCCTTTGCGGTGTCGGCGACACAAGCCGGCGTCTTGCCGAGCTGCATCGTTCGGGCGAGGCCTGCGGCATAGCGGCGGCAGACACCGGCAAGTTCGAGCGCAATCGTTTCGTCCTTGCCGAAGCGCCGATCGCTCCACATGATGTGCGGAGCCGATGCATTCTCGCCGCCGAGGATGGTCGGCGGCAGTGCCGTGATGTCGCCGGCGAAGTCTGGACTGCCGGCAATCTGCGCCGCCTGGATCGCGGCAATCGCATCGCATTCGCGCACGCCTGGCGCGATGACTTCGAAGGCCCGCGAAACCGCCGATTCGGCAAGTGTCGACGCCTTGCGCAGATAAGCAATTTCGGGCGCGGATTTGACGGCGCGGATCCAGTTCACCAGCAGATCGGCGTCGTGCCATTTCGCATTGGGCAGGCCGGCGACGAGCCGGGCATGCGCCTTCGGCGAGAAATAATAGGCTTCGAGCTCGATGCCGATATGTCTCGCGCCCCAGCCCTTGGCGACGATGCAGGCCGCTATCCAGTCCATCGGATGGCGATCGGCGCGCTGCACGTGGTCCTCGGGGAAGCCGACCACATTCTCCGGCTTCATCCAGGCCGTCAGCAAGCCGCCTGCCGCATCCATGGCGCGGCCGATCCAGACCGGCTCGGCCTCGTTTTCGATCGGGACAAGCACGACCTGCGGCGTGTAGAACGACCAGCCGTCATAGCCGGTGATGTAATGCTGGTTGGCGACATCGTTGACGACCAGCAGTTCCAGCCCACGCGCCGCCATCTCGGTGCGGATCTTCTTGAGCCGCCGCTGGTACTCATCGCGCGCAAAAGGCAATTCGATCATCGGTTTTCCTGCTGGATCACTGGTCGGGCGAGCCCCGCGCCCGCCTGACGTCATTCACCATTGCGGTGGTTTCAGCCCGGCTGCAATCGGCCAGCGCGGCGCATGGGACAGGTCCTGCACCGCGTCTGGGAACCATTCCGAATTATTTTTGAATTCCATTTGACTGAATAAATTGCCTGTGCAAGTCTTAGCCTTCCTAAAGGGCGCGGGACATGGCACTGCGGGGAACCAATCAAGAGTTCGGGCGGCCTTACAACCGGCGCATCGTGCTGGAGTCCATCCGCCTTCACGGTCCCATAGCTCGCGGCGACATTGCCGGCCGCGTTGGCCTCACCGTCCAGACCGTATCGACCATCGTTCGCGAACTCGAAGAGCATGGCTATGTGCTGTCGCTGCGCGAAGAGCCGCGCGGACGCGGGTTGCCGCCGGCGACGCTCAGGATCAACCCCGAGGGCGGCTATGCCGTCGGCGTCCACCTCACCCCGCTGGGGATCGACGCGGCGCTCATCAATCTCAGCGGCGATGTCATCGAGAGCATGCATCGCGAGGCGCCGCATGCGACGCCCGACCATGCCTTCGAGCTGATCGGCGCGATGGTGCCCGAGCTGACCGCGCTGCGCCCCGGCGGACGCGTGCTCGGCATCGGCATGGCGCTGCCTGGACCCTTCGGCGTGGAGTCGATGAGCTTCGTCGGCCCGACGACCATGGCCGGCTGGAAGGATGTCGCGCTGCCGGAACGGCTGGCGGCGTCGACCGGGCTGCCGGCCTTCTTCGAAACCGACATGGCGGCGGCGGCCATGGGCGAACGGCTTTACGGTCTCGGCTCCGGTTATTCCGAATACTACTACCTCTATTTCGGCGTCGGCCTCGGCGGCGTCATCGTGCATGACGGCGCGGTGATGCGCGGCGCCTGGGGCAATGCCGGCGAAATCGGACACATCCCTGCCGTTCCCGGTGGCGAGCCTTGCCCATGCGGTAACAGCGGCTGCCTCGAACGGTATCTCTCGCTCGAAGCACGTCGCCGCCGCAACATCAGCGACGCCGCCTGGGTGGCCGAGATCGCGCCGATCTTCCGCAACGCCATCGTCACCATCGAGAATGTGTTCGACCCGGAAACCGTCATCCTCGGCGGGCTTGCGCCCACCGACCTGCTCGAAAAGCTGGTCGGCGCGGCGGGACAGCTTCCCAATTCGGTCTCGGCGCGGCGCGACCGCAAGACACCGCGCGTGACGGTGGCGACCGGCGGCAAGCATTCGGTGCTGCGCGGCGCTGCCGCATTAGCCGTTTCGGGCGTGCTGTCGCCGCGCTTCGGCCAGATGTTCATTGCCGAGCGCGAGCGCCGGTCCGACCTCATGCACAGCAAGGGAGTGGCGGCATGACCGAACCGCTGCTGGTACTCGAAAACGTCACCAAGAATTACGGCGCCATTCATGCGCTGAGGGGCATCAGCTTCTCGATCGGCAAGGGCGAAGTCGTGGCGCTGCTCGGCGACAACGGCGCCGGCAAGTCGACACTGGTCAAGATCATCGCCGGCGGCCTCGAGCCGAGCTCCGGCCGCATGCTGTTCGAGGGCAAGGAATTCCTGGCGAAAACGCCAGCCGAGGCCAAGGCTGCCGGCATCGAGACCGTCTACCAGGACCTGTCGCTCTGCACCAATGTCGACGTCGTCGCCAATTTCTTCATGGGCCGCGAAATCACCCGCAAGGTTCTCGGTGTCCCCATCCTCGACGAGCGCGCCATGGAGGCCGTGGTCGGCAAGGCGCTGGCAAGTGCCGGCACCCGCATCCCGTCGCTGCGCACCAATGTCGAGCATCTCTCGGGCGGCCAACGCCAGGCCATCGAGCTCAACCGCTTCGTGCACTGGGGCGGCAAGCTGGTGCTGCTTGACGAGCCGTTCGCGGCACTCGGCGTCGAGCAGACCAGGCGCGGTCTCGAGATGATCCGCCAGGTGGCCAACCAGGGCATCGGCGTCGTCATCATCACCCACATCATGCAACAGGCTTTCCAGGTCGCCGACCGGATCGTGGTGATCCGGCAAGGCGTCGTGGCCGGCGATGTCGCACGCAACAAAACAAGTCCCGATGCGGTGATCAACATGATCACCGGTGAGACGCTTGCCGGTGCCGGACCGGCAGGTTGAGGGACAAAAGAGGGGTCCGGTATAAAAGAGGAGCGAACGACATGAAGCGAATACTGGTTCTTGTCTTCGGTATCCTGGCACTGGCTCTTGCCTCGCTCACGCCGGCAATGTCCCAGACCAAGGGCACCGTCTATTATATGGTCCCGACCCTGCTCGATGAATTCCAGACCGGCTCGGTGAGCGCGCTGGAGCTGTTCCTCAAGCAGGTCGGCTATGAGGTGAAAACACTCAACGCCGACAACAAGACCGACGCGCAGCAATCGCAGATGAACGACGTCATTGCGCTGAAGCCGGCGGCGATCATCCTGGCCGCCGTCGATTTCAACGCGCTGAAGCCGTCCATCGAAGCGGCGCGTGCGGCCGGCATCCCGGTGGTCGAGTTCGACCGCCAGATCACCTCGACCCCGTCCGATTTCACCTCGGTGGCGGGCACGGTCGAGATCGGCTACGTCGCCGCCGAGCAGGCGCAAAAGCTTCTGACCGCCAAGAACGGTTCTGTGAAGGGCAAGATCCTGCAGGTGCTCGGCGATCCCGGCGATCCCTACACGCTCGACATCCAGAAGGGTTTCGAGGAGAAGTTGAAGGCGTTTCCTGACGTCAAGATCATCTCGCTGCCGGCCATGCAATGGGAAGCCAGCAACGCCGGCACGATCGTTGCCGACCAGATGCTCGCCAACCCCGACATCGACCTGATCTTCAGCCATGCCGCGCACCTGTCGGTCGCAGCCGTCGCCTCGCTCGAGGCCGCCGGCAAGAAGCCGGGCGACGTCATGCTGATGAGCTCGAACGGCGCTCCGGTCGGTCTCGACCTGATCCGCAAGGGCTGGCTCAATGTCGAAGTCGAGCAGCCGCTCTACGCGCAGGCCGCGGCCGTGGCGATGTTCATGGACAAGATCGCCGGCAAGCAGGAAATCAAGCCTGGCGAGTATGACGTGCTCGGCTTGAAGTCGACCGTGACCAAGGAGAGCTGGGGCCCCAACATCAAGATCCCGGGCGCCGCCATCACCAAGGAAAACGTCGACAATCCGGCCTTCTGGGGCAACCAGAAGCCGCCGACGGACACGATCAAGTCTGTCGAATAGTCGCCTAGCGAAGCGCTCCGGGCCATTGCGGCCCGGAGCCTGCCCATTCACGACGCCGCGTCCCAGGACACCGTGGCGAACCTAAACCCGCGCCTGAACCCGATGAAATCGAGTTGATTTCTCAGCCTGATTTTCTCGGGGGCGCCAACCGGATCAGCCCATGAACCCGCGCAGCCGCAAAGCCCTGGAGTTCGTCCTCGACAACCTCGTCTGGTTCATGCTGATCTTTGTGCTGGTTGTCTTTTCCGTCTTCGTCCCCAACTATTTCCAGCTCGGCATCTTCGCCAACATCATCGAGGCCTCGAGCGTTCTCGGCGTGATGTCGATCGGCCTGTCGCTGGTCATCATTGCCGGCCATATGGACCTGTCGGTGGAATCGGTGGCCGCACTCAGCGCCATGGCGGTCGGCATCCTGTTCTGCTCATCGGGCATCGGCATGGGCATACAGCTCAATCCGCAATGGCTGATGGTTCCGGTTTCGCTGCTGGTTGCGCTGGCCGTCGGCGGCCTCATCGGCGCCTTCAACGGCTATCTCGTGGTCAAGGTGAAGATGAGCGCCTTTATCATTACGCTGGCGTCCTACATCTGGGTGCGCGGCCTGGTGCTGGTGATTTCCGGCGGCCGCTCGGCACAGGATCTGGCGCCGGCCATCCGCGGGTTCGGCATCCAGCGAATGGCCGGCCTGCCGCTGACCGCCTGGATCGCGGTCGCCTGTTTCGTCCTGTTCTCGCTGATCATGGCCAAAACGCCGTTCGGCCGCCACCTCGTGATGATCGGCGGCAACGAGACCGCGACCTTCCGCGCCGGCATCCGCGTCAACCGCAATCTGATCATCGCCTTCGTACTTGCCGGCGCCATTGCCGGCCTCGCCGGCTGGCTGCTCGCCATCCGCACCTCGGGCGCCACCGCCAATCTCGGCACCGGGCTGTTGTTCAACGCCTTTGCCGCGGTCGTCATCGGCGGCGTCAGCCTGAAAGGCGGTGTCGGCACCTTGCCCGGCGTCTATGCCGGCGTGCTGCTGCTCTCCTCCATCAACACGGCAATCAACCTGATGGGCCTGCCGGCCAATTTCACCCAGGTGATCCATGGCCTGCTGGTGCTCGCCGCCGTGCTGCTCGACGCCTTCAAGCAAACCATTCGCCAAAGACTCGCATGACAGGACAGCTCACATGACCGGACGGCTGCAAGACAAGGTCGCGCTTATCGTCGGCAGCGCGCGCGGCATCGGCAAGGGCATTGCGCTGCGCTTTGCCGAGGAAGGCGCAAGGCTGGTCCTGGCCGACAGCGAGGCCGAAGCCGGCCAGGCGACCGCGGACGAGCTCGGCGCGGATTTCATTCGCACCGACATCTCGCAAATGGCCGATGCAGAAGCTGCGGTGGCGCTGGCGCTGAGCCGCCATGGCCGCCTCGACATCGTCGTGCAGAATGCCGGCATCTATCCCTGGCAGCTGATCGAAAACACCAGCCCGGACGACTGGGACCGGGTGATGGCGGTCAATCTGCGCGGCACGTTCAACACCACGCTGGCGGCGCTGGCGCCGATGAAGGTGCAAGGTTACGGGCGCATGCTCTACACCTCGTCGATCACCGGTCCGCACGTCACCAGCCCCGGCCACGGCCACTATGCCGCCAGCAAGGCCGGCATCAACGGCTTCATCCGCTCGGCGGCGCTGGAATTTTCGGGCTACGGCATCACCGTCAACGGCGTCGAGCCCGGCAACATCCTGACCGAAGCGATCGAGCTGCATCGCGGCGCCGCGTACATCAAGAACATGGAGGACTCCATCCCGTTGGGACGCCTCGGCAGCCCGCGCGACGTCGCAAACGCCTTCCTGTTCCTCGCCTCCGACGATGCCAGCTATATCACCGGCACGACGATTATCGTCGATGGCGGCCAGTTGCTGCCCGAAGGCAAGGATTTCCGGCTGCTGCCGCCGTGATCAGCCGGATTTCTTGTACAGCAGCAACTCAGGCCGGTATTCGAAGTGCATGGTGTCGTAGTGATACCAGCGCCCGCCCCAGATGAAGCCGTTTTTCTCGAACAATTCCACGATTTCCAGCGGAATCCGGTTCTTGAAGGGAATGTGGGCCTTCGGGTTGGTTTTGTTCCTGTTGTTGTACCAATAGTCGGAGAAGCCGACATTGATATCGAAGGCCGCTCCGAACGAGTGAACGCTCAACCGGTCGGTGCCGGCGATCGGCCGCCAGACAAAGCCGCCGCCGGGCTTGAGCCCGTAACGGCTCAGCTCCGCGGGCATCGCCTCAAGCGCAGCGGAGACCTTGCCCAGCCGGTCGTTGATGCCGAAAATCCTGGTGACCTGCACGGTCTTCTTGCCGAGCTTCGGCAACCATTTGACGTTGGCGATGTGCTTGCCCACCTCGGCGGCACTTGCCCCGTAGAGCTTCTCGAAGAAAGGTTCATTGCGGATACGGCCGGGATCGAAATCCTCCGCCGGGACCAGCGCGCCCTCGGCTGCTCCGGGATAGACGTAGCGAAACATGTCTTCGATGTCAGGGCTCTCCAGCAGCGCGTCGGCTTCGCGCGCCTTGCCGTCGTCCCACACCATCGTGGTGCCGTCGGTCCAGGTCAGTACATTGCCCGAAATGGTGAAAAGTCCGGGATAGACCTTGAGCAAGGCGGCCTTGGCCGCCGGCTGGTCGACGCCGTCGCCCGCATTCCCTGCATAGGCGAAGCGCCCAATACCAGAGATTGCCAATGCCAATAGCAGTTGTAACATCAGCCGCCGTGGATGGTCGATCATTGTGCTGCCTCCGCGAGGGCTTTCATTCATCGTGCATTTAACAAGGCAGCTGTACCATGCTGGTCGAATCGAACGGGAGACAAAATCATGTCAAAAACCTTCACTGCTTTGATCCGGATGACGTTTACATTCATTTGCCTGGTCGGCCTGGCCTCGTCCGTTTCTATCCTTTTCCCCGCCACCGCGTCGGCCCAGCGCATGCAGAAATGCGCCGATGAAGGCGGCACGTGCCGCCTGCCCTACCCCTCGGAAGTGGTCTACGGCGCGCGCGGCCAGACCACCTCCCGCTTCTTCGATCGTCGTTCCGTGCCTTGCTCGAATCGCGTCTTCGGCGACCCGGCGCCCGGCCGCGACAAGGCCTGCTATATTGCGAGGCGCGATAGCGGTAATGATTATGGTGACAACGACGACGACAATTACGGCAATGATGACAATTACGGCGATAATGATTACGGCCAGGGCCGCGGCAGATGGGTGGCTTGCGCCTCGGAGGGGCGGTTCTGCGAGTTCCGTGGCCGCAAAGTGGTGAGATACGGGGCGCGTGGCCAGTACGTCCAGGGTGTATTCAGGAACGGCGTCACATGCAGCGTCGACGCCTTTGGCGAGGATCCCATCCGCCGCGTGAAGAAGAACTGCTACGTCAAGCGATAGGCTAGCGCGCCGGGAAAGAACGGCGGGTGCGGCTCATTGCGGCCGCGCCCGGCATTCGAGATATGTCGGCCGGGATATGGTGGGCGATGACGGGCTCGAACCGCCGACATCTTCGGTGTAAACGAAGCGCTCTACCAACTGAGCTAATCGCCCGCTCCGGCCGGACCTTTAAGCGGTCGCGACCGGCTTCGCAAGGCCAAATGAACAGCTGCGAGCTTAGCCGCACAGTGGTTTTCGCGGGCAAAGTGCCGCCCGTCAAAAAACCTTCTCCTGTTTGCGTTTATGCTGTCCAGCTGCGCTTGACACCCGGTGGCGAACCCCTTATCCACCGCCCCAACGACGAACACGGCTGACACGTGCTCGTCCAATGCGCGGGTGTAGCTCAGTTGGTTAGAGTGCCGGCCTGTCACGCCGGAGGTCGCGGGTTCGAGCCCCGTCACTCGCGCCATTAATTTCAAGGGGTTAGCTACCGCCCCTTGAAAAGTTTCAACTCTCATTCTCCGGAGAGTTTCAACTTTCTGTATTCGTTCCGTTCCAGGCGAAGCAGCTTTCTGCCCTTGCGGCGGCTGGCATCGGCTGAGCGGACGGCGGCCAGATTGACCGGCATATAGGTCTTCTGCAGCGCCTTGTTCCCGTCGATCGAATTGCCCATCTTGGCCGAGATCGCCTCGACCGACGCGCCTCCGGCATTCGCCTCGACCGCGCCGGAACGCCGCATGTCCATCAGCCGCCGCTTCTCCGCTGTCCCGAACACCAGCGTCCGCAGATCGGCAAAGTCGTCGACCAGAGAATCCTTGGTGTAAGGCACGCCGGCGCGCGGCCGCCCGCCCTTCGGGCCCGGCGCGAAACCGCGCGAGCGAAAGATCGGCGCATCGTCGAGCAGGGTGACGCCTAGTGATTCGACATAGGCCAGCACCAGGCGCTGCGTGCGTGACGATAGCGTGCCGAAAGCCGCCTCGCCACTCTTGCTGCGTGCAATCAGAAAACCCCATTCCTGCGCTGTCTGCATTGCCTGCGCCGGTGTGAGAGTGCGCACGTCGACGGGTGAGAAGCTCGTGTCCCACGCAACGGCGATGATGCAGGCCAGTCCGCGGTAGCCGGAGCGCCAGGCGCACTTGACCATGCGCACCGCCTCGCCTGCCGTCCAGGTCTGGTGGCGCGGTGGTGGCGTCTGGCGGCGGATCGCCTGCGACGGGTCGGAGCCGGCCGGGCATAGCTTCATGCCGGCCATGAAATTATAGAGCGAACGCCACGTCTTTACGGCACGGTAGGCGATGTCGACACCTTTGACCCGCAGCAGACGGCCATACCGTCGTCGAGCAGCTCGAGGGTGATGTCGGCTGGCGGCAGGTCGGCGAAGTACGCCGCCTTGATCGCCGGCACCAGCCGTGGTTGTACCGGGAAGCGGATAGATGACGGTTGTAATGTGTGGGTTTGGCTCATGGCACCAAATCTCTATCCACCGTCCATCGGGCAGGGGATGGGCGCCTTGTCGTTGGGCGGGTGTGAATCTCGCCCTTGTAAGCACCTCCGCCGCATAGCATGAGATTTTCCTACTCCATGATCTCGTTATTTCCCGCATCGAGGGTGGATGAGGCTTAGAATAACGGCCTTTCTCCCCCATGCCTATTCGTCCAATTCTTAATCGCAGAATCGGCCGCCACAGGGCGAGAATACTTATAATCGGCGGCTTCGAAGCCGCTACGCCCAGGCAACCCGGATACCCTCGGCGATGTTGACGCCATTACCCATCAGGTCGTCATCGCGCTCCTGCACGACGTCACCCAGGTGAATGCCAATCCGGAACTCAATGCGACGATCATCGGGCACCCCGCTTGGCAATAGCGTTCTGACGCGCGCAGCGGACTGCTTCCACAACGCTGCTGAACTCGACGAGGCTCCCATCACCGCGATGGACAGACGCGAGCGTTGCCTGCCGGTCGCCTGGACTGCCCCCCGCGCTCCCGCCCCACACAGGATGCCGGCAAGCAGACGCTGAGCCAGGCGCCTCATCTCGGCTCGGGTGGAAATTGACTGCAGTGACGGACACAAGCCTGCTTCGCCACTTACTCGACGCTGCTGAGGAAGGCAGCTTTGCCGCTGTCGCACGAGACTGCGAAGTTGTTTCCCCTTCGTCGCACGACGCGTCGCTGCTCTCACAATATCCGAATTCTTGAAAGGTCCCGATATTCCCGAACTGGACGGCCGATGTTGCGGGCCAAAGAGCGTTAAAAAACGAGGCGCCCGGACCAATCACATTGTCGAGACAGAATTTGCGCTGTCCGGGAATAAAACGCCGCTTGCCGTGGTCCTCCATGCATAAGCTGCTGATTGACCTTGAAGGAACACCACACTGCAAACCTACACATTGACGAGCACGACGGGGTCGGTCGGCGCACTCCAGAACCTCTGGAAGGCGAGAGTTCGGCCGCCTGCGGACGGCTGCACCCAAGTACACTGCCTTGTAACGTCGCCTCAGGGCATACCTTGATGTTATCAGCGATTGCCCGTCGGCCAAGGCACCGGTTTTGAAATTCGCTTGATGGCGTCCCTGCCCTTGCCGTTCGACTCCGTCGAGTCCTTGTGTGTCAATTTGTTGCGACGAGAGCTAGTCCCTGTCGTGCTGGTCCGTCTCGTCTCATCTCTTGGGTCTGCAAAAACCGTAGCAGCATGTTCGCAACCTGTTCACCCATGTTGATTTCACGAGTTTCCGACTGTCGGCATATAAGAGGGAGAGGTCCGATGGATTTCATGTTGATGGTGAACATTGCCGGCGGCATCCTTCTGGCCATCGCGATCCTCTCGGTGTGTCTCGTCGGATGGCTGTTTTACCGTTCGGGATCCGGACAATTGAGAGGCGAAAGCTGTGACAATGAAAAGCCCGCCACCGTGCCAGACCAGAAAACTCATATTTTAGCCCCTGCGAAACAAAGCTCGCTATTCCGCGTTGAGGCTCGTCGAACAACGGAGCTTCACGAATGGATCCGGCAACTGCAGCTGTGATGATTTTGCTTTCTTGCAGTCCCGCCCAGGGAGTCTGCAAGCCACTCGATACATCACCGGCCATGTTCGGATCCCTTGACACATGCCAGTTGGCGTTAGCCGTGAGGCTCGAGGGCGCTCCCAACGGGGAGATCGTCGGGCGATGCAGTTCGATCGACCCCTCCGCTACAGGTTCCGTTCCAGCCGGGTATAGCACGATTGTCGTCACGCGGGGCACAGGGGCGGGTGCGGTGAGCAGTCGCTACATCGTGCCACACAAAAACTGAAGCCAGCCACCGTGAGGCAGCGGGCTATTCATTCTCGACCGGACAATTATAGGCCTTGCCCTCCCTCTATGAAGCCATACTCGGCATCGTTGGCTTCGCGCTCGTCGTCCGCTTCGCCATCGTCGTCGCCTTCCCTGTCATCGGTCCCGGTGACTTCGATGCCACCCGCCAGACAGGGTTCGAGATCCGGGTCGGGCTCTACGAAGTCGAGCAGCTACATCAGGCGTTCTTCATCATCGATCGAGCGACGGACCGCCATGTCCGAAAGGCAGAGGTTCGTGGCTGGATAGCGAAGAATCGCACACGGCTTTCCCTCATTCGCATGGTTCGCAGAAATTAGCATGATCGCCTACTCTCATCTCGTCCGGCGTCGTCTCCCTCAAAGCAGCGCCGGTAAGGCTCGGCGCCCTTCTTGGTTTCTCCCCGTATGTCAAAAGGAGGTCGCCGGGCCTTACCAGGCCCCGCTGCTCATCGCTTGCGGGGTGTCCTGATGGCTGAGCTTGGCCCCGTGGCCTAACGGCCAGAACCAAACGTTCCGAAAAGCTTTCCCAGGCTGGCGGCAGCCGAAGCGCTGCACAGAGGGATCGTCAGACCGCTCCTGGCGCACCACACACAGCGGCACCACCAAGCTGTAAGTCAGGTCCATCGGCCCTGCTGATGAGTGCCCTCAGATGGATTGCGTTTGCCACGAAAAAGGAATCGTACCGGCCCGTTCTCAGCACGTCAGCCGGAACGGGCCATGGGCAGAAGCAGCCGACTAGCTAAAATCGCAAGACGACCGAAGGACCCCGTCGGCGATAGCACCGGACCCGACGGCGCCCGTGTCGCCAGTAACTACGGCAGACTCTTCTCCAGCCCCGCCGGCGGCGGCGGCGCCGGTGGTAGTAATCTGGGTCGTAGTCTGGGTCGTAATCTTGGTCGTAGTAGCGCCGATGGTTGACCGGCTCCACTTCCGCGTGAGTACCTTCGTTGTCGAAGGCGTCTGGCGCGTCGAGTTCTTCGAGAATGCCGCTTTTGGCCGCTGGAACACCGGCCAATGCGTTGATAGGCCGGACCGCGCTTGCAAAGGCTGCTGCCCCTGCAACGCCAAACATCGCTGTCAAAAAGGATCGCCGATGCATAGTAAACCTCCCAACTTACATGAGCTGAACGAAGCGCCCCGCCTGCTGAAGGAGCAGGCCCAGCGCACGGTAAAATAGAGGATTCGCCAGCCGCTCAAGCAACTCGCGAATCCTATGAGCGCAGGAAGGGACCTGGCTGCGCCGATCCAAGACATGTCAGCTAAGGACGACCGCCATTACCAGAAAGGTAACGGCTGTTGCAAAAATCGGTGCGAGCAACCATCGCGCCTGGCCAACACTTTGATCCATTTGTTCTCTCCCGTTGTGGAGAACCAACAACCTGAAGCCCTAATCCGTTCCGCCTAGTCCAAAGGTAAGACCATTGCGTTGTACGGTCGGACTTTAGACCAATCGGATTAGACAAAGGTGCGTAGGCGGGAACGTTTACCCCGGTTCAAAGTTGGTTGCCGGGCAGTGCGGGACGATGATCGTCGTGTGCCGGTCCTTGCAGGAGAGAAGATATGAAGATGCACTTTGTGAACACCGCCGCAGCCATGTTGCTCTTGGCGGGGATCGGCTCCGCCGCCGCTGACGACATTATCATCCAGCCGGAACAGGACACGGTCATCCGTGAGTATGTCAAGAAGCAGCCCTTGGCTTCGGTGAACCTTCCCGGCGTGGAATTGAACGTCGGGACAGCTCTGCCGGAAACTGTGGAGATCCACGAGGTCCCGAACGTCAAATACCGTTACGTGGTGGTCGACAACCGCACGGTCCTGGTCGATCCGGGCACCCGCAAGATCGTGAAAGTTTACGACTGAGATTTCGAACGAACCCACGCTCGCCACCCTTGGGTGGCGAGTGTGTGCATTCAAACGCTACTCAGCCGGACAAATTCAAATTGCCACTCAGCTGGACAATGAACATGACGAACCCTGAACTCGAGGGGACGCAAGCCCTGGTTGCCCGCTTGGCTGATCTCCAAGCAAGAATGCAGGCAGCACGTCTTGTTGGAGCCGAGGTAACAACCGTCCGAAAGGTTGCAGCCATAATCGATGACGGCTTGCGACAGGCCGGCCTCACACCGTTAGAAATCGCAGAAGGTCAAGAGGAACAGTTTAGCGATACTAAATGTTCGACTGGCTATGGACAGCCGAACCCTACTCTCAGCAGATCAAGTCAGAGCAGCACGAGCCCTATTGAACTGGCCGCGTGTGCGACTTGCCGCCAAGGCCAATCTTAGCGAGATGGTGATCAGCGCTTTTGAGAACGGATACAGGAAACCGCGTCCCCACAACATCGCCGCCATCCGCAAAGCGTTTGAGGATGCCGGAATCGTTTTCACCGTCCAAGGCACTCCATCGCTAACCCGCTCAGAAGGTGATAGCGGCCTAGCCGCCGATAATAGACGGTGGCGCGGCCGGGAGAAAAAAGGATAAAGGGGGAAAAGCCCGTGTACCCTCTGCACCCGATCTCTAAAGCGGCCGCTAACCACCCATTATGTCGCTCTACGGGATTGCTTTGGCGGACTGGCCACGTCACTTCCGCCATACCCAATGCAAAGCGATCCCGGCAGAGCTTGGTTACTGCTTCTGCACACGCGGCAGAAAAAGGTGGACGCTTGTTCCTTCACCAGCTTCGCTCTCGATCCGAATGTGCCCGCCGGATTGTTGGACGAAGCCATAAACCTGGCTAAGTCCAAGTCCAGTCCCGCGTCCATCGGGTTTGGTGGTGAAGAACGGCTCGAAGACCTGCGCCAGAATCTCCTTGTTCATGCCGCAACCGGCATCGCGCACGGTCATACGAACGCACGAACCCGCCAGTGAATGCACGTCGTCGATGTCGTCAGGGACATCGCTAGTCTCGATTGTGAGCGTTCCCACGCCGGCCATGGCGTCCTTGGCGTTCATCCAGATTGAGCATGGCGACATCGAGCTGGTTGGGGTCGACCAGAACAGGGCCAAGCGCCGCGTCCAAGTTGCGTTCAATTTTGATTGCACTCCCGAGCGTTCGTTCCAGCAGCATCGAAAGCTGTTCGATCCGTCCGTTCAGATCAATGCCTTCGGGCGTAAGCGACTGGCGCCGAGAAAACGCAAGCAATTGCTGCGTAAGTGCCCCGCCGTTCTGTGTTCGTTTGAGCAGTTCGTCGATCAGGATGGCTGATTTCGGATCGCCGGGATTTTCGGCGAGTTGCTTTTGCAGGAGCCGCAGGCCCGAGTCGAACGCTGCTATCAGATTTTTGATATCGTGAACTATGCCGGCTGCGAGGCGGCCAATTGCTCCGAGCTTCTCGGATTGACGTCGACGTTCCTCCTGCGCACGCTGCGAGGAAACGTTCCGAAGGCTGGCAAGGAGAGCAGGTGTCCCGTCCCAGTTAACCTCCACGACCCAGACGGCCATACGGATAGTCAACGCCCGTGTGGGCCGGTAAGCATTCGAATGCACTCTGCGCGCAAGTGAACCCCTTGCGCTAACGCTTCGACGCGCCATCAAAGCATTGACCGCGCGGTAAAAGGAGCGTGCACCAAGTGAGGCCGGTTTCGTTTGGGGCCTGCGTTTGGCCTGGGGCAAGGCGGCCCCGCCTGCCGCATCAAAAAGAAGCAAGCCAGACAGGCTTGGTATCAACCTGCTGATCATTTCCGCCGCGCCACCATGGCAAAACATGTTTGGGGGGCGATCGCACCGCTGATGGTCAGCGAAGGCCAACAAGTGGTCCGGCTACCCTTGGAGCCAATCCGCATTTCTGGCGATTTTCCCCTGGAGCAATCAGTGCATTGACATGAACTCGGCCGTTTTATTGGTCCTTGCTGAGTGCAGGTAATCGTGCCGGAACTCAGCAAGAAAGGCCAGTCCTTCCCAATCATGGATGGTCAATTGGCCATTCACAAGTGATGTAAGGCGCTTCTCCCGAAGAGACTTGAGCGTGCGGTTGATGTGGACTGCCGACAGCCCTGTCGCCTCGCCAAGGTCAGCTTGAGTCACAGCAAAAGCGCAGGTTTGATCGGACGCGAGTCCGGCGTCTTCCATACGTAGCATGATTTCACAGAGAAGGTGGGCCACTCGGCCAAGCGCTTGGCGCTTCCCGACATTGACCACCCATTCGCGGAAAATCGATGCATCAACCAGTGTCGTTCGCCAAAGATTTGCCGCCAGCCTGGGGTGGCGTTCGCAGAGCAGCCGTATAGCCGAGTGATCTATGAAGCCAACACTGCAAGCGCTCACCGTTCGAACGTCGCTATCCAACAGATCGAGGTGCAGGCTCAACAGATCGGGCATGTCGCCAGGCACATGATAAGCAGTGACCTGACGCTTCCCGTCTCCTGTTACCTTCGAGGTGCTGGCTAAGCCAGCCAGGACCATTATGCACCGGGACGGCTGGTCGCCTTCCCGAACCAAGTTCTGGTTTGCGCCAATCGCAACGATCCTTATTCTTACCGCGTCGAGAGCTTGACGCTCACCTGACGTGAGGGTGAAGGCACGATGGAACTTGGCGGTTAATGGGCTTTGATAAAGCATGTCGGCTCTCCGTTTGGGCGGGAGCGCTATGGTCTCTCAGTCACCCGCGGCCAGCAGAACGCGAATGATGCCCGACCTTATATCATAAACACCGGACCGACTTAACCTGTGATAAGTCTGGCACTGCTTCGGATGGTCCTTTCCTCCATCGGCAAACACAGGCTCAACAGGATTGGTGCTTACGAGGGAAGCGGCCCATCATCGGGCCTCGAGTTGCGCAGCTGCGGCAGCAGCTATAATAGATCGTTCTCAAATTCGAGGACTCACACCATGACCGTCAGCAACAATCCCGTGCCGGTCGCGGGTTTGGCGGACCTGATAGCCTCAGTGCACGCGTCGCTGTCTGGGATTGGCCATCGCGTGGCTGCCGCGACCGAAGAACCAGTGCCTGCGGTAAATCCGAAGAAGTCAGTATTTCCCGATTACATCATCTGTCTTGAAGATGGTAAGCGGTTCAAAACCCTTCGGCGACATCTGCGCGTGGATTTCGGTCTCACTCCTGACGCGTATCGAACAAAGTGGAACTTGCCATCCACTTATCCGATGGTCGCTCCCAACTATGCGGCCTCACGGTCTGCCATGGCGAAGTCGATCGGTCTGGGTAGGAAGGCACCGCAGCCCACGGCAACTGTAACGGGCAAGGCAAGGCCGGCGGCTAAGGCTAAAGCGTAGCTTCCGCGATCACACCATTACCACTGCGGCACCAATCGACGATGTATGCATCGCGGCGGACCTGTCCGCTCTTGGCCGGTGCCCACCCAGGTTCCCCAACCCATGGCGCCGGCCATTTGTGGCCCACACCTCAGTTTCGTATTGCTGCCCAAACTCTTCTTGTTGAAGACCGCTTACGACGTTACAATCCCGTTTGGCCTGATTGCTGGGAGGCAACGCCCTGGCTGATATCATTCCAATTCGCAAAGCACGCCCTTGTGTCGAAGTTGGCGAAGCCTGTGGCGAGTGGTTTGTTCGCGTGGTCGAGGAAGACCAGGAACTCACCCGATCATTCAAGCTCGAATCCTATGCTTTGGCCTTTGCAGAAGGCCAAAGGTCGCGTCTGCATCTCAACACGTTTTCCCGGCTGTAGAGTAGCGCGATGCAGATGTCCGCAGGGTTACTGGCGAATTTGGGCGATAGCATCGAAGCCATTGCCGCCCACATTGCGACCATGGAAACGCGACAACTGCACCAATTGCTCAAGTCGTTGCCATCGAGATCGGAAATCGCCAGCGCGGAAATGGTGATGGGCACCCTGGTCTATCGCGAGATTGAACTGCGCCGCCGGCGGGGGACGGGCGGCAACGTGTTGCCCTTTCCGGGTCTCGTGACTCCACCTATTCAGCAGTAGATAGCGGCGCCGGACCTGTAAAGGCCGCCGCAATTAAGCAACGGGCCTGAGGGCGGGGTAGCGTCTTGATGCCAAGAAACCCCGCCGCGCGCGCAACAGCGGGTTTTCGTAGTCACGGCTACATCCGAGGAATCGACCGCTTAAGGCAGAATTGCTTGGTTGTCGTCGCGTTTCCATACCATTAGATCAACTGTGCCAGATGAAGACGTAAAAAAACCCGTTGCCAATTACGGCAACGGGCTTGAGCTACCGGGTAGGGTCAGGAAGGCAATATGTAGACCCAACAACACGATGCGCCACGCCTCATGATCGAGGTCTTAACCGAACCGCGACAATTCTAACCATCTTGTCGACGTGTGAATAACTTTGCTGACTCCAGATCATCGGCAGGGAAGACGTGATTTGACCTTGGCGGAACAGCCGCTCACGATGAGACGGCTTGGGAAGGCGCGAGATGCAAGTATGCAAAGACATGATTGTGGTGCCGCCGATCGGCGCACAGTTCGAGACGCCTGAATTCCTCGCCGAGATCAGCGCCCTGCTTGATGAGGCCTATCCCGACTACGATTTCTTCACGATCACCACCATAAGCAAGTTTCGGGATGACAGCTTCGTGTTGATCCCGCTGCTCGGCAGCGTCGGTGGTGAAGGCTCCGTTTTAGCGGCTTACCCGGATATGACGGCAATGCAGGAGATGGGCAATCTCCTGTTCAAGCACATCATCGGCCATCACCATCGCGACATTAGGTGCCGCACGTGGCCCCAATCCGTTCCCGGACCTCCGTCTCACATCTGCCCTGGCGGCTAATCCTTTAGTGCATCCGCGCCGCTATCGTCGTCGCGATGACGTTGACGAAGGCGCTTCAGCAGATCGCGTGAGGCTTGGATCGCCCTGCGCGATTGATCCATGTTCTGGCGAAACGTGGCGCGTTCCTCCATGGACTTCTGCCACTTCAGCAAGGTGGCCGTAGTCGCAGTGGCCGCTTGAGCGATATCTATGGGCGTTGCAACCATCGCATCCTCCCAAAAAGGCAATGGTAAACGCAATCTTTATAAGCCCGACGAAACCCTTTCTTCAATCAAAAACGAACATACGGCACATGGCAAAATGGCTATTCGTCGGGCCGCTCGACGGCGGCTTCGTCGACCTCGGCTTCCATCTCGTCGTTGACGGTCTTGGTCTTTCCAAAACCAGCCATCGGCACACCGTCAAAACCCTGCAGCCACCCGTCGGCATGTTCCTGCCAATAATGGCACCTCACGCTCCTTGCCATCCTTGCGCGCTTGGGCGCCGTATATCCAGGCGTAGGTGGCGCGCTCCTGATCTTTCTTAGGCACGGCGATTTGTGTCATCCTCAGCGAACGCCGGCTTGCCCGCTTCACGCTCGACGCCGAGCAGATCGAACTCGTCGTTCGCAAAGCACTTGGCCTTCAGCCAGTTGGTCGACGGTATTTGCTGTCCTTGCGCTTCGACACCTTGCCTTCAAGTCCGGCCTTGTCGAGCAAGTGAAAGATGGTCTTGGCTTCCCCCCGGCAGAGGCTCGCTGAGCTGAATACGCCCGCCGGGCGCGATATAGCGCGGCCTCGGTCAGTCAGCCAAGCGGCATCGCGGTGCATGATAGCACCGAGAATCGCCGCGTACACGCTGCCGACTTCCTCTGCGCAGGATATGCCCAGCTTGTCCGCGCGGTCTTCCATCGCTTGCTCGGCCAGGTCGCTGATGCCAAGCGCGATTGTCTGCTGCGGATGGAAGGACGCTGACTGTAAAAGCCCGCCCAACCTTTCGGCGGGCGGGCTTCCACTGTCGGAACTAGAGAGTGTCATGTCGACAGCCCCGACAGGTCGGAAAGGGGTCGCTGGTTAGCGGCGCGAGATCAGCAGGCAGAGCCGGCGCAGGTCACGGTCATAGGTGTCTTCGTTGCTAAGCACTTCGACGCAGCGCTTCTTCATCCGAGTGACCTGGGCGTTCGACATATCGCCGACAACGCTAGCCAGATTCGGGTTGCTCGAAGCGGTCGGGTTGCTGGGGTTGGCGGCTGGATTGGTTCCAACGCCGACATTTACGTCGGTACCAACCCCGGTGACGACACCGACATTGGCGCTGCCGGTTCCGATGGAAGCAGTCGCTCCGCCAGTGTCGCCGACGGAGGCTGCGGCATTTGCCCCAGAACCGCCTAGGGACACGCTAGCCGTAGCGCCGCTGTTGCCGCCCACATTAGCGCTGGCGCCTCCGCTGCCGACGGATACCCCGCCGACGCCTCCGACACTAATTCCAGCTGCTGTCGCTGGCATGCAAAGAATTGCGAGAACAGATCCGGCAGTCAGACTGCCCCATAAGAATTTCAAAAATTCTTGCCATAGTACGCCTCCTTGTTGCCCTTCAAAGGATGGGACATTTTTGGGCATTTACGGACCCGATAGTGACGCACTAGAGTTTAAAAACAAGCTAACGGCCCGCGAAAGCTGCGTCTTGGGTCATTACTTGGTAATAGCAAGAGTCAGACATAATAAAATTTTACTTTGACTAGGACGTGATTCCTCTACTTGTCATTCAATATCCTTGCCTAAGCACCCCATCGTCAATAATATTGTGCGGTGCAACAAGATTCAGAGATGGACCATGCGACGATCAGTAAGCGGCTAATACCGCCGATCTGACATACAATGCTATATTAGCTCCTCTTGACGAACCCGACCGGCGGGCGGAATCAGAATCCCGTCAGCGCAACCCTACAAAATCGCACTGGTCTGCCTGAAGCATCGCGACGATGGCCGACGATTTCTTTCGGAGATTTGAATGTCGCACAACGTGCTGCCCACCAGCCGACCGCCGCGCTGAGCTCCGCGCAGTCACCGGTCTTGGCTACGGCCGGATCTATGATGAAAGCCCTGAGCCGGAGCCATCCGGGGTCTACGCCTGCCGCCCCGTATTTATTGTCACAACAAGGGGAACAACGGCAGCTCGGCCGTGTTGGGCCAGTTAAGCAATATTGCAGGAGCACAACATGCATTTCGTCAAAGCGCTTTTGGCTGCGATCGCCATCGGTCTCATCAGCCCGGGGGCAATGGCTCAGACCGCGACGACGTCCCCGCAGGAATTTGTCAAAGCAGCTGCGAGTTCAGACATGTTCGAGATCCAGTCGAGTGAGTTGGCGCTGCGGAAATCGAAGACATCACGAGTGAAGGAATTCGCTCGCATGCTGATCAAGGACCACACGACTTCTTCCAAGCGGCTCATTGCGGCGGCAAAGAAGGACGACGTCGCAGTGGCGCCGGAGATGACAAGCAAGCATGCTGCCCAATTGGAAGCGTTGAGCAACGACAGCAGCGGGGCGTTCGATAACGCCTATATCGACGCCCAGGTGGCAGCGCACCAGGAAGCCCTGACGCTGATGACCTCCTATGCAGAAAACGGTCAGGCAAAACATCTGGCGGCTCATGCGAAAAAGACCGCGCCGGTGATCCGGCAGCATTTCAAACATGCCCAGCAACTGAGCAAGAGCGGTTCTCAGGGCTGAGTGGATCTGGCCACGACGTTGGTTCTTCGCGGCGCTGTGGAGTCTGTGGCCAACACTGCCTCCGCCCTCAGGGACGCTGCAACCTTTAAGCGGTGGTCGATGCAGGAACTCTAAAGGTGCGTCGCTCAGGTAGTCCGGCGTGCAAGCACCAGCGTCGTCGAAGTTGCCAAACGAACAGGAGACCTGACATGCCAAAGCAAAACGAGACCTCGCATTCGAGACGAAGTGACTTCGCCAATGATGAATCCATTCGCCCGGAGGATGCCGCCGTGTTGGACAGCCCCGTGGGCCACGAAGACAGGCACGGCGCGGAGCCAGGTTTCGTGGGAGCCGACGATGTCGACCAGCCGCTCGGCGCAAGGCCCCGCAGCGAAATTACCGGTCGTCATGATGAAGGGGCAGGCGCCAATGAGACGATGGACGGCTTAAGCGAAACCGAGGAACTGACCCGCAGCTACGCCGAGGACATACCAACCGGTGACAATGATGAGGACGAGGAAGACATCCCTGTCTTCGAAAGAGGCCGAAGCAACACCGACCTCTGAGCGGCGCCAAGTTTGAACCCACGGTGAGGAACATGACAATGAGCACATTCGGACTTCGGATTGTGTCTTTGGGGCTCGGGCTTTTTTTGGGACTGGGGGCCTCTCTGATTTTGGGCGCTCAGGCCTCTGCGCAGACCAGTCAGCCGGCTCAACAATCCAGCGACTCATCGCAAACAGGCAAGCACGATCGTCTGCCGGCGCAAGGATCGTCGCCGACCGCCAAGGATGATGTCGGCGTTGACGTCTCGCTCGGCCGGCCGGAGGTGAAGCAACAGGTTGCAAGGCACCTGGGGGTGGCTGAGACCGAGGTACCACTGGCGGTTCATGTGCCGATCGCGCTCGCTTCGCAAGTCTGCCGGCAAGAGGTATTTGCCGCCCGCGCCAATGTAAACCGAAGCTGCACCGCGACGAAGTTCATTCCGGAAATCGCCGAGGCGGCACGCAACCATCCACAAACCTCCGCGGTACCGGAGCAGTAGCATCGAAATGTCCGAACCCGGCGCGACGGTCGCGCCATGCTTACCCTAGGATAGCGCTCCAACCCGGCGTAAATCAGCCCCACCGCCGTCTGTTGGCGGCATGCATGATGGCGTTCGCCGCCGTCTCTTAACCAATGTGAATGCTGTCGCTCCGCAGCCACGCTACGAGATCCTGTCCGAAGCGGAGGCAGGCAGATGCCACTGGAGTGCCTGATCGATCAATATGTGAGCAGCCGCAAGCGGCGGGGTCTTTTGTCGACACGGCATGCTCTCGAGGCGTTGAAAGAGGCCCTTCCGGCGCTGTCGATCGGCGAAAGCCATCTTGTCAATATGATCGCCGAGCGAGCGCTCGCCTTTGGCCTCGCCATCCACTTCGATCATTCCGGCGAGAATGCCGGGTAAGACATCCACGAGAGCGTCTGCTGATGCCACAGGACGAGGAACTCGGTGTCGCGAAGTTCCATCTTCATTGCCTGGCGGTCGGGCAAATCATTCCGAGGCTGCTCCCGTCCGTGTTCTGGGCGGGTGGTGAAGGTCGCCGACGCGATGCCACGGCGTGCGCCGACCTCACCCCGGCATTCGACAACCCTCCAGCTTTCGCCAGTTGGAGCTTTCGTCTACTTGCAGCAGCCCTAGCGAGGCTCGATCAGCCTCCGCGTTCGGCGGTTTCGGAAGTTTTGCTCCAGCGGGCGGTTCGGGCCGACGAATTGAGGTTGAAGGAGAAGATGATGACGGACAACAAAAGCGAGCGTGATTTTGGCGACAGGAACCGGGTCTCGTCCAACGAACGCAACGAACACTTCCATTTTGCCCAGCAGAACGGCATAACGCCTGAGCAGGCGATGGAGCTCATCATAGCCGCCGGGAATGACCGCGCCTCGTTGCGGCTGCGAAGGAATTGAAGTCAGTTTCCCGGGGCGGCTCGCTTACGGCATGTCGACCTTGAGCCGTGGTGAGAATTTGAGTGTATCGTCATGCTGACGCACACGCGGGCAGGTCGAGCGTGAAAGTGACAATTGTACCCTGCCCAACATGCGGCAAGCACTGGAGGTTCGAGGCTGCGCAGATCTCCTATCGTGACCCCGAACCATAATCCACTCCAACCCGAGTCCTGGACGCACGGCGCAGCAACGAGCCTACTTCCTGCCGTCGTTCAATAATAATCCCGCGCCGCAGTCAGCCAGCGAGATCACCGTCGTCTGCCGGACGCGTGTCGGCTTCCAAACTGACAAACGCACCGCCTTTGTAGCGACGCTTTCCAGCCACGATCACCTGCGCAGCTTTGCCGCGCTCGCTGCGCACCAATAATTTCCATCTCCTTCCCTCAAACTGATCTTGCGCAGGCGGTCGTTTTCCCGCTGGCAGGCGCTGTCCTTCCGCTTCGATCGCGGTAGCGCCCAGTATCAACGCTGGCGGATCAAACCGCACAATCAGCACCTCAAAGCTGATCAGCAGAAGCAGCAGTGAATCAGGATCTTGTCGATCAGGGTCCAAAGGGGCCGAGCACATATGTCTGGGCACGGTGACCGTGGCATAGCCGGCGCTGCAATGACGGCGTCGGCGCCCGGAGCCGGAAAGCCCAACTAAGAAAATCGTCGGCGGTGCCGATCTCGAAGAAATTCTAGCCCGGCACGGTGAACAGGCTGGGGGCCGCATTGCGATATAGGGTTCAGCACAGCTCCGGCGGCACCGAGTTGATCGACCCACTCCCGCTCGACGGCCCCGGCTACGTCCATGGTCAGCACGCGCAGCATGGTCAGCTGGCGCTTCATCGCGCGCAGATCGCGACGGTCGGCCTCTTTCGGCTCATGAAAACGTCACTCTGTGTTTGCTAGACGCGGTGCTGGATCGGTTACCACGCGTCAGATCTGGATCACCACGTTGCCGGCCTCGATTCTCACCGGATAGATCGCGAGATTGACGCAGACCGGCGCGCCCTGGCCTGGCCGGTGTTGTAATTGAAGCGGCCATTGTGCTTCGGGCATCGATGACGTCGCCGATCACCAGCTTTCGGCTAGATGCGCCTTCTCATGCGTCCAATATCCGTCGGTGGCGAAGAACTCGTCATCGGGCGAGCGGCAAACCGGGAGGATCGAAGCAGATGACATCCTCTTTGGAGATGTCGTCCACCGCGCACGCTTCGATCCAGTCAGCAATCTCCGGCTCCGGCAAAATTCGCTGTCGCTATTCAGCGGCCGCCGACATATCCACCTGGTGAAATTCGCCGCGATAGGGTCTGGCTGTCGGCGGCAATTTCCGCTTAAGATAGAAATCCTCATATTTCAGCTGTCGAAGCAGCACCGGCCAGACCTCGCGATAGGCATGCCACATCGACGGGTTCGCCACCGGCAGGTCGTGCTTGATCAGCTCGTGCAGTCTTGGCAGCGCATGATAGGGCACCATCGGGAACATATGGTGTTCGACGTGATAATTCATGTTCCAGTAGATGAAGCGGCTGACCGGGTTCATGTAGACGGTGCGCGTGTTCAGCCGGTGGTCGACGACATTGTCGGCCAGGCCGATATGCTGCAGCAACCCTGTCAGCACCATGTGCCAGCTGCCATAGAGGCGCGGCAGGCCGATCAGCACCAGCGGCAGCAGCGACCACGTGAACAACGCCAGCCCGACTGTCGCCGCATAGATGGCGACATGCCAGCGCGCAGCGATCACCGCCTTGTGCTGCTCCATCTCGGGGATATAGCTCTTCTCTTCATCGGACAGCTTGCCGAACGCCTGGCGCACCAGCGTCGGCAGCGAATAGCGGAAATCGAGAATACCGGTGAAGGCGAGCGCCGCCCGCAGCAGATCTGGGGGGCGCATGACGGCGATTTCGGCATCGCGGCCGACGATGATGGTATCGGTGTGATGGCGGGCATGGCTCCAGCGCCATTGCACTGGGTTGCGCATCAGCATGAAGCTTGAGATCTGGTAAACGACATCGTTCATCCAGCGCGTCCGGAACGCGGTGCCGTGGCCGCATTCGTGCCAGCGCGAGTCGCTCGACGAGCCGTAAAGCACGCCATAGACGAACAGGAACGGTACCACCCACCACGTGCCCCAGAACCATACGATGCCGGCGGCCGACACCAGGATCGCCGCGACCCAGATGATCGTGTCGCGGATCGCCGGCCCGTCGGAGCGTTGCATCAACTCCTTGATCGCCTTGCGCGGGACATCGGTGTGATACCATTCGGCCGAAGCCAATCCGGTCTCGATGGCGCGCTTGGTGCTTTCACCGACCAGGCTGTAGTCGCGCTTCCTGCTTGCCGTCATCGTCATCTCCGTTTCCCGCCTGCGCTCCGCAAGGGCCGCCTGGGGTCGGCCGGGCCGCGCCTGCTTCCGTATTCCGGCGCACTTCCCGCCCGCCGCGGCAACCGATCGTGTGTTTCAAGCCGGTCACGCCTGCAGTCTCGCAAAAGCGCCCGACGGCGCAGGGTAATCCTGTTGCGGCTGCCGGGCGATCGACCCTATCCTCGCTTCCGCTTGGGCGATCTGACCGGCACCGTCGAGCACCCGGAACACGGCGTCATAGGAGCGGCTTTCGCCATGGTCCAGCCAGATCATCTCGCCCCGTTCGCGCGCGGCGAGATTGCCGAGAACATGATGCGTCGAGGGTTCGATTCCCAACGCATATAGGCCTGCCTGGAAGTTCTGCCACTGATAGGTGCAGGGCAGCTGATCCTTGCGGGTAACGACCTCGAAGCCGAGGCCCAGGTGGTCATTGACGACGGCCACCGGCACCTCGCCCGCCGCATCGGCGCCAAGCTCGTGCTCCCAGACCTGCTCGCTGAATCCCAGCTGCGGCGCCGGCACGGTTCGGTAGCCGACTTTCTGCGCCTCGTAGCGTTCGCCGGCGTGCGCCGCCCAGACGACATCCCGGATCGGCGCCAGGTAACGCGAACCCTCGTCGAGCAGGGGATGGCTGACATTGACGTGATAGAAATACATGTGCGGCGTGCGGCTGAAACCGTGATTGACGACGCGGTCCGACAGCCGGATCTCGGTGCCGCCGACATCGGCCTCGATGCGGCGCAGCAACTGGAGATCCTCGCCGAACACGGTTGCCTGCTGGACGATGCCTTCCGCCCACAGCACGCAGCGGTCGCCGTCCCAGGCCTCGCCGTAGCCGGTCAGCCGCGCCGGCACGGTGCCGATGCGGCCATGCAGCGAGTGCAATACCCGCTTGCGCCCGGGATAATTGTAGCTTTCGGCCGGCACGTCTTGCCGGCCCAGTATATGATCGAGGCCGCAGGTGACGAGCAGCCCCGAGAACGACCGGCCAAAGGCGAAACCGTCCTCCCCTTCATGCTCGTGCAGTCCGGGGTGGCGAAAGCCGCTCGGCGAATGCCAGCCGATCGCCTGGCCCCGGAAGTCGCAATCGGCGATATCAAGCGCCCGGTCGACCAGCGCCGTGAAGCGCAGGCCGGAGCCGGTGCGGAACTCGAGCATCCGGATGCCGCGCTCCACGCCGTCGCCGAGCGTCATAAGCCGCACACCGGCAAACTGCGACAGCATGCCGGACCGCTCGGCCACCTGCCTTCGCGACAGCGTCTTGCCGTAAAGCTCTACCATGCGACGTCCTTCACTTTGCCCTCGCCTCCTTGAGCAAGGCCGACATGTCGGCGCCGGTGATGATGCTTTCCACCGTCAACAGGTCGGTGTCGGCGACCGTCTGTTCCGCGACGATTTCGCCGCGGCGCATGACGATGATGCGGTCGGCGACCTGGAACACGTGGTGGATGTTGTGGGTGATGAGCAGCACCGAGTGGCCGGCGTCGCGCACCTCCTTGACGAAGCGCAGCACGCCGTGGGTTTCCTCGACGCCAAGATTGTTGGTCGGCTCGTCGAGTATGATCACCTTGGCGGCGAACTGCATGGCGCGCGAGATCGCGATCGATTGCCGCTCACCGCCCGAGAGCGTGCTAACCAGTGCATCGGCATCGAGCTTTTTCGAAATGCCGACCCGCTTCAGCAGCGCCGAGGCGGCGTTGCGAAGCTTGGCGAGGTCGAGGGGCGCGAACACGCCGAGCCAGCCGAAATTGACCGGCTCCCGACCCAAGAAAAGATTGCGCGCGATGCTGAGGTCCGGCGCGAGCGATGTGTCCTGATGGATAGTCTCGATGCCGAGGTCCATCGCGTCGCGCGTCGAGCGGATCGACGCCTTCTCGCCGCGCACGAAGATGTCGCCGTGGTCGGCCGGGAAGACGCCGGAGATCGCTTTGATCAGCGTCGACTTGCCGGCGCCATTGTCGCCAAGCAGGGCAACCACCTCGCCTTCGTTGAGGGTGAACGAGGCGTTCTTCAGCGCACGCACGTTGCCGAAGGACTTTTGCAGGTCTTGCAGACGCAGCACTTCCATCCTCAGCTCCTTGCGGCGTTCTTCTGCAGCAAAGCGTGCAGGATGAGCATGGCGAGGATGATGACGCCGACGAAGATGTTGTATGCCAAGCCCGGCACACCGATCAGCACGATGCCGTTGCGGATGGCGCGCAGCATCAGCGCGCCGACGATGGTGCCGAGGATGGTGCCGCGCCCGCCGGTGAGCGCCGTGCCGCCGACCACCACCATGGCGATCACTTCGAGTTCGTAGCCGGTGCCGGCCACCGGCGAGGCGGCCGAAATCCGGAACGCGCTGATCATGCCGGCCAGCCCGGCCACCACCGAGGTCAGGATGAACAGCCAGATCTTGACCGCGTCGGCCGGCACGCCGCGCGCCACCGCTGCGTTGCGGTTGCTGCCGATGGCGCTGATCCAGTTGCCGAGCTTGGCGTAGCGCAGGATGTAAATCGCCAGCAGCGACAGGCCGATGAACCACCAGAGCGAGGTGTAGAACCGGAACGAGCCTACATTGAAGCTGCCGGCAAGCAGCGTGACGAAGAAGCCGGGCTGGTCCCACGACTTCAGGGGGAATCCCTGCGTGATGTAGAGCGCCGCGCCGCGCACGACGAGCAGCATCGACAGCGTGACCAGGAACGAGGAAATGCCGATCTTGGTGACGATCAGCCCGTTGATGGCGCCGATCGCGATGCACAGCACAAGCCCGGCCAGGAGGGCGACGCCGATGTCGATACCGCCATTCTGCACCAGCAGCATCACCACGACGGGCGCAAGGCCGAACACGGCGCCGACCGACAGATCGAACTCGCCCGCCGTCAGCAGCAGCGTCATGCCGAGAGCGATGATGCCGAGCTCGGGCAGGAACGCCATCATGTTGGATATGTTGAGCGGCGACAGGAAGTTGCCGTCGGCGATGGCGAATACCACGAGCAGCACGATGAGGATGATGAGCGAGGAGAATTGCGGCGAACGCAGCAGCGCAGACCTGCCCTTCGCTCGCTGCGTGTCGTCGTCTGCTGTGATTGCCATATCTGTCAGGACCATGCGTTTCGTCCGGCGCCCGCCATTTCGGGGCGGGCGCCGATTGTCGTCACTTGTTGTAGAGTTTCAGGATCGGCTCGACGCTCGAGGCGTCGTAGAGGCTGAATGTGTGAATGTCGTAGCCGATCGGCTCGCCAGAGGCCGCAAGCCCGAGCAGCGCCACCGGCATGAAGCCCTGCGCCGACGGGTACTGCCAGGCCGCAGCATTGACGAAGCCGGACTTGACCGCCTCGGCCGTCTCCTTTGAGTTGCCCCAGCCGACGACCGGGACCTTGCCGGCCGACACACCGGCCCCGTCGAAGACGCGTTTGATGCTTGCTGCCACGGAATCGCCGAGTGCAATGATTGCCGGCGGATTGTTGGCGACCATGTAGTCGGTCATCTTGGCGATGATGCCGGCCGGGTCGGTGCCGCAATCGACCACGTCGTACTTGATGCCGAGCGGATCGAAGACGCTGGCGATGCCCTCGGTCTCCAGCTGCTGGTAGCTGGCGCCCGGCACTTCGACCGGCAGGAACACCTTGTCGCCCTGCTTCACCATCTTGTGGTCGACGAGATACTTGGCCCAGATGACGCCCGCTTCCCTGAGGTCGGCCCCGACATAGGCCTGCCGCCCGGTCGCCGGATCGTCGGTGTTGAAGAACACGATCGGTATGCCGGCGGCCTTGGCGGCCTTCACCTCCTCCGTCCACAGGCCGGGCTGAGCCGAGGTGGTGGCGATGCCGTCCGGCTTGGCGGCGAGCGCCGAGTTGAAAGCCTCCTTCTGCGCCGCCATGTCGCCGCCGCTGAACGAGATCTTGCAGGTCACCTTGAGCTGGTCGCAGGCCTTGGTCGCGCCGGCATTCCAGTCGATCCAGAACGCGTCCGAAGGGCCACCATGCGACAGCAGATAGAAGGTCTTCTGGCCGTCCTGCGCGAATGCCGGCAGGCTCAAGGAGACCCCGGCCACCAGCGTTGCCGCGGCAGCCACTTTCAATGCGAATTTCAACATTCATTCCTCCCTTGGTTGGAGTTGCGCCGCCATGCGCCGGCGGCGCAACCGGCGCTCACAGGCCGTTGGCGCGGAACTTCCCGTCGAGGAATTTCTTCGCGCGCGGCACGTCGTCTTCCGAGAGATGCTCGATGATGACCGGGATGTTTGGGTGCTTTTCCGCCAGCCGCTGCAGATAGAGATCGTAATTCAGCGATCCCAGCCCGGGCGCCGGCAGCTCGATCTCGCCGACGCCGCGGAAGGTGTGGCTCTCCATCGCATCCTCGTCGCCGATGTCGGCATGCTTTTCCGACTTGTCGCTGCCCGAACGCTTGACGTCCTTGGCATGCGCGATCTTGATCTTGTCGGTCAGCGTATCGAACACCTGGTTCAGGATCTGGTCCATCCTGTCGATGTTGTGGGTTTCGAAATAGTTGGTCGGATCCATCAGCAGGCCGAGGCCGGGATGGTCGACGTGGGCGAACATCTTCACCGTCTCCTCGACCGAGCCAACGACGTTGTTGACGTAGGTCTCGAGGAGGAAGACCGCGCCATGGTCATAGGCGGTCTGGGCAAGCTCGGCGATCACCTTGCGGCATTCCTCGAATCCTTCCTCGGTCTTGTTCTTCGGGTGATGCACCCAGTCGGATTCGGTGTTGTAGGTACCGGTCTCGGAGATCACGTAGGGCGAGCCGAAGCTGCGGGCGTTGCGGAGGATCTCCTTGAGATAGCCGACGCGCTTGTCGCGCTCGGATTTGTCGGGATGGATGATGTTGGTGTAGCCCGACACGCAGCAGATCGGCAGGTTGTTGTCGCGGAAGACGTCGCGCACCTGCTTGGCCTTTTCCTCAGTGATCTGCCCGGCCGACAGATCGATATCCCTAAAATGCAGGTCGAGCTGCACCGTGTTGAAACCGAGCCCGCGGATCTTCTTTGCCGTCTCTTCGAGGCCGTACGGGAAATAGCCCGTGAAAATACCTGCCTGCATCATGATGTGAATTCCTCCCTGTAAGCGATTCAGTTGGCTGATTTTATCGAGATTTCGGAAAGCTTGACGGTGCGGCCCTCGTGGATCGAGCGATAGCCGGCCTCGACCAGTGCCATTGTCTTGACGTTGTCGGCGACGGAGAGCGCCGGCGGCGCGCCTGTCTTCACCGCATGCTGCAATTGCTCCATCACGCCGATGAAGGCATGCGGGAACCACATCGTGTCCCAGCTCGGGCTGACCCATTCGCCGCCGGTCGTCTCGGTCGACGCGTAGGTCAGCGTCGAGGCAGCGCCTTTCGGCCAGCCGATCGTGCCTTTGGCGACACCCTTGGTGCCGTCGACGCGCCAGTTGATGTGCTGGTCGTCCAGATAGCCCTCCTGGCGCGGTCCGGACCAGACATCCTCCAGCGACACGGCGAGCACGCCGGAGGGAAAGCGCAGCGTCGAGACGGTGATGCCGTCGCTATGCTCGAATGTCGTGCGCGGGTCCTTGCGTGTCAGCGTGGTGATTTCCGAGGGATCGCCGAACAGGAAGCGCAGCACGTCGAGATGGTGCACGCTCATATTGGCGAGCGTCAGCCGGTCGTAATCCTGAAGGAAAGTCTGCCAGTGCGGGATGGCATGCATGTCGATCTGCGCGAAGACGATGTCGCCCAGCGCGCCGCTGTCGATGATCTGCTTCAGAACGCGCATCGACTGGTCGTAGCGCATGTTCTGGTTGACCGAGAGGATCTTGCCGGACTTTGATGCTTCGTCGCGCAGCTTCACGGCTTCATCGACCGACAGCGCCAGTGGCTTCTGCGCCAGGATCGCCTTGATGTGAGGCTGCTTCAGCGCATGGCGGATCAGCGCCGGCTGCTGGTCGGGCGGAAAGGCAAGGTCGACGATCTCGACCTCAGAATCCTCGATCAGCTGTTCCGGCGTGTCGTGCACGGTCGGGATGTCCCAACGCGTGGCGACCTTCTGCGCATTGGAACGGGTCCGCGAGGCGATCGCCATCACGTTGAACCCCGCTTCGCGATAGGCTGCCAGATGGCACTCGGCCATGATCATGCCGGCGCCGATGCAGCCGATACGGTATTCTTTCGTGCGGACCTTCACGTCCGGCTCGAAGCCTTCGCTCGCCATGTCTTCCTCCCGCAATTCTGTTTTCGCAGCCGCGATCATCTCGCCAACGCGCCTCCGTCCTGCCCGAAATAATGCACCCGGGCCGGCTCGCAGGATATCGCTACCGCCGCATCCGGCCTGATGTCGGGCTGGCCGCGCAGCAGCGCCTTCAGCCGCGCCTCTCCGGCGGCGAGCGTTACCACCGTGTAGCCGCCAAGCGGCTCGACCTCGAACACGCGTGCCGGGCGGCCAACGCCCCCGTCGACCCAGGGCCGGACCTTGATGTCCTCCGGCCTCAGCCCGATTTCGATCGCGTCGGCCGGAGCAGCGCGATCGTCGATGCTGACCGCGCCTTCGGCGGCCTCGATGCCACCGTCGCCGCGCACGGATTTGAGGATGTTCATGACAGGCGAACCAAGCAGTCGCGCCACATAGGTGTTCGCCGGGCGGTCGTAGATCTCGGACGGGGCGCCGATCTGCCGGATCCTGCCATTCTCCAGAATGGCGATGCGGTCGGCGATCGACATCGCCTCTTCCTGGTCATGGGTGACGTAGATCAGCGTCTTGCCGAGTTCGCGCTGGATGCGCTTGAGCTCGACGCGCGTTTCCTCGCGCAGCCGCGCATCGAGCGCAGAGATCGGGTCGTCCATCAGATAGGCGTTCGGGTCGCGCACCAGGGCGCGGGCTATGGCCACGCGCTGCCGCTCGCCACCGGAAAGCTGCGCCGGCGGCTTGTGCAGGATATGGCCGATGTGGAGCTTGGCGGCCACGTCGGCGACACGCTTCTCGATCTGGGCCTCGGCGACCTTGCGCTCGACCAGCGGGAAACGCACATTTTCGCGCGCGCTCATATGGGGGAACAGCGCCAGGTTCTGGAACACCATGGCGACATTGCGCTCGGCCGGCGAGACGGTGTTGACCGGTTTGCCGCCGATCAGGATCTCTCCGGCGTCAGGCGTCTCCAGCCCGAGCACCAGGCGCAGGATTGTCGATTTGCCCGACAGCGGCGGCCCGAAGAAGCAGAAGAATTCGTTGTCATTGACGGTGAACGACGCGTCGTCGACGGCGAGCGTCGTGCCGTAACGCTTGCTGACATTGCGAAAGACGATATCGGCCATGTCAACCTGCCTTCATCGCAATGCCGCTGCGGGCATCGAAGACACGCACGGACGATGCCACGGGGGCGACGACGGCAAGCTCGCCGATCGACAGTCCGACAGCATTGTCGAACACCGCCTTCACGGCGGTCTCGCCATCGCCGAGATGGACGATGGTCCTCGCGCCGATCCGCTCGACGAAGCTCACCGGCATGGCGAGGCCCTGCCCGCTCTGCACCAGCGACACCTGTTCGGGCCGGAAGCCGTAAAGCACCTCAGAGCGCGATCCGCGCAAGGTGGCGGCCAGCGCATCCGGCAGCGTCGGCGTGACCCCCAGTGGCCCGAGATCGACCACCAGGCCCAGGTCGCTCTCCGCCGGCCTTCCCTTCAGCAGGTTCATGCCCGGAGCGCCGATGAAGCGGGCGACGAAGACATTGGCTGGATTGTTGTAGACTTCCAGCGGCGTTCCCACCTGCTGCAGCACGCCGTGATCCATGACGGCAATGCGGTCGGCCATGGTCATGGCCTCGAGCTGGTCATGGGTGACGTAGACCATCGTCTGCCTGAACTGGCGCTGCAGCTGCTTGAGCTCGGTCCGCATTACCGCCCGGAAGGCGGCGTCGACATTGGACAGCGGCTCGTCGAGCAGGAAGATGGCCGGCTCCATGATCGCCGAGCGTCCGATTGCCACCCGCTGCAGGATGTTGACCGAGAGCCGGTCGGCCTTGCGGTCGAGCAGCGGCGTCAACTGCAGCAGCTCGGCGGTGGCGCCGACGCGGCGGTCGATCTCAGCTTTCGCCGCACCACGCATCCGCGGCCCATAGGCAAGGTTCTGGCGCACCGTCATATGGGTGAAGATGGCATAGTTCTGGAAAACGAAGCCGACGCCGCGGCGGCCCATGGGCACGCCGGCCATGTCGCGCTCGCCAAACAGGATCTTGCCGCTGGTCGGCTCCTCCATGCCGGCTATCATGTTCATCGTTGTCGACTTGCCGCAGCCCGAAGGCCCGAGCAGCGCCATGAACTCGCCATCGGCGATGTCGAGGTCCATGGTCTTCAGCGCCGTGAACTCGCCAAAGGTCTTGACCAGGTTGCGCAGCTGGATCGCACTCATGCCGGCACCAGCCTTGCGCGCGCCATGCGCTTCATGGCGAATACGGCAACGATCGAAAGCACGACCAGGATGGCCAGTGCGATCGCCGCCACATAGCCCCAGATCAGGTCCTGCGTCGTGACCTTGTAGATGTAGACGGAGATCGTCTCCGTGGCGACGCCGGGGCCGCCGCCGGTCATGATGTAGAGCGTGTCGAAGATCTTGAAGTTCTCGATGACACGGATCGCCAGCGCGATGATGATGATCGTCTTCATCTTCGGCAGCACGATGGTGACGAAGCGCTGCCACGGATTGGCGCCGAGCAGGGTCGCCGCCTTGATCTGGTCCTGCGGCACGCCGACCAGGCCGGCAAGCAGAATCAGGAACATCAGCGGCGTCCATTGCCAGATATCGGCGATGATCACCGCGATCAGCGCCAGTGTGGGGTCAGACAGCCAGGCGATGGTGACGCGGGAACCGCTGAGTGCCGACAGGATGTCGTTCAGCGGCCCGCCCGACTGGAACAGCATGAAGAACATGTAGCCGGCCACCGCTGGAACCACCATCATCGGCATCAGCAGGATCGAATAGAAGATCCGCTTGCCCGGAAAATCGTCCGCGAACAGCGTCGCCAATGCCAGGCCAAGCAGGAATTCGACGGGCACGCACACGACCATGACGATGGCCGTGCGCCTCAGCGCGCTCCAGAAGCGCGCATCGGCGGCAAGGTCGGTGTAGTTGGCGAAGCTGTTCCACATCTCCCATGCGTTCCACCAGCCGAGGCCGGAGAGCGGCGACCAGTCGGTGACGCTGATGTAGAGCTGCATCAGCAGCGGGAAGACGGAGATGAAGAGCACCAAAACCTGCGCCGGCAGCGTCAGCCGGAATCCCAGCCGCGCTCCCTCGTCCCGCAGCGCGGGCTTGCCAAGCGCGGCCTTTGCGTCCTTCGAGACAGTCACGGTCACCGCGCTCATTGCTTGAGCGCGCCGAACGTCAGGCCGCGCACCAGATGGCGCTGGATGGCAATGCCCATGATGACCGGCGGCACCGCGGCGATAAGACCGAGCGCGGCCTTGGCGCCATAGAGTTGACCGGTCATCGAGGAGGACAGCGAGGCCATGTAGACGGGGATCGTCACCCATTCGCGCGTCGTCAGGAGCAGCGCGATCAGATAGTCCGACCAGTTGAGGATGAAGACGAAGAGGGCGGCGCTGGCCAGCGGTGCGCGCATCATCGGCAGCGTGATGCGGGTGAAGACGCGCAGCCACGAACAACCTTCGACAAGCGCCGCTTCCTCGATCTCGCGCGGCATGTCGTCGAAGAAGGTCTTCATGAGCCAGAAAGCGAATGGCAGGGTGACGATGCCGTAGATCAGCGCCAGGCCAAACCAGCTGTCGGTGAAGTTCAGGAAGGCCCACATGATCATGACCGGGATCATCACCGCCATTGGCGGAAACAGCCTGAGCTGGATCAGCGCCAGCGGCAGGTTCTGGCCCGAGCCGAAACGCGACAGCCCGTAGGCCGCAGCCGTGCCCGCCGACATCGCGATCGCCGTGCCGAACACCGCCGACAGCAGCGACGACAGGATCGGCTTCAGCGCGGTGCGGTCGAGCGCCACGATCAGATTGTTGTTGGATTCACCGAAGACGAACTGGAAATTGCCGAGCGTCGGGTTCTTCGGCCACCATGTCAGGTCGGCGCCGGTCGCCGACCATTCGGCGATCGGCTTGAAGGCCATCGACACCATCCACAGGATCGGTACCAGCGTCACCGCCATCGCCGCGAAGATCGCGGCGTAGCGGAATATCTCGAAGGGGACGGAACGCTTCATCTGGCTGCTTTGCTGGTGGCGTTGACTGCGGCGGGGAGGAACAGATGCTCCTCCCCTCCAGCGCTGATCCAGGGAGACGGATCAGCTGATCGGGTCGAGAACCGTCGGCCAGGCCTCCTTGTTCGTCCTGATGGCTTCGAGCAATTTGTCCTCGCCGATGCGGCGGGCGATCTTCTTCCATTCCGCTTCCGTGTCGGCCATCGCCTGTTCCGCTGTCTTGGCCTTGGTCAGCGACGCCATCAGATTTTCGTCCAATGCGTTGTGGAAGGCGGTGGCGCCGGGATAGTTGATCGTCGGCACCGTGCGGGCGACGGTCTCGCGCACCACGTCGATGTGGTAGGCGTGGTAGGTCTGGCGCACCAGCGGATCGGAGAAATCCGAGAGCCGGAACGGATCGAGATAGCCGCCCGGATTGACGCTCATCCAGGCATAGATGCGGGCGGAGCCCAGCCACTGCAGCAAAAGGTAGGCGACCTCCTGGTTTTTCGACTGCGACGAGACCATGCCGGTCAGCGAGAACCACAGCACGGAACGGCTGATCAGCTTGCCGTCGACTTCGCGGCCGGGCGGCAGCATCGAGCCGATCTTGCCGGTGACGGCAGAATCCTTGTTGCCGGCATTGTCGAGGAATTTCGGCAGGTTCGAGAAGGCGCAGGTCATCGCCGCGCCGCCCTTGGCGAAATTTCCATACTGCTCCGGCCAGCCCCAGGAGATCGCGTCCGGCGAGTGATGAACCAGCGAGCCGACATATTCGTTGGTGGCGGCAATGCCGTGCTCGGAATTGATCAGCGGCTTGCCGTCGTCGCCGAACAGGAACTGGTTGGGCGATGCCATCGAGACATAGCGCTGATACCAGTTGGTGTAGCCCCAGCCCTGGTTGCGCAGGTCGGTGGAGCCGAACAGGCCCTTGTCGGGCCGCTGGAAGAAGCCCGCGATGTCACTGTGCTGCTTCCAGGTCTTCGGCGGCGCCAGATCGTAGCCGAATTTGTCCTTGAACGCCTTCTGCTCGGCAGCGTCGCCGAACAGGTCGGTGCGGTAGACCCAGGTCTGGAAGTCGCCGTCCAGCGACACGCCATAGTTGGACCCGCGATATTTGTTGAGCAGCGACACGCCCTTGGCGCCGTCGACATAGCCGGTCTTGGGATCGTCCCATTCGGGCTTGTACTGGGCGACGAAGTCGTCGAGCTTGGCGATGCCGCCGGTCTCGGCAAGGTCGCCGAGGCGGTTCCATTCCGTCGAGTAGATGTCATAGGCCCCACCCTTGGTGGAGATGTCCTGCATCGTCTTGGTGAATTCCTGGCCGTTCGGCAGGCCGACGATCTCAATCTGGATGCCGGTCTCCTTTTCCCACAGTTCCTTGATCGACGGCGCACCCGCAGGGAAAGGCTGTGTGAGTTGGCCAATCGAGCCATCCGACAGGCCAAGCACGATCTTGGCCGGTGCCTTGCCAGCTCCCTTCAAGGCCTTGGCCGCCTCAACGGCACGGCCTTCCGGCGTGTCGGCGCCATATTGATAGCGCTCTGCGCCCTCGAAACCGGTGGGGCCGCCGACCATGCCTGGCGCCAGCGCGTCGGCCGCAACGGCACGGCCGGGACGGATGAATTGCGGTGCGATACCGGCCGCAGCCACGAACGCCGCGGCCTTTCCTCCGGACGCCAACAAGCCGCGTCGCGATATGCGGATCAAATCAGACATTGGAATTCCTCCCTCAGGGCCGATGTTTCCTCCACGAGCCCATTGAGGGATATTGACGGCAGCACCGGAATGCTGTCAACATCATAAATACTCAAAATACATCGTAACACCGCAACCGCGGAGAAAATACGTCATGCAAAGGTCGACTCACGGGCTCAATGCCTCGATTTGATGGGAAATCTGCCTTTCTGGCACGCGACTATCACGTCGGGCGACGCGATTTAGCCCAACCTCCTTGCGCATCGGCTAAGGCTCGATACATCATTTCCCATCAGAATCGCTGATGGCTGGCAGCTGTGGCCGTCGGACGGGCTAGCGGCATTGTGCGATCTGACGCATTGAGGAGATGAAGACGGTGCGTTCCACCTTGACTGACATAGCCCGGGAAGCCGGCGTTTCCGCCGCCACCGTCGACCGCGTGCTGAACAACAGGCCCGGTGTGCGGGCGCGCACGCGTGAGATCGTGCTCGAAATGGCGCAGCGCCTCGGCTACATCGCGGAGCGCCCGAACGGAGCGCCGCCCAGGCCCTCACCCGGAGAGGTCATCCGTCTCGACTTCGCTCTGCCGGCCGGCACCAATTCCTTCATCAAGATGCTGCATCGACACATCGAAGCGCAGGCCCTAGCGCGCCCCGATCTCGACGTCCACATCGCCACCATAGAGGGCTTCAACCCCGACCGGCTCGCCCGCCTGCTGCAAGAATTGCGTGGACAGACACAAGGCGTCGGCGTGATCGCGCTGGATCATCCAACGGTGCGCGAGGCGATCCGCTCGCTGTCAGCCAATGACGTCAAGGTGGTGACCATCGCCTCCGACATCCTGCATGTTCCGAGAGTGGCCTATATCGGCATCGACAACCGCGCCGCGGGGCGGCTGGCCGGCTATCTGCTCAACCGCTTCATGGGATCGGAACGCCCAAGCAAGGTGGCGCTGTTCGCCGGCTCGCTGTCCTATCGCGGCCATGAGGAACGCGAGATGGGATTCCGGCACATCTTGACCGAGGAGTCGCCCAATCTCGAGATCGTCGAGATGCGCGAAATGCTGGATGACCGAGAGAAGGCTTATTCGGAAGCATCAGCGCTTCTGGACCGGCACCCCGATCTTGCCGCGATCTACAATGTCGGCGCCGGCAACACCGGCATCGCTCGGGCGCTGAAGGAGCGTGGACGCGCCAAAGACATTCTCTTTCTCGGCCACGAGGTGACAGACGGCACCAAGGAACTTTTGTTGGATGGGACGCTCGATGCGGTCATAGATCAAAATCCGCGCGTCGAGGCGCGGGAAGCGCTCAACATTTTAAGCCACTCTGTCAGGCACCTGAACTATGAACCGCATCAACCACGACTTCAGGTGATCTTCAAAGAGAATATACCTGAAATCTGATCAATGGATCCGTGATCTTATCGCAAAGCACGGCGTTGGCGTCGCCACCGGTCCCAAATACGAACGAGAGCCCGAATGATCTCGTCAAAGCCGCCGATCTGGCACTATTCCGTGCGAAGTCGGAGGGGCCGAGATCGGGTCGTGGTTGATGGTGCATGAGAAGGCCGTCGCCCGTTGCAACTCGGTCAGCCTAAAAGACCAAGTCCACTCATAGCACCGAAGTCGCGAACGATTGGGGCGAAGAGGGTTCTGGATGTCGGCACGAAGCCGACGAATGGCATACGCCCGTCCGTCCGCGACGATCACCTGAGGCATCGCCCCGGCCCCAGGCGCACGAGCAGATATGTCGCAGGCAACCTCGTGTGTTATACACGCACGCTGACTTTTTGGGTCGGACACGAGATCGATGGACCAGGAAACGCTTCTTGCCGCAGTCCTCTTAGCTGATGTCGTGGGCAGCACGCCGCTCTATGAGCGGATCGGAGACGATGCCGCTCTACAGCAGGTCTCGGATTGCCTGGACACGATGCGCGAGATTGTCGCCAAGCACCGTGGTGATTTCATTTACTCGAAAGGCGATGACATACTCAGCCTCTTCGAGAGCCCGGAAATGGCGCTGAGGGCCGTCTGCCAAATTACCCATCAACTGACTAAAGGGCCGTTGAGCGCCCGTATCGGATTGCATTTCGGGGCGGTCATTCGCGCGCGGGGCGCGATATTCGGTGATGTTGTCAATGTCACCGCAAGGTTGTCCACCACGGCGAACCCCGGAGAGGTGCTGATCAGCCAGAGCTTCTGCGAAGCCCTTTCCCCGAGAAGCCGCAAGGGCCTGCGGCTCCTCGACAAAATGGCCTTGAAGGGGAAGCAAGAGTTCTTCGATGTCTATACCCTGTGGAGCGACGATGGGGCCCCCGGTACGCAGATCACCAGCCATGGCGCCACTACAGATAGACGCTCGGTCCTGCCGCGGCAGATTCATCTGGTCATCCGCTACAGAGATCAGCTGCGATCCTGTCGAAACGGCGAATCCGTGACAATCGGCAGATCGGCGGAATGCGATATCATCGTCGAGCGGCCCTGGGTATCGAGGCGCCACGCCGCCTTCACCATATTGAATGGCAGAGCTCGGCTTCTCGAACGAAGCTCTTCGGGCACATTTGTGTCCATGGGACTCGGCCATGAAGTATTCGTACGCCGTGAAGATATTATCCTCTTCGGCTCCGGCGTCATCTCGCCTGGAGTGAAGTCGGCACTCGACGAAGCCCAGCTTCTTCACTACGAAATTGTCTCGGATTGACCCGGCCCGGATACTAGCTCGACCGGTTTCGAGCTGGTTCGCTGGCGCCTCAATGTCGCGCCGTACTCTTTGACAGCCATTGGAATCGACCGTTCACAAATGTGCCAAGGCCAATCCAGGAACGTCTGCTCTCGAAGTTGAACTGCGAAGAGCTGACTTCCGTTTCCCTCGCTGAGTTCGACGGAGCCGCGGCCGATGCATCTCCCTCGCAGGATGCGGAGTTCTACCTGCTCCGAGGCCACATTCTGCAGGTGGATGGTTTCGGCAGCAAGCTGGCCCGCTCGATCGATGACGCGCTAGGTCTTGCCGCGAAAAGGCCGTGGGAATTGTGCTGGACTGTCGGCCAGACAATGAGCTGCCGACGGGAGCGGCCGGCTGAAGCGGGATGCCCGGACCAATTCCCTGCCCTGTGTCGCCTTGATGTCCCCAGGCGCTGAAGGTCAGCACAGGCTGTTGCAGCCCGGGGTCGACGAACGCTTCATCAGACCATTTGCGCCGCAATAGCTCCTCGAGCACCTGCGAAGGCTCGCGATTGGGCTACCGTCACGAAATTGGCGCAGAAGCGCAGACCACTGACATATCGCGACCTCGAGATGGAGCTCGATACCACCGTATTTGCAGCACCGGGGAAAATTCCTCTTGGGCCGATCGAGTTCAAGTTGGTGCGCCACATGCTCGAGAATCCTGCAAGGTGATCAGCCGTGATGAATTCATCGCAGCTGGCTGGTCGCAGAAGCCAGTGTGAGCGCCCAGTGGTCGACGTTCACATGAGCCAGTCGCGAAAGTTGTTGAAGCAGTCGTCGCAGAGTTGCCATTCGCACCGTGCGGCTTGCCGGCTATTCTCTCGGGACACTGCGGGCTGACAATCTCGGCGGTTGGGTTCAGAAAGGTCGCTGCGTGACGCCGCAAGGGGACCAACGCGATGGGAAAGGTCTTGGCAGCTAGGGGACTTAACGCCACCGACATTGCAGCCGTGGCGCTGCTCTAATCGAGAGAAAGTCTGGGCGTATAGAACAAGCGACATGAGCGTGTCGGATTGTTTGCATTCAAACGACCTTTGCGACGTTATCCGTGCCTTCGCCTTGCTGGTGCCGGAGGAAATCATGACGTCGCCCGACAATTCAGTCGAACTCGTTCGCGACAAGAAGTGGACGGTCCGCATCACCGCCTACGGCAGCACCCTGACGTTTCCGTTCGAAGCAGAAAGCTATGCACGTTCTTATGCCGATGGTCAGGCATTCCGTCTCGGCGTTCAGGTGGCGGAACTGAAGCGATGCGGCTGACACTTTGTCGACGCGTTGGCGGATAGCCTGCATCGCGATCGGAACGAATAGGTCGCTGATTGCAGCCTCGCGATTTTTCCATCAAATCCCGCCTGCAATCTTTACAGCAACTCGGCAAATCCCTCGCCGACTAGTGTTGTCATATGAGCTGGAGCTTTCCTCGCCGCCGGTGGTAGGCGGGATACGCTGCCGGGAGAGCCCTCTTATCGCATAGACGAGAACCTTGTGCTTTTCCATCTCAAGGCTGATTGGCGGCTGGATGCGCGCGCCGTCTTTCATGTTCTGCCATCAGCCCGCGCGGAGCGTGGAATCAACGGCGGGGAAGCGGATGATGTTTCCTGTTTGCGCTCGCGTAGCGCAAGAAACGCTGCGAAGAGCATGATAGCCATGCCGATGATGTCGATCAGGCTAACCTCCTCGCCGTAGGTGATGATGCCAAGCACGACGGCAATGACGGGTGAGACGAAGGCAAATGCTCCGGCGCGCGAGGCGCCGATTTCGTGCAGGAGCCGGATAAAGAGTGTGTAGCCTATGAACGAACCAAACAGCACGAGGAACAGCCACCCGGCCCAGGCCGGCCAGCCCCAATCGCCTTTTAGAGCCGCGGCCGCGCCTGGCTCCACAACGAGTGAGATGAGAATTAGGAATGCGCCCCCGAAAAGGGTGGTGAAGCCGGCGATGAAGTCCGATGAATATACCTCAAGAAGCGGCCGCGCGAGCACCGAACCCCATGCATAGATTACAGCTGCCGACGCCACCGCTGTCATCGCCAGCAGCCGGAGCCCCCTGCCCTGCTGGTCTGCGTGTGTCCAACTAGCATAGGCCTCGGGCCCGAACAGGATGCACAGACCGGCCGCACCGAGCAAAATGGCAAAAAGCCTGCGGCCGTCATAGCGTTCGTCCCCCAGAAGCAACGCAAACCCAAGCAGCGTGACGGGGGTCAGCGAAAGCTCAAGAACAGCCGCGGTGCCCGTATCGATGTAGAGCATGCCCCAAAAGAGTGGGCCATAGCAAAGCGGAATCATGAACAACGTAACAACGAAAAGGCGCGGCCAACTCCTTTTCGCCACCCTTGGTAGAGCAGCGCCCCTTAGGCGCGTCGCACTGAGGATCAGCAAGCCGGCTACTGTAAAACGCGTGCCTGCGAACATCAGAGGCGGCACGGTGGCGATCCCTGCCTTGATACCGATCCACGTGGTGCCCCAGATCACACACAAAACCAGAAATGTCGCTGTGTTGCGGTTCATCGGAAGCAGCCTTCGCTGGGCGTTGTTGGTTCGTAACGGCCAAAAGACATTTATTTCGTTACAACGGCCTCTTGCCAATACGGTTCCGCCAACCGATGTTTCCGGGATGGATTTTGCGAAGACTATCGTCGACATGCGCATGGTTGGCGGTCACGCCTGCCTGGACTTCGTCAACACGGTCGACGCGCGACGCGATGTATGGGGGCCAGACCTCTTGCAGACCTATGCCGACCTGGTCGTCTGGGCTGGACGTGCCGATTTGATCGACGTCGATGAGGCGCGAGCACTGCTCGCGGAGGCTTCCGCCCGCCCGCTCCTTGCGGAGGCGGCATTGGAAAAGGCCAAGATTTTGCGCGAGGCCGTTTACGCGGCTCTCCAGGCCGAGGCGGCAGGCGCCCGGGTGCCGGACGATGCCTTGCAAATCGTGCGCGATGCAGTCGCCCTAGCCCTGCCGAAGCGCTCGCTTTTCCCGTCCGGCGACCGCCTCGCTTGGCAGTGGACCGACGCAGCCAGTCTGAACACGATCGGCCACCGCGTGGCCTTTGAGACAGCCGAGTTTTTGGTGTCCAGGAATGACCGCCGCCGCGTGCGCGAGTGCACCGGGCCGAACTGCGGTTGGCTTTTCATCGACACCTCGCGTGGCGGGCGCAGGCGGTGGTGCTCGGATGAGAGCTGCGGCACACGCAGCCGGGTAAGGCGCTTCAGGGCAAAAGCCGCAGGGAACATGGCTCCCAACAGCAAGAATTAGTATCTGACGCCAGGCTTGGATGACCAACGCAGCATAGTTGGCTTCACGCTATCCCTGTCGCTGTTTGTCCAACGAAGCTGGTCTCGCGAGCGACTGTGGCCAAGACTGTGGAGAACACAGCCGGCGCGGCAAGCCATCATCGCGTTCCAGAGCGGGTTGCTTCGGGGCCGCCTACCTCGCCACGCTTCGATCGGTCGATCTGCTCAAACTTGACGGGAACTCCGGTAGCGTTACGGCGTTTTTCTCAGTCCGAAACAAACAAGGATAGGTGCCATGGACTGGAACCGTGTCGAAGGCAATTGGAAGCAGGTAAAGGGCAAGGTCAAGGAACAGTGGGGCAAACTCACAGACGATGATCTGGACCGTATTGCCGGCAACCGCGATCAGTTGGAAGGCAAGATTCAGGAGCGCTACGGCATTGAGAAGGACCGCGCTCAGCGCGACATCGATGACTGGTACGGCCGGCAAGGCTGGTAGGTCGCCGGTTCCAAACTGAACTTGAAAAAGGGCTCCGAGAGGTACGGCGCCCTTTTTTGCCGCGCTTCCTGTCGCCTTTTCGTCTCACGACAATAGCGCTCACCGAGAGACGTGGAACCGCCAAAGGTGCCCGTCGTTATCTGGTTCTCGAAATTACATTGGGGGATTAGTTGGACAGAGACGACGCCTCAGCGATCGCAACTGGAGTTAGTGGGCTCGACTACATTCTTCGTGGCGGCTACGCCAGGAACCGCTCCCATCTCATCGAAGGGAAACCAGGTTCTGGAAAAACCACTCTTGGCCTCCAGTTTTTGATCGAGGGCGCCAAGAAAGGCGAGACATGCCTTTACATCACTTTGTCAGAAAGCAAGCGCGAACTGCTCTCGGTTGCTGGCCGTCACGGCTGGGACCTGAAGGGGGTGCAAATTCTTGAACTTGTGCCGCCGGAGCTCAGTTTCGATCCGGCGCAGCTACAGACCTTGATCCATTCCTCGGAATTGGAACTCGGCGAAACCGTGCAGTCTGCCATGGCCGAGATCGGACGCGTCAGACCCGATCGCGTGGTGTTCGATTCGCTCTCTGAAATTCGACTTTTATCGCAAGGGTCATTGCGGTATCGGCGCCAGGTGTTGGCATTGAAGAGCTTCTTCATGCTCAACAATGTGACGGTGCTTATGCTCGACGACCTGACGGCTGAGCAGGATGACCTCAATTTGCATTCGATCAGTCACGGCGTCATTCGGATGGAGCAGCTGTCGCCCGTCTATGGTGGAGAGCGTCGGCGGCTACGCGTGATCAAAATGCGCGGCGTGCAGATCCGGGGCGGCTTTCACGATTTCGTAATTCGCCCAGGCGGCGTTGTCGCCTATCCGCGGCTCGTTGCAGCCGAGCATGAGGTGGCCGAGCATGATACGCCGGCCATGAGCAACAACCGGATCGACACCCTGCTTGGCGGCGGGCTGGCCCGTGGTACCAGCACGATGCTGATGGGGCCGTCTGGCGTTGGCAAGTCTACCATTGCCTGCACCTATTGCTATGCCGCACTCGAGCGTGGCGAGCGTGTGCTGGTGCTTTTGTTTGACGAGACAAAGCGCATCTTCTTGGCGCGCGCCGCCGGGCTCGGCATGCACCTGGAGCCGTTTGCCGAGGACGGCACGCTGATGCTTGAATCTGTCAATCCGGCTGAGCTTTCACCAGGCGAATTATCTTCGCGCATCCAAGCGGCCGTCGAAGAATCCAATGTGCGGATCGTCGTGATCGACAGCCTAACCGGCTATCTCAATGCCATGTCCGAAGAACAGCATCTGGTGCTTCAGATGCACGAGATCCTCACCTATCTCAATCAGAAGGCAGTGGCGACGATCCTGCTGTTGGCCAATCACGGGCTGTTTGGGCAAACGGCAGCGCCGGTCGATATGACCTATCTCTGCGATTCCATCATGCTTCTGCGCTTCTTCGAGAACGCAGGTCAGTTGAGACGCGCGATTTCCGTTGTCAAGAAACGTGTCGGCCCCCACGAAGAGACGATTCGTGAGTTTAAAATCGGCGGTAACGGCGTGGCCGTAGGTGAGCCACTGGAACAATTCCGCGGCATCCTGATGGGATCTCCGGAATTTGAAGGCAAGCCGACAGACCTTCTGAGGGATAAGGCGCTGTGATGTCGTCCAGCCCCGCCGTTCTCGTGCTGGCGCCGCTTGGCCGTGACGCGAGGATCGCGGCCTCCATCCTGGCTACAAACCAGATTGCCTCGCGTGTGTGCGGCAGCTTGGAAGAGGCAGTGCCGCTTCTCGACGAGGCTCAGTGCCTTGTCGTGGCCGAGGAGGCCCTGCTCAGTTCCGATCGAACGCAGTTTGCGGCCTGGCTTGAAGCCCAACCCGCATGGTCGGATTTTCCGATCGTGCTTCTGACGATGCGGGGGAACGAAGTCGACACGCGGATGGCATTTCTGGACCGCTATCTGATCGTGCTTGAACGGCCATTTCTGGCTTCGAGCCTCGCCAACTCGGTGCGCTCCGCCTTGCGTGCCCGCGCCCGCCAGCGCGAGGTCCAGTCCTACATCGAACAGAAGCGGGAGGTCGCCGATCGGCAGAAATTGCTCATCCGCGAGCTGCATCACCGCGTCAAGAACACGCTGGCCAACGTTCGCGCCATGATGGGCGCGACGGCCAAGTCGAGCGGCAACGTCGACGATTTCGTACGCGATTTTTCAGCCAGGCTCATTTCCCTGGCCCAGACCCATTCGATGCTTACCGACGATTATTGGCAGACTGCCTCCCTGCACAAGCTGCTCGAAAGCGAGCTTGACCACTATGAGACGCGCGACAGGCCGCGTATCGTTATGGAAGGCCCGAACGTAGCGCTAGTCGCCGACATTGCGGTCCCTGTCGGGATGGCTTTCCACGAACTGGCCTCCAATTCGTCGAAGTTTGGCGCGCTTTCGCAAACGGGCGGCCGCCTTGATGTCCGCTGGTCGTTAGGCGGGTCCGGCGATACACAGATCGTCAATCTTGACTGGCGGGAACGAGATGGGCCGAAAGTCGAGCAGCCCAGTCGCCGCGGGTTTGGCACGACACTCCTGGAAAAAGTCGTGACCGTGCAATGCAACGCCAAGATCGAATTGAACTACCATCGTGACGGCTTGCAGTTCACCATGGCCTTGCCGTTGCGAAACACGCGCCTTGTGCCGGCTTACTGAGCGGCAACGGAAAGGCAGGCTGGGCGCCGCGATAGGGATTAACTGAGCGTCACTCGGCAGGCTGGTCTAGCGCTTTAGCCAAAACATCAGTTCCGAAAAAGACCGCCTCTATATCTCCCATGTGCCTCTGCAACATTGCGAGAGCTCCGGCGTGGTCTATGCGGCCGACCTTGGTGATGAAGTCGAACTCGTGCCGCGGCGCTGTGACCCGGGTCATGCGTCCTAGACGAAACTTTGGGCTCCCGGAGCGCAGTTTTGTCGCCTTCGTGGTCACCCCCGCCATTTTGCTCACGATCCTCGTTGATAGCCGGATGCGCATCTGAATCATCTGCGACCCGTCGGGGTTCCGACTGGCGTCGTAAAAAAACAAGAGGCCCGCAGGCAGGCTCGATCGACGGTCAGCTATCCCGAACAGCAAACGAAATCACCCTCGCCTTTGGCCAACCAACTTTCGCCAGATCACCTTCGCAATGCCTGCGGCCCCAGTCCGGTCGGACAGCCCGCGCCTCTGGCGGCCGAAGTGAGGCGCCGGGAACATACAACGTCGGTCGTTGTTTCTCTGATCAGGAGGAAAGATAATGGCAGACGATAAGAGCAAGCGTGATTTTCGAGATCGCAACCGTGTATCAGTCGATGAAGATTATGAGGTTCGCTATTTCGCCAAACAGCATCGTATCACGCCAGAACAGGTCCGCGAGCTAATCAGAGAACACGGCAACGACCGGAAGAGGCTCGAACGCGAGGCAAGAAACGGGCTGATATCGGCTGATGGTCGCGACGCATCACGCGGCTTTTCGACGAGCGGGTCTGAATGGCTGCGCGAGCGTGAAAACGTCTGGCCGGATGCCCGCCTCGACTTGCTTCCATGTGACCGGGTGGGCAATTGGGAAGCCGAGCCGCGCTCGCGGGGAAAAAGCGCCTATTGCGGTATTGCCCCGTCCGTTGCGGAGATAGTCGAGAAATATCCGGCCTCCTCGGGCGGCGGGGTCAGCTGACAACAGGTATCGGTCAGGATCGGTATCAACCAGACGGTGGGCGAGCGACTTGGCCAGTTTCCGGGCGCTGTCATGGTTCATCTTCGCAACGAGCGGGGCCATCAAGTGGATGCCTTTGCCGCCAGTGACCTTTGGCCAGCTCTCCAAGCCTGCCGCTTCCAAGATGCCCCGTAGCGCCAGCGTGGCCTCGATCACAGCGTCCCATGGCACGCCTTCTCCGGGATCGAGGTCGAGGACGAGCCGGTCCGCATGTTCGATGTCGTCAATCGTCGCGTTCCAAAGATGAAGCTCAACGGCATCCATCTCGACCAAGCCAAGCAGACCATCCATGTCATCTATCCATACCCGAATGCCTTCGCCGCCTTCGCGCTTTTGAACGCGGAGCTGGTGCACGGACGCCGGTATCCGAGGTAGCGGTCCCTTGTGATAGAAGGTTGCGCCGGAGGCGTGGCGGACCAGCTTCAGCGGTCGCCGAACCAGATGAACTAGAGCTTGATCAGCGACCCGCCGCCAATAGTCTGCCAGCTCTTCCTTGGAAGGTGCAACCGCATCGGGTAGCAGTTGGAGAATGTTCTCGCGCGGGACGCCGTGTTGGCCATCCGACCTCCGCTTGGACGGCGATGGAGGCTTGGGCGGGATTGCCTGAAGGTCCTCGCGGAGTCCCTTGAAGACCGCCTCACGCAAGATGCCCCGGTCCGACACGCCACTGAATTGCACCTCGGCGAGAACGTCTGGTTTGACCCATGTCGCCTTGGGCTTTTTGATCGGCTCCGACAGCGGTGACTTGGCGACAACAAGCGGATCAAGCCGCTCCCTAACGCGCCGGGCTGCGTCCAGCGTATAGCCGGTCTGGGCCTTCCCGGCATAAAGCAGCCGGTCGCCCTCTCGCCTGCCGATGTACAACGATGCGATGCGGCGCGGCTGCGCGCCAAGTTTCTCGACGAAAGCCACGATTGGAAAAGTGTCGCTCTTGACACATTTGACCTTGACCCAACTGGTCTGGACGCCCGAGCGGTAGTGAGCATCCGCTCGCTTCGATACGATTCCCTCTATGCCCATCCGGCAGGCATGGTCGAACATATCCTTGCCGTTCACCTCCAGATGCTCGGCATAAGTCAGGGTTGGCTCGGTTTCGGTCAGCAGCTTCTTCAGCGCAGCCTTGCGCTTCACTAACGGTTGTTCCCGTAGATCACGGCCATCGAGGTACAGGAGGTCGAAAGCGTAGAGAGTCATCCGTAGCGAACTTGGGTTGCCCAGCTCCCGTTCCAGGGCTTGATAGTCCGGCAGGCCGGTGTCGCCCAGGACGACAGCTTCACCATCGATGATAGCGGATTTGACCGGCAGGCTTGCCGCGGCCTGAACAATCCCCTTGTAACGGTGGGACCAATCGTAGCCGCGACGCGTGAATGCTCGCGCCTTTCCGCCTTCAACGACCAGCTGCGTCCTGTAGCCGTCATATTTGATCTCGTGAAGCCAATCTCCGCCTTCGGGAGCTTTCTCGACCAGTGTGGGCGATTGGAACTCGATGAACGAAAGCCGGTCAATGGCACTGGTCATATGCTCGCGACTCCAGGAATCGCGACTCAAGCCCCAGCGCCCCTGTCGGTTCCGAGCCTTTTAGAAGAATTGCATCGCGACGATTGGTTATCCGCCTCACTTGTTGATGTGACGGCGCAGCAGAGTGACGTTGCGATTGTTCGCCTTAAAATAGACGTCGAAGATCGAGCCGAGAATTGGGACACTTCCTACGAGCGTATCCAGCAGCACGTTGCCTAGCATGCGGGCGACCAAGCCGTTTCCGGCACCGACGTTTCGAGCTCGCAAGACGATGTAGGCCGAGACAATGCCCGTCGCCGCATCTCCGAGTACGGGGACCAGACCTACGAGCGCATCCAGTCCAAAACGAATTGATGTGCCTGGAATGCGCCAGCGGGAATCGAGTAGCGCGGCCAATAGATCCAACTCGGCAAGTACGTTTGCTGTATGACCACCGTGACCGCCCTGCCCGATCATGCCAACTCGCGCGCCAGTACGATTTGGTATCTCTCCCTGATGGGATAGCCGTCACCTTAGATATCGCTTTGACCGCCTGAATTCGCTTGCGTCCTGTGCGATGGCACGTCGTCGAGCAAGGTCGTCTCACCGGAGCTTTTCGGCGCCTCAACGGGCAATTCACCAGTAGGCGTCATTTTGCTGACGGCCTCAGGCAAATCTCGCGTGATCCGGCTTATGAGCTCCTCGCGCGATAGGCCGGTCTGCATCGAGAGGGAAGTCAGGGTGTCTTCGTCTATGGCTGCTTCCACCTCGCTTGGCTGGATCGGCTCGTTCGGCCCGGTGCCTACCCACGAATCGACCTTCGATCCGGCGCCTGCCCCTCTGAACCGGTCGAGAATATCGCCAAGCGCGGTCCCCGAAACGCCTTTTGAAAGCTGATCCAGAATCCCGCCTTGCGGATCATTTGGGTTGCGATCGCCCGCTCCACGGATCATGTCGCCGATCTTGTCGCGATTTTGGTATGCCAAGACGCCGAGCATCGCGATCGCCAATTTTCCCAGGTTAGCCATTGGTACCTCCACTGTTCAATGGACAAGGGCTCAACATCACAAAAGTTCCGACTGGCGACGATCTAATTGAATAAGGGCTGGCGTATCGACACAGACGTGAGCGGTGCTGCCTAACCGGCTTGTTTCCGTTTGCGGTGCGGCTTCGGCCTCGCAGACGTTGATCGTGCAAAGCTCGTTGCCTGCCTGATCGCGCATGCGCACTAACCATCCGGTCATATCGTCATCGCCCAGATCAGCCAACAGGCCGATTCCGCAACGGATCGCTTCGGCGCGAGCGGCCTCAAAACTTGGCGTCTCGGCAGGCGGAACCTAGCGAGCCTGGTCGCCGTCGCGATAGTACAACGTATAAGCGAGATGGATTCCACGCGCTGCCTTAGAGTATGGAACTATCACCCTCATCCTTGACGGGGGTTTGGCCAAACAGCGAACATCGGCTAGGCCTAAGACGATCGATCGAGGTCGACTCGCGCGACGGCGTAGGCGCCAAGCGAGATGCTTTGATCATCCAGCGGTCTTGCGGAACTTTCCATGAAGTCGGGATCGGTTGCCGCCCGCTCGAACTGCTCGGCGCCGAGAAGAGCAATGCGGGCGCTGCTCGGCGAATCCGAAAGCCGCACAGATTGCGTCTTGGCGGTAAGGTTAGCGACCCACAGGGTCACGCGGCGATCTTTTTCAGCCGCGATCGTGGCGACGCCGTCAGCGCCGGAAGTTCCTACGGACAGCAAGGTGGCTCCGCCGAGCTTTGAGAGACCAGCCAAGACATGGAAAGCGGGATAGACCGTTGGGCCATCCTGCTGATCATACCATGGCTGCACGAAATCAGCCTTCCTATGGATTTGGCCAAAGGGGCCGGCGAAGTCACCGAACGCGACGGCCTCGATTCCTTCGCGAGCGCAGGCCGCGAAATATCCGACAGTCCAAGCCGCATTGAACAGCCCGCGCTGACGAGGATCAATGCGCGATAGACAGACGCGAGCGTTCGCTTCATTCGGCGCAGTGGATTTTCCGTATGGGTTCTCACGGCAGCCGAGCTGGATGGGACCGATACGCAGTGGCAAGCGTTCCCCCATGAAAGCATGCGCGGAGCGAATTAGATGGGGGATTGCCTGAAGTGTCTCCATCACCGAGACATCATCTGCGGCGTGCACGCTTGGACAGGTGGTGAAGGTCACGTAGTCGAGCGCTTCGGCTGGCGGACGCTTGCGGTTGAGTTCGGTGAAGTAAGCGGCCATGCCGCCGCCCAGCGCGATGCCCGGGAAAGCCCGGCGAGCGGCGGAGTAGCTTTCGTGGAAGCTGGGCATAGTCGGCCACGGTGCTCCCGGCTGTACGGATGTCATGTCCTGCGCCGGAAAGACGGAGACAGCTTCTAGTTTGAGGCCGAGTGAGTCGACAGCATCCGCGACCGGCGCCAATTCGCCGAATGGATCGCGCGTGCCCTTGGTGATAATCTCGAGGACCACTCCAGCGCCGGTCAGCCGTGCGAGCGCGGCGTAGCTTTCTAGTTCGTCCTGGCCGTGTGCGATCCGGAGATCGACCTGGCAGACCATCCACTGAGGAGCCATTCGTCGTAGGAGCTCGGGGGTTTCGAGCGCGTGCTTTGCCTCGTCGGCGGCGACGCCGACGCCAGTGCGGGGCACTCGGCCGACCGGTCCGCCGATCGTCAGGTTGATGAGTGGATTTCGATTTTCAGACGTCCCGGCAGGGAGCGTTCCTGACACGTGAAGCCGGACGGCCTGCGTGAATTTCTGGCCCCTGGGCAGTCTGTAAGGCCACGGGCGACGCAGAGGGCGGACATATGTTTTATAGGAGGCGTCAGACCAATTGCGTTGGTCCTCCATCTCAAAGGCATCACCCTCCATGGTGCATGTCGCCCAGATCCCAGGCGCGATCTCGTGCGACAACGCCCGGATGTCGGTGAACGGACATTTTGGATCGATGTGGTCCGGAAAGAACGATAGCTCGTCGTGACCATCCTCATGCAGCACCTTTATCGGCTTGCCGGCTAAGCCCTCGATCGGATGAAGGACCACGAAGCCGGTCCGATTCGTCAAAAGGTCAGTCTCGGGCTCTGCCTCCGCCACAAACGACAGCGCACCATCGCCACTGCCTGAGACGCGCGCCCGGTAAATCAGGCGGCCGGATGTTGCGGCACATGTTGCACGGTATTCAATGGCGAACGCATCCGGCCTCTCGTCGATCCGCAGATCATCGAGAACGGTGGTACATGTTCCCCAGTTTTCGTCCCGTACAAGAAACGAGATTCCGCGCAAGACCTCGATCGTCCCGATGCGGATGTAACGCAAGGCGCCATTGTCGAAGGCGACCGACAAGGATCCGGCGCGCAGTGTGCGCAGCGGTGCCTCGAGCTGCTCGGTGCCACACAAGCGGACTGCCAGGGAAGCTGTCGAGGTCAAATTGCGCGCTCCGTCGTGGCGTCGAAGATCGAGGCCCGGTTCATGTTGATGTCGATCGCAAGCTTCTCGCCCGGACGGCTGACATCGTGCGCCTGCAGCTCAGCCATCACCGGCGCGCCGGCCAGTCGGAATGTCGCGTAACTGCGCGAGCCGGTCGGCTGCAGCAGGTCGATCGTTGCCTCATAGCGAAACGTGCCCTGCTCCGGCATGGCAGTGTGCGCACGAGTGAGGTGTTCTGGCCTTAACCCGAGCAGCACCTGCTGTCCGTCCGCGACGCCCTTCAGCCCCCTGCCGGGCGCTAAGGGTAGCAGTGCATCTGCGAGCCGGATGGCAGCGGCGCCTGCGTCCAAGGCAAGGGTGCCTGGCAGGAAGCTCATCCGCGGCGAACCCAGGAACCCAGCGACGAACGTGGAGGCCGGGTGCTCGAACAACTCGAGTGGCGCGCCCTGCTGCTCTATCAACCCGTCGCGCATCAGCACGATACGGTCAGCCAACGTCATCGCTTCGATCTGGTCATGGGTGACGTAGATCATCGTTGTCGCAATGTCCTGGTGAAGGCGTTTGATTTCGCCGCGCATTTCGTCGCGAAGCTGTGCGTCGAGGTTGGACAGCGGCTCGTCGAATAGAAAGATGCGGGGGTTGCGGACTATGGCGCGGCCGATGGCGACGCGCTGGCGCTGGCCACCGGATAATTGGCGCGGAAAACGCCCCAGCAAGGGAGTGATGCCAAGCATGCGTGCCGCCTCGGCGACGCGCACCTCGACCTCTGGCTTCGGCATCTTGCGAGCCTTGAGGCCGAAGCCAATGTTCTTGGCCACGCTCATATGCGGATAGAGCGCATAATCTTGAAACACCATTGCCACGTCGCGATCGCGCGGCCGGAAATCATTGACCACCTCGCCGCCGATCTCGATCGTGCCTTCCGATATCTCCTCCAGGCCGGCGATGGTCCGGAGCAGCGTGGACTTGCCGCAGCCGGACGGTCCAACCAGGACGGTGAACTCGCCGTCGCGGATGTGGAGGTCAATGCCGCGCACGGCATGGAACGCGCCGTAGCGCTTGTGCAAGCCGGTAATTTTGACTTCGGCCATGCGGGAGCTTTCCTAACCGCGAACGGCGCCGAGCGTCAGCCCGCGCACCAGATGACGTTGAGCAAGGACCCCGAGGGCGATCGATGGCACAAGGGAGACGATGGCAAGGGCCGCGGCTTCGCCATATTGCGCGCCCTGGAAGCCGATGAAGGCGCGGAAGACCGTTGGCAGTGTAAAGGCAGTTCGGCTGGTCAAGATCAGAGCGAAGAAGAACTCCGTCCAGCATGCAATGAAGGCGAAGACAGCCGCCGCGACGATGCCCGGTGCTGCGAGCGGCATGGCAACGCGCCAGAACGCCTCCCATCTCGTGCAGCCATCGACGAGGGCCGCCTCCTCCATCGACTTCGGCATGCCGCGGAAATAGGCGAACATCATCCACACCGAGACCGGCAGCGTGAAGACCGTATAGGCGATGATCAGGCCGACATGAGTGTCGTAGAGCCCGACCTGGCGATAGATCAGGAACACCGGCAGCACGATCCCGATCGGCGGCAAAAAGCGCTGCGACAGCACCCAGAAAGACAGATGCTTGCCGCCGGTGTCGTAGCGCGCCAGGCTATAGGCCATCAGCGTGCCGAGCAGCGCCGAAAGCACCGTGGCCGAAAGCGAAATAATCAGGCTGTTGATGAGCCCGTCGAGACCACGATAGGCGAACAGCGCAGCTTTGTAGTGGACAAGCGTCGGAGCGGCGGGGAACCAGACAGGCGGTACGGTGAGGTAGTCGTCGCTGGGCTTGATGGAGGTGTTGAACATCCAGTAGAGCGGCCACAGCACGAACACCAGGAAGAACCCCAGCAGCAGAATTCGGCCGATCGGCAACGACCGGCGTTTCCTGCGGCGGGCGGGCGCGACGGCGGCCATCAGACCGGTTCTACCTTCAAGAGCCGACGCACCAGCAACGTCACGATGAGCGCCGTAAAGATCAGGAACAGCCAACTTCCTGCTGTTGCCTGCGACAGATGAAACTGTGTGAAGCCGATGGTATAAAGATAATAGGAGGCCGTGTAGGTTTGTGTTCCCGGGCCACCCCCTGTCATGATGAAAATGGTGTCGAACATACGGATTGCGTCGAGCAGACGGAAGGTCAGCGCCAGCAGCATCATCGGCCCGAGATGCGGGAGCGTGATCGCCCAAAAAACCTGCCAGGCGTTGACGCCGTCGAGTTCTGCCGCCTCATAGAGATTGGGTGGGATTGCGGTCAGCCCGGCGAGCAGGATGACGAACATGAACGGCGTCCACTGCCAGACATCGGCGATGATCAGCGAGACGTAGAGCCACGGGCGCTCCGTCATCCAGCCGATCGTAACCTCCTGCCCCAATAGTTGCGTCAGGATATAGTTCGTCGGTCCGAAAGGCCGCTGTAAAAGCAGCGTCCAGGCTTGGCCGACGATGACCGGACTGATGAACAGCGGCACGATCAGGATCGACATGATCACACCGCGGCCCGGAAAGCTGCGCACCATTGTCAGCGCCACCAAGAGGCCGAGAACGAATTCTATAGCGACGCTGATGCCCGACAGCGATGCTGTCAGCAACAGGGACCAACGTGCTACGGGATCGAACACGACCCGCTCGAAGTTCTTCAATCCGACAAAGGCGTGGCCCGGCACCTGGAAGTCGTAGTTGATGAAGGATACCACCAGCGAGAACAGAAGCGGATAGATCGACAGTGCCAATATCAGCAGCACAGCGGGGCCGACCAGCAGCCACTTGAAATGACGGTCTGCCCATTGAGCAAAGGCAGACAGCCGGGGCGGTGCGCCGGCTGCCTTCAAACGACGGATCGTGGCGGTGGGCTGCATAGGCGTATCCAAAATCGCCGCTTAGCGGGGAGGTGTTGCGAGCCAAGCGCCCGCAACACCGATTGCTCCAGAGAAGTCCGCCTGCCCTCAGAGGGTGACCGCCATGCCAAGTTTTTCCACCGTGTTGTCGGCGGTGGCGCCAGGCAGTTTCAAGAACTCGGTGTAGAAGCCCTTCTGCGAATCCACACCCAGTCGGTCGGTCGTCTCGTTCCACTCGGCGGCCGCCGTTTCAAGCGACGCCTTCGGATCCGCACCAGCCCACACCGCCGTGCACATGCGATCGATGCTCAAGAAGTAGTCCTGCGCGCCTGGCATGATCGGGTCGAGCAGACCGACATTTGCCGAGTTGTTGAGGTTGGCAAGGTACTCCTTGGCACTCGGGAAGAGCGCGCCGTAGAGCTCGGACTTGAAGTGCGAGATGCGGTACGGGTCGCGTAGAGCGTAGGGCAGCATGCAACGTGCCAGCGAGACGGGTGGCGAGCATACCCACTGCATGAACAGATACGCCGCCTCAGCGTTGGGCGAGTCGGCCGACAGTGCCTTGTTGTAGCCGGTGGCATGTTCCGGATTTCCCGGAACCACGGCATAGCCGACCTTGCCGGCGATTTGGGACTGCGGAATGAAGTTGATTGCCGTGGCCGACTGCGAATAGTTGGCCGCCATACGGCCGCTAGGAGGCCAGGAATAGATCATCGCGACTTTGCCGGTCAGGAAAGCCGCCCACAAGGAGACGGCGTCGAGCTCGTTGTTGCCGGGGATCGAGGCCTTGTTTGCGGCGAGCATGTTTGTCAGCGTCTTGACGCCGGCATCCGAAACCAAACCTGCCTTCATGTCGTCGCCGAAGAGTTTTCCGCCGTTGGCCCGGTACTGCTGCAGAAAGTCGAACTGATTGCCGGGGCTGCCCGCCTTGCGGAAATGTCCCGCGCCATAGACCTTTGGCGCCATCTGGTCGGTGATGAACTGGGCGATCTGGGCATATTCTTCCCATGTCTTGGGCGGTCCAAGCTTGGCGTTGAACTTCGCCTGGTAAGCCTCCACCATTTTAGGGTCCTCGAAAATGTCCTTGCGGTAGTAGAGAGCGAACATGTCGCCGTCGTCGAAGAACCCCCAGATCTTACCCTTGTAGGTCGGCAGCGCCTTGTACAGGGGATGATAGTCCTCGAGGTCTGCCGGGTTCATGTATTTGGCGATGTAGTCGTCTAGAGGGGCGATGACGCCGCCATCGGCAAGCGACGGCGTCCAGGCCGGCGAGATGTCGAGGACGTCATAGGCACCCGAGCCGGCGATGTGCTCGGCGACCGCCTTGGAGTACTGGTCCGGGTTCGACAGCTCGACGACATTCGACTTCATCCCGGTAAGCTGCTCCCACATCGGCCCACTGAAATTGCGCGGGTCGAGTGCCTGCAGGCCAGCCTCGTAGGTCATGTTGAGGGTGACGCCCGAATGCGCCTTGGCCGCCTCCGCCGCGCGAAAGGCGGAACCGTCCGGAGGCCCTTCCTTCGATGCTTTCAGGGCTGCGGCCTGCGCCTGGCCGAGCGGCGACGTGGCGTCCGCCAATTCCAATGTTTGCTGCGCCAGCGCCCAATCGGTCATCATCCCCAGCAGCGGGCCGGACACGGCCAACATGCCGGTCATCTGACCGAAGCGGGTGATGAAAGTTCGGCGGGTGGTTTCGCCGCGCATGAAGGCGTCGACCTCTGCTTCGAGACCTGCCTGAAAGTCACGTTTTTCACGATCGTTCATAGTGCTTGGTCCTCCCATTTTCCTTTTGCTTCACTCGTCCGCCGGCGCAGCGGTCAAGCATTTCCTCCCGTAAGGTCGCCGCAAAGAGGCCGCGGCGGCGCGCCGAAAATCAGTGTCCTCCTAGGTTCCAAAGCGGGCGGCGAGCCCAGACAGCCTGGTCTTCCACAGCTCGCTCGAAAGCACCTCGCGATTGACCACGCCGCGCGGCTCGCGACCACGCTGCACCTCCATTACCGCTTTGACGTCGGCGGCACCGTTGCCGGCAAAGCACTGGTCGGTCCAGCAAAGCGCGTGCGGCGCCAGGATGACATTGTCGAGTTTGAGGATCGCATCGTCTGCCTCGGGAGGCTCTTGTTCCAGCACGTCGAGACCGGCGCCGGCGATGCGGCGCTCCTGCAGCGCTTGCGTCAGCGCTTTCTGGTCGACGATCGGGCCGCGCGCGGTGTTGATCAGGTAAGCTGTCGGCTTCATCAGGGCGATCCGCTCGGCATTGACGATGTGGTGGGTCTGGGGCGACAGGGGGCAACTCACCGACAGCACGTCGGCGCGGCGAAACAGATCCTCCAGCCCGACCAGCTCGACACCCAGGTCGGCAGCGACCCCCTTGTCGGCAAACGGGTCATGGGCAATGAATTGCATGTCAAAGGGCTTCGCCAAGCGGAAGACCTCGGCACCGATATTGCCGATGCCCAGCGACCCAAGCGTACGCCCGACGAGGCCGACCCCCATATGTTCGGAGCGCTTCTCAAAACCAACAGACCCTTTGCGGGTGAGCGCGTCCTTTGTCAGCAGCTTGCCGGTCAGCGCCAGCATGAAGGTGATGACGGATACGGCGACGGGCCGTCGCACGCCATCGGGCGTGATGACCAAGGCAATACCGGCTGCGGTGCATGCCTCAACGTCGACAGTGTCGTAGCCGACCCCGAAGCGGGCAACGACGGCCAGGCGGCCGCTCCTGGGGACACTCGTGGCATCGAAACGATGGGCGAGGAGGATGAGCGCATCGAAATCCTCAAGTTGGTCGGCGCGAAGCGGACTGTTTGACTCCAGGAACACCATCTCGACACCTGTCGCATTGCGCAGCGGCTCCAGATCGAAATCTGGGTAGGTCGGCGAGCCGTCCGGCTTGCGGAAATCACCGGAAAGCGCCACCCTGAATTCTACGCCGTCCATCGTCTCCTCCGCTCCTATTGGCACCCGGCCCGGATCTTGGAAACCGCGTCGGCGATCGCGTCGTGCAGGACCCAAACGTCGCCTGAATAACAAATGAAATCGAAGCCCTGTGCGTAGAACTCGTGTCCCTGGGCGACGTTGGGCACCAAGCGTCCAAGCGATTTGTTGTGCTTTTTGGCGGCGGCAACGATTTTGGCCATTGCAGCAGTGAAAGTGGGGTGGGCGAAGTCGCCAGGAATGCCGAGCGAGACGGACAGATCGAAATGTCCGACCCAAAGACAATCAACCCCGTCCAGTCCCGCGATGCCGTCAATGTTCTTGACGCCGTCGGCGGTCTCGATCAGGCAGATGAACGTGGAGCGCTTGTTGGCGGCCTCGAATTTATCAGCGACCGAGCCTGGGCGGTAGCGGTCATGAGCGATCTGCAGCGCCACGCCGCGGGCGCCGGCAGGGTGGTACTTCATGGAATTGATGATGTGCTGCGCCTGTTCGACGCTGCTCACCATCGGCGCGATCAGGCCTTCGGCGCCCATATCCATGGCGCGGGCAAGGAAGTGGTAGTCCTGCGATGGCACACGCACCATGACCGGCAGGTCAGCCGCCTCGAAATAGCGAATCGCACTCTTCAGCGTCTCCAAGCTAAATCCCGAATGCTCCATGTCGAAAAAGACGAAATCGCAGCCAGCGGACTTCAGGATGTGACCGATTCCCGGCGTGGCGAACTCGGCGACGAGCGTACCGAGCTTGACCCGCCTGTGAGAAGCTAACGCCCTGAGACTTGGCTCTGACATGCACTTCCTCCCGTTCGCCCCAATGGGGCAATCCGCCTACGTTCTCTTCAATGCGTGGCCTCAAGAACGAGGTCGCAGGTCGTCACCAACTTGGTCACGACGAGCGGCGCGCTCCGCGTATTGAATTCGTCGAAATGAGCGGTGCGGCAATGGTCCTCGAATGCGGCCTCGCTATCGTAAATTTCATAGAGCAGGACCCGATCCGGTTCGCCACGCGCCTCCGTCACGTCAAAGCGGCGGCAGCCGGCCTCGGTGCGCATCGACGCGGTTGCATTGGCGTCGACAAGTTCTCGGAACCTGTCCCGGGCACCAGGCCTCAGGCGGAAATCGACCCAGACGACAAATCCGGTCATCACTTGGGCCTCGCAAGTTGCAGGTACCGCTTGGCCACATATTCGAGATGGCTGCGCATGGCCGTCTCTGACGCGTCTGGATCGCGCGCGGCCACGGCCTCGAAGATTTCGCGATGAGCCTGGTAAGCCTTGCGGTCTTGACCCTTGGCCAATGTGGTGCGACGCTGTTCGAGCAACCATTCAGCCAACGCCGCGTGAATAGCTGTAAAGATCCGATTGCGGGTGATTACCGCCAGCACGTAATGGAAGTCTACGTCCGTGCGCTCGAAGCGCGCCAGGTCGCCGATTGATTGACGGTTGAGTTCGAGCGCCTCCTTGAGGCTCTCAATGTCTTCCGGGGTAGCATGCACAGCGGCGTTGCGGGCAAGGCCGACCTCGAAAAACAACCGCGCGCTCTGGAAGTCGTGAACCCCTCCCGGCGCCGAAATCATGTGCCGAGCCGGCCCTGAAAGGGCGTCGATCACGAATTGAGGAGTGGGTCGAGTGACGCGGGCACGCTCCCCCGATTTTACCTCGACAAGGCCCATTTTGCTCAGATGCAGCAGCGCCTCACGGATGGAAGGCCGCCCTACCCCGAACTGCCGCATGAGTTCCCGTTCAGATGGGAGACGGTCGGCTTCGGCCAACTCTCCCTCTCGGATCATCCGCTCGAGGTGCGCTGCCACCTCGTCCGAAAGCTTCCGCTGTTTGATCAGAACTCCGATCATGTGGCATACCTGTTATACCAATCAGGTACGTTATGATCCCATAGCACCCCTTGTCAACGAGATCTAAGCATCCGGTGGCCGGGCCCTTAAAGCACTCCGTCGTTGTCGAGGCGTCCTTTGCGACGCCTTCAATGTCTTCACGAAGATTTCAGTAACTTGAGGGAGAGCGAGCACAATCTGCTCGGTGTTCCGATCGGGAACGGTCTTCGAACCCTGGGTCGGTGGTCAGTTTGAACCTGCGGTGTGGACCCCAGGAGTGCCACCGGGCCGTGTGCTGGCCGAGACCTACCCAACCGCCTGCTTATGAGCTGGGACATGAGCCCTCGATGGCAAGTAGACCTCGACCTGAGCAAGATCAGCGAATGGAAGCGGGTTCACAGCCGAGGCGGAAAACGCGAACTCTCGCTGCTGGACCCTTTTGGCAATACGCCTGCTCCATCTCGTAATCTTTTTCCCCGCCGCAATGTCGCAAAGGAAGGGATTGTCGGGTTAGTCCCCTCTACGCTCCAGAGCGCTCGTCACGTTGTGCTCATCCTTGTGCGGTTGGCGGCCGCCGCTTGAGGATGCGCATTTGAAACTGTCTCAAGATCATTTTAGTCCTGAGGGGCCTCAGGCGGGGGCGCTTGCCATTTAGTTATCGTCACCTGCGCATGTCGAACCCGTACTCGGCGCCAATCTACGCGCTGGCCAGTTTGCGACATGTGGTTTCGGCGATCCGCTTTCAGTGCGACGATCATGCTGGACGGCTGATATGAGGCGCGTTCCCGCCTGGCAGCTTAGGGGCAGCAAGCAGGACGTCGGCTTTCTTGCCTCGACCTGGCCTAAGCAGTCATTCAATTCGTGGCCTCAAGCAGCTCATCCACGCTCCTCCTGACGCGGCGTGCCATCCAGCCGATCTCGGGCTGATGTGCGTGGACGGCAGTCGTCCTTTGACCACCGCTTCTGGCGGCGCCGATTGGCGAGCCGCCTCGCCATCATTAGCTATGGAACGGAAAAGAAACCATTCAGCATCAGACTACCGCTTTTCGACGCACCTTTTCGAATATGTCGGAACGAGCGCTTGTCGCGCAGCCCACGATGCCCCCCATTGGTGAACCGGTTCCATGAAGAGTCTGACAATACGCCACCGCATCCTCGTCAGTTTCGCAGCCGTTCTGGTGGTCATGTCCGTGATAGCCCTCATCGCGTACGCCTGGTTTCTTCAGGCGGGGGAGGAGGCGACTGAGGTCGAGAAGGGCATCCTTCCGGACCTTTATCACAGTACCGAGATCATGACGGGCCAGATGGCGGCCCATAGTCTGCTTCAGGAATATGCCCTTCAGGACAACCCGTCAGACAGAAGCACGGTTGAAAACGCGATCACGACCAATCGCAACCAGGTGCAGCGGTCGATGGACGACTATGAGGCAACGATCGTCTCCGATATCGACAAGCAGAATTATGCAGCCGTCAAACAACTCGCCAACCAATTCCGTCTGGCTGAAACTGCTGTGCTGGAAACAAGCCGGGCTGCCTTGTCGAAAGGTGAAACTCCCAATGAAAGCCCAGCTATCAAGAACGAAGTAGAGCCGATCTTTGTAAAATTGCAGTCCGCTCTGCAGGCCATGGTTGAGGATCACAGAGGCGAGGCAAACAGCGCGACGCAGCGGATCAGCTCGATCGTCAGAACGGCCGAAGTCGGTTTGAGCGTTGGCTTGTTGATAGCCCTCGGGCTAGCCCTTCTTTTGGGTTACCAGCTGTTTCGCGCCATTACAGGTCCGCTCACCCGTTTGGTCGACGCGGTTCAATTGATGCGGCAAGGCGACTTCAGCGAACGGCTCGATCTGAGGCGCCGAGACGAATTCAGCGTGCTTGCCGACGGCTTCAACGCAATGGCGGCCGATCTCACAACCCTCATTGGTCAGGTTCAAAGGTCCAGCATACAGGTCGGCACGTCGATAACTGAGATCGCCGCCACCTCCAAGCAACAGCAGGCAACTGCGACTGAAATCGCAGCGACCACAACAGAAATCCGAGCGACAGCCAAGGAAATCTCCGCCACATCAAACGAACTGGTCCGCACGATGAACGAGGTCTCCACAGTTGCCGAACAAACCGCTGCCGTGGCTGGCGGGGGGCAAGCGGGGCTGACCCGTATGGAAGAAACCATGCAGCAGGTCATGGAAGCGGCTGGCGCGATCAATTCCAAACTGGCGATCCTGAGCGAGAAAGCCGGCAGCATCAATCAGGTGGTGACGACCATCACCAAAGTGGCCGATCAGACGAACCTGTTGTCGCTCAACGCTTCCATCGAGGCGGAGAAGGCAGGCCAATATGGCCGGGGTTTTGCAGTGGTGGCGACGGAAATCCGAAGGCTCGCGGACCAGACAGCTGTCTCCACCTACGATATCGAGCAAATGGTCAAGGACATCCAGTCGGCAGTCGCGGCCGGGGTGATGGGCATGGACAAGTTTTCCGAGCAGGTCCGTCGGGGTATGCAGGACATCCAGCAGGTCGGCGGGCAACTCTTCGAGATCATTCAGCAGGTTCAGGGGCTGGTGCCACGTTTCGAAGTCGCCAATGAAGGCATGCAAGCACAGGCGACCGGCGCGGGGCAGATCAGCGACACGCTAACCCAGCTAAGCGAGGCAGCTCAGCAAACAGTCGAGTCCCTTCAGCAATCGACGCTCGCGATCGACGAGCTCAATCAAGTCTCAGGCGGCATGCGAAGTAGCATATCGAGGTTCAAGCTACGAGCATAGCGAGCCGGCAGTAGGAGGTGACAATGCTATTCCTCGCCTTCAGCATGGGTCCGGATCGCTACTTGATCGATGTCCACAAAATTGAAGAGGTGCTGCCCTATATCGACGTGAAAGTTCTTCCGGGTGCGCCAACTGGTGTGGTGGGTTTGGTCAGCTATAACGGAATACCCATCCCCCTGATCGATGTCACCCTTCTTGCGCTTGGCCGACCATCGGAGCGCCTGTTGAGCACCCGGATCGTTGTGACGCGCTATCCGGCGGATGATGGCGAGCGACGCCTGCTGGGGCTGATCGCGGAACGGGTGACGGATACGATCGAGCGAGACCCGGCCGATTTCGCGCCGTTCGGACTGGAACCAGGAACCCCGCCCTATCTTGGGCCGGTGGCTTCCGATGGTTTGGAGATCATTCAGTGGGTCAAAGTGGAAGCGCTGCTTTCGGAAGAGATTCGTACCGCTTTGCTCCGCCAGGCGGCAATAGGTGATCAATGACCGGAGCAATAGAAAAGCTCCTGACGGAAACCATTGGACTGGACAGTGCCAGCGTTGGTCCGACAGTGGTTCGTCAGGCGGTCAGAGAACGGATGGAAGCATGCCGGATAACCAACCCTCAGGCCTATAGGCAACACTTGGCCGGTTCCTCGCAGGAGCTGCAGGAGCTGATCAATGCGGTGGTGATCCCAGAGACCTGGTTCTTTCGCGACCGAGAAGCGTTCACGATGCTGGCGCGGCATGCGCGCGCGCACAAGCCTGCTCAGCCGATAAGAATCCTGAGCCTGCCATGTTCAACCGGCGAAGAGGCTTACTCGGTCGCCATGGCCATGTTCGATGCCGGCTTTGAGGCACATGAGTTCAAGATCGATGGCGTGGACGTCAGCAGCCGCAATATCGCGACGGCTGAACACGCCATCTATGGCCGCAATTCGTTTCGCGGCAGCCATTTAGAATTCAAGGATCGCTATTTCGAAGCGGCCGAGGGCGGGTTGCGGCCTGTTGCTGGGGTGCTGAAACAGGTTCGGTTCATGGTAGGAAACTTGTTCGGTTCTCACGCGCCTTTCGGGCAAGAGGTCTATGACATCCTGCTTTGCCGCAATTTGCTGATCTATTTCAATCGAGAGCTGCAGGATCGCGCATTGATCTGCCTGAAGGACCTGCTGGCCAAAGACGGACTTCTTCTGGTCGGTCCGGCGGAAGCAGCTCTTCCAAGGGTGCATGGCTTTCTTTCCGCTGAATGGCCATTGGCCTTCGCCTTTCTGAAATCGGAGCCCGTCAAGACCACGGCGCCGAAAGTTTCGGCCGCCGTCCCGGTGCGGACGCTAAGCCCTAAGGTCAACAAGAGCGAGCCTCTTCGTCCGTTCCGACCGACAATTGGCAATGAAGGCCGCGGGCAGGCTCCGGCCAAGCCGCTTGCACACGCCTCGGAAAGCCTCATCGCGGTTGAACGGATCGCCAATGCAGGACGCGTAAAGGAGGCACAGGAGGTCGCCCTGGCGCATCTCAGGGAGTTCGGTCCTTCCGCAGAAATCTTCTACCTGCTAGGCCTCGTCCAGGATGCGGATGGTTCTGCACCCGAAGCCGCGCAAAGTTATCGCAAGGCGCTCTATCTCGCGCCAAATCATCTAGAAGCTCTTGTCCATCTGGCTTTGCTGCTTAGCAAGCAAGGCGACCATAACGGCGCCGAGGCGCTGGCCGGCCGGCTGGGTCGGGTCCAGAAAAGGAGCGGCAGTTGATGGCGGCTTCGACAAGGATCGCTCAGCCGGTGGAGGAGATCGAAATCAACGACTGCTGGCGGCAAATAGGCGTACGGGGTGACAAGTCATGTCCGCTACTAGAGCAGCATCTCCACTGCCGCAATTGCCCGACCTACAAGAAGATCGCACGACGCCTCCTCGACCGTGCAGCTCCCTCGGCATCTCGCGACGAATGGCCTGACAACGCTGGTCGTGCAGGGATCGATTCGGCAGACAGCGACGCGCTGCAGACGGCCGTTCTCTTCCGTTTGGGGGAGGAATGGCTGGCACTTCCGGTCGGTATTTTTCATGAAGTGGCTGAATCTCGTCGCGTTCATTCACTTCCACATCGCAGGAACAGTGCACTGCTCGGCATTGCGAATGTCCGTGGTGAATTGCTCATTTGCCTGTCCCTGGCCGAATTGCTCGGGATAGACGAGCGCAAGGAAGGGGAACAAGGCACACGAACCAAGGTATTTCGCCGCCTTGTCGTGGTAGGCGAGCGCGACAAGCGGGTTGCTTTTATGGTTGATGAGATCCACGGCTTACATCGGTACCAGGAACGCGACACTCTCGCTGTTCCGGCCATGATTGGCAAGGCACTGTCTGCCGCTACGGTTGCCGTGCTGCTATGGCAAGGACGAGCCGTTGGCTGTCTCGATCCACGACAACTGCTCACGATGCTGGATCGGAGCATCGCATGACAGATGAAGACTTCAGCCAGGTTTCGATGCTCAGCCTCTTCCAGGCCGAACTGGAGACGCAGTCACGGGCTCTGACCTCTGGACTTCTGGCACTCGAACGCGATCCTATCGCCGCCGACGCCCTGGAAGCATGCATGCGTGCCGCGCATTCCCTGAAAGGAGCTGCCCGCATCATCGACCTGATGCCCGCAGTCAAAGTTGCAAATGCGATGGAAGACTGCCTGGTCGCAGCGCAACGCGGGCATCTGAGGGTGCGACGGGAGCATATAGACGCGCTTCTGCAAGGTTCTGACCTTTTGAAATTGATCGCATCGGGATCATCGAGCGAGAGCGCCAACTCAGAAGTCGAAACCTTTCTCGCGAAGTTCGAGGGGTTGTCCCTCCCCCAGGCAAAGCCCGGTCCCCAAGATTCTGCAGCTGATTTCGCAACTCCAGATCATGCCCAGGAGCAACTGGCGACGACCTCTTCAGCGAACCTCCTCGTTGGGGCGGTACCGCAAGCCCACGGCAGCATCGGCTCTGATAGAATGGTTCGGGTGACGGCAGACAGCCTGAACCGATTGCTCGGGCTGGCTGGCGAGTCGCTGATGGAAGCTCGGCGGCTCAGGCCATTCGCTGACGGGCTGCTACGGCTGAAGCGACTTCAATCGGACCTCGCAAGTGCGTTCGACAATCTTCATGCAGTGCTGCCGCCGGTTTCAAACGATGCGGCGGTGGTGGAGGCGCTGGCTGAAGCGCAGCGAAAGCTTCGGTTGAGCCAAGCGTTCCTGGCGGAGCGTTTCGATGAGTTGGATTCAGTGGATCGGAAAGCGACCGATCTTGCCAACAGATTGTACGACGAAACGTTGGCGAGCCGGATGCGGCCTTTTGAGGACGGCGTGCGACACTATGCGAGAATGATCCGCGACCTCGGTCGTACCCTTGGCAAGCGGGTGCGACTGGAGATCGTAGGCGGCTCGACCGGCATCGACCGCGATATCCTCGAGCAGCTCGATGCCCCTTTGGGGCACCTTCTGCGCAACGCTGTAGACCATGGGCTTGAACCGCCTGAGGAGCGCCTCGCGATGGGCAAACCCGAAGAGGGGCTCATCAGGCTCGAAGCGAGGCACAATGCCGGGCTGCTGCAGATAGCCGTGGTGGACGACGGCAGGGGGATAGAGCTCTCGAAGCTGCGCGAGACCGTCGTCGCCCGGCAACTTGCAACCAGGGAAAGTGCTGAAACACTCAGCGAAAGCGAATTGCTCGCGTTTCTGTTTCTGCCAGGCTTTTCCATGAAAGCGGGCCTTACCGACGTCTCAGGTCGCGGTGTGGGGCTCGATGCAGTGCAAGCCATGACGAAGGAAGTCCGGGGAGTCGCAAGCGTCTCCTCAGAATTTGGCCACGGAACCCGATTTCAACTGCAATTGCCGCTGACACTGTCGGTCCTGCGCACGCTGCTCGTCGATGTCGATGGAGAGCCCTATGCTTTTCCACTCGCTGCCATTTCCAAGACTTTGAAACTGCAGCGGACGGAGATCAACGTCCTGCAGGGCCGGCCGCATTTTCGATTGAACGATCGACAGATCGGGCTGGTCACCGCTCGCGAGGTGCTCGATCGAGGTGAGCCCGGATCGGAACCGAACGAACTATCGGTCGTCGTCGTAGATGCGGGTCGGGGCGATGCGTACGGCCTGATCGTTGACCGTTTTCTCGGGGAACGCGAGTTAGTGATCAGACCTCTCGATCCACGGTTTGCCAAGATCAAGGACATCAGCGCAGCGGCCCTGATGGAAGATGGTTCGCCCGTTCTGATCTTCGATGTCGACGATCTGATCCGATCGGTGGAAAAGCTTGCATCGTCCAGCGGATTTCGAGCTCTTCGGCGCGCCGCGGGCGGTCCCGAAGCGAGCAGGCGCAAGCGCGTGCTCGTGATTGACGATTCACTGACGGTTCGCGAACTCCAGCGCAAGATGCTCGGCAATTACGGTTATGAGGTCGAAGTGGCGGTAGACGGCATGGACGGGTGGAATGCCGTCCGGTCTGGTCCTTTCGATCTCGTCGTCACCGACATCGACATGCCTCGCATGGATGGCATCGAGCTGGTGAGTTTGATCAGAAAGGACGCTGATCTCAAGAACACACCCATTATGATCGTTTCATACAAGGATCGGGAAGAAGATCGCGCGCGCGGGCTCGACGCAGGTGCGGACTATTATCTGACCAAGAGTAGTTTTCAGGACGAGGCGCTGATCCATGCCGTCGTGGACATGATTGGCGAGGCGGCTGAATGAGATCGAGATTGGAAGCCAGCGAATGAGAATCGGCGTAGTCAACGACATGCCGATGGCGGTTGAACTTCTGCGTCGACTGGTCCTGTCGACCGGCGAACATCAGGTCGCGTGGATCGCGACCAATGGGCGTGAGGCGGTCGAGGTCTGCAGACGTGATCTGCCGGATCTGATACTCATGGATCTAGCGATGCCAGAGATGGACGGCGTGGAAGCGACGCGCAGAATCATGGCGGAAACCCCGTGCTCAATCTTGCTGGTGACCGCCAGTATCGAAGCCAACCTCGCCGGCGTCTACGAAGCAATGGGTCATGGCGCGCTTGACGCAGTCGATATTCCGTCGGTGGGCATCGAAGGCAACGCGTCCTCGCAATCCGCCCGGCTTTTGACGAACAAGATACGAACGATAGGCAAGTTGATCGGTGATGCGCCTACCCAGGCAAAAAGGCGGATGTCACGTGCGGCTGAGCCGTCAACTCGACGCCTGATAGCAATCGGCGCCTCTGCGGGCGGGCCGGCTGCCGTTGCCGCAGTCCTGAGCGCGTTTCCCGTTGATTTTGGCGGCGCGATTGTGCTCGTCCAGCATCTCGATGCTCAGTTCGTTCCAGGCCTTGTTGATTGGCTAGGGCAGCATACGCGTCTCCCGATCCGTCCGGCGGGGGAAAGGGATAGTCCACAAGCGGGCACCGTTCTCGTTGCCAGTTCTGCGGATCATCTGGTTTTCAAGTCAGCTCAGCAACTTGGCTATACGCCCAGCCCCAAGGACAATGTTTATCGGCCGTCGGTAGATGTGTTCTTCGAAAGTGCGGCGCAATGGTGGCCTGGCTCGGTGATTGGTGTTCTGCTCACAGGCATGGGCAGGGATGGTGCGCGCGGGCTGAGACAGCTCCGTGACAAGGGACATCTCACAATCGCGCAGGATAGAGCAACCAGTGCCGTCTATGGCATGCCGAAGGCCGCCGCCGACATCGGCGCGGCCGTTGATATTCTTCCTTTGGGTGCGATCGGCTCACGTATAATCGAAGCCTGCGAGCGCTCCACGTGAAAGGCCCCTTCCGATGACGCAAGAACCAGAGTTGGTCCCGCCACTCGCAGATAACTATTCATCCATGGTCCTGCTCATCGATGATCAGATCATGGTTTGCGAGGCGGTCAGGCGCGCTCTAGCCAACGAGCCCGATATTTCCTTACACTTCTGCACCGACCCGTTGAGAGCGATGACGGTCGCGGATGAGGTAAAGCCAACCGTTATCCTGCAGGATCTCGTGATGCCAGGGGTCGATGGGCTGCATCTGGTGCGAGAATACAGGAAGCATGCGTCGACACGCGCGGTGCCAGTCATTGTGCTGTCGAGCAAGGAAGATCCAGCCACCAAGGGCGAAGCCTTCGCTGCGGGCGCGAACGACTATCTCGTCAAACTGCCGGATCGTATCGAGTTGATTGCACGCATTCGATATCACACGCGGGCCTATCTGGATCACGTCCAGCGAGACTCGGCACACCGAGCGCTGAGGGAAAGCCAGCGACAGCTGATCAGTGCAAATCTAGAGCTTGAACGTCTGACGCGGATCGATGGCCTGACGGGTCTCGGCAACAGGCGCTATTTTGACGAATATCTGGCGGCTGAATGGAAACGCGCTTTTCGCGCACAGTCCCCACTGTCGCTGTTGATGATCGATGCCGACAACTTCAAACGATACAACGATACCTATGGCCATATGGCCGGCGACGATGTGCTGAAGCAAATCGCCCGCGTAATCCAGAGCGGTTCCGGCCGCTCCACCGATCTCGCTGCGCGGTACGGAGGCGAAGAGTTCGTCATCGTGTTGGTCGACACTATACTGGAACAATCCAGTGCGATCGCCGAGCGGCTCGTCCAGAGCGTGCGGGAGTTGAACATACCCCACGGCCCGGATCGCGTGACCATCAGCGTCGGCGTCGCAACAGCGGTGCCCACCGAGAACGAGACGCCAAACGATTTCGTCAATGCCGCCGATTTGGCTCTGTTTCGTGCCAAATCGGAAGGACGAAATCGTGTTGCGCTTCATATGTCCCGCAGCTAGAGAAGCTCACATCTCAGTCAACGAAGCGCGCCCTGTTCGATTTGAGGACGACCTTGGCGAAGTCGGGCATCTCGAGACCTTGCCGCACCAGGCCATCAAGAGTTTTCTCAGCCGCCCTGATGGCGGAGAGCCGGGCCAGCACAGTCTCAGCCTCCAGGCGAGGCACCACGGCGACACCGTCGCGGTCGCCGACCAGTATGTCTCCCGGCGAGATAGTCACTCCTCCCAGCACCACCGGGAATCCGACCGTGCCTGGACCATTTCGCGCAGGCGAATTCGCAATGACCCCGGCACAGTAAACCGGCAACCCGACCGCCTCGATCCCGACAACGTCGCGCACCAGACCGTCAGTGATGAAGCCGGCGACCCCCTTGTTGCGCGCCATGCCGAGCACGAGATCGCCAGTTACCGCGGTACCGGCAAAGCTGTCGGTGGCCGCGACGATGACATCGCCACTTGCTGCGGCATCCAGTGCTCCAAACAGGGCGAGGTTGTCGGCGGGACCGCAGTGACAGGTCACGGCGACGCCGACCATCGTCGCAGTAGCTGGCGACAGTGGCTTGATCGCATAATGCAAGGCGCCGCGTCCCCCCATCGCGTCTACGACCTGGCTAACCGGCACGCCCGCAAAAGCACTGATGATTTCTGCTGCGGGCCGTTCGAAACGGCGCTTGATGGTGAGCAGTGGTGGGTCTTCAATCATGTAGCGGCCCCATTCCCTGAACGAACGAAATACAGTCCGGCCCGAGGTCGCGCAGGCTCCGCGCGCCCATCAGTCCCATGACGCGGTCGATCTCCTTGCGGTAGAGTTCGAGCACGTGGCGTACCCCCTCCTCGCCGGCGACCGTGAGCCCCCACAACTGCGGCCGCCCGATCAGACAGCACGAGGCGCCGAGCGCCAGGGCCTTGACGACGTCAGAGCCTCGCCTGATGCCGCCGTCGATAAGCACTGGTACGCGGCCGGCGACAGCCGCGACAACCGCCGTCAACGCGTCCAGGGATGCGGCGGCGCCGTCAAGCTGACGTCCCCCATGATTGGATACGATGATGCCGTCGATTCCTCGGGCTACAGCCTCGGCGGCTTCGCTGGGATGCAGGACGCCTTTCAGCAACAACGGTCCGGACCAGACAGTGCGCAGCCAGTCGACATCGGCCCAGGAGAGTCCGGGATCGAGCATTGCGGCCATTCGGCCCGCCAATGCACCGACCGTCGCCGTATCTCCGGGGCGCGCGTAGTTGCCGAAAGTCAGTTTCGGGAGTCGGGTGCGCATACGAAGAAGCCACGCCGCCTTGGTGGCGGCCGCGAGGGTTCCGGCCACACCGAAGCGCGGCGGGATGGCAAAACCGTTGCGGATGTCGCGTTCACGGTTGCCAAGCATCTGGTTATCAATGGTGAGCACCAGCGCGTCGTAGCTTGAGGCACGCGCCCGATCCACCATTTCTCGGGTGAAGCCGCGATCGGTATAGACGAACACCTGCATCCACCGTGGGCTACTTCCGGTGGCTGCTATATCCTCCAGCGTGCAGACCGATCCGTGGCTGGCGCAGTAGAATGTCCCTGCGGCCGCTGCGGCTCGGGCGGCTGCGCGCTCGCCGTCGGGCCAGAACAGCCCAGCCAGGCCGGTTGGCGCGATGCCCAGCGGGATGGCAAGTTTCGCGCCGAAGAGGTCAAGGGAAAGGTCTCGCGTCGTTGCACCGTTGAGTGGTCGCGGCAGAATGGCAACCTCGTTAAAAGCTTGCTCGTTCCGGCGCAGCGTTCGCTCATCCTCGGCACCGCCATCGGCGAAGTCGAACACCGGGCGTGGCAAAGTCCGCCGCGCGGCGACGCGGACCGCGGCCACGCTGTACAGGCACTTCAACGCCGCCATCGAAGCAGACGATGCCGCACCGCCCGCACCGCGGTCATCGCCTGTGTTTGAGGCGGACGAGGAGCTACTCACGGTTGCTTTCCGCCGATGCGACCATGATGCGTCGGTCCACCGCCTCCCGGAACACGCACGCAGGAGAGTGTTCCCTCAAAGGAGGGATCGCTGCCGGTCGCCAGCACGCCGGCATTTGTCACCCAAAGCATCTCGCCCGAGAAGACGCAGTTGGTCGTTGCCTTGCCGCAGACGAAGAAACCCTCCGCTGTGCCGTTGGGCTTCAGAACGTGAATGCCGTTGGCGGCAATATCCGTGACATAAAGGCGGCCATCGGCTCCGACCTTCAGCCCGTCCGGGATCGGATTGGCCCCAGGCAAGCGGCCCAGGTCTTCGACGGAACCATCCGGACGCTGCCGCTTGACGCGCCCCGTATAGGACTCCCCCCAAATGATCGAGCCGTCGGCTTCGATCGCCACACCATTGGGGAAGGTCGGCTTGTCGAAACCGAGAGCAAGGTAAGCACTGCCATCGGGGTTGACGGCAAAAATGTAGCTTGGGTCCGGATTCCCCGGGTTGTATGTGCCGGGATCGCTGAAGATGAGCCGGCCGTCAGCAGCAAATACAAGATCGTTTGGCCCATTGAGCCGAATGCCCGCGACTTCGCTCAGCAGGATTTCCGGCTTTCCGCCTTCGGCAACCCGCTGGATCGATGGCGTCGTCATGTCCGCGGCCCGCCAAGGTCCGGTCGTGCCGCCGTTCTGGCAGACATAGAGCAGGTCATCCGATCCGAGAACGCAGGCGTTGGGCGCTCCGGCAACATACGCGAACTGGCGAGCACTTCCGTCGCGATCTATGGCCGTCAGCTGGCTGCGATAGCTTTCGACGATGACAATTCGGCCATCGGGCAGCACCGTCGGGCCCTCGGGCCAGCCAAGGCCGGTCGCGACAACCTCGACGGCCAGCTTTTCAACCTCGTTCATCGTGCGACCCCCAGAACGGCAGCCTAACAAGATTTGTCGGGTATAATCCAGCCTGGCGGTCTCCGGACCCGGCGACTCAAAGATAGCTTGGCTGACGTGCGCGTTGCTGGCCCCCCTAGGCCGCCCCCCCACCCCGGCGCCGGTGAACCCCGACGGGCGGAGGCCTATGGCTACAGCGCGAGCCGATCGGTGTCTACATAGCTCGGTAGCACTGGCTTGCTCCTCCAGGTTGGGTGGCAGGATTAGGTGCTGCTGAGGCCAGCGTGCAAGGAACAAGTGCAGGTGGAGAAGGTTGAATCTCAGTTCCTCTCCCTCTAACACTCACAAAGTCCAACAATTCTCTGCTCCGCTGCCAGGCGCTCTTGAGCCGAGCGTTTGCAGGGCGTGCGTGTGGCCAAAAGCTGGGGAGCGCCGCAGCGCCCAGGCGTGCAAATTGCTCTCTGAACGCCGATCCTTCTCCGAAGCTGGGGAGTAGCCCCAAAATCCAACACCAATATCATGCCTCAACGGCGGTTTTGCCACTGCCAGTTTTGCGGTTCGCTCGCCTGTCAAAAGGGACAGTCTTTCGGGTCACGATCCGGAGTGGGTTTGCCAAGGCTCCCGGAATCGAGGTGGCCCACTTTTGCGTCGGGGCTCCGCCACTCTTCAGATCAACAGCAACCAGCACCAATACGCACCAATCACCATTTGCACAGCGAACGCGGTGAACCTGAGACTGACCGCGAGTTGGCTGGTTGAGACGAGGTGGATCACCGACTGCACTATACGTGCGCCTAACATCGTGGAGGCCAAGGGATCCGTGACATCTGTCTTTGAAATGATGATCGCGACTCCGAGCAGACCTCCGAAGATTGGAAGCCCTTCAATGCAGTTGGCGTGGGCACGGGCTAACCTCCGCATAAACGGGGAGAGGGCTCCGTTATCTGGCGTAAAGCCGTTTGCCGGGACTTGCCCAGAGATCACCAGGTAGCTCCGGATAACTTCCATCACGATCAGCAGGGCCAGCGCCCACGAGATGAAGCCAGTCAATGCGTAAGCACTCGCCGACATGTGCCCTCCCCGTTGCTAGCAATCTAGGTCGTTGTAGCCGATCAACTAGTCTAATGCTATTCGACGAGGAGGGGCGGCCTGTAGTGGGGCCGAAACGGAATAGCAGCTTTTGGACGTTGTGCCCGGAATAGCTGCCGTTCAGCCAATCAGCAGGATTGACCGCTTTCGCCCTTTAGCGACCCTTCCGCGCCAGATCAGTCGATGCTTGAAGCTGCCATTCGCAGAGTGAAAGCGGCGTCGAGCATGGTCAGAAAGGCGCGCACGGCGGGGTTGGCGCGTCGGCTTGCCGGCCAGAGCACGGTGACATTGTTTCGCTCGACCGCGAACGTGGACAGCACTGGGACCAGTTCGCCGCGCTCCACATAGGGAGCCGCCATGAAGGAGGCGCCTATGCCTATCCCACCGCCGGCTGCCAGCATGATGAGCACGGCATCGCTGGCATCGGCGACCACACCGGAATTGGGCACGATCTCGATTTCACGGTCGCCAATCCGGAAGGGCCAGCGAAAGGCCTGGCCTGTGCTCTGATATCGAAGGTTGACGGTGTCGTGCCCTTCCAGGTGATCGGGATGGGTCGGTGTGCCGCGTTCCTCGAGATAGGCTGGCGAGGCGAAGCAGCAAAGCCGATGGGGTGCGATCTTGCGTGATAGTAGCCGGGTATCAGCCAGATCACCGATGCGTATGGCGACATCGATCCCTTCCTCGATCATGTCCACCATCTGGTCACCCAGCCTGAGATCGACGATCAGGTTCGGATGGAGCCGACGGAAAGCCGGTAAAGCCGGAGCGATCAGATGCAGTCCGATCGGCAGCGACGCGGCCACGCGCAACGTGCCCGATGGTTCGGAGCGCGCGGTCATTGCCGCCTGCTCTATTTCCTCCGCCTCGCGTAGCAGACGCAGCGCGCGCTCATGCAGGTCGCGCCCTTCGGGCGTGAAGGTGAGCGAGCGCGTTGTACGGGTAAACAGCGACACTCCTAAATGCCGCTCGAGCCGCTGGACGCTCTTGCTGACCGCCGAAGGGGAAATCGACAGCGCGCGCGCCGCTGCCGTGTAGCTGCCCAGCGATCCCGCACGCGCGAAGGCGATGATGCCAGTGAGCCGATCCAAAGTGATATGTTCCGCCATGGCATTACTTAACCGCCATCGGCACCGATTATCAACCGGCGGTCATGCCGCTAGATTCGCTCCAATGACATGGATGAGCGGAGATTTCACCAATGAGCGATAAGATGAAGGCAGTCCGTCTGCACGCATTCGGTGGTCCCGAGATGCTGGTGTACGAAGACGCGCCTAGGCCGGGTGTGAAGCCCGGCGAGGTGCTTGTCCGAGTCCAGGCGGCCGGGCTTAATCCGCCCGACTGGTATCTGCGGGATGGCTATCGCGCACTGCCGCCAGAATGGCGACCCAACGCGTCCTTCCCACTGATTCTCGGCACGGACGTGTCGGGCGTCATTGAAGCGGTTGGCGCTGACGTCGCTGAGTTCAGCATCGGTGACGAGGTCTACGCAATGGTTCGCTTCCCCGATAACTTGATGACGGGTAGCAATGCCTACGCGCATTATGTCAGTGTGCCGGCATCGCATGTTGCATTGAAACCAGCCGGCATCGACCATATTCATGCGGCTGGTGCGCCGATGTCGCTTCTGACGGCATGGCAGTTCTTGATCGAACTTGGCCACGACGAGCCGAATCCGTTCCAGCCCTTACCGCATGAGCCGGTGCCCCTCGACGGCAAGACGGTGCTCATCAATGGTGCCGGAGGCGGTGTCGGGCATCTGGCCGTCCAGTTGGCGAAATGGCGGGGCGCGCGCGTCATCGCGGTGACATCGGCCAAGAACGAGGCGCTGATGCGCGATCTCGGCGTGGATCAATTCATCGACTACAAGACAACCGCGGCGGAAGATGTCGTTCGAGACGTCGACCTTGTCCTCGACGCGGTGGGCGGCGCGGACATGGAGCGCTTCTTCCATGTTCTGAAGCCGGGCGGCGCGCTGTTCCTGGTCAACCCACTGGGCTTCGCTGGTCACGAAGAGACAGAGAGGCTGGGGATCACGGTCTCATCCACACAGGTTCGATCCAATGGCGCGCAGTTGGCAAAAGCCGCCCGCCTGCTCGACGACGGCCTTGTGCGTGTCGTCATCGACAGCACATTCCCGCTGGCCGAGGCATCGCGCGCACATGAGCGCGCCGCCGACGGCAGTATTCAAGGCAAGATCGTGCTGGCCGTCTGAATTGTTGCTTTCAGTCCGAACGACCATCGGGAGTGCAGACGATCGGGCGCGATTACGCCGTTTAGCCGACGAAGACCACCGACCGACGTCCGGCTGAATCGTGCTCGACTACAAGTGCCGCGATGGCTGCCGCGATCTTCGCGCCGCCTTGCACTGACGGTTCGATAGGATTGGCGAAGTCCGCGTCCTCATTCGATACCAAGCGCAGGTCGACGAGCGGCAAACCGCGCGAGAACGCCGCCCGGGTGATGACGTCGTTGAGGACCGTCAGGGCAGTTGCGGCAAGTCTACGACGCTGTGGGTCGGGAAAGCGCGCCTCGTAGATCGTGCAGACAGCGGTGGGTAGGTTTTGGCCCAGCGCCCCCTCGAGCATCGTACAGTAGTCGTGCTCGAATTCCTCCCGGATATCGCTGATCCTGTCCAGAACCTCGGCCACCGAACAGGCCCCCTGCTCCAGAATCCCTGCATGACGAAGAGCATCATTGCCACCGACGCTGACGACAAGATGGCTAGCATCCTGGGGGAGCCGTTCAAGCTGCCGCTCGACGCCGCTTGTGACGGCGCCGTCGACGGCGTTTACCGTTGCACGCCACCCCTCCGGCAACCGCTCCCGCAGCTGCCGCACTACGTCGGGCCCGTGCGCGACATAGGCAGCGTTGTCAAAGATCGAATCCCCGAGAAGGACGACGTGTGGCATCGGATGCTCCGTTGAGGCCTCTGCCAATGCTGCATCAGCAGAGGAGGTAAGGTGGTGGGTTGTGACCGCGGCAGCGAGCACGGTCAGGAGATCACGGCGAGTCAGGCCACCTACAGAACGGAACGGCATCTCAGCCGTCCAGGAACGCCAGAAGCGCGGCATTCACCGCGCTGGCCTCTTCGCGCTGTTCCCAATGCGTCGCCTTCTCGAACGTCTGCAGGCCCCGATCGTTGCAAAGGGCCAGACTGCGCTCGGCCAGGCCATATTCCAGAGCTTGGTCCTGCATCCCCCACAGTACAAGGGTCGGCGTCGTGATCCGCTCATTCAGGCTTGGGCGGAAGCGCAGCGCCCGATACCAGTTGAGCATGCCTGTCAGCGCCCCCGGCCGTTCCCAGGCCTGCCGATACTCTGCGATTTCCTCCGCCGTGAAGGCATCTGTTCGGCTGGATTTGATGAGCGCCCGTGCCAGCAGAGCCGAGCGCCCCGCCCCCAGAAAAGCCTCCGGCAGCAAGGGGAACTGGAAGAAGGCCGCATAGCTGCTCCGCAGGAACTGGGTCGGAGATCGCAAGGAATGGGCAAGCAGCACCTCGGGATGGGGCGCGTTCAGGATGACGAGCCTTTCCAGGCGGTGCGGCAGCTTTGCGCCTGCGGCCCAGGCGACGATACCGCCCCAGTAAATGACCGACGAGGTGAAACCTTCCGATGCCGAGCGCGTCGGCGATGGCAACGACATCGCCGACGAGCTTGGGGAGCGTGTATTCACGGATGGCTTTCGGCTTGTCACTGGTGTTGTAGCCCCTCTGGTCGGGAACGATGACCCGGAACCGGCGGTAGCGAGCGCATCGATCTGCCGTCTCCAGCCGATCCAGAAGTCGCCGGGAGCAGTCTGTCCCGGTCCAGCCGCTAGGCTGGCAGCAGCGGAGGCGTCGATCAAAGTGAATACCTCGCGGAGTTGACGAGGAGTTCTGATAGGCAAGTTTCAATTTCGCGCTTTTTCCCGAAAATTCGAGAGCGTGAGGAATTGAAACCATTCGTTGATTAATCAGGGGTTTTCGCCGGCCTGTCACGCCGGAGGTCGCGGGTTCGCGCCCCGTCACTCGCGCCATTTCTCCTCAGGAGAAATGTGACATAATCGTCTAGAATCATGGTCTTGCATGTGGAAATTCAGATCCGGTCGGATCTGAATTCGGTCTCTCCCGCAACGACGTCACCCCTTGGCCAGCAGCGCCTCGACCTCCTGCAGCGTCGGCATGGATGGCGCCGTACCCGGCCTTGTCACCGAAATGCCGGCGACGGCGCAGGCGAAGCGGACGGCTTGCAGCGGCTCCACGCCTTTGGCGAGTGCTGCGGCCAGGCCACCATTGAAGGCATCACCCGCACCAGTGGTTTCAACCACCGGGCCAGCACTGACCACGGGAACATGGTCGGAACGGTTCGCCGTGTGCAGCAGCGCGCCTTTTTCGCCGAGCGTGATGATGACCGAGCCGACGCCCTTTTTGAGCAGGCTGTCGGCGGCGCGGCGAGCCTCGTCGATCGAAGAAACCTTGATGCCGGTCAGCTCTTCGGCCTCGGTCTCGTTGGGGGTGACATAGTCGCAAAGCGTATAGATGCGGTCCGGCAGCTTGGCCGCCGGCGCCGGATTGAGGATGGTGGTCACCCCTGCACCGCGCGCGATTTCGAGTGCGCGCAGTGCCGCGTCGATCGGCTGTTCGAGCTGGGTGACGAAGACGCCGGCGCCGCCGATCAGGCCGGCGTTGGCCTCGATGTCTTCAGGCGAGATCAGCATCGCCGCACCCGGGCTGACGATGATGGCGTTGTTGCCGGTTGTCTCCTCGATGAAGATATAGGCCGCGCCGGTATAGCTTTGCGGCGTCTCGATGACGGCGGATTTGACGCTCGCCTCTGCCCAGGTCGCCTTGGCCATGTCGGCGAAAGCATCGACGCCAAGCCGGGTCAGGAAGGTGACGTCCGCGCCGAGCTTGCCTGCCGCCACCGCCTGGTTCGAGCCCTTGCCGCCCGGTCCCAGCTTGAAGGAATTACCAAGAATGGTTTCACCCATGCGCGGCTGTCGATCGGCGCGGTAGGCGGTGTCGGCGACGAAAACGCCCAGAATGACGACAGGTTTGCCCGACGCCATGGCCCTACTCGGCGTCGGGCGGCACGACGCCCTTGCGAAAGGCGAAGCAGCCATAGAAGCGGCGCTCGCCGGTCTGGATGACGCAATAGGCTTTCTTGGCGCGCTCGTAGAAGGCATAGCGCTCGACCGAGATCATCGGCCAGGCCTTGCCTTCCGCCTTGTCGATCTCCTTCTGCACCTCTTTTTGCACCGGCGGGATCTCCTCCGGCTTGCCGACGATCTCCATGCGCGCGGCCGCATCGTCGACGAAAGTGTCCAGCGGATAGAGCGACAGCACCGCCTTGACCACATCGGCCGCCGAGGCGTCGATGTGCAGCAGCTTGCCGAGCACGGTCTGCTTTGCCACCGAATCGGCGGGGAAATTGGTGTCGGCGATGACCAGATCGTCGCCGTGTCCCATTGCCCTGAGCGCCTGGAGCACATCGGCATTGAGCAATGGGTTGATCCCTTTGAGCATGGCAGTCCTCGTCAAACAGGTTTGGTCAAAGTCGATTGGAAATCAGAGCCGGTTGCCGGTCTCGGCGTCGAAGAGATGGACCTGGTCGAGGCGCGGCTTGAGATTGAGCGTGTCGCCGGGCTTGAAGTCGTGGCGCTCGCGAAACAGCGCCACCATCTCGCCCTCGCCGAAACGCACGAAGACCAGCGTTTCGGAACCGGTCGGCTCGACCACCGAGATCTTTGCTGGCACGCCGTCGGCATGGATTTCGAGATGCTCGGGCCGCACGCCATAGACCACGGCCTGGCCCTCCTTGGCGGCGCTGCCGGCCGCGATCGGGAACAGCGTGCCCGCTACCTCGACCTTGTCGCCCTTGCGCACCACGCCCTTGAGCAGGTTCATCGACGGCGAGCCGATGAAGCCGGCGACAAACAGATTGGCCGGCCGGTCGAACAATTCCAATGGCGCGCCGACTTGCTCGATGCGGCCGTCGCGCATGACGACGATCTTGTCGGCCATGGTCATGGCCTCGATCTGATCGTGGGTGACGTAGATGGTGGTGGTCTTCAGCCGCTGGTGCAGTTCCTTGATCTCGGTGCGCATCTGCACGCGCAGCTTGGCGTCGAGATTGGAGAGCGGCTCATCGAACAGGAAGACCTGCGGGTTGCGCACGATGGCGCGGCCCATGGCGACGCGCTGGCGCTGGCCGCCGGAGAGCTGGCGCGGATAGCGTTTCAGGTACGGATTGAGGTCGAGAATGTCGGCGGCGCGCTTGACCCGCTCGGCGACCACGGCCGGATCGGTCTTGCGCAGCTTCAGCGCAAACGCCATGTTCTGCTCCACCGTCTTGTGCGGATAGAGCGCGTAGTTCTGGAACACCATGGCGATGTCGCGCTTGGCCGGCGGCAGATTGTTGACGATGCGCTCGCCAATGGCGATCGTGCCGCCGGAGACGGTCTCCAGCCCGGCCACCATCCTGAGCAGCGTGGACTTGCCGCAGCCCGACGGGCCGACCAGCACCACGAACTGGCCATCGGCGATGTCGACGCTGACCTCGTGCAGGACCTTGACGGTTCCGAACGCCTTGGCCACATTGCTGATCGCGACTTGAGCCATCGTCCCCCCTTTTCTCGCGGTGAAGCTAGCCATTGCCAACGGCAAGGGCAAGTCGGTATGTTATCGATAAAAAGCCATTCGTGTTGACAAGGTAATCGATTACGCAAATATTAGCTGTTGCCAATCCGGCAGTCGGATTTTTATCCGAAAATCGGAGCTCCAGGCGACGCAGGGTGGGGTCCCACGTCCCCGTATGATAAAGGAGAACCGCCGACGTTTCGGCGTCGGAGGGATTGGCATTTCAATTCACGACTGTTGTTCTGGGAGGAATAGATGAGAGTCGGTCTTTACGAAAAACTCGTCCGCGCGGGTGCCACCCGGCGTGACATACTCAAGGGCGCGGCCTCAATGGCCGCGATCGCCGCCGCATCGGGCGCTGGGCTCGGCGCTTTCACCCGCCCGGCTGAAGCCGCCAGCGAGCTACGCTCCAAAATTCTGCAGATCCCCGGCGTCGGCAAGGGTCAGCCGACGGATGCCGATTTCCAGAAGGTCGGCGAACTCTGCCTGGAAGCCACCAAGGCCAACGTCAAGGAAGGCGAATTCGCCGGCGTCGAGCTCACCTTCATGGGCCTCAACAACCAGAACCTGCACAATGTGCTGTTCCGCGGCTTCCTGAAGCCGTGGGAGGCCTATACCGGCGCCAAGATCAGCTGGATCGACCTGGCGCAGGCCGACTACAATGCCCGCCTGCAGCAGTCGATCGCCACCGGCACCGTCGACTTCGACATCATCGAGATGGGCGCGCCCTTCGAAGGCGATGTCTGCGGCAAGGGCCTGACCTCCGAGATGCCCGACTGGGTCAAAGAGCAGATCGACATGAAGGATGTCGTGGCCTACCTGCAGCCGCCAGTCGGCACCTGGGACGGCAAGCAGTACCGGATCACCGTCGATGGCGATGCGCACAACTTCAACTACCGCACCGACGTTTTTGCCGATGCCGACCTCGCCAAGGCGTGGAAGGACGGCGGTGCGACCACCGAATGGGGTGTGCCGAAGACCTGGCAGGAAGTCCAGGCCGTCACAAAATTCCTCAAGGGCAAGAAGTTCAAGGACCAGGACGTCTTCGGCTATCTCGATGCGCCCAAGGCCTGGGGCGGTTTCGGCTTCTACTTCCTCGGCAGCCGCGCCACCGCCTATGCCAAGCATCCCGACGACAAGGCCTGGCTGTTCGATGCCGACACGATGAAGCCGCGCATCAACAATCCGGCCTGGGTGCGCGCCATCCAGGACGTCATCGACGCGCTGCCGTCGGAGCCCGCCGACCAGATCAACGCCGACCCGAACACGACAGCCTTCCAGCAGTTCCTGGCCGGCACCGGTTCAATGGTCACCTGGTGGGGCGACGTCGGCTCCAACGTCAAGACCAACGATAGCTCGGTCATCGGCGACGTCACCGGCTTCTCGATCCTGCCGGGATCCGACGACGTCTACAATGCCAAGACCGGCGCCTGGGACAAACTCGCCAGCGGCCCGAACTATGCGCCAAACTGTGCCTATCTCGGCTGGGGCGTCTATGTCATGGCCCGCGTCGATACGGACGAAAAGAAGAAAAAAGCGGCATGGTCGGCCGCCGCTCATCTCGGCGGCAAGGACCTGTCAATCTGGACGGCGATGTATCCGTCCGGCTTCCAGCCCTACCGCAACTCGCATTTCGACATTCCCGAATGGGTGGCGGCAGGCTACGACGAGGCGTTCATCACCTCGTATCTGAAGTCGGAAGCCGACAGCTACAACCATCCGAACGCGGCGATCGAACCGCGCATCCCCGGCATCTTCCAGTACTATTCGGCTGCCGAGGACATTCTGGCCAACACATTCGCCGGCAAGATGAAGGCGCAGGAAGGCGCCGACGCCATTGCCGCGGCCTGGGAGAAGCTGACCGACCAGATCGGCCGCGAAAACCAGATCAAGCTCTACAAGGCCTCGCTCGGCGTGTAGGCTGATCCTATCGTGACAACAGGTCCGGCGGTGCAAGCCGCCGGACCTGACCGGCTCGGGCCGGTCGCAGGCTTGATTTTTTAAACGGACGGGGACGCGTGGCTGACCAGACCACCAATGTATGGCCGGCCAACGCCGGCCCAGCCGATCTGATCTCGCCGGCCCGCAAGCGGGCGGGTTTTGCCCTGATGGCGGCCGCCACGCTTGGCCTGCTGGCGGTGATCGCGTTTGAGATCCTCTACAAGAACGAGATCACCACGCTCGGCTTCGAGACCTGGCGTCCGATCGTCTACGCCTATGTTCTGTGGGGCGTGACGCTTGGCATCGGCCAGGTGCTGACGCGCGGCGAGGACGGCCAGCGCGCGCTGTTCCTGCTGCCGGCGCTGCTGTTCACCATCGCCATGGTGATCTTCCCGACGCTGTTCGGCTTCTATATCGCGCTGACCGACTGGAACCTGTCGTCCTTTTCCGGCCGCAAGTTCAACGGGCTCGACAATTTCTGGCAGATGCTGGCCGATCCCTACTACCGCAACGCGCTGTTCAACATGGTGCTTTATGTGCTCGCCGTGCTGGTTGAGTATGTGATTGCCTTCGGCCTGGCGCTGCTGCTCAACGCGCAGATCCGGGCGCGCAAATTCTTCCGAGTCGTCTTCCTGATGCCGCTGATGCTGTCGCCGGTCGCGGTGTCGTGGATGATCGGCAAATCGCTGATGGAGTACCGTTTCGGGCCGGCGGCGACGCTGGCGCGCCATTTCGGCTGGGAAAACCCCGCCTTCTTCTCCAACCCGATCACCGCCCGCATCTCGATCATGGTGCTCGACGCCTGGACCTTCATCCCGTTCATGATGATCATGCTGCTTGCCGGCCTGCAGGCGATGTCGCGCGACGTGCTGGAAGCGGCGCGCGTCGATGGCGCCACGCCCTGGCAGACTTTCTGGCAGGTCACCTTCCCGCTGATGCTGCCGGTGTCGGTCACGGCGGTGATCCTGCGCATCATCTTCAAGCTGAAGCTTGCCGACATCATCATTACCGTCACCTCCGGCGGCCCCGGCGGCGCCACGGATTCAGTGTCGAGCTTCATCTACCGCGAATACCGCGACCGTTCGAATGTCGGCTACGGCACCATGCTGGCGATGGCCTATCTCGTCATCATCGTCGTGTTCGTGACCTGGCTGTTGAAATTCGCCAATCGCTTCGTGCGCAACGTGAACTGACGAGGCACAATGAGCGTCCAGACCACCGACTATGCTGCCTCGGAAATCCGCTCACCGCTGGGTTTTCTGGCCAATCGCATCTTCATCTATGGCGCGCTGGCGTTCTGGGCCTTCATCTGCCTGTTCCCGATCTACTGGACCATCACCACCTCGTTCAAGACCGCGGTCGACGTCACGCAAGGACACCTCATCCCGTTCGTCGACTTCCAGCCGGACTGGAAGGGCTGGCGCTCGCTCGGCCTGTCGCCGGATTCGATCTTCCAGACCTCGACGGTGCGGGAGGAGTTTTTCAAGCGCTTCATGAATTCGGTCATCACCTCGGTCGGTGCGTCGAGCCTCGCCATCGTCATTGGCAGCCTCGCCGCCTATGGGCTGACCCGCTACCGCTATCAGTTCGCCTGGTTCAAGAACGAGGACATCTCCTTCTTCTTCCTGTCGCAGCTGATCCTACCGCCGGTGGTGCTGGCCCTGCCCTTCCTGGTGCTCTACCGCGAGGTCGGCCTGCTCGACACACGCATCGGCCTGATCCTGCTCTACACGCTGATGGTGCTGCCGATCGTCATCTGGATCATGCGCGACCAGTTCAACTCGATCCCGGTCGAGCTCGAGGAGGCAGCGCTGGTCGACGGCCTGTCGATCTGGGGCGCTTTTTTCCGCATCGTCATGCCGATTGCGCTGCCGGGCATGGTCGCCGCTTTCATCCTGGCGATGGTGCTGTGCTGGAACGAGTATTTTTTCGCCGCGCTGCTGACCTCGACCGACGCCAAGACCATCCCGGTCATGGTGGCGAGCCAGACCGGCTCGCAAGGCATCAACTGGTGGTCGATGGCGGCTCTTGCCACCGCCGCGATCGCACCGCTGGCGGTCATCGGGATTGCGCTTGAGCGGTATCTGATCATGGGCATGACGGCTGGGGCGGTGAAGTAGGCGAGAGGCAGCCCCCCATCGCTTCGTCATCCTAGGGCGAAGCAAGGAGCGAAGCGACGCGGCGCACACCCTAAGATAACGAAAATACGAAAGCCGCCCGACAGTCTCGTAGCTAGCGCCTCAGGATTTCCGTGAGATGATCCATGATCATCGCGACGCCCTTCTGCCCAAGCTCCGCCGAGGCGTCCTTGGCACTCGCCGTGTACCAGCTTGTATTGTCCGCAAAACGCCCGGCATCGACCGCTTCCGGACACAGCGCCAGCATCAGCGACGTCTCGCCGATGCCGGCATGATCGAACGGATACTTCCCGTTCATGGCAGCCGACATTAGCGGGTGCACCTGCACCCAGTTGAAGAAATTCTCGCCGGCGGCGTGCCCGGCATAATAATCGGCCATCCCGTCTGAGCCCCACCAGCCCTCGCCGCGCTGCTTCTCGAGGAAGCGGAAGATCGCCTGGCGGCCGGCGGCCTTGAAGGCGAGATCGGTCGGCATGCCGGCGGCAAAGTTCTCGGTCTGGTGGTGGATGATGGCGTTGATGTTACGAAAGCCGATGCGCAGCAGGCTGTAGAACAATTCTTCGGCGAACGGCGCCAGCTGGTTGCCGCCGACCTGCACCGAGCCGTTGCCTTCGGGTGCTGCCACCACATAGCTCGCCGCACCGTAGTAGAAAGCCGGCAGGATGACGATGTCGGCCTCCTTCTCGTAGAGCTCCAGCGTCTTGATGACGGCCAGCGTGTCCATGCCGACAGCCATGTGCTCGCCGTGATATTCGAGCACGCCGAGCGGGAGAGCGACCGGCCAGTTCTCGGCGATCGCCTTGCGGATCTGGTGCGGCAGCATCAGTTCGTAGCGCATGATCTATTCCATGTTGGTGTGGCGGGCGCGCATGGCCTCGGACGACTGGCCGGTCAGCGCCTTGAGCTTCAGCACCATGACCTCGAACAGCAGGAACAGCGCCCCTTCGAAGACCGAGCCCATCGGCAGCAGCGATGTCTTTTGCGGCCCCTGGTCGCGCGCCATGGTCTGCGCCGGGATAAGCAAGGTGAAGTCGGCAAGCGCGACCGCACTGCTGCCTGCCTCGGCGGTGAGCAAAAGCACGGTGGCGCCGGCCTTGCGGGCGACTTGCATCAAGGTGAGCACCGTCGTCGTCTCGCCCGGGCCGGAACTGACCAGGAAGACATCGGCTGCGCCAAGCGGTGGCGTGTTCATGTCGCCGACCACCGACACCTCAAGCCCGAGGTGATAGAGGCGCATGGCGAAACCCTTGAGCTGCAAGGCCTCGCGGCCGCAGCCATAGACGACGATCTTTTGCGCGCGGGCCAGGGTTTCGCAGGCGGTGTCGATGCCGGCTTCGTCGACGCGCGCCAGTACGGCGCCCAGCTCTTGCAGGGCGGTCGAAAACATATCCGAGCCGGCATTCGTCATGAGAGTCCCATCTGTCCGGCTGGGTTTGTGGCCGGTGATTTCGGTTGCGCGCTTTCGGAGAAAGGCTTGTTTTTGTTCATGCTATCACCGCGAAAATGCCTGTCCAACGGCCATGGCGGCTTTTGCTGAGCCAGCGGCGTGATAGTGTCATGTCAGACAAATCAATCCAGGAAATCAGCACGACATGAAGACACGGCATTTCGACCGCATCGGCAATGGCGGCCTCGACTTCACCGAGCTTGGCTTCGGCAGCGCGCCGCTCGGCAACCTTTACCGCGCCGTCCCTGACGCGGATGCCAACGCAACGCTGGAGGCGGCGTGGGCGACCGGCTGCCGTTACTACGACACCGCGCCGCTCTATGGCCTGGGTCTCGCCGAAACGCGGCTCAATGCTTTCCTGCGCGGCAGGAAGCGCGACGATTATGTGCTGTCGAGCAAGGTCGGTCGCCTGTTGCGCGCCTGCCCGCCGGAGGAACGAACCGGCATCGGCAAGTTCTTCGACACACCGACGCGCAAGGAGGTCTACGACTACAGCTACGACGGCGTCATGCGCTCGTTCGAGGCGTCGCTGGAACGGCTTGGCGTCGACCGCATCGACATCCTTTTCGTCCATGACCTCGACATCTTCACCCATGGCAGCAAGGAGGCGTCAGACCAGCGCATCGAGGAATTCATGGCCTCGGGCTACAACGGACTGGTTGCGCTGCGCGACCAGGGCGTGATCAAGGCCTTCGGCGGCGGCATCAACGAATGGGAGGTTTGCCAGACGCTGGCGGAGCGTGGCGACTTCGACCTGTTCCTGCTGGCCGGGCGCTACACGCTGCTGGAACAGGAAGCGCTTGCCACCTTCCTGCCGCTCTGTGAGCAACGCGGCATCGGCATCGTTCTCGGCGGTCCTTACAATTCCGGCATCCTGGCGACCGGGCCGAAGCCAGGCGCCTATTACAATTACTCCGAGGCGCCAAGGGACATCATGGATCGCGTCGGGCGCATCGAGGTCGTCTGCCAGCGCCATGGCGTCAGGCTGATCGAGGCGGCGCTGCAGTTTCCGCTGCTGCACCCTTCCGTGGTGTCGGTCATCCCCGGCGGCCAGCGGCCGAGTGAAGTCGAAAGCAACCGCGCCCTGCTCGATGCCAAGCTGCCTGCGGCGCTGTGGGCGGACCTCAAGCAGGAAGGCCTGATGCGCGCGGATGCGCCGGTGGGCTGAAGGCTCGCCTCAGCGGGCTGACGGCCTGCCGCCATCGAGGCAAAAGAAAAGCCGGGCGAACCCGGCTTTTCAACATTCTCTGAAAAATTTTTAGTTGACCGCGTCCTTGAGGCCTTTGCCGGCCGAGAACTTCGGCACGGTACGCGCCGGAATCTTCACTTCCGCGCCAGTCTGCGGGTTGCGGCCAGTCGATGCCGCACGCTTGGAGACGGTGAAATTTCCGAAGCCGACGAGCCGTACATCGCCGCCCTTCTTCAGTTCGCCAGTGATGACGGAGAACACCGCCTCAACCGCCGACTGTGCGTCACCCTTCGAAATGCTCGCGGATTCAGCGACAGCGGAAACCAGTTCGTTCTTGTTCATAAAAATTCCCTTCCATGAGAAAACCGGAACTTTCGACTCATCCGGCAGGAGAGGGACTTTAGAAAGAAGCGCTCGCAAACCCAAGTCAAAAAGCCGGAAAAAAGTTGAAAAAAGCCCGGAAATGGTGGGTTTTTCACATGAAAAAGCCGGGCTCAAGGCCCGGCTCTCTCTTTGTGCACTGCAACTTTAGTAGTTTCTAATGTGCAAGCGACTTTCCAGCATCGTCAACGGTATCGGTGGAAGCCGGCGGATTGACTGGCTCGACCCACTCGATTGGCTCCGGCATGCGCACCAGCGCGTGCCTCAGAACCTCGCCGACACGTGAGACCGGAATGATCTCCATACCGTTCTTCACATTGTCCGGTATCTCCGCCAGATCCTTGGCGTTGTCTTCCGGGATCAGCACCTTCTTGATGCCGCCGCGCAGTGCGGCGAGCAGTTTCTCCTTGAGGCCGCCGATCGGCAAGATGCGGCCGCGAAGCGTTATCTCGCCAGTCATCGCCACATCGGCCCGGACCGGAATACCAGTCATGACAGATACGATGGCCGTCGCCATGGCAGCACCTGCAGACGGACCGTCCTTCGGCGTGGCGCCTTCGGGCAAGTGGACGTGGATGTCACGCTTGTCGAACAGCGGCGGCTCGATGCCGAAATCGATGGCCCGCGAGCGGACATAAGAGGCCGCCGCCGAGATCGATTCCTTCATCACGTCGCGCAGATTGCCGGTCACCGTCATGCGGCCCTTGCCGGGCATCATGACGCCTTCGACCGTCAGCAGCTCGCCGCCGACTTCCGTCCAGGCAAGACCGGTGACGACACCGACCTGATCGTCAGCCTCGACCTGGCCGAAGCGGAAGCGCGGAACACCGAGGTAATCGGCGAGGTTCGCCGCCGTGATGCTCACCGTCTTCTTCTTCGTCTTCAGGATCTCGGTCACCGCCTTGCGCCCGAGCTTCATCAGCTCGCGCTCCAGGCTTCTGACGCCCGCTTCACGGGTGTAGGTCTGGATGATGCCGCGGATCGCGTCCTCGCCGACGGAGAATTCCTTCGGCTGCAGGGCATGATCGCGGATCACCTTGGGCATCAGGTGACGCTTGGCGATCTCGATCTTCTCGTCCTCGGTGTAGCCGGCGATACGGATGATCTCCATGCGGTCCATCAGGGGCGCAGGGATGTTCAGCGTGTTCGCCGTCGTCACGAACATCACGCTCGACAGGTCGTATTCGACCTCGAGGTAATGGTCCATGAACGTCGAGTTCTGCTCGGGATCGAGCACCTCGAGCAAAGCCGATGACGGATCGCCGCGGAAGTCCTGGCCCATCTTGTCGATCTCGTCGAGCAGGAAGAGCGGGTTGGACTTCTTGGCCTTCTTCATCGACTGGATGACCTTGCCGGGCATCGAGCCGATATAGGTGCGGCGGTGGCCACGGATCTCGGCCTCGTCACGCACGCCGCCAAGCGCCATGCGGATGAACTCGCGGCCGGTCGCCTTGGCGATCGACTTGCCGAGTGAGGTCTTGCCGACGCCGGGAGGGCCGACGAGGCACAGGATCGGCCCCTTCAGCTTCTTCTGGCGGCTTTGCACGGCGAGATACTCGACGATGCGGTCCTTGACCTTGTCGAGGCCGAAATGATCGGTGTCGAGCACGTTCTGCGCAAACGCCAGGTCCTGCTTGACCTTGGAGTTCTTGCCCCACGGGATCGACAGGATCCAGTCGAGGTAGTTGCGCACGACGGTCGATTCCGCCGACATCGGCGACATCGTCCGCAGCTTCTTCAACTCGGCTTCCGCCTTTTCGCGGGCCTCCTTGGAGAGCTTGGTCTTCTTGATGCGCGCCTCGATCTCGGCGGCCTCGTCGCGGCCGTCCTCGCCTTCGCCGAGCTCCTTCTGGATCGCCTTCATCTGCTCGTTGAGGTAATATTCGCGCTGCGTCTTCTCCATCTGGCGCTTGACGCGCGAGCGGATGCGCTTCTCCACCTGCAGGACGGAGATTTCGGCTTCCATGAAGCCCATCGCCTTTTCCAGCCGTTCCTTGACGGACAGCGTGGCCAGCATCTCCTGCTTCTCGGGGATCTTGATGGCGAGGTGCGAAGCAACCGTATCGGCGAGCTTGGAATAGTCGTCGATCTGGCTGGCGGCGCCCACCACTTCAGGCGAGATCTTCTTGTTCAGCTTGACGTAGTTTTCGAAGTCGGTGACGACCGAACGGGCGAGCGCCTCGACCTCGACCTCTTCCTCCTCCGGCTCGACCAGCGCCGTGGCGGTAGCTTCGTGGAAGTCCGGACGGTCGGTGAACGAGACGATCTTGGCACGCGACGCGCCTTCGACCAGCACCTTGACGGTGCCGTCGGGCAGCTTCAGCAATTGCAGCACATTGGCGAGCGTGCCGATGTCGAAGATCGCATCGGGCTCGGGATCGTCATCGGCGGCATTCATCTGGGTGGCAAGCAGGATCTGCTTTTCCTGACCCATAACCTCTTCCAGCGCCTTGATCGACTTTTCACGCCCGACAAAGAGCGGAACGATCATGTGCGGGAACACCACGATGTCGCGCAGTGGGAGGACTGCGAAGACGCCGTCGCTGGGAGCCTTGGATATTTTGGCCATTGTCCAACCTTTCATGTCGCGGCCGCTAATCGAGCCAACCGCGAATCTCATATTAACGACCGAGGATCGTTCCGCCTACCACCGTTTGTGACGGGAGTTTTACAGCACAGAATTCGGCACCACGGCCTTCCGATGTTAGTTGGATGCACGAGGGGAAAAGATCAAGGGTCGACACGTTCGTTCATCCACTCCGTCACAAGGATCGGTACCTCACCACAGCAAAACGGCGCCCCGCGGGCGCCGTTCCATAAAAAGGTTAGGCCAGATGCCAGATCAGGCGCTGACGTTGCCCTTCTTTTCCTTCTGCTCGGAATAGATGTAGAGCGGCCGGGCGCTGCCGGTCACCACTTCTTCCGAAATCACCACTTCGCGCACGCCTTCCAGGGCGGGCAGTTCGAACATGGTGTCGAGCAGGATCGCTTCCATGATCGAGCGGAGGCCACGGGCGCCGGTCTTGCGCTCGATGGCGCGCTTGGCGATCGCCGACAGCGCATTCTCATGGAAGGTCAGGTCGACACTCTCCATCTCGAACAGCCGCTGATACTGCTTGACCAGCGCGTTTTTCGGCTCGGTCAGGATCTGGATCAGCGCCGGCTCGTCGAGGTCTTCCAGCGTCGCCAGGACCGGCAGACGGCCGACAAACTCGGGGATGAGGCCGAACTTCAAGAGATCCTCGGGCTCGACCAGGCGGAACACGTCACCGGTGCGGCGATCCTCGGGCGAAGCGACGATGGCGCCGAAGCCGATGGAAGTCTTCCTGCCGCGATCCGAGATGATCTTGTCCAGCCCGGCGAAGGCGCCGCCGCAGATGAACAGGATGTTGGCGGTGTCGACCTGCAGGAACTCCTGCTGCGGATGCTTGCGGCCGCCCTGCGGCGGCACGGAGGCAACGGTGCCTTCCATGATCTTCAGAAGCGCCTGCTGCACACCCTCGCCCGACACGTCGCGGGTGATCGATGGGTTGTCGGACTTGCGCGAAATCTTGTCGATTTCATCGATGTAGACGATGCCGCGCTGGGCGCGCTCGACATTGTAGTCGGCCGACTGCAGCAGCTTCAGGATGATGTTTTCGACGTCCTCGCCGACGTAACCGGCTTCGGTCAGCGTCGTCGCGTCGGCCATGGTGAAGGGCACGTCGATGATGCGGGCCAGCGTCTGGGCAAGCAGCGTCTTGCCGCAGCCGGTCGGGCCGATCAGCAGGATGTTGGACTTCGCCAATTCGACGTCGTTGTTCTTGCCGGCATGCGCCAGGCGCTTGTAGTGGTTGTGGACAGCCACCGACAGCACGCGCTTGGCGTAGGGCTGGCCGATGACATAGTCGTCGAGAACCTTCAGGATCTCCTGCGGGGTCGGCACGCCCTCGCGCGACTTCACCATCGAGGTCTTGTTCTCCTCGCGGATGATGTCCATGCACAGCTCTACGCACTCGTCGCAGATGAACACCGTTGGGCCGGCGATCAGCTTGCGCACCTCGTGCTGGCTTTTGCCGCAAAACGAGCAATAAAGCGTGTTCTTCGAATCACCGCTGTTGTTGCCGACTTTGCTCATTTTCCTGTCCTTTCATGGCCGCCCGCCGATGGTCTGGCTGAAAGGGCGCATATTCTATCTATCGCGGGAATTCGCCGCCGCCAGTGTCCCGGCTCCCGCAACGCATTCCGTACGAAACACAAATCAGAAAACGTCGCAATGATTCGCGCCAACCCTGCACAAAGCTAAGCCGTCGAAAATCAACATAGCCTTAACGTAGGCAATCCCATCCACCGAGGGAACAGCCAATTGTGGCCGAAATGCCGCAAATCCCAGCAAAAGCGCGTTATCCACCCACGCAACTGCCATGCAGCGCTTATGCCGCAGCGCCTTCGACCGGCTCGCGCGACGAAATGACCTTGTCGATGAGGCCGAAATCCTTGGCTTCGTCGGCTGTCATGAAATGGTCGCGGTCAAGCGTCTTTTCAATGTCTTCGTAGCTCTTACCGGTGTGTTTGACGTAGACCTCGTTGAGGCGGCGCTTCAGCTTGATGATGTCCTGCGCGTGCCGCTCGATGTCGGAGGCCTGGCCCTGGAAACCGCCGGAAGGCTGGTGAACCATGATACGGGCGTTCGGCGTGGCAAAACGCATGTCCTTGTGGCCGGCGGTCAGAAGCAGCGAGCCCATCGACGCCGCCTGGCCGATGCACAGCGTCGACACCGCCGGCTTGATGAACTGCATGGTGTCGTAGATCGCCATGCCCGAGGTCACCACGCCGCCCGGCGAGTTGATGTAGAGGTTGATCTCTTTCTTCGGGTTCTCGGCCTCGAGGAACAAAAGCTGTGCACAAACCAGCGTCGCCATACCGTCTTCGACCGGGCCGGTGATGAAAATGATGCGCTCTTTCAGCAGGCGCGAGAAAATGTCGTAGGCCCGCTCGCCGCGATTGGTCTGCTCGACCACCATCGGAACGAGGTTCATGTAGGTTTCGACGGGGTTCTTCATGGACTACCCTTTTTGGAGATGGGGATTCCGGCGCCGGAACATCGGGCAGAATCGGTTCTTGACGGTTAGAATGTAAATAGGATGCCGGCTCACCCTAGCGCAAGGCCGCCTCCTCCTAGCCATCTGGTTAAGTCGAATCAAGGTTTCCGCGCAAGGGAAAGTCCGAACGCGGCCAGCGGCGTTTTTGCGGTGTAGCAATTCCTTAACCGCGTCGCTTAACGAAATGCGGCGAAACCGCTTTCCCCCGGAGGACCTTCCCCTACAATTCAACATTGAACCTCACGTTTCGGGTTCAAACAGGGGGAGTGCCATGATCAGGAAAACTGCTTGCCTCGCCATCTCCGGCCTTGCCGGTCTCGGCATGGTGTCCGATGCGGTTGCCGGCGGCCGGGCCGCCGAATGCTATGAGCCGGTGCACAGGCCGGCGCTCTATGACACCGTCTATGAAGACGTCATGGTCAGTCCCGGCGGGCAGTTGGTCGACTATGATCCGCCGATCTATGGCACCATGGAGCGCGTCGAGCAGATCGCGCCGCCCCGAGTCACCTATGACATCGTACCGGCGAGAACCCGCACCGTTTACAGCACGGTCCAGGTCGACGATGGCGGCTATGCCTGGGAATGGCGCGTCATCCACGGCCGCAAGGTGCTGTGCAAGGTGTGGCGCAAGGCCCGCTACGCGCGTGTGGCCGAAACGGTGGTGGTTGAACCGGAGCGCACCCGCCGGGTTGTGCTGCCGGCCGAATATGAGAGCGTCGCCCATGAAGTGCTGGTGCGGCCCGAGCGGCGGCACGTCACCCAGATAGCGCCGTCATACCAGAGGATGGCGCGCCGGGTGGTGGTGCAGGAAGGCTCGACCAGCTGGCGCCGCGTGCATATTGCCAGGCATTGCGAGGATTAGACTTCGGTACTTCGCCGAGGTCCGCCTCGGTTGGCTCAATCCATAGGGCCGTCGGGTGCCAACATCCGGTCTGGCACCAAGCCGGCAAGCCGCGGTAATGGTCTGGCATGACCACATCCATGCCGCCCTACCTCGCCTTTGATCCAGCCACGCGCCGCCTGCGGCTCGATCCGCACGAACCGGCGTTTTTCCAGAACCCCTACGACGCCTATGCCGTCCTGCATGGCGCATCGAATGCCTTCTTCTGGGAGGAATTCGGCTTTTGGTGCTTTGGCGGCTTCGACGACGTCAACCGGCTGTTGCGCGACCGCCGCTTCGGTCGCCAGAACCCGGCCGGCATTCCCGACAGCCGCGGCATCGGCGAGGATCGCTCGCATTTGGCCGCTTTCGACGGCATCGAGAGCAATTCGATGCTGGAGCTGGAGCCGCCGGTGCACACCAGGCTCAGAACCCTGGTCAACCGCGCCTTCGTCTCGCGCCAGGTCGAGCGGCTGCGGCCGCGCGTGGAGGCGCTGGCCAATGAGCTGATCGACCGTTTCGAACCGCGCCAGGTCGATCTATTGCCCAGCTTCGCCGCACCTTTGCCGATCACCATCATTGCCGAAATGCTCGGTGTGCCGGTCGAAATGGGGCCGCAACTGCTCGACTGGTCGCACCGGATGGTGGCCATGTACATGCATGGCCGGACGCGCGAGACCGAGGAAGCGGCCAATCGCGCCGCGCACGATTTTTCCGACTTTTTGCGCGGCTATGTCGCCGAGCGGCGCAAGAAGCCTGGCGACGACCTGCTATCGCTGCTGATCGTGGCGCAAGAGGATGGCCAGAAGCTGTCGGAAAACGAGTTGGTCTCGTCCGCCATCCTGTTGCTCAATGCCGGCCACGAGGCGACCGTCCATCAAACCGGCAACGCCGTGCGCACGTTGCTGGCGCAAGGCGGCGACCCCGGCCGTTTCTTCACCTCGCCGGAAGCAACCGCTGCAACGGTCGAGGAGTGCCTGCGCTTCGACGCGCCGCTGCACATGTTCACCCGCTACGCCTATCAGGAGGTCGAGGTGACATCGGGGGTTGTCGTACAACCGGGCGAGACGATCGGCCTGCTGCTCGGCATGGCCAATCATGATCCGCTTGCCTTTGCCGAACCTGGCGCCTTCCGGCCCGGCCGACTAGACCAGAAGAATGTCTCGTTCGGCGCCGGTATCCATTTCTGCATCGGTGCGCCGCTGGCGCGGCTGGAGTTGCAGGTGTCGCTGAAAACCCTGTTCGAGCGGCAGCCGCAACTCCATCTTGCGGAGCAGCCGCGCTTCCGCGACACCTATCATTTCCATGGGCTGGAAAAGCTCACTGTGAGCTTGTGAGGACGGCGGAGCCGACGCATGCCCGAGAAAATGAGATTCGCCTTTCTACAGGAACCACCCCTTCTGCTTTATCGACGGATCGGGACGTCTGGGCGGCAGCGATGCCCAACTGGCCAAGAGGGTCTGCCTGACGCTCGGGCTGGAACTTTTGCCCATCGAGACCGAGTTTGCCGAGCTGCTGCCTGGGCTTGCCGAAGGGGTGGGACATGACCACCGGCCTGTTCATTTCCGAAGACCGCCGGAAGCTGGTCGACTTCACAAGGCCGATCTGGATGCTGGCGGATGGATTGCTGGTCGCGAAAGACAATCCCCGCGCCTTTGATGGCTATCGGTCCGTCGCCAATGATCGGACGGCGCTGATCGGCGTCATATCGGGCCAGATCCAGCACCGGACGGCCCTGCAAAACGCTATTCAGCCCGAACGGCTAAGGATATTTGCCACCCAGGCCGAAGCAGCTAACGCCGTCGCGGCCGGCGTGGTGCATGCCTATGCGAGTGTAGCGCTCGCGCATCGCGGCTATCTGAGCCGGCGACCCGACGCGCCTCTCGACGTCGTCGACGTCCCGGCAGTCGAAAAACAGCCAGCGCCCGGCGCTTTCGCTCTCGCCAAAGGCAGTGCCACCCTGCTCCAGCGCGTCGACTTATGCCTCAGTGATTTGCTTGGCAGTCCCTGGCACAGGGAGATGATGAGCGGATACGGCTTTTCCGACACTGACATCGATCGGCTTTTGTGAAGTCCAAGCGCGCCGCGAGATCAGAGCTTGACCACATACTCCTTGCGGGTCGTTTCAAGCACTTCCCAGCTGCCCCTGAAGCCTGGCCTGAGCACGAAGCTGTCGCCGGCCCGGACCGTGCGCGCCTCGCCGCCATCCTCGGCAACCACCGAGACGCCGGACAGGATGTGGCAGAACTCCCATTCGTCATATTCGATGCGCCATTTGCCCGGCGTCGCTTCCCAGATGCCGGCATAGAGGCGGCCATCGCGCTCCTCGACATTCCAGGTGCGGAACTTCGGATCGCCCGCAATCAGACGATCCGGCGCCGGGGCGCCATGTTCGGCGTCGACGCTGTCGGTCGATATTGCCAAGTAATGCGCGGACAGGGTTTGCCTCCAACAGATTAGTGACTAGTGAGTAGTGCAGAGTAGTGACTAGTGAGTAGTGAGTAGTGAGTAGTGAGCGGAAAGCGCTCCCTCGAGCGGGTGGCTGATCACTAATCACTGCTAACTAGTGAATACCGACTACTACTCACTACTCACTACTCACTACTCACTAAAAAAATTCAAACCTTGGTCAAAGCCTGTTCCAGATCGGCGACGATGTCGTTGACATCCTCGATGCCGACGGAAAGCCGGACCGTGTCCGGTCCGGCACCCGCCTTGACCTTCTGCTCGTCGGAAAGCTGGCGATGCGTGGTCGAGGCCGGATGGATGACCAGCGACTTGGTATCGCCGACATTGGCGAGGTGCGAGAACAGTTCGAGCGCCTCGACGAACTTGATGCCTGCGTCGTAGCCGCCCTTCAGGCCGAAGGTGAAGACAGCACCGGCGCCTTGCGGCGAGTATTTCTTCTGCAGCGCGTTGTTCTTGTCGCTGGGCAGGCCGGGATAGTTGACCCAGGCGACCTTGGGGTGGTTGGACAGCCAGCCGGCTACGGTGATCGCATTGTCGCAATGGCGCTGCATCCTGAGTGGCAAGGTCTCCAGCCCGGTCAGGATCAGGAAGGCATTGAACGGCGAAATCGCCGGGCCGATGTCACGCAGGCCAAGCACGCGCGCGGCGATGGCGAAAGCGAAATTGCCGAAGGTTTCGTGCAGGACAAGGCCGCCATATTCGGGGCGCGGCTCCGACAGCATCGGATATTTGCCGGATTTCGACCAGTCGAACGTGCCGCCATCGACGATGGCGCCGCCGATCGAATTGCCGTGGCCGCCGATGAACTTGGTCAGCGAATGGACGACGATGTCGGCGCCATGCTCGATCGGCCGCACCAGATAGGGCGAGGCCAGCGTGTTGTCGACGATGAGCGGCAAGCCGTGCTTGCGGGCGATGTCGCCGATTTTCTCTATGTCGACGAAGGTGCCGCCGGGATTGGCCAGGCTCTCGATGAAGATCGCCTTGGTCTTGTCGTCTATCTGGCTTTCGAAGGTGGAGACGTCGTTGGTGTCGGCCCAACGCACCTCCCAGCCGAAATTCTTGAAGGCATGGCCGAACTGATTGATCGAACCACCGTAAAGCCTTGTGGCGGCGACGAAATTATCGCCAGGCCGCATGAGATTGTGGAACACGATCACCTGTGCGGCATGGCCGGAAGCAACGGCAAGTGCAGCCGTGCCGCCTTCGAGCGCCGCGATCCGCTCTTCCAGCACCGCCTGGGTCGGGTTCATGATGCGGGTGTAGATGTTGCCGAAGGCCTTCAGCCCGAACAGCGAGGCGGCATGGTCGGCATCGTCGAACACAAAGGAGGTCGTCTGGTAGATCGGCGTGGCGCGTGCGCCCGTCGCCGGGTCGGGCTTGGCGCCGGCATGGACGGCGAGCGTGTTGAAACCGGGCGTGCGGGTCATCGAAAACCTCCCTGAGCGGTAAACGTGTGAATGATGAAATGGTCAATGGTGAGCGATGAATGGTGGTCGCAAAGTCGGCCAGTCCCACCTTGATTGCAAGCCGCTCATATGCGGCTTTACCCGGCTTCCAGGAAAATCCTTCTATTCACCATTCACCATTCACTGCCTTACTTCTGGCGCACACCGAAACTCTGGAATCCCGACCGCATCAGCGGCTTCTTCGACGAAAGCACACCGGAGTTGACGCCGGTCCAGCCGATCTCGCCCGACAGCTTGCCATATTCGATCTTCGGGCAGCGGTTCATCACCACCTTGATACCGGCCGCCTCGGCACGCGCGGCCGCCTCGTCATCGCGCACGCCAAGCTGCATCCAGACGACTTTCGGCAAGGGGTCGAGCTTCAGCACCTCATCGACAATGCCGGGCACCGCTGCGGAGGCGCGAAAGATGTCGACCATGTCGACCGGTTCAGGCAGATCGGCAAGGCTGGCATAGGTCATGCGGCCGAGGATTTCCTTGCCGGCCTGCCCCGGATTGATCGGAAACACCGAAAAGCCCTTGGCCAGCAGGTATTTCAGCACGAAAAAGCTCGGCCTGACATCGTTGGCCGACGCGCCGACCATGGCGATGGTCTTCACAGAATTGAGGATGCCGCCGATATAGGCATTGTCGTAGCTATCGTGATTCACTCGTCGGTCTCCCTCAGTGCTTCCTCCATAAAGGACTGCGGGTCCGTGCAGAAGTCGCGCATCATGCGAAAATGATCGGTATCGGTGAAATCTGTGGGGTCGAGGCCGAAGCGGCTGATGCGGAACAGCCGCGCGCCCGGACAGGCCATCAGCAGCGGCGAGTGCGTCGCCATGATCACTTGAGCCGTGCCGGACCGGTCCATGCGCCGCAGCATCTTCAGCAGCTCGATCTGCCGCGATGGCGACAGCGCGCTTTCGGGCTCGTCGAGGATGTAGATACCTTGCCGGCGGCAGCGCTCCTCGAAGAAGCGGATGAACCCTTCACCATGCGACCAGGACAGGAAATCCGGCGGCGCCCCGCCAGATTCCAGCGCCGCCTGATCGAGATAGCGGGCAACCGAGTAAAAAGATTCGGCGCGGAAGAACCAACCCGCTGTGACCTTCGGCAGCCAGTGGCCGCGCAACGTGTCGGCAAGCGCTGCACCACTCTCGTCGATGGCGCCGGAGTGGTCGACGGGCATGTAGCCCTTGCCGCCGCCGGCTTCGTCGTAACCGGCCAGCGCGCCGATCGCTTCCAGCAGCGTCGATTTGCCGGTGCCGTTTTCGCCGACAATGATGGTGATCGGCGTGGTGAATTCGAGCTCGAATTCGCGGCCGCGGAACAGAGGCAGGTTCCAGGGATACTTGTCCCAATCTTCCACGCGCTCGGGGTCAATCAGGATGCGTTTGAGATAAGGCGCCTTAAGCCGGGTCAGTTGCTTGCGATAGCCCATGCGGACGCTCAGTCCGGCAGCGAGATGGTGCCGTCATCCGCGATCGGGAAGGCCGGATTGTGTGCGACTTCCCAGACATGGCCGTCGGCATCGGCGAAATATCCATACCAGCCGCCCCAGAAGGCGCGGCCTGCCGGCTTGACGATCCTGCCGCCGGCCTTCTCGGCGGCCGCCAGCACGTCGTCGACTTCGGCATCGGAGCGGGTGTTGTAGGCGAGGTAGACCGCCGACGGTGCTGCGGCGAAGGCAATGCCTGAATCCTCCTCGGCGCTTGGCCTCGGGAACAGGCCGAGAATGGCGCCGCCCATCTGGAAGAAGGCGACGCCATCGGTGATGCCGGCGTGGCGCTTCAAGCCCATGCCTTCGTAAAAGCGCACGGCGCGCTCGAGATCGTCGGTGGCGATGGTGATGATGGAGATGCGCGGTTCCATGGATCGAAAACCTATTCGTCCGTCCATTCCGGTTTGCGCTTGCCGATGAAGGCGCCGATGCCTTCCTCGGCGTCGCGGGCCAGCATGTTCTCGACCATGACGCGGCCGGTATAGGCATACGCGTCCGCCAACCCCATCTCGGCCTGCGCGTAAAAGGCTTCCTTGCCGGTCTTGACCACCAGAGATGATTTGGAGGCAATGGTTTGCGCGTATTTGGTGACGATCTGATTCAGGTATTCGCGCGGCACGACGCGGTTGACCAGGCCGAATTCCTTGGCGGTTGCGGCATCGATGGTCTCGCCGGTGAGCAGCATTTCCATGGCGTGCTTGTGAGACACGTTGCGTGACAGCGCCACCATCGGCGTCGAACAAAACAGGCCGATATTGACGCCCGGCGTGCAGAAGGTCGCTTCATGCGAGGCAATGGCGAGGTCGCAACTGCAAACCAGTTGCAGCCCCGCAGCGGTGGCTAGGCCATCGACTTCGGCGATGATCGGGAGCGGATGGCGCACGATCTGCTGCATCAACGCCGCGCAAGCCGAAAATGTCTGCTCGAAAAACCCCTTGCCCTTGTCGGCGTCGGCGCGGCGCGCGGTCATTTCCTTGAGATCGTGACCGGCGCAGAAGACTTTCCCGGCGGCCGCCAAGACGATGACGCGGACCGATTTGTTGGCCTTGGCACGGTCGAGCTCGGCGCTCAATGCCGCCATGACGGAAAGCGACAAGGCATTGGCGGGCGGATTGGCGAGCGTCAGGCGCAGCACGCCCTTGTCCAGCCCGGCGATGACCGGCCCGTCTATGGCAACAGGTTTGATCGAAAGGATTTCGGCCATGACAAGGGTCTCCGCGATTCCGCCGGGCGCCGCCAGACTATCTAATATCGGATCGAGTTTCATCAACACCCATCGCTTGCGCCAGAGGTGTTGCCAGAAGCGCATCATTGCGTTCATACAGGCCCGGCATAGAACGAGAGACCGACATGCCCGCCCAGGACAATCTCAAGCCGGTGCTGACGGCGGCTGAAGTCAATGCGCTGATGGCCAGCGTCTACCCCCAGCTCAACGACGAGTTCACGTCGTATGAGGCGCTCGATGTGTTTCCCGGCGGCTGCACGGTGCGGCTCAACGCCAGCGAACGGCATTTGCGTCCCGGCGGCACGGTGTCCGGGCCCTCGCTGTTCACGCTGGCCGACATTGGCGGCTATGTCTGCGTGCTCAGCCATGCCGGGCCGGATGCGCTTTCGGTTACCGTCAACCTCAACATCAATTTTGTCCGCAAGGCCGAAGCCGGGCCGATCGACGGCCATTGCCGCATCCTGAAGCTGGGCAAGAGCCTGATGGTGTTCGATATCGACATCGTCGCCGGACCGAAGGGACACACGGTAGCGCATGCGACCGGCACCTATTCGATCCCGCCGAAGCGCGCCGCCGATGTGGTAAAATAATACCTTTTGATCAAACCTTTGTTTTTATTACACTTTACGAGCAGACGTGCTTTTCCCGCGCCTTGACGTGCACCACCCCCTCGCCTATAAGCCGTCACGAAGCAGCGGCCCGCAAAGGCCGCCGTTTTGTTATTGGCGGCGGGCAAGTGCCTTGTCGCCAATCCAAGCAACAAGAAACGCCTTCTTCGGAAGGTCAAAATCGAAAGCAGAAAATCCATGGCAACCTTTTCGCAGAAGCCTGCGGATGTGGTGAAGAAGTGGGTGCTGATCGACGCCGAGGGTCTCGTCGTCGGCCGTCTCGCCACTGTCATCGCCAATCATCTTCGCGGCAAGCACAAGCCCACCTTCACCCCGCATGTCGACGACGGCGATAACGTCATTGTCATCAATGCCGACAAGGTGGTGTTCACCGGCAAGAAGTTCACCGACAAGGTCTATTACTGGCACACCGGTCACCCCGGCGGCATCAAGGAGCGCACCGCGCGCCAGCTGCTCGAGGGCCGTTTCCCCGAGCGTGTCGTCGAGAAGGCCGTCGAACGCATGATCCCGCGCGGGCCGCTCGGCCGTCGTCAGATGAAGAACCTCCGCGTCTATGCAGGCACGGAACATCCGCATGTCGCCCAGCAGCCCGTCACCCTCGACGTCGGCGCGCTGAACGCCAAGAACAAGAAGGTTGCATAAGATGGCTGAGCTTTCCTCGCTCGCAGAATTGGGCGCCGCCACCGGCAACACCAACACCCAGCCGGCAGCACCCGTCCATGTCCAGAAGCTCGACAAGTCGGGCCGCGCCTATGCCACCGGCAAGCGCAAGAACGCCATCGCCCGCGTCTGGGTGAAGCCGGGTTCGGGCAAGATCGTCGTCAACGACAAGGAATTCGCGACCTATTTCGCGCGTCCGGTCCTGCAGATGATCCTCAACCAGCCGATCATCGCTTCCAACCGCGCCGGCCAGTACGACATCGTCGCCACCGTCATCGGCGGCGGCCTGTCCGGCCAGGCCGGTGCCGTTCGTCACGGCATCTCCAAGGCGCTGACCTACTATGAGCCGGCACTGCGCGCCGTGCTCAAGAAGGGCGGCTTCCTGACCCGCGACAGCCGCGTCGTCGAGCGCAAGAAGTACGGCAAGGCGAAGGCCCGCCGCAGCTTCCAGTTCTCGAAGCGCTAAGAGGCGCTTGGGGCCAAGTTTTCGAAGCGCTAAGCGCTCGGAAACGTCCTTATCGAAGGCCGCCTCCGGGCGGCCTTTTCTTTTGGGTCTGGGCAGTCACCCACCCGCGCCTTCGAAGCGACCTCCCCATCGAGGGGAGGTAGGGGTCACGGCGGTTTCGCCGCCCTGAATAATCCAAAGGTTCGGCTGACACCAAAACCCGACCATAAGAGCGCGACGCCCTACCTCTCCTCGATGGGGAGGTCGGCGCGAAGCGCCGGGTGGGGTGATGGCGCCGGCCTCGGTTCAAGTCTCAGAACTTGCCGGCCTTGATATAATCGATAAACGCCCGTAGCGGCGCCGGAACCAGACGCCGTCCGGGATAGTACAGAAATGGCCCGGGAAAGCTCTGCCACCACGGTTCGAGCACGGGCTCCAGGGCGCCGCTTTCGAAGTGAGGGCGAAGCCAGCCCTCGAAGAGAGCGACGATGCCGCTGCCGGCAATGGCCGCATGGACGGCAAGATCGCTCGCCCCGCCGATCCGCACGATCAACGGCCCCGTCGTGTCGACCCGCACCACCTCGCCGTCGCGCTCGAATTCCCACGGCAGCATCGCACCGCTGGCAAAACGACCGCGCAGACAAGCATGGCCAAGCAGGTCGCTCGGGTGCTGCGGCCGCCCATGGCGATCGAGATAGGCGGGGCTGGCGCCAGTGGCGAAGCGCTGGACGCGCGGTCCGATCGGCACCGCGATCATGTCCTGCTCCAGTCGCTCGTCATAGCGGATGCCGGCGTCGCAGCCGGCCGCCAGCACGTCGACGAAGTTCTCATCGGCGATGACCTCCAGCCGAATGCCGGGATAGGCGGCGAGGAAGCCCGGAACGATGTCGGGCAATATCAGCCGCGCGGCGCTGACCGGGACGTTGAGGCGCAGCGAACCGGCCGGCCTGTCGCGAAAGCCATTAACCACGTCGAGGGCCGCCTCCACCTCCGACAGCGCCGGGCCAAGCCTTCCCAAGAGGCTGAGGCCTGCGTCGGTTGGAACAACGCTGCGTGTCGTGCGGTTGAACAGCCTGACGCCGAGCTGCGTCTCCAGGCGGCGCACCGCTTCGCTCAGGCCCGACGCGCTGCCGCCGCCGGCGCGAGCCCCTTCGCGAAAACCGCCGGCACGCGCCACCGTCACGAAAGCATTCAGATCGCCAAGATCCATCATTGTTCGCCATTCCGCACAAGCTGTACGGATTGTACCTTATTATCCCAAGGTTGAGCAGCGTCTATCTTCGCCTCCTCAAAGGAGATCGACCATGTCCACCATCCAAAAATCCGGCACATTCACCCTCGGCAGCCACACCGTGAAACGGCTCGGCTACGGCGCCATGCAACTTGCCGGCCCGCACGTTTTCGGTCCGCCGAAAGATCGGGACGCGGCCATTGCTGTGCTGCGCGAAGCGGTGGCGTCCGGGGTCAACCACATCGACACCAGCGACTATTATGGCCCGCATGTCACCAACCAGCTGATCCGCGAAGCGCTGGCGCCCTATCCGCAAGACCTCGTCATCGTCACCAAGATCGGGGCGCGGCGCGGCAGCGACGGCTCCTGGCTGCCTGCCTATTCCGCCAAGGAACTAGAGCAGGCCGTGCACGACAATCTCAGGAATCTCGGCCTTGAGGTGCTGGATGTCGTCAATCTGCGCATCATGTTCGGGGTGATGGGTCCCGCCGAGGGCTCGATCGAGACGCAGTTGACGGCGCTTGCCGAACTGCAGCGGAAGGGCCTGGTGCGCCATATCGGCCTGAGCAACGTCACCCCTGCGCAGGTCGAGGAAGGCCGTGGGATCGCCGAGATCGTCTGCGTGCAGAACCAGTACAATCTGGCGCATCGCGACGACGACGCGTTGATCGATGAACTGGCGCGCGCCGGCATCGCCTACACGCCGTTCTTCCCGCTCGGCGGCTTCAGCCCGCTGCAGTCGTCGACCTTGTCGGATGTGGCCACGCGGCTCGGCGCCACACCCTTGCAGGTTGCGCTCGCCTGGCTGCTGCGCCGCTCGCCGAACATCCTGCTGATCCCGGGGACGTCGTCGGTCGGGCATTTGAGAGAGAACCTGGCGGCGGCGGAACTGGAGCTGTCGGCTGATGTGCTGAGGGAATTGAATGGGGTGGCGAAAGCGGCGTGAAGATTTTGCGGGCGGCGCTGTCACCCCACCCGCGCCTTCGGCGCTACCTCCCCATCGAGGGGAGGTAGGAGGTCGCGGCAGCCTTGCATGCCTCGCAATCGCTACGACTGTCGGATCTAAAGCGCCAACGCCCTACCTCCCCTCGATGGGGAGGTCGGCGCGCAGCGCCGGGTGGGGTGATGGCGCCGACGTACGATTTCTAATTGATACTCGCCGTATTCGCGGCTCGGCCGGCTTCCCTCATCCACATAAGGCGCCCGAAACCCATCGGCCCCCAACCAGCCAATCGCAGCCTTCGGTTCTTCGGTCTGGATGATGGTGGCGCCGCGTTCGGCCCAGAAACCGTGTCTCGGCCGGCATGCCGGCCCGCACCGCCAGTTCATCGCCGCGGCCGCCGGAGAGGAGTCGCCGGGCCTTGCGCCTTGGCGATACAAATCCTGTGTCGCCCCTCTAGAACGCTATGGCGTTTCGCCAAGCTGTGACTGGCATCTTGCGTGCCGGTTCTGTAGTTGTGGCAGCCCGATGAACAAAGAAGGACCCGTAATGGCGAACCAGACCATCGACAACGCCTTCACCGCCCGCTCCAAGACGGGGCCTTCCTTCGAGCCGACCTATGCCGGCGCGCTGTCGTTCATGCGGCGCAAATACACGAAGGATGCAAAGGGCGCGGACGCCGTCGTGTGGGGCATTCCGTTCGATGCCGCCGTCACCAACCGGCCGGGCGCGCGCTTCGGGCCGCAGGCGATCCGCCGCGCCTCGGCGATCCTCGACAACGACCCGCAATATCCGTTCTCGCGCGACCTGTTCGAGCATCTCGCCGTCATCGACTATGGCGATTGCCTGCTCGATTCGGGCAATCACCAGAAGACACCAGGCACGATCGAGCGCGAGGCGGCGAAGATCCTGAAATCGGGTGCCTTCCTGTTGTCGCTCGGCGGGGATCATTTCGTCACCTGGCCGCTGCTCAAGGCACATGCCGCCATCCACGGGCCGCTGGCGCTGGTGCAGTTCGATGCGCACCAGGACACCTGGCCCGACGATGGCAAGCGCATCGACCATGGTTCGTTCGTCGGCCGCGCCGTCAATGAAGGCATCATCGACCCCGACCGCTCGATCCAGATCGGCATCCGCACGCATGCCCCCGATACGTTCGGCATCAAGATCCTTTACGGTCACGAGATCGAGGAGATGCGGGCTTCCGACATCGCCTATGCGATCGTCGACCGCACCGGCGGCAGGAAGACCTATCTCACCTTCGACATCGACTGCCTCGACCCGGCCTTTGCGCCCGGCACCGGCACGCCGGTTGCCGGCGGACCGTCCTCGGCGAAAATCCTGTCGACGCTGCGCCAGCTCGGCCAGGTCGATATTGTCGGCGCCGACGTCGTCGAGGTTGCGCCGGCCTATGATCACGCCGATATAACGGCGATCGCCGGCTCGATGGTGGCCATGCACTATCTCGGCCTGGTGGCCGAGCGAAAAGCGCGGGCGGAAGAGCTGAACAGCGGCAACCATGGCGCGGCAAACCATGGCCAGGGCATATAGGCCTGAATTAGCAGGGAATTGACGGGCACATGAAACCGAAAATCTTCATCGATGGCGAACACGGCACCACCGGCCTGCAGATCCGGGCGCTGCTGGCCGAGCGCGGCGACCTCGAGATCATCTCGATCCCGGCCGAGCGCCGCAAGGAAACGGCGGCGCGCGCCGAGTTCCTCAATGCCGCCGATGTCGCCATCCTGTGCCTGCCGGATGCGGCTGCCAAGGAAAGCGTGTCGCTGATTGCCAACGACACCACCAAGGTGATCGACGCCTCCACGGCGCATCGCGTCGCCGAGGGCTGGGAATACGGTTTTGCCGAGCTGGACAAGGATCAGGCCAGGATCATCGCCAATGCGAAACGCGTCGCCAATCCCGGCTGCTGGCCGCAAGGGCCGATCGCGACGCTGCGGCCGCTGGTCGCTGCCGGTCTGCTGCCGACGGATTTCCCGATCACGGTCAATGGCATTTCGGGCTATTCGGGCGGCGGCCGGCCGATGATCGAGGACTATGTCGCCAAGGGCGAGGATGCCTCTGAATTCCAGGTCTATGGGCTGACCCTGCAGCACAAGCATGTGCCGGAGCTGCGCACCTATGCGAAGCTGTCGCACGATCCGATCATGCAGCCGGCGGTCGGCAATTTCGCCCAAGGCATGATCACAGTGGTGCCGCTGCAGCTCGGCGGGCTCGACCATGTGCCGGCCGGCGCCGAACTGCACGCGGCAATCGCCGACCATTTTGCCGCCATCAAGGGCGGCGTGGTCGAGGTAGCTCCTTACGAGCACGTGGAGCGCCTGCCCGAGATCAATCCCGAGGTCTATAACGGCACCAACCGCATGAAGGTCTATGTCTTTGCCAATGACGACAGGGCGCAGGCGCTGCTGATTGCGGTCTATGACAATCTCGGAAAGGGCGCCTCGGGTGCTGCCGTTCAGAACATGGATCTGATGCTCGGCCTTTAATTCAGTTGGAGAGAGCATGTTGCCCGAAAACCGCTTAACACTTTTCGGCATCACGCTCTGAATGGACGCGCCTGCATTTCCAAAGCGCTGGAAGATCGGCGCGCCCGAGCTCATTGCCGAGACGTTATCGAGCCGCATCTGGAAGGTGCGGCGTGAGGACGGCTCGCTGGCCATCGTCAAGGCGCTCAAATCATTCGACGATGTCGACGACGAGTTGCGCGGCGAGCACTATCTCGCATGGCGGCGCGGCGAAGGCGCGGTGCGGCTGCTTGGCCGGGACGGCCACCGCATGCTGCTGGAATATGCCGGCGACACCCTGCTTTCCGAAGTTCTGGCCAAAGAAGGCGACAACGCCGCGACCGCAATCGCGGCCGAGTTGATGGGGAGACTGTTCTCGCCCTCAAGACACCCTGCCCCGCCGGACCTGCAGCCGCTGCGGACACGGTTTGCCAGCCTGTTCAAAAAGGCCGGAGCCGATCGCGACGCCGGAGAGCACAGCCTCTATGTCGAGGCCGCCGAAATCGCGGACCGGCTGCTCGATGCCCCGCATGCGGTCAAGCCGCTGCATGGCGATCTGCATCACGACAACATTTTGCACGGTGCGCGCGGCTGGCTGGCGATCGACCCGAAGGGCGTGCTCGGCGATCCCGGCTTCGACGCCGCCAATCTGTTCTACAACCCACTGGGGCGCGACGACCTCTGCCTCGATCCCGAGCGCATCGCGCATATGGCCGAGATCTTCGCCAGGACACTCGGCCAGACGCCGGCTGCCATTCTCGACCATGCCATCGCCTATGGCTGCCTGTCGGCCGCATGGCATCATGAGGACGAGAATGCGGTCGACGAGAACCGCGAGCTGTCGGTTGCGGGAGTGATCCGAAAGGTGCGGCTCAGCTTCTGACCGGCGCAGCCTCGCGCGTTAGACGTAGCGAGGCAGTTCGTTCGCGAAATAGATTATTGCGACGGCCAAGACACCGTAGACGATGTACCTGCGTTCATGGGCGGCCGCGTTGGCAGTGGATAGGCGCCTTTGGTGCCGCGCCAGTGGGCGGCGGCAAATCCCAGCAGGACAAGCGCGAAGGCCTGATGGGTCAGCGCCATGTGCAGCGGCACCTGCATCAGCAGCGTGCCGATGCCGATCGAGGCCTGGACCAGCACCAGCAGAAACAGCAGCGTCGCGCGGCGTGCGTGTGTCGTGCCTGGTAAACGCCGGCGTGTCGCGATCATGTGCCAGAGCGCGACGGCAAAGACCGTGTAGGCGCCCAGTCGGTGGACGAACTGCACCGTCTTCGGGTTCTCGAACAAGTTGCGCCAGGCCGGCTCGAGCAGAAGCAAATCTGACGGGATCACCTTGCCGTCCATCAGCGGCCAGGTGTTGTAGCTCAGGCCGGCGTCGAGCCCTGCGACCAGGCCGCCGAGATAGATCTGGATCAGCGCCAGCAGCACGATGAAGCCGGCCAGCCTTTGTGTCGGCCGGTCGGCGGCAGGCTCCGAATGCGGCGCCAGCCCGCGCGCGACCACCATGGTGGCAGTGAAGATCAGGGCGGCAAGCGTCAAATGCGTGGCCAGCCGGTACTGGCTGACGGAGACGCGGTCGACCAGGCCGGAGGCCACCATCCACCAGCCGATGGCGCCTTGCAGGCCACCAAGCAGCAGAATACCGACCAGCTTTGGCCCAAGGCCGCGCTCGATGCGGCGCGTCGCCCACAAGACCAGCAACGGCAGGCCGAAGACCAGGCCGACACTGCGCGCCAGGATACGGTGCGCCCACTCCCACCAGAAGATCGACTTGAAGGCATCGAGGCTCATGCCCTTGTTGAGCTCGGCATATTGCGGAATCTTCTGGTAGAGCTGGAATTCCTCCTGCCACTCCGCGTCATTGAGCGGCGGTATCACACCGTGGATCGGCTTCCACTCGGTAATCGACAGGCCGGAATTGGTGAGCCTGGTGGCGCCGCCAACCAGCACCAGCGCAAACAGCACCAGAAGCACGACATAAAGCCAGCCGCGCAGCAGAGCCCGGTTTTGCAGATCGCGATCGCGGTCAATGTAAGGCGCGGCGGCTGATATGGCGGCCATGGGCTGGTCCCGGCAGGTTGACGTGGCGGATTGGTGAACCATCGCAACCCGGCTGACAAGACCGGACGGCGCGGCACGCCGTCGCGCCGCAAGTCACGGGTTGCACGCGCCCCCGGTTGGGCCTAAGCGGAGGCGATCAACGAGAACGCTCATGCCCATCCGCCTGAAAAAGCTGATCGGAACCTTCCTGCTGGTGGCGCTTGTCATCATCTATGCGCTGGTCGCGTCGATCATAGCGGTCGCGCAGCTGTCGCAATCCAGCCCGCTGGTGCATTTCCTGTTTTTCCTGTTCAGCGGCCTGTTCTGGGTGCTGCCTGCGATGGGCATCATCAAATGGCTGATCCTGGAGCCGCCGCCGAAAGGCTGAAGCGCCCGACCCAGGTTAGATGGTGACGACCATTTTGCCGGCATTGGCCAGCGGCGTCGTCACGCCCGACAACATGGTGCGGATATGGGCGACACTCTGGTAGCGGCCGTTGACCGAAATGCGCGGCAGCGCGTGCAGGAAGCCGGCGTGCTCGGCGTGCAGCACGCCGTGGCGAGTGGTCACCGCCGAGGCGTAGCCGGCGTCGCGGGCAAAGCCCACTTCGCGGCAGCCGACAGCGCTGGCGTAACCATAGGGGTAAGCGAGATGACGTGGGTCTTCGCCGAGCTGCGCCTGCAGCTGGCGCCTGACGTCGACGATTTCATGGCGCGCATCGGCTTCGTCGAGCCGCTTCAGATTGCGGTGGTTGACCGTATGCGCGCCGATCGTCACCAGCCTGTGCCCGGCCACGGCGCGGATATCGTCCCAGGTCATTAGCGTGCTTGGGCGCAAGCCATCGAGGTCGATGCCGTTCGAGCGCGCCAGATCGCGCAGCACGGCGCGCTGATCCTCCTCGCGCACCTCGAGCGTCAGATAGGCATGCAGACGCGCATTGGCGTGGAGTTTCTTGCTGTGGGTCGAGCAGTCTATGGTCACCGGCCCCTTCGGCGTCGCCAGCGTCAAACGCTCCCGCGCGTTGACGATATCCTCGACCACGTCCCACCATAAATCGGCGCTGCCGTCGATCAGACCCGGCGCGACATAGATGGTGATCGGCGCGTCGTGCTTTTCGAGCACTGGCAGCGCTTCGGTCATGTTGTCGCGATAGGCGTCGTCGGCGGTGATGGTGGCGAACTGGCCGTCCTTGCCGCCGGCCTTGATGCGCTCGATCGCCTCGTCGAGGGTGACGAAGGCATAGCCCCTCGACTTCATGTCGGCGACGAGAGCGTCGAGGAATCGCGGGGCGATGTTGAGGTGGCGGTTAACGCCGTCCGGCTTCTCCGGCGTGGCGGTGACCCGATGCAACATGAGGATGGCGCCAATGCCGCCGACAAACGGCTTGGCCAGCGGTGCAAGGCCGGTAAAGCGGGCGATATTAAGCGCCAGTTTCCGAACTGCCTCACCACCGTCGATCATTCATTCACCTTTTGCGCCTAGGCTCGATCCAAGCACGGAACGCGCCGACGCGAACTCCTGATCGCGACGAATACGCCTTAAGGATTGAGGTATGGTTGACGCCACCGCGTCATTTGACGGCAATCGGCTCGCCGCAAGCAAGGCGTCTGCGCGCACGCCGGCTGCCGACCAGACCAGTCTGTCGGTGTCGATCGCAGATGCTGCCGCGCTCGCCTCTTACGGCGAATTCTGCCGTTCGGCGCTGTTTGCGCCGGCGCAAAGCGCGGACTGGGTTCGTGCCTGGACGGCGCAGGCTAATCCCGATGCCGTCATTGCCACGCTGACAATCGAGGACAGGCCGGTCTTTGCACTGGCACTGGAAATCACGCGAACTGGTCCATTCCGCGTCGCCCGCTTCATGGGCGGGCGCCATGCCAACGGCAATTTCGCCGCCGCCGATCCGGCATGGCTGGCAAAGGCAGATGCCGGGGGGATCCGCAGGCTGGTGACGGCGATCGGCAAGGCGCGTCCCGACATCGATCTCGTTGCCTTGGAAAGGCTTCTGCCCGACCTCGATGGCGTTGCCAATCCGCTGGTGGCGTTCTCCAACTTTCCGAGCCCAAACCTGTCGCTCGCCGTCAATCTCGACGGTGGTTTCGATGCGCTGCTGTCGCGTGTGGGCGGCAAGCGCAAGCGCAAGAAGCACCGTTCGCAGACACGCAAATTCGAGGCGGTCGGCGTTCATCGCCGCATCGAGGCGCAGACACCCGAAGACGTGAACCGGCTGCTCGACGCTTTCTTCGAGATGAAGGAGTTCCGTTTCGCCAAGATGGGCATCGCCAATGTCTTCGGCGAGCCGGAGGTGCGGGCTTTCTTCCGTGCCCTCTTCGCCGGCGCGCTGGCCGAGGAGAAACCGGCCTTTGTGCTGCATGGGCTCGAAGTGGCCGGCAAGCTGCGCGCAATCACCGGCTCGAGCCGCTCGGGCAAACGCCTGATCTGCGAATTCGGCGCCATCGCCGAGGACGATCTCGGCCACACCAGCCCCGGCGATTTCCTTTTCTTCGACATCATCGAGGAAGCGTGCCAAACAGGCTTCGATGTCTATGATTTCTCGGTCGGCGACGAGCCCTACAAGCGGCTCTGGTGCGATATCGAGACCCAGCATTTCGAGGTGCTGGCGCCCCTGACGCTGAAGGGACGCGCCCTGGCGTCGGCGCTGCGGCAGGGCGCACGGGCGAAAGCCTTCATCAAGAACAACCCGACGGTCTGGAAGCTGACCAAGATGCTGCGCCGCAAGGCCGCCGGACAGGCAGCGCCCGCTCCCACGGACGACGAAAACTAGCGTTCAGAAATTCAGCGCTTCGCGGAGCGCCGGGCCGGCCCTGACCCGCAGGTCGAGATCCGCCTCGATGTGGTCGATATGGTGCAGCATCAGCCGGCTCACCAACCCGCAATCGCCGCTTTCCAGCGCGCCGACCATTTCCGTGTGCTCACTGTGTCCGCAGGCCGACACGCCGGATCGTCCGTAAAGGGCGATCACCAGCGACGAACGCGCCACCAGCTCCTCCATGAAGCGCTGCAGGATGGCATTGCCGGCGACGGAGGCGAGCAGCAGGTGGAAATCGCCTGATGCCTTGATTTCGGAGCGCCGCGCGGTTGGGCCGCGCTCGGCGATGAAGCGGCCTTCCTCGTCGAGCTGCGCGCGGAACGCAGCGATATCGGTGGCTGTGACCCGCCCGCAGGCGGCAATGGCGATGCCCGGCTCGATCAGCCGGCGCGATGCGAACACCTGGCGCGCTTCCTCGGGCGTAGGGTTGGCGACGAAGGCGCCACGGTTGCGCTCGGTACGCACCAGCCCCTCGAAGGACAGCATCTGCAGCGCCGCGCGCGCGACCGTGCGCGAGACGTCGAACAGCGTGCCGACCTCGCCTTCCGACAGCTTGGTGCCGGGCGTCAGCCGACGGTCAACGATGGCGTCCCGCAGATTGTCGCGAATCGCCTGGGCGCGATCCTGGTTGGCGCTGTCGGCGGAATGGATCTGATCGGCAATGTTCATGGCGATGATGGTTCCCAGCCTCTTTCTAGCGCAACTCGTCGCCTGCGCACGAGAGGCAAAGTGGACACGAAGCCAAAAAAGATTGCATACGATTCTTGCGCGGATCGCGCACAATCGCCCATAATTTGTGCAATGCACAAGATAGCCCACCGGCTAGGCAGTGGGCACGAATTCCGATTTTGCTGATGATTCAAACGCTTGGCCGAATCTCGCCGATTGGCACGCATAATGCATTGGTTGACGCGACCAAACGGGGAAGCCTGAATGTCCAAAGCCGCCGAGATCGACATCGTCTCCGTTTCGAAAGTGTACGGAACGACGACTGCCGTCGAGGCCATCAGCCTGAAGATACCGGCAGGCACCTATTGCTGCCTGCTTGGCCCCTCCGGCTGCGGCAAGACCTCGACGCTGCGCATGATCGCCGGCCACGAAAGCATTTCGTCGGGCGATGTCCGCCTCGGCAACATCGTCGTCACCGACTTGCCGCCGGCAAAGCGTGGCACGGCGATGATGTTCCAGTCCTATGCGCTGTTTCCGCATATCGACCTTGTCGACAATGTCGCCTTCAGCCTGAAGATGAAGGGCGTCGACAAGGAGCAGCGCCGTGCCAAGGCGCTCGACATGCTCAAGCTGATGCAGATGGAGGCCTATGCGACGCGCCGGCCGGCGCAGCTTTCCGGCGGCCAGCAGCAGCGTGTTGCACTCGCCCGCGCTCTGATCACCGATCCCGAGGCGCTGCTGCTCGACGAGCCGCTGTCGGCACTCGACCCGTTCCTGAAGATACGCATGCGCGCCGAGCTGAAGAAATTGCAGACCTCGCTTGGCATCACTTTCGTCCACGTCACCCACAGCCAGGAAGAGGCCATGGCCTTGGCGGACCTGATCGTGGTGATGAATGACGGCCGCATCGAACAGGCGGCGCCGCCGCGAGATGTGTTCGAAAGGCCGGCCACCGCCTTCGTCGCGCGCTTCATGGGTGACCACAATGTCATCTCCGGCCGGGTTACCGGCGCGCGCGACGGCATGGTCGTCTTCGACGTCAATGGTGGCGCCTCGCTCGCCGCCCGCGGGCAAGGCCGGGAGGCGGGCCAGGAGGTGGGCACGCCGATCGACATCGCCATCCGCACCGACCATGTGCGCATCGGCGAAGCACCCTCTCCCGGCCTCGGCTTCACCGGCATCGTCTCCAACATCGAATATCGCGGCGCCACGGTGAAGCTGTCGGTCACCGGCGGCGGCATCGACGATTTCACCGTTATCATCGACGATTCCGACTTCTTCGCCAAACCCGTCGCCCTTGGCGACGCCGTACCGCTCGCCTGGGATTCCGAGGACGCCATCGTCCTCGGCCGCCTTCATTCATGAATTCAACGAAGCAAAACAAAACAGGGGAATAGGAATGACAAAAACAGTAGAAACAAAGACCGGAATTTCGCGACGTTCGTTGCTCAAGACAGGTGCGGCCGCCGTCGGCCTCGCCGCAGGCTCGGGCGCCATTACAGGCTTCCCGACCATCTGGGCGCAGTCCAACATCACGCTGCGCCAGTTCGGCACCGGCGTGTCGAACCTGAACGCGATCGCCGACAAGTGCAAGGCCGACCTCGGCATCACGCTGGAAATGACGGCGACCGATTCGGACGCGGCCGCCCAGCGCGCCGTGACCCAGCCCGACAGCTATGACATCGCCGACATCGAATACTGGATCTGCAAGAAGGTGTTCCCGAGCGGCGTGCTGCAGCCGATGGATGTCAGTAAGCTGAAATACTACGACGAGCTGGTGCCGTTGTTCAAAACCGGCAAGCTGACGCCCGACAGCATCATTGCCCAGGGCACCGCGCCGCACACGGTCGGCTATGTCGAAGCGCAGGACTCAAAGACCTTCGCCAAGGCGCCGACCAAGTGGTTCACCATGGTGCCGACGATCTACAACGCCGATACGCTAGGCATCCGGCCCGACCTCGTCGGCCGCGACATCACCACCTGGGCCGACATCATGGATCCGGCCTTCAAGGGCAAGACCGCGATCCTTAACATCCCGTCCATCGGTATCATGGATGCGGCCATGATCATGGAGGCCACAGGCAACATCGAATATGCCGACAAGGGCAACATGACCAAGGAAGAGATCGACAAGACGATCGACTTCCTCATCAAGGCCAAGCAGGCCGGCCAGTTCCGCGCCTTCTGGAAGTCGTTCGACGAGAGCGTCAACCTGATGGCATCGGGCGAAGTGGTCATCCAGTCTATGTGGTCGCCGGCCGTCGCTGCCGTGCGCTCCAAAGGCATCGCATGCCGCTTCCAGCCGCTCAAGGAGGGCTATCGCTCATGGGGCGGCGGCCTTGGCCTTGCCGCCCATCTCAAGGGCGCCGAGCTCGACGCCGCCTACGAATACATCAACTGGTATACGTCGGGCTGGGTCGGCGGCTATCTCAACCGCCAGGGCTACTATTCCGCCAATATGGTCTCGGCCAAGAAGTTCATGTCCGAGGACGAATGGGGCTACTGGATCGAAGGCAAGCCGGCCAAGGGCGAGATCAAGGCGCCGGACGGCACCGTCATGGAAAAGGCCGGCGCCGTGCGCGACGGCGGCTCGTTCGAAGAGCGTATGGGCAAGGTCGCCTGCTGGAACTCGGTCATGGACGAGGACCGCTACATGGTGAAGCGCTGGAACGAATTCATCGCGGCGTAGAGCGGACGCGTTCACTGTGATGTTGCGATCCTTCGCGCCCCCCTCTGTCCTGCCGGACATCTCCCCCACTTGGGGGGAGATTGGCAGCGTCATGGCCGGCTCTTCGTTAGCAACGTTGGAGTTTGGCGAAGGCCGTTATGAGAGTTCGATCTCCCCGCTCGTGGGGGAGATGTCCGGCAGGACAGAGGGGGGCGCGAAGGATCGCAAGTCATCGCGATCACGCGGAGGATTTTCCCAATGACAGTCGCGCTCGAACGCCCCGCCATCGCAGCAGCCAAGCCCGCCAGACGCCGCCGCGTCTCCCTTGGCGCCGTCACGCCCTATTTGCAATCGGCGCCGCTGGCGCTCATCCTCGGTGCGTTCCTGCTCTTGCCAATCATCATGATCGTCGTCGTCTCCTTCTGGGATTATGACTTCGCCGCCATGTATCCGGATTTCCTGACGACGAACTATTCCGACGTGCTGGGATCATGGGTCACCTGGAAGACCTATCTCAACACCATCAAATTCGCTGCCATCGTCTGGGCTCTGACCTTGTTCATCGGCTTCTGGGTCGCCTATTTCCTCGCCTTCCATATCCGCACCACCGCCATGCAGATGGTGCTGTTCCTTGTCTGCACGGTGCCGTTCCTGACCTCCAACATCATCCGCATGATCTCGTGGATCCCGGTGCTTGGCCGCAACGGGTTGATCAACTCGACGCTGGTGCAATTGGGGCTGGTGCCAAAACCCATCGAATGGCTGCTCTATTCGGAATTCGCCGTGGTGCTGGCCATGGTGCATCTCTACACGCTGTTCATGGTAACGCCGATCTTCAACACGTTGATGCGCATCGACCGCTCGCTGGTCGAGGCCGCGCGCGATGCCGGCGCGTCCGGCTGGCAGGTCTTGTGGAACGTCGTCATCCCGCTGGCCAAGCCCGGCATGGCGATCGGCACCATCTTCGTCGTCACGCTGGTGATGGCCGATTTCTCCACTGTGCAGGTGATGTCGGGCGGCCAGAGCGCGTCGGTCGCACTGATGATGAAGAACCAGATGTCGCTGCTGCAGTATCCCGCAGCCGCCGCCAATGCCGTAGTGTTGCTGGTGTTGGTACTGTTGATGGTCGCGGGCATCCTGCGCATCGTCGACATCCGCAAGGAGCTTTGAGGTGAGCCACGAAAAACGCACCCTCGAATTCTATGTGCTTGCGGTCTTCTTCACTCTGTTCGTGCTGTTCCTCTACGGCCCGCTGTCGGCGATCCTGATCCTTTCTTTCCAAGGTGAGACCGGCGGCCTCACCTTCCCGCTCAATGGCGTGTCGCTGCACTGGTTCGCCAATCTGTTCGAGCGCCAGGCGGTCGGCGATTTCGGCGGCAGCTTCAAGCGCTCGCTCGTGCTCGGCCTTATGGTGATGATCGTCACCGTCGTCGTGTCGCTGCTGGCAGGGCTCGCTTTCCGGCAAAAATTTCGTGGCGCCACCGCTTTGTTCTACCTGGCGGTCGCCAGCCTCGTAGTACCCTCGATCATCATTTCGCTCGGCATCGGCGTCGTCTTCCAGCAGGTCGGCTTCCGCCCAGCCTGGTACACATCGGCCTTCGGCGCGCACCTGACCTGGACCTTGCCCTTCGGCGTGCTCATCATGTTCGCCGTCTTCAACCGCTTCTCGCCCGCCTATGAGGAAGCCGCGCGTGACCTGGGCGCCAACTCCTGGCAGACCTTCGCCCATGTCGTGCTGCCGATGATCGCGCCGAGCCTGATCGGCGTCGGCCTGTTCGGCTTCACGCTGTCCTATGACGAGTTCGCCCGCACGCTGATGACGTCGGGCACCTTCAACACGCTGCCGCTCGAGATCTACGGCATGACCACCAATGTCACGACGCCGGTGCTCTACGCGCTGGGCACGGTGACCACCGTGTTCTCCTTCCTGGTGATCCTGGCCACACTGGGCGCCATCCTCTATGTTGGCCGCAGGCGGGCCAGGGTTTGATTGTGCAGATACTGGTGGTGAACCCCAACACAACGGCGAGCATGACCGAGACGATCGCGGCGGCGGCGCGCGGCGTTGCCGGCGCCGGGACCGAGGTGATCGCGGTCACCTCCTCGATGGGCCCGGCCTCGATCGAGGGCTATTATGACGAGGCATTGGCCGTGCCCGGCCTTTTGATGGAGATCGCCGCCGGCGAACGTGCCGGGGCTCAGGCCGCCATCATCGCCTGCTTCGACGATACCGGCCTGGATGCGGCACGCGCCATGGCCTCCATTCCGGTCATCGGCATCTGCGAGGCCGCACTCAGTGTCGCCTCCTACATTGCCCAGCGCTTCACAGTGGTGACGACCACCGAACGCTCGCGTGTCCCTGTCGAGGGGCTGGTGCAGCGCTATGGCATGGCCGGGCGTGCCCGCGTGCGCGCCGCCGACATTCCCGTACTCTCGCTTGAAGACGCTGCTTCCGGCGCTGTCGAGAAACTCCGCGCCGAGATCGCCCGCGCCATAGCGCAAGACCGCGCCGAGGCCATCGTGCTCGGCTGCGCCGGCATGGCCGACCTGGCACACCGGTTGCAGCAAGAGTTCGACCTGCCCGTCATCGACGGCGTCGGCGCCGCCCTCAAACAGGCCGAGGCGCTGATCGCATTGGGCCTGTCGACCTCGAAGCGCGGCTCCTATGCCAGTCCGCTGGCCAAGCCCTATCGCGGCGTGCTGAAATCCTTCTCGCCGGGGGTGGTCGCCGCGGAGTGAACGCTATGAAGCCTACCGTCCGCGCATTGTCTCCGCCGGAACTGACCGTTCTCATCGACTGGGCGGCGGCTGAAGGCTGGAACCCTGGCCTTGACGATGCCGCGGCGTTCCGGCCAACCGATCCTGAAGGGTTCATCGGCGCTTTTGTCGACAACGAGATGACCGCCGCCATCTCGGCTGTCGCCTATGGCGGCAACTTCGGTTTCATCGGTCTCTACATCTGCCGACCAGACATGCGCGGCAAAGGCCATGGCAAAGCAGTCTGGAATGCGGGCATGGCCAGGCTGGCCGGCCGAACGGTCGGCCTCGACGGGGTCGCCGCGCAGCTGGCGAATTATCGCCGCACGGGATTCAGCTCGGCGTACGAAACCATCCGCTTCAGCGGCCGTATCGCGACCCCGCCCGTCCGAAGCGAAGGGGTGCGCATGATAACCACGCAACTCGTGCCCGACATCATCGTCTATGACGCCCGCTGTTTCCCCGCGCCTCGACGAGCCTTCCTGCACCGCTGGGCGCAGCCGCCGCATTGCGGGTTCGCCGCGATCAGTTCACTCGGCACCATAGGCTACGCCGTGGCTCGTCCCTGCCGTTCGGGTTACAAGATCGGCCCGCTGTTTGCCGACGACACCGAGACGGCGATGCAGCTCATGGGCAGTCTGGCTGCCGCATGCCAAGGTGGCGACCTGCATATCGACGTTCCTGCCGAAAATTTCGATTTCACCACGGCGCTTTCAGCAATTGGTTTCAGGCCGACCTTCACCACCACGCGCATGTACAAGGGCCCGCCTCCGAAGGTCGACTCGCGCCGAATATTTGGCGTGACAACCCTGGAGTTGGGGTAGATCCCGGCGCCGACTGACAAGCTTGGTTTTTCGGGAGCCGGCGGGCGATGGACGAGCCAATCCGTAGTAGCGCCGCCTAAGTTGAATTGTCCGATGTCTCAGGCGGCGCTACGTCGTCCCGGCACCGGGTTACCCGGCGTCTCGTGGCCGATCGGCGTCACCAGAGTGAGGTCGGGATAGCCGCTTTCGATCAGCTCGACGGCGGCCTGCGCCACCTCATCGTCCGCCTGCAGCATGGACATGAAGACCTCGGTGCTGTCGCCGACCAGTCGGCTGATGCCTTGCGCATCGGCCGGTCCGCATTCGACGATGACCAGATCATAGGCGGTGGTCAGCGACTGCATGATGATCGGCAGCCGGTCGGCGGCGCGCATGGCGCGCACCGGATCGGCGGTGCCGACGGGAACGACGTGGCAGTCCGAATAGAGGTCGGCGTGGATGACGTCGCTGAACTGCGCTTCCGAAGCCAGCAGATTGGTGATGCCGGGGAAAAGTCCGCTGTCCAGCATCGGCCGCGAGGCGGCACCTGACGCCGTGAGATCGAGCAGCAGCACGCGCAGGCCAGCGTCGGAGACTTCGCGCGCTACCAGCACTGCCGAGGCCGCGGCCTCATCGCCTTCGGGCGAGACGAAGATGGCGCGCGCAGCACCGCTGGCGATCAGCTTCTCCGCCGCCTTCTCGACATCGATCTCGCCAAGGCTGGAGCGGACAGGTTCAGGTTCGGCTTGCGGTTCGGAACCGGCGATCGCTGCGTCCTCCTGCACTGCAGGAGCCGGCTCGGGCTTTGGCGCCAGTTCAGACTCCATGGTCGTCGGCTGATCGTCCACTTCCACGACCTCAGGAGCCGGTTCCGGGTCGACTACCGGCGCCGACATTGCCGGCATCGCAACCTGCTCGATACGCTCGAAGCGCGCCCCTGGGGCCGGACGCATGGCGCGGCCCGAAAACAGCTCCTGCAGCAGCGTGATGACCGACATCAGAACCAGCGAGCCGACGAAGGCGGCGCCGACGATCGGCACGAGCTTGGGGAAATAGGGTTCCGACGGCACGCGCGCCTCGGAAAACACGCTGGCATCGACCGGCAGGTAATTCTTGCGCGAGGACACTTCGCGGAAGCTCGCCATATAGGATTCAAGCTGCTGGCGCCGGACGTTCGCCTCACGCTGCAGGGCATCCAGCTGGACTTGCTCCTCGCCGGCGCGCGACGACGCCGCTTTCAGCTTGTTGACGTCCGATATCAGCTGGTTTTCGCGCGCCTGGGCGGTCTGCGCCTGCGTCAGCAACCCGCGCATGATCTTTTGCGCCTCGTTGCGGATCTGACCGTCGAGATCGGCTAGCTGCGACCTCATCGCCCGCAGGCGCGGATGGTTGTCGAGCAAAGTGGTGGAAAGATCGGCGATGTTGGTTCTGAGCTCGATCTGACGCTCGCGCAGCCGCTGGATCAGATCGGAAGACAGCACTTCGGGTACAGCGTCCAGCGAACCGCCATTCTGCAGGGCCTGGCGCACCCTTTCGGCCGTTGCCTCAGCCGAGGCGCGGCTGGCGCGCACACGCGACAGCTCGCTCGATAGTTCGGACAATTGCTGTGTCGCCAGCACCGAATTGTTGCCAGCCATCAACAGGTCCGACTGAGCGGAGCGGAAGGCCGCGACCTTGGCCTCTGCATCCCTGACCTGCTTCTGCAGCTCCTCGATCTCCGGCCCGAGGAAGGCGGTCGCGGCCGCGTTCGACGTGGTCTTGGCATCGGCCTGATAGGCCATGTAGGCCTTGGCGATGGCATTCGGAATATCGGCGGCAAGCTGGCGGTCTTCCGAGGAAAATTCGACGGCGATGGCACGCGTCTTCTCGACGCCATAGACGTTTAGCTTGTCGCGCATTTTAGTCAGCACGCGCTCTTCGAGCGGAATCTCTGCCGGATCACTTTTCAGTCCGGCAATGACAAGAAGTCGGGCTACCGGCGACATGCCGAGCGCATCGTTGAACTCGGGCTTGTCGCCCAGGTGCAGATTGCCAGCCACCTTATTGAGAATGTCGGACGAGGAAATGACCTGAACCTCAGTTGCTACACCTTCCGCATCGAGCACAGGTTTGTCGTCTTCATTGGTACCGGCAGGCCGCGTATAGGCCGATTCGCTCAACTGGATTTTCAGCTGCGTCGTCGCCTTGTAATGCGGCGTGGCAAGCCACGCGAACGCGAAGGCGAGACCAGTGACGAGAAGCGTGATCACAAGAATGCGCAGCCAGTTCCGCGCCAGGCTGGCGAAGAGCTGTCTCAGGTCGACATCGACATCTGCGGCCGCGGACTGGTCGGACATGCATTCCTGCTCCGGAACATGAGGCTAGATGGTAGCGTAAACAACTATGGTAACTCAGCCGTTAAGATCGCGGCAAGCAGCTGTTAGGGTTTGCTGACATCCGGTAAACAAAGCCAGCAAAACTATACGGCTTTTTGTCGATTGCCGCCAAATCGGCCGCGTCCCTTTACCGGCCATTAACCCTAACAGGATGATAACGAACCCAGATCCTTAAGGTTTGCCGCCGTGTCCTGGCGGCCATAGCGACGAAGGTGTGTGTCCGATCATGAAAAGCGCTGCTGGTCTGTTTCGCGCTCTGCTGGCCGTGTCGATGCTCGCCGGCTGCTCCAGCTACCGGCCGACGCCGGCGGCCTTCCACGAGGTACTCGACCAGCCGTATCGGCTCGGCGCCGGCGACCGTGTCCGCGTCACGGTGTTCGAACAGGACGGTCTGACCAACACCTACAGTGTCGACCAGTCCGGCTACATGTCCTTCCCGCTGGTCGGCGCGGTGCCGGCGCGCGGCCACACGGCCCAGCAGCTGGAAAAAGCGCTCGCCGACAAACTGCGCCAAGGCTATCTGCGCGACCCCGACGTGTCGGTCGAGATCGATCGCTACCGGCCGATCTTCGTCATGGGCGAAGTGGGTGCCGCCGGCCAGTATTCCTACGTGCCGGGCCTCACCGTGCAGAAGGCCATCGCGATTGCTGGCGGTTTCTCGCCGCGCGCCAACCAGGAAAGCGTCGATATCACCCGCGACATCAACGGCAAGGTGATGACAGGCCGGGTGGTTACCTCCGATCCGCTGCTGCCGGGCGACACGGTCTACGTTCGCGAACGCCTGTTCTGACATCAACGTGGCGGACCAGCTCAGGATCGTCCACTGCTTTCGCTCACCCGTCGGCGGGATCTTCCGGCATGTGCGCGACCTGACGGAGGCCCAGCTCGCCGCCGGACATGCTGTCGGCATCGTCTGCGATTCGACCACCGGCGGCCAATACGAGGAACGCCTGTTCGACCAGATGAAGGACAGCCTGGCGCTCGGTATCCATCGCACGCCGATGCAGCGCCATGTCGGACCGGGCGACCTCGCCTCCGCTTGGCGTACCTATCGAATCATCAAGGAATTGCGGCCGGACGTGTTGCACGGGCACGGCGCCAAAGGTGGCGCCTATGCCCGTCTGTTCGGCTCATTGTTGCGAGTATCAAGGTCTCGCGTAGCCCGCCTTTATTCGCCGCATGGCGGCTCCCTCCACTATGACGAAACGACGACCACCGGAAAGCTGTTCTTCGCGCTGGAGCGCTTCATGGGGCGCTTCACCGATTGCCTGCTGTTCGTCTCCGACTATGAGCGGCGCACCTATCGCAGGAAGGTCGGCGAGCCGCCTATCCCGAACACGCTGGTCTATAACGGCCTGCGCGCCGCCGAATTCGAGCCGGTGGTCACACAGCCCGACGCAGCCGACCTGCTCTACATCGGCATGATGCGCGACCTCAAAGGGCCTGACATTTTCATCGACGCGCTGGTGCTGGCCGGGTCCCAGCTTGAGCGCCGCTTGACCGCGGTCATGGTCGGCGATGGCGACGACCTGCCGCGCTATCATGCGCAGGTGAAACGGCTGGGCCTCGAAAAACAGGTCCGCTTCTTGCCGCCTATGCCAGCCAGGGAGGCCTTTGCACTGGCCGACCTCGTGGTTGTGCCGTCGCGCGCGGAAGCCATGCCCTATATCGTGCTGGAGACGCTGGCCGCAGGCAGGCCGATGATCGCCACGGCCGTCGGCGGCATTCCCGAAATCTTCGGTGAGGGATCCCCTGCCCTGATCCGTCCCGATCCGCGCCAACTCGGCGACAAGGTGGGTGAAGCGCTGCGCGATCTCGACGCCTACCGGCGCGTCATGCCCGATACCGCCAGCCTCAAGGCGCGATTCGGCGCCGATGTGATGGCCGCCGAAATCGAAAAGGCCTATTTCGCCGCGCTCAACAGATAGACGACCGTCCAAAACCATAAGTTGTCTCAAGGTTTTTTTAGCTCTCTTTCTGCTATCGTCATCGCGGAAGCTTGTGGGAAACCCGATGAACGAGACCGACCCCACGCGCCGCTTTTCGGCCGATGCGGTGCGCAAATTCGACAGTCCTGCCGAGAGCCCCACGCCCGGCGGCATGAACAGTGTTGCCCGCCAGGTCGCCTCGCAATACCGGCGCGATACGATGTCGCCGGTCATGGTCAGCGGCGTATTGCGCATCGTCGAATTCGGCTTGCTGTTCCTGTCGGGGCTCGCGCTCTACTTCCACTTTGTCGGCTTCTTCAACTATCTCGCCTGGCAATATCCGCTGACCATTGCCGCGGCGTCATTCGTGGCCGTGGTGCTGCTCGACGTCAGCGATTGCTACCAGATCTCCGCCTTGATGCGACCGATCTCCAATCTCGGCCGCGTGCTGATGGTCTGGGCCGGCACCTTCGCGCTGATGGCGCTGACGGCCTTCATCATGAAAATGTCGGAGGATTATTCGCGTCTGCTGTTCGGCACCTGGTTTGTCGTCGGCCTGCTTCTGCTGTTCGGCCTCAGGCTGGTGATGTCGAAGCTGATCCGGCGCTGGGCGCGCAACGGCCGCATGGAACGCCGCGCCGTCATCGTCGGCGGCGGCAAGGCGGCCGAGATGCTGATCCGCTCGGTCGAGAAGCAGCCAGACAACGACATCCGCATCTGCGGCATCTTCGATGACCGCGGCGACAAGCGCTCGCCGCCGATCGTGGCCGGCTATCCCAAGCTCGGCACCATTTCGGAGCTGATGGAATTCGCCCGCATCGCGCGCATCGACATGCTGATCGTGTCGCTGCCGCTGACTGCCGAAACGCGCGTGCTGCAGCTGCTGAAGAAGCTCTGGGTGCTGCCGGTCGACATCCGGCTCTCGGCGCATTCGAACGCTTTGCAGTTTCGCCCGCGCGCCTACTCCTACATCGGCTCGGTGCCGATGCTCGATATCTTCGACAGGCCGATCAACGACTGGGATTCGGTCGCCAAGCGCGCCTTCGACATCGTCTTCTCGCTGATCGGCATCGTCCTGTTCTCACCGGTGATGCTGGCGACGGCCATCGCCATCAAGCTCGACAGCAAGGGTCCGGTGCTGTTCAAGCAGAAGCGGCACGGCTTCAACAACGAGATCGTCGAAGTCTACAAATTCCGCTCCATGTATACCGACCGGTCGGACCCGACCGCCAAGCAGACGGTGACCAAGAACGATCCGCGCGTCACCCGCGTCGGCCGCTTCATCCGCAAGAGCTCGATCGACGAGCTGCCGCAGTTCTTCAACTCGCTGTTCGGCACGCTGTCACTGGTTGGCCCGCGCCCGCATGCGATTGCCGCGCAGTCGCACAACCTTCTCTACAATGAGGTGGTCGACGGCTATTTCGCCCGCCACAAGGTCAAGCCCGGCGTTACCGGCTGGGCGCAGATCAATGGCTGGCGCGGCGAGATGGACACCAATGAGAAGATCCGCATGCGCACGGAATATGACCTCTATTACATCGAGAACTGGTCGATGCTGTTCGATCTGCGCATCCTGCTCATGACGCCGCTGCGGCTGCTCAACACGGAAAACGCCTATTGAGCGCGATTTCCCATGATGTGCCGCAGGCTGCGGTCAATGCCAAGCTGATCGCGCTGATATCGTCGGGCGCGGTGTTTTTCGGCGTCTTCCTGTCAGGCTTCGTCATCGACGAGCCGGCGCCTTACGATCTTTTCATGGTCGGGCTGATCGGGGTGTGGGGGCTGTTTGGCCTGCGCATATCGCGCGCGGCCGTGCCGCTGCTGGTGCTGCTGATCACGATGAACATCGGCGGCATGATTGCCATGACGCAGATGGCCGATCTCGCCAACACACCGCTCTATCTCGCCGTCTCGCTGTTTCTCGCGTTCACCGCGGTGTTCTTCTCGTCGGTGACGGCGGTGCAGCCCGGCCTCTACCGGCTGATCTTCATCGCCTATGTCGTCTCTGCGGTGGTGACCTCGCTGCTCGGCATTGCCGGCTATTTCCACGCTTTCCCGGGCGCTGAAATCTTCACCAGATACGACCGCGCCCAGGGCGCCTTCCAGGATCCGAACGTGTTCGGGCCGTTCCTGGTGCTGCCCGGCATCTATCTGCTCTATCTGCTGTTGACCGGCTCGATCGCGCGCATGCCGCTTCTGGCGGTGCCGCTGCTGATCATCACCGCGGGCATCTTCTTTTCATTCTCGCGCGGCGCCTGGGGCATGTTCGCCGTCTCGGCCATCCTGCTCACCGGCGCCCTGTTCCTGCAAAGCAACAGCGGCAAGTTCCGGCTGCGCGTCATCGTCATGACCATTGCCGCCGTCACCCTGCTGGTGGTCGCCATGATCGTCATCCTGCAGCTGCCCGGCGTCGGCGAGATGTTTTCCAGCCGCGCCCAGCTGGAACAGAGCTACGACACGGCGCGCCTTGGCCGCTTCGCCCGCTACACGATCGGCTTCCAGATGGCGCTCGAACATCCGCTCGGCATCGGCCCGCTGGTGTTCGGCACCATTTTCGGCGAAGACACGCACGACATCTGGCTGAAGACGTTGATGGATTATGGCTGGCTCGGCTTCGTCTCGTTCCTGTCGCTGACGCTGTGGACGATCGCCGCCGGCTTCCGCATCCTTTTGCGCGACCGGCCGTGGCAGCCCTATCTGCTCTGCGCCTACGTCGCGTTCATCGGCAATATCGGGCTCGGCACTTTCATCGACATCGACCACTGGCGCCATGTCTACCTGCTGCTCGGCCTGATCTGGGGAGCGATCGCGCTGGAATACAGGCATCAGCGCGGATTGAGGGCGATGGCCAGCGGCAATCCGAACCAATAGAAAAACCGCCGAGTCCAGGTGACCCGCACCCAATTGCGGTAGCAGATTTCGTTTTATCTCGCGATGCCGGCCACCCGTTCGGGGTATTGCACGGCCATCATCAGACGATCCGCATGGTCGGCAAAAACGGCGCTGACCTTTTCGGCATCGAACCTCGCCCGTCTCTTGCGCTTCTCGTCGTTCAACAAGATCCCGCTGACAGCATCGAACTTGCGGCCGAGGTTCTTCAACAGGCCTCTCTTCATCGGCCAGTTGCGGCTGAAACGGCCGGCCCAGGGCGTGCCTCTCGCCAGATCGCGATAGATCGCCATGGCGTCGACCTCGACACCGATCGGCGGACGGTCCCAGGGCTTGCCCCAGGCGAAGTGGCGGGCGTAGCAGCGGTTGAAAGGGATCTGGCTGGTGTAGTTGGTCATCACATTCCAGAACGGGTGCATCGTCTGCCACCGGCCCTCGAAGGCCAAGTTCATCGCGCCTTGATCCATGCCGTAGATATGCTCGGACGCCAGATGTCGGGTACTCTCCAGAAGCCCCTCCTGCCTGACCAGCGGCATGTTGAACACCAGCACGCCGGCATTGAACTTCGGCGCCCCTGGCTGCATCGGCAAATGCTGTCGATACTTTACGTCGAAATAGGTCTGCTCGTCGTGTGCGGCCAGCAGCGGAGCGTTGAGCGGGGTGTTGCAGAGATCTGCTATCGATCGGTTGAAAAGCACATCGGCGTCTGAATAGGCGATGCGGTCGTATGGCTCGAATTGAGGCAATTGATCGGCGAACAGCCTGATGTAGGTCGCAAGCGTGGGATGCGTTCCACGATTGAAGTTCGTCGCCTCCATGAACTTCGTTACGTCGATGATGCCGATCCTCCCCTCGAGCAAACGCTCACCGGCAGACCGGTCGTCACTGGGAATGACGCCGGTGTGCAAAATAAAGCCGTCGACGGCGCCGGACAAATCCAACACACGGCGCGCCGCCAAGCAGGTGTACGGAAAATACCTTTGATCGGCGGCGAAAAAGAAGCATGGCTTTTGCGACACAGTCTAATTCTCCTGCCCTGCGCCTTACGGATCAAAGTCGCGAATATCTCAAGCGAAACCGCCGAGTATTTCAGGAAACTGCACGGCCATCGCACCGGCAAGGGCATGCTCGGCATAAATCCTATGCACCTTGCTTCCATCATACCTTGCCCGCCGCCGATACCGATCCTTGGCAGGCAACATCCCCATGATGCCGTCGAATCTGCGAGCGAATCGCCTCATGACGCCTCGCTCGAAGGGAATGCGCTGCCGGAAGGGCTGGAGCCAAGGCGTATCCCTTGCCAGACCGCGCCAGACGGCAAGCGCCTCAAGTTCCACGTCGACCTGGCTCCCCCACGGCTTGCCGCCGGCGAAATGCCGGGCATAGGCTTGGGCGAACCGAAATTCCTTCGTATCGTTGGACATCAAATTCCAGTTCGGATGCATCGTCTGCCACTTGCCCTCGAAGACGATGTTCAGCGCGTTCTGATCGTTCATCTGCCCGGCAACGGCGACATCTCTGGCGCGGTGCAAAAGTCCCTGTTCACGCACCAGCGGCATGTTGAAGACGATGATACCGGCATTGAAGTAAGGCGCTCCCGGCTGCATCGACAATTTGTGCCGGTAGCCTGGGCGGAAGTACATATAATCGTCATGGGCGGCCAACAATGGGGCATGAAGTGTCTGGCCCACCAGGTCACCTATATCCCGATTGAAGAGGACATCACAATCAACATGGGCGATGCGGTCATAGTCCGCGAACTGAGGCAGTTGGTCGGCGAAAAGCCGAACAAAAGTGCCGACATTGCTTGGCCGGAAAGTATGACCGGCCTGCGCAAACAACGCCGATACGTCCATTATGCGAAGGCGATTCTTCAGCAGGCGTTCAGCAACACGCATATCGGCATCGCGTGCGCCGAAATGCAGGATGAAGCCTGGCGTTGCGTCTCCCGAAACGTCCAGAATTCTGCGCGCCGCCAAGCATGCATATGGGAAATAGTTGGCGTCGGCCGCTAGAAAAAAACAGGAATTTGCCACGCGCAATCCTTCTTATCGGTATTGGGCGAGCCATACCGTCTCGGTATTGGGCGAGCCATACCGTCTTGGCGTTGCGCCGACAAGGCCGGATGCCTCGCGATTTTTCCGGTCCAACGCGCCGTTTTAGCGCTTGCACCATAACCCTTGAAAATATATGGCTTTGCGCGGTCCGGAGTGTAGCGCAGCCCGGTAGCGCACTTGACTGGGGGTCAAGGGGTCGTCGGTTCGAATCCGGCCACTCCGACCAAACAAATAGTTGGCCGCTTCCCCCAAGGTGGCTACCGTCTTTTCGACTTCCCGCAAACAAGATGCATTCTTAAGCCGTCATGCTGGCGTGCCGCTCGATAAAGAGTTCGATGGGACCTGTGAGAAAAGCAGCCTCCTGCTTGATCTTCTCGTCGCTCCATTCCCACCACCGGATCGCCAGCAATTTCGCAATAACATCCTGTGAAAAGCGATACCGGATAAGCTTGGCCGGGACTCCGCCGACGATCGCGTATGGCGGCACATCCCTGGTGACAATGGCGCCGGCCGCAACAATAGCGCCATCCGCGATGTGGACGCCTGGCATGATCAGCGCTTGGCGGCCGATCCAGACATCATTGGCGATGGTAATGCCGACGGGTTTGCCGCCGTGCGAATTGAGATCGGTCGCGTTCATCATGCGGCTGTGGATCGGAAAAGTGGTTGCAGCCCAAGGCACGTGGCTTCCCCCGGAACATTCAAAGCTCACGTTGCCGGCGACCGAACAGAACGCCCCAAGGGCCAACGGAGTGGCGGCAGACGCTCCAAGCACCTTCTTCCGGCTCACCCCATAGGTGTGACGTCCAACGGTCACGCTTGGGGGCAGCTTGGATCGAAACAGATTCCTCATGCGCAGCCAGCCCGTCACAGTGACCTCTTAAGCTTCTGGAGCAAGAGATCCGCGGGAGTCCGCCATAGACGATATCGACTGGCCTTTGCAACCTGCTGGCCGACTGGCGCCATGCCGTACGCGTTAAAGAACGCATGAACACGCGGCTCAGCGAACTGCTTTTTGCCTCGGGTATTGTAGTGTCGGATCGGCAGGCTATGAGGGCTTATGGTTCGGCCGTTTTGAGAAAGGGCTACCCCGAGGCAGAACTGCTCGGGCGCCCAAGTGTCGGTCACCTTATGAACGGCCTTGATAGCGGCGAAGGCGTCCACCATGGCTGTGAGGTTGTCCCGGTGGATCCCGACGATGCCGCTGTTCCACATCGGTTCCTGGCCGGTCAGGACCTGGCCGCCGACGCTGATGTTCTTGCCCGGCAGCGCGTTCTGATAGATGCGATGCGGCCCTTCGCACAGGCGCATAGTGGAATGGGTCGCAGAGATCGAGCGGAAGCCCTTCGACGGGTCACCCACCGGGTACATGTCGGTGTCCATGAAAAGGAGCCGATCTGCTCGCTGCAAAAGCTCACACATAGCCCCGGCCTTGATACCGAAATGGTAGCTTCCGCCGAAAGACCACTGGTCTTTCTGTTCGGCCGTTATGAGCATTGTCTCAACAGGATAAGCGCGAAATAGGTCAGTCCTGTCCGTTGCGACGACTATTCTGGCGGTCGGGCAATGGTGCAAAAGCTTGAGGGCGCTGAGTAGCGCGCCGCGATGGTAAAGCTCGTTCTCACCATAGGCGATGTAACCAAAAACGTCGTTCATTTCCGCCACGTATAATGGGTCGTTCAATCTTCTACTAGCTGCGCTCGCAGTCGTTTTGCTCCCAGAAATCTCCTGCTGAAATCAGCCGACGATTACTACTGGCACACATCGACCCATTCGGCGCCGACAATCTGTGCCATGCGCTCAGGGCTCAGCCGCACCGCGGCGTTGGTGGCGCCGGCCGCGGGCACGACTTCATCGAAGGCGCGCAGCGAGACGTCGCAATAGACCGGCAGCGGCGCCGGCAGGCCGAATGGGCAGACGCCGCCGACGGGATGGCTGGTAATCGCGACAACCTCGTCGGCGTCAAGCATGCGCGGCTTGCCGCCGAAACGGTCCTTGAATTTGCGGTTGTCGAGCCTCGACATGCCGCCGGCCACGATCAGCATGGTCTCACCGCCGACGCGCAGGCAGATGGTCTTGGCGATCTGCGCCGGCTCCACGCCATGCGCCTCAGCCGCCAGCGCCACCGTCGCGGAACTCGCTTCGGTGACGAGCACTTCGACATCGGGCGCATGGGCAGCCAGGAAGGCGCGCACGGATTCAAGGCTCATCTCGGCATTGTCCCATTCGAAAACGGTTAGCGTTCACACTGGATAGCTTCACGCTCGGTCGGCGGCAACCTCCCCGCCCCTCGACGGCTGCAGCGATACCAGGCCAGGCGGGTCGCGCCGCATGTCAGCAACGCAAGGCGCATCCCCCGTGCGGGAGATGTGTTCGGGCTGCTGCCTTGGTAGGTCGCAATGGATCAGGGCCGGCGCTGATGCTGTGCTCCCACGACCAACCGGAGAGATCATCATGCTCAAGCTCGCCTCGGCTCTGGCGCTGCTGCTTGTCGGGACGGCGCCGCTGCTTGCCGACGACATGCCGATAAACGCGGACGCCATCAAATGGGGCCCTGCTCCTGCTGTCCTGCCCGCCGGCGCGGACATGGCTGTCATCGCCGGGGACCCCTCGAAGGATGGCATCTACGTGCTGCGGTTGAAGCTGCCGGCCGGCTACAGGATTGCCGCGCACAACCATCCCACCTCGGAATATGTGACGGTGATTTCCGGCAATTTTCATATCGGCATGGGCGACAAGCTCGACGAGACCAAAGGCATCGAACTGACCGCCGGCGGCTTCGGCGTAGCCCCACAGGGAATGAACCATCACGCCTGGACGACAAGCGCTACGATCGTCCAGGTTCATGGCGAGGGGCCGTTCGCGATCACCTACGTCAACCCGGCGGACGATCCGAGCAAGAAGTGACATTCGCCGTTGGGCGAATGCAACAAGCCCGCCAGGGCAAACCATGGCGGGCTTGTTGAACGACGCTTGGCCGTTGTTTATGAAACGGACCGGTTTTCCACAGGCGCCGTGGGCGCCGGGGCATCGATCAGGGCCGTTTCCGGCAATTGCAATGCTGCGGCGATCCGGCGAAGTTTCGTCGGATCGGTGTCCTTGCCGCTCTCTATGTCGGCAATCTCGCTGGTCGACAGACCGCAGGTCAGGGAAAGCTCTTCAATACTGTATCCCTTTGTCTCCCGGATGGCTTTGAGGCCGGGGTGCTCGAGCGCAACGTCGGCCGCCAGCCTGGAGAAGGGTTCGTGTTTTGCAGTTTGGGGCATTGGCAACTCCATGGGGCTAAAGAGTTTTGGATCAAATGATAGGGTGTTGCCTGAGAGCCGGGACAATGCCCGCTTGACGGCGATTTGCCAAGGCCCAAACCGACCGTCACAGCATCGTGAACCGGCGTCAAAACCGCAGGCGCCAGGGCACATATAGGATCTCCGCCCCGATCTCCCAATCAAGTTCTTTTGAAGGGCCGCACGCCGAAGTGTTCAGCGGTTTTGCGCCGCTCGCGCGTTAGCCTGATGTTGCTGGCAGCCGCATCGGGCCAGCTTTTCCCAAGAGGATCAGATCCATGACATTCAAGACATCAGCCATCGTGCTCGCCACGATTTCAGGCCTCGCCGGCGCGAGCATGGTCGCGGCGCAAGCCGCCGAGGCCGTGCGCATTCGCGGCACGGTGACCGCCTTTGCCGGAGCGACGCTGACTGTGAAGACCCGCGAAGGCGCTACCGACGCCATCGCGCTGGCTGAAGGGTGGAAGATTTCCAGCGTCGCCAAGGCGGATGCCGGGGATATCAAGCAAGGCGATTTCCTCGGCATTGCCTCTGTTTCGAAGGCCGATGGCGGCAGCGGCGCGCTTGAGGTGGTGATCTTCCCGGCCGCGCTGAAGGGCGCCGGCGAAGGCGACCGCCCGTGGGATCTCGAGCCCAACAGCCGGATGACCAACGGCACGGTCGCCGATGTCACCGAGATTGCAGGTCGCACGGTGACGCTGACCTACGACAATGGCCAGAAAAAGCAGATCGCGATCCCGCAGACGACGCCGGTGGTGACCTTCGCGCCGGCGACGCCCGCCGACCTCAAGCCTGGCGCTGTGGTGTTCGTCAACGCCGAGCGTGGCAGCGACGGCAAGCTGACCGCGGGCCGGGTCGTTGTCGGCACCAACGGCGTCATTCCGCCGATGTAAGTTGCCGACGAAGCCGCCAGACACAATCCAGAAACAAAATTCTACAGTCCGGAAAAACTGTCGAAAAGTTCGGAGGCGATAGTCATGACTGCGGGGTTCACCGGGACCGATCTTGCTCGGTGACGGTCAAATTCAGCCCGCGCAGAAAAGGAAACGAAGTCATGAAGAAGTCCCTCCTGTCGGCTCTCGGGCTGGCTTTTGCCCTGGCTGTCTCTCTGCCCCTCATCGGCGCCAGCAGCGCCGACGCAGCATCGCTGCACAAGAAGCATCACCATCATCATCATCACAACAAGCATCACCGCCGTCACCATCACCACCACCACCACCACAACAAGGTGGAGGCCAAGAAGGCCTGACACGGCCGACTTGCCCAACGGGAAGGCTGGCCCTGGAGTCCTCGCCAGGGCCGCCTTCCCGTTGGTTTTTGCCAGGCGACACGTGGAAAAGCTGAAGGCAGGATTCGATGGCGCCCATGCGCCAGAATGCGAGCAACCACAGCGCACCCAACGAACGTATCAGGCGCAAGGCCGACAACACAGCGGTAGCCAGCCGCAGGACACCCCAGGTCTCTCAATGCCGTCGGAACCCGCTAGACGGCGCCGCGAACGCGAGCACTATTGCGATCAAAATCAAAAGCGGCCCCATCCATTTGAAATGCTTCGCGACCTGCAGCCACCATGGCTGCTGACCTTGCTGGGCCCGAAAAGGACTTTGGAGCAGCCCAAAACCAACGCCTGTCATCCACAACCCAGCGCAGAACATGATGAACTCGTCGATGTAATTTGCGACCACGCCCGTCTCCTCCGCCGGTACCTTTGGACTGGCGTTATAGTCGCAGCCGGGAGTGGCAGAAAGCGCGGTGCCAAGTGGCGGCAATGACTGCTGCCGCCACCTGACAAGAGCCGGGGGCGGACTAGGTCTTGGCTGGCCATTTGGGCACGCCACCGTGTGACCTTCGCATGGGATGCCGCGCTGCTACGTCAGCGCCCTTCACGCGAAATGCATGATCGATGCCCGCCCCGGCCCCGCCAGGCGCCGTCCGTTGGCGAAGGCTAAAAATCGACGTCGCGAAAAAACGCGAAGAAAATTCGAACCACGCATGAACCTTTGCTTTGGAGGCCGCACTAACCGGCATGGACGCCGAGAAGGCGATCCCAACACAGAAGGACGCCATGGTGGCGATCCTCGATCCAGAGAAGGAAATGCTCAAATGACCAACTTCAAGCGCATCACGCTCGCCGCGGCTCTCATCGTCTCGGCCTTCGGTTCGGCTTCCGTTCCGACCTCGGCTTTCGCCAACGGCACGCATCCCACGGGCGACGGCAGCGCGGTTTGCAAGGGCTCCGGTCATTGCCTGGTGCTCTCGATCGAGTGCAAAGGCACCTATACCGACGCCACGGACAAGAATGGCACTGTCTATGGCAAGTGCAGCCAGACCGCGCAGGTTTCGCCACAGGCCAAGATCAAGCTCGCCAAGTAATCGGCCGCAGATCAGGGAAATGGCGGTCGTCCGCGGGACGGCCGCCATTTTCTTTTGTTTTCGTGAATTGTTTTAGCGCCGGCTGAGCAACAAGCTGGCGAGAAGGCCGACCACGACCAACCCAACAGCAGCGGCTGTTGCCGGACGATCGCGCGCCGTCTTTTCGATCGCCCTGCCCTGCTTCCTGATCGCCGGCAGCGCATCGCTGACAAGGTCGGCAAGCTGCCCATAATAGTCCGAAGCGGCATCGCGCCCGTCCTCGTAGTAAGCACCGCCGCGTTTGGCCACGACTTTGCGCAACGCGGCGAGCTCTTTGGAAAGGGTCGCGACCTGCTTTTCGAGATCGAGATCGGAGAGGGTCGAAAGCGATACCATGATTGTTTTCCTTCTTTTTGAGAGAAGGCCAAACGCATGGCCTCGGAACCGGTTCCGGTCTGCTTGCCCGAGGCAGCGGAAAGGTTAGCGCACCTGGTCGAGCAGACGCTTGCACTCCAGGAGGTCAAACAGCGCCTCCTGCAGCAAGGCCCGGTTGTCGCGCGATAGTTTCGACGCGCCGGGCTGGACCGGACCTTCCTCCTCGGTCTTGCCCAGGCCGAAAAAGCGGCGGCTGGGCTTTACCTTGGGCTGGCCGACCAGCATCTCGTCATCCATGCCGCGAGGCTGGGCGGCCGGAGTCAGCGGCACCTGATCGGCCTGCCTGCGCTGCGAGATCGCTTCGACGGCAGCCATGTCGCCATTGCCGATGGCGACCAGGAAATGGTTGCCGTTCTCGCGCAGCAGTTTCTGCACGCCCTTGATCGTGTAACCCTGGTCGTAGAGCATGTGGCGGATGCCCTTGATCAGTTCGACATCCTGTGGCCGGTAGTAGCGGCGGCCGCCGCCGCGCTTCATCGGCTTGATCTGGTTGAAACGGGTTTCCCAGAAGCGCAGCACGTGCTGCGGCAGATCGAGATCCTCCGCGACCTCGCTGATGGTGCGGAAAGCGTCGGGGCTCTTGTCCATGGGCGAAATCCTCTCGCTGGACGGCGATCCGGCCCAGTCTACCGAATCGGGTATCATTTCAGCGGTTTATGAAACAATATTCAAGCCCGGCGTCAAAACGGCCCGGCGTTTTCAACCGAAGCCTGCGGCAGAACCTATTTGCCGCCCTTGGCCTTGCTGTTCTGGTGCGAGCGCAGGATACGGCTTTTCAGCACGTTCGACGACTTGAAGGTCATCACCCGGCGCGGCAGGATCGGCACTTCCTCGCCGGTCTTGGGATTGCGGCCGATGCGTTCGTTCTTGGAACGGACGTGGAAGGTGGCGAAGGACGACAGCTTCACCGTCTCGCCGCGTACGATGGCTTCACAGATTTCGTCCAGCACCGCTTCGACGAGTTCTGCCGATTCAGTGCGTGACAAGCCGACCTTACGGTAAACAGCTTCGGCAAGGTCGGCGCGCGTAAGTGTCTTTCCCCCCATGCGACCGTCCCATCAGTTCAAAAAACATAAATCGATACAGGTAAAGGCAGAGCCTAAGTAATTGATCCGGCAAGGTCAAGGACCGAAACCGGACCGTTCGGCACTTACCAGCGAACGAGAACCGCGCCCCAGGTGAAGCCTCCGCCCATCGCTTCCAGGAGCACGAGATCACCCTTCTTGATGCGACCGTCGGCGACGGCCACCGAAAGCGCCAGCGGCACGGAAGCAGCCGAGGTGTTACCGTGCAAATCGACGGTGACCACCACCTTTTGCTCAGCAATCCCGAGCTTCTTGGCCGAAGCGTCAATAATGCGTTTATTGGCCTGATGCGGCACGAACCAGTCGAGATCGTCGGCGGTTATGCCGGCCTGCGAAAACGTCGCCTCGATGACGTCGGTGATCATGCCGACGGCGTGCTTGAACACCTCGCGGCCTTCCATCCTGAGATGGCCGACCGTGCCGGTGGTCGAGGGACCGCCATCGACGAAAAGCTTGTCCTTGTGGGCGCCGTCGGAGCGCAGGCTCATCGCCAGCACGCCACGGTCGGCAATGCCGCCGGTGCCCTCATCCGCTTCCAGCACCAGCGCGCCGGCGCCGTCGCCGAACAACACGCAGGTCGAGCGGTCGCTCCAGTCGAGGATGCGCGAAAAGGTCTCCGCGCCGATCACCAGCACGCGCTTGGCGAGGCCGCCTCTGATGTAGAGGTCGGCGGTGGTCACCGCATAGACGAAGCCCGAGCACACCGCCTGCAGGTCGAAGGCAAAGCCGTGATGCATGCCGAGCCGGTTCTGGATCTCGACGGCGGTCGCCGGAAAGGTGTTGTTGGGCGTCGAGGTCGCCAGCACGATCAGGTCGATGTCGGCAGGCCTAAGACCAGCATTGTCGAGCGCTGCGCGCGCCGCCGCCTCGCCCAGGGATGCCGTCGTCTCGTCATCGGCGGCGATATGGCGCTGGCGGATGCCGGTTCGCTGGGCGATCCACTCGTCCGAGGTCTCGACCATGCCTTCGAAATCGGCATTCTTCATGATGCGGCGGGGCAGCGCAGCACCGGTGCCGCGCACGACTGATCTGATCAAAGCTCTTTCCTATTCCTTTTCGTCGACGGTGGCGTCGGATTTCCTGCTTGCCTGGGCATGCGGGTTGCGCGCATGGAACAGGTCGAGATCGGCCTCGATGCGGTCGATCAGATTGTTGCGCACCATATCGTAGCCAAGCTCGATCGCTGCCGCGAAACCGTCCGAATCGGCGCCGCCATGGCTCTTTACCACGATGCCGTTCAGACCCAGGAAAACACCGCCATTGGAGCGGCCCGGATCGAGCTTTTCGCGCAGGCGGTCAAAAGCGGCCTTGGCGAAGACATAGCCGATCCTGGCCATCAGCGTGCGGTTCATCGCGGCGCGCAGATAGCCTGAGATCTGGCGCACAGTGCCCTCTGCCGTCTTGAGCGCGATGTTGCCGGCAAAGCCCTCGGTGACGACCACGTCGACCGTGCCCTTGCCGATGTCGTCACCCTCGACGAAGCCATGATAATTCATCGAGGCCATGTTGGCCTCGCGCAGCATGCGCCCGGCTTCCTTGACTTCTTCCTGTCCCTTGATCTCCTCGACGCCGACATTGAGCAGGCCGACTTTCGGCCGGTCGATGCCGAACACCGAGCGCGCCATGCCGGTGCCGAGAATGGCAAAGTCGATCAGCTGGTGCGCATCGGCGCCGATGGTGGCGCCGACATCCAGCACCACGCTCTCGCCGCGCATCGTGGGCCAGATCGCCGCGATCGCCGGACGGTCGATGGTCGCCATCGTGCGCAGGCAGAATTTCGACATCGCCATCAGCGCGCCGGTATTGCCGGCCGAAATGCAGGCCTGCGCGCTGCCACTCTTGACTGCTTCGACAGCCTTCCACATCGACGACTTCCAGCGGCCGTGGCGCAGCGCCTGGCTCGGCTTGTCATCCATCCTGACCGCGACTTCGCAATGGTGGAACTCGCTGACCTCGGCAAGTTTGGGGAATTTGGCGAGTTCGGGGCGCACCAGTTCCTCGCGCCCATATATGACGAAGCGGATGTCGGGACGCCTGACGGCGACCGTCATGAGTGCCGGGATGACCACGTTTGGCCCGTGATCGCCACCCATGGCATCGATGGAAATCCTGATCACGCGGTCTTTATCTCACTAGCTTGGGCCAGGGCACATGGCCCGCGAAAGAAATACGAAACTCGCGAAATTCGGGGGCTCGCGAAGGTTCGGCGAAAATAGCGGTTTTGGGCTGCCGCACAACCGGCTTTTCTCCGATCGCTTCGTGTTTTAGGATTTTCCAAGCAAGGATCGCAGCTTTTGCTGGAATTCATTCTCGACGGGCTCGTCCGGGCCGGCGGCATCGAGCGAGGCGCCTGCCTTGCGCGGATAGGGATCGATCGCCAGCCCGAAGAACTGTTCGGCGAGCGCGCCGACGTCGATCGTGTCGCCGGAGAAAGTTTCCGGGCTGTCCGGCCCTTCGGCGTCGAGCAGGATTTCGCCACCGCCTTCGAAACCTTGCCGTCCGAGTTTGGATTGTTCGGGCAGGAACAGCGCCTCGACCTCTTCGTCGATATGGGCCGCGACCGGCTCAAGGGTGACGATGCAGGCCTGGGTGATATCAGCCTCGACGCGGCCGCTGACCTTGACGCCATTGCGCTTCCACGGCGCCACCAAAAGCTCAGCACGGTAGTTTTCGACAGAAAGCAGCTCGTGCTCGCGCGCAAGCATTGCGCGCTGCGCGGCGTCGGCGTCGATCACCACCTGCAAACCTTTGTGGGGCAGGCGGCCGACATTGGCCGCGAATGAGACCGGGCTAGGCGTGTCCACATGTTTCATCTTGGTCTCCCCTCCTCACTCCGCTTTCGCGACGGGAAACGCCACGGCACCGGAAACGATCGATTCGGACGGCTGTGCTTCAAGCTGCCTTGCGGCATCGATTACATAGGACGCCAGCGGCAAGGCTTGCGGCCAGGCGCCGGCATCGGGTCTGACATTGCGCGCCAGGGCGGCAGCAAGCGCGTCGCGATCGCTGCGTTCCAGCGCGTCGTCATAGGCGGCGGTACGGCCGTAGAACATTTTGGCCAGCCTCTTCATGCGCTTGGGCACGCCGACATCGCCAACGCCCAGTTCCCGCAGCGAATGCTCCACATCGAGAAAGAACTCGTCGATCAGCACCTGCGCGACCTCATGCGCGACGCCCTCTTCGCCGCGGAGCCGGTGCTGAAACAGGAACATATGCAGCGACAGCATCTCGAAACGGCCGAGCGGCGTATCCGGCACATTCCAGTGGGAATAAAACACGGTCTGCCGCGCCGCCGCCACGATTTGTGCGTAAAGCGCCTCGGTGATAGCGCGGTTGGCGTTGCGTTCGCGGCCAAAAAGGCGCTGGAACATTGAGGGTGGTCTCCTGGGGACCGATTGTTTGAATGGGCCTTGTTGCATCGGCAAGCAAGCTGGTTTACCGGTTTTGCCGCCCAGCGCAAGTTGCGGCCAGCTAATGGAGTTGTTGTTGCGCGCGCTGAAATTCAAGTCGACTTTTCTGCCTGGGGCCACCGCCGCGGTTTCGCTGGTGCTGGTGGCTTCCGCGCTGTCGGGCTGCAATTCGTCCAAGATGTTCGGCGACCTTAACCCTAGCGAGACGCTGACGCAGGGCTATGTTATCGACCAGCAGGCGGTCGATTCGGTGCCGGTGGGCTCCAGCCGCGAACAGGTGCTTCTGGCGCTCGGCACGCCATCGACGAAAGCCACCTTCGACAATGAGGCGTTCTATTACATTTCGCAAACGCGCAAGCGCTATGTCGCTTTCGACAAGCCGCGCCTGGTCGACCAGAAAGTGCTCGCGGTCTATTTTGGCGAGGACGGGCGCGTCACCCAGATTGCCAATTACGGTCTGAAGGACGGCAAGATCTTCGACTTCATCTCGCGCACCACGCCGACCGGCGGCAAGGACCAGAACTTCCTCAGCCAGATCATCAAAGGCGCCAGCAAGCTGGCGCCCCCCATTCCTGGCGGCGGCGCCTAAGAAGCGACCGCCTTCCTTAGATTTTTGCTTCCCCCGAAGCGACACCATCTCAGGCGACCAAAAGCCCGCGGGAGCGATCCTGCGGGCTTTTGTTTTGAGGTCATGCGGCCGCAACACCCGTCGCGCTTTGCCGCGCGTGGCCTGTTCGGCCGCCGGGCTCCAGCGAGGCGCGGTGCACAGCCGCACTCTGCCGCGCTTCCGAAGGCGTCATGCCGAAATGCCGGCGGAAGGCGTGGTTGAAGGTCGAGAGATCGCCGAAGCCGGCGTCGAAGGCGATGGCGCCGATGGTGCGGTGTGCCAGGCGCAGGTCGGATAGCTTGCTGCAAACCAGCGCCAGCCGCCGGCCAAGCACGAACTGCGACAGCGAGGTACCCTCACCCTCGAACAGCTTTCTGATATAGCGCGCGCTGACGCGGTGGCGCCCGGCCAGCGCGTCGGACCCGACATCGCCGGAAGCCAGATTGCTTTCGATATCGGCTTTGATGGCGCGCAGCCGCGCGGCGCGTATGCCGCGGCCTGCGGCGACCTCAGTGGCGTCCTGCGTTGCCCCGACCACGACCGCGACAAGGTCCTGTATGTGCTTGGCGGCAAGCCAGCGCAATTCGGACGCGGCCAGGTTCGGCTCCTGCATCAGCAGACGGACATAGCTGGTCAGCAGCAAGAACTTTTCGCCCACGCATGACATCGGAGTCATCAGGGCGGCATCCGCATTCGCAGCCACGGGCCCGAGCGCTGCCTTGGGGATGGTGATGAAGAGATGATGCGACATCGCCCGCTCGATCACATGCGGATCAGAGGAGGACAGAAGGATTGCCTGGCCGGCCTCGATGCTGGCCTCGCGGCCGAGATGCGAGAAGGTGGCAGCGCCCTCCAGACACATGAAGAAAATGTAGTCATCGGTCCCCTTGGCCATGGCGCTGGAACGGATGGTGCGGAAGGCGGTGGTCCTCGAATCGGCAATGCCGACGCCCGGCAGCCGCAGGATGGTCGCGTCGACGGAGAGCTTTTCCTCCGTGACGTCAAAATCCATGTCGGTCACCATCCGGCGCAACAGGTCGCAATAGACGTTTCTCCATTCGGCTCGGGGCCACATGGCGGTCGAAAAGCGCGCATGCGCAAACTCGGGGGGTCGAATAGTCATGGGGTACTCCCAAGCGATTGTCTTCATTTCACTGTCGTTCGTAGTCGAGGCTCGTTCCATGAACGGCCTCTCATTCCGACGGCGGCAATCGGGGGGCAGTGGATGGCTACAATGATTTGCGCACTTGGACAAAAGACTATTTACGAAGCTATGGATGAGCTTAGTTCATTCATGCTAAGGAACCCATGGGCAGGATAGGGTAACGGCAAATGACAAGACGGCTTCCACAACTGGAATCCATTCGGGCTTTCGAGGTCATTGCCCGGCTGGGCAGCTTCAAGCGCGCCGGCGATGAGCTGAATGTTACGCCAAGCGCGCTCAGCCACCGCATCGCCGATCTCGAAGCCGATCTCGGCGTGCTTCTGTTCACCCGCCATGTCCGCCGCGTCGAACTCACGCTTGAAGGCGAAAGATTGTCCGCAGGCGTGCGACGCGCATTGCTGGAAATCCAGAGCACGATCGCGAGTGTCGCGCGCAACGAGCGCACGAGGCTGAGGGTCACCGCCATTCCTTCGCATGCCGTACGCTGGCTGGCCCCGCGCCTGCACAGGTTTCGCAAAAAGCATCCCGAAACAGAGATCGACATCAATGCGGATCTTGCAGTCGTCGACCTTTCGCAGCGAACAGTCGACATCGCATTGCGCTTCGGCAGCGGACACTATCCGGCCGTCAAGACCGAATGGCTGATGGCAGATGCGATCTTTCCTGTCGTCAGTCCCGACTATCTCGCCGCCAACGGCCCGGTCAGAGACCAGCACGATGTGCTGCGACTGTTTCGCATCCTCGACACGACGGCCGAAAATGACGAGAACGGCGCCAATTGGCGCCACTGGTTCGAGAGAAACAATCTGCCGCTGGATACGGTTGGCGACGGCATGAATCTGAACGGCACCTTGCTGGCGGTCGAAGCGGCGGCGAGCGGTCTGGGCGTCGCCATCGCGAGGAAGTCGCTGGTCGAGAGCGATTTGCGCACAGGCAGGCTCGTCCGCCTCCTGACAACGGACATACCGACGAACTGGAACCACTACGTCGTCGTCCACCCGTCCATCTCCGCCTGGGAGCCTGCCAGATCATTCATCAACTGGCTGAAGGCGGAAGCCGGCGACAGCGCCGGCGCCGGTTGACCTCGGCGGCCGTTTGGGAACTCTCCTCGGGAGGTCAGCAGAAGGCGCCCCCCGGTGCTCACGGACTCATTGCACCGGCCGGTTGGTCATCCTTGCGGCCCGACTGGTTCGCGGCCTTGGCGGCAAGCGCTGCCGCCATCTGGCTCTCCAGCTCGCGCAGCTTGGCGTCGAGTGTCGCCATGCCGCCCCAGCCGAATGTCGCGCGGTACAGCGGTGCGATCTCGGGCGTCAGGAATTCGACGAGGGTTTCGTCCTCGACCCAGACCTTGAGCACCTTGAACAGGCGCGCATCGATCAGCTCGCTATGCCAGCCCATGCGGGCGGCAATGCCCTGGATGGTTTCGGTCGAATTGGGCGTGCTGAGCAGCACATGCGAGCCGGAGCGCAGGCGCATGTTCGGGTCGAAGCCGATGCCGAGCGGCGCTTGCTGGTCCAGAACCGTGCCGCACGGCAGGATTTCGATCAGCGAGCCGAAATCGTCGCCGAGGCAGACGAACCATGCTCCCTCAGGAAATGGCGGCGACGGCGCACGAACCGCGGTGGCGACAAGCATTTCGGCAAGGACGCTGGCGACGGCCTGCGGATCGCGGGCGTTGAATGAAGCGTGGTGCAGCATGGCAATACTCCTGTTTTCAACGGCGGCGGCCGGCAGAAGTGCCGACCCATGCCGCGGCGTTCCGCGAAAACTGAATCACCGGCTGAGCGTCAGGATGACCGCGGCAAACAGGCAGGCGTATTCGGCCAGTCCAAGCACAAGGCGCAGATTGTGGTTGGCCGCCCAGCTGTCGCGCGTCTGCGCCCAATCATCGGGGATGGTCACCGGCGTCCAGCTCTGCACCTGTTTGTTGAGCGGCACCTGACGGCTGACGGTGAAGCCAATGTCGATCACCACCAGCGCCGCGGCGACGATCGTCAGGATGCGCGGCAGGCCGGCATCGACCGCAAACATCGCCGGCGCCGCGATCAGCACCAGCGTCGTCAGCCTGACGACCGGCATCACCCGGGTAAACGTCCGGTCGCGCATCTGATGCATGGCCATGTACTGGCCGGCGGTAAGATCATCGATGCGAAAATCATGGATTACGCCCGAGACGTAGATGCCGGCAATAATTCCAGCCAGCGCAAGCGAAGCCGTCATCAAAAACATGTCCATGTCTTTTCCTGCCGAAATGCCTTTCCCTGCCCGAAATCGCCGCGAGGGCGAGCAGACACCGCGTCGATCGCAATGTCCTGGCCATGGCCGGGGTATTAAAGCAGGCGAACGGTCCGGGCTTGGGCAGAACGGAACGATGTTTTGGGCAATGCGGCCCTCCGATTGCATCAAAACATCAAGTGCCGTGAGATCGAAACCCATCAGCAAACCTTGACGCGTACTTGCCAGCGACCGGTCAAATTCGTATCAGACCGTGCTGGCCAATGGCGCATCACGCTGAATTGGGAGGAGCATCCGTGCCGGAAAAAACCCGGACAAAACCGACAGGCTGGATGGCGACCGGAACGGCTGACAGCCAAGTGGTCACGCCTGACTGGATGCCCATCGAGCCGGTGACGATCGATGGCGTGAGGGTCAAGGAGATCAGGCCGGTCGCAACCTCCACCGGCTATCTGACCGAGATCTTTCGCGAGGAGTGGGAGCTCGATTCGGAGCCGGTCGGCCAGGTCTTCCAACGCACCTTGTATCCCGGCGCGGTGACGGGCTGGCATGCCCATGCGGTGACGACCGACCGGCTGTTCTGCTGCGTCGGCAGCGTTCGCATTTCGCTGTTTGACGGACGCAAGGCGTCGCCGACCTTCGGCGCCGTCTGGCACAAGATTATCGGCCCGTTGCGCCCGGCGGTCGTCATCATTCCACCCGGAATATGGCACGGTGTTGTTTCGCTCGGAGCGGAGACGGCGGTGCTGCTCAACCTCGTCGACAAGGCCTATGCCTACGATCAGCCCGACCATTGGCGCCTGCCGCCAGACACCGACCACATTCCCTACAGACTGGTGTAGCGTGGAAGCATCGGCGCAGCGCGATCAGGCCGGCGGCGAACCGCTGGTTTCGATCGTGATCGCGACGCACAACCGGCCGGCAGCACTGCGGCAGGCATTGACCAGCGTCATGCGCCAGACGTTGCAAGACTGGGAAGCCTTGGTCATCGGCGACGGTTGCAGGCCGGATACGGCGGCCGTTGTCGCTGAATTTGACGATGCCCGCATCGTCTACATCGATCTTCCCGTCAATTTCGGCGAACAGTCCGGTCCCAACAATATCGGCTTTGCCAGGGCGCGTGGCCGCTTCGTCGCCTTGCTCAACCACGACGATCTGTGGTTTCCCGACCATTTGGCGGCGATGACCGGCTGGATCGACGCCTCGGGCGCCGACGTGGTGCTGGCGCGCGGTGCCGTCATCCAGCCGACGTCGGCGGCCGGCAATCCTGTCAATTCGATCTTCGGGATCGGCAAGGATGGTTTTTACGACCCCGTCACGACGGAAGGATTTGGCTCGGCACACATGTTTCGCCGCGCTTCGTTCAGCCTGCTCGGACCTTGGCGACCCGCCAGCCAGTGCTTTTGCGAAAGCTCGCAGGACTGGCTGTTTCGGGCATGGCGAAAGGGCGCGGTGATCGCGACGATGCCGCACCTCACGGTGATCAAGCTTCATTCCGGCATACGCAAGGGTTCCTATCTCGGCGACAATGCGCAGGAACAGAAGGATCTTCTGGATGCCATGCAGACGCCGGACGCCTTGCGCGTGAAAATCCTTGGCTGCGCGGGCGAACCCATTCGCCTCGCGGCATCGAGTTATCTCAGGCGCAGGCTGATGGCGGCTCTTGGCATCCATCCCCGCGCCCGCGCCTTCCGCCGCAAGTATAAGCGAGGCGCCTTCCTTGCCAAGCTGCGGCGCCTGCGTGGCCTGGCGCCGATGCCTGAGCGCGAACCTGGCGTGAGCGAATTGCTCGATCGCTACAGCAAGCGCGGCGATGCCGGGACCGAGCCGGATGAGGGTTGACTGCCACCAGCGTAAATCTCAAACAAAAACCCGCGGGATCGCTCCCGCGGGTTTGTTCCTGAAGCAGTGGCGTTGCCTTAGCCGTGCGCGAGCACGGCCAGCAGCAGAAGCGCCACGATGTTGGTGATCTTGATTGCCGGGTTGACCGCCGGGCCGGCGGTGTCCTTGTAGGGATCGCCAACCGTGTCGCCGGTGACCGAAGCCTTGTGCGCTTCGGAGCCCTTGAGGTGCTTGACGCCGTCCTTGTCGACAAAACCGTCCTCGAACGACTTCTTGGCATTGTCCCAGGCGCCGCCGCCCGAAGTCATCGAGATGGCGACGAACAGGCCGTTGACGATGACGCCGAGCAACGAGGCGCCGAGTGCCGCAAAGGCGGACGCCTTGGAGCCCGAGATCAGCTGCACGCCGAAATAGACGACGAGCGGCGCCAGCACCGGCAGCAGCGAGGGGATGATCATTTCGCGGATCGCCGCCTTGGTCAGAAGGTCGACGGCGCGGGCATAGTTCGGCTTGGAGGTGCCGGCCATGATGCCCGGGTCCTCGCGGAACTGCTTGCGCACCTCCTCGACGATGGCGCCCGCCGCGCGGCCGACCGCCGTCATGGCGATGCCGCCGAACAGGTACGGGATCAGGCCGCCAAAGATCAGGCCGGCGACAACATAGGGATTGGAGAGGTCGAAGGAGACATCGCCCATGCCCTGGAAGTATGGATATTTGTCGCCATTGGCGGCAAAGAACTTCAAATCGTTCGAATAGGCCGCAAACAGCACCAGCGCGCCAAGACCGGCCGAACCGATGGCATAGCCCTTGGTCACCGCCTTGGTGGTGTTGCCGACCGCGTCGAGCGCGTCGGTGGAGTGGCGCACTTCCTTGGGCAGGCCGGCCATTTCGGCAATGCCGCCGGCATTGTCGGTGACCGGGCCGAAGGCGTCGAGGGCGACGATCATGCCGGCCAGGCCGAGCATGGTGGTGACCGCGATCGCCGTCCCGAACAGGCCGGCGAGCTGGTAGGTCGAGATGATGCCGCCAACGATGACGATTGCCGGCAGTGCGGTCGATTCGAGCGACACCGCAAGTCCCTGGATGACGTTGGTGCCGTGACCGGTCACCGAGGCCTGGGCGATGGAGTTCACCGGGCGCTTGTTGGTGCCGGTATAATATTCGGTGATCACCACGATGAGACCGGTCACAACGAGACCGATCAGGCCGCAGATGAACAGGTTCTTGCCGATGATGGTCATGCCGGCGACGGTGCCGACCTCGCCCCAGCCGACGGTTGCCGAGGTAGCGACACCGAGACCGACGATCGACAGCAGGCCGGTGACGATCAGGCCTTTGTAGAGGGCGCCCATGATCGAGCCGTTGGAACCGAGCTTGACGAAGAAGGTGCCGACGATCGAGGTCAGGATGCAGGCACCGCAGATAGCGAGCGGATAGAGCATCGCCGCACCCAGAGCGGCGGTTCCGCCGAAGAAGATGGCAGCCAGCACCATGGTGGCAACGACGGTCACCGCATAGGTCTCGAAGAGGTCGGCGGCCATGCCGGCGCAATCACCGACATTATCGCCGACATTGTCGGCGATGGTGGCCGGGTTGCGCGGATCGTCTTCGGGAATACCGGCTTCGACCTTGCCCACGAGATCGCCGCCGACGTCGGCGCCCTTGGTGAAGATGCCGCCGCCCAGACGGGCGAAGATCGAGATCAGCGAAGCGCCGAAGCCGAGCGAAACCAGCGCATCGATGACGATGCGGTCATTGGGCTGCAGGCCCATCGGGCCGGTCAGAATATAGTAGTAAATCGACACGCCGAGCAGCGCCAGGCCAGCCACCAGCATACCGGTGATGGCGCCCGACTTGAAGGCGATGTCGAGACCGGCGGCGAGGCTGTTGGACGCCGCCTGCGCGGTGCGCACATTGGCGCGCACCGAGACGTGCATGCCGATGAAACCGGCGGCGCCCGAAAGCACGGCGCCGATCAGGAAGCCGACTGCGGCGGTGATCGAAAGCAGCCACCAGGCGAGCACGAGCACGACCACGCCGACGATGGCGATGGTGGTGTACTGGCGCGCCAGATAGGCCTGCGCGCCTTCGCGGATGGCGGCGGAGATTTCCTGCATGCGTGCATTGCCCTGATCGGCTGCAAGAACCGATCGTGTCGCCCAGATGGCGTAAAGGATTGAAAGCAAGCCGCAGGCGATGACGGCAGAAATGATGGTCATTGCCGAATTTTCCTCGATTGATGGCCCAAAAGAACCCCTCCCTGGGCCGTTGGTGCGGGGAGCGGATAAGCCTAGGCGGAATCCGTCCTTCGCAGCGGTGTATGCGAAACAGGGCTCGGAACGTCAAGATATTGTTCGGTTTTTGCCCCGCTTTCAGCCAAAAGGTTTAGGCCACAACATTCCCATGGCCGATGCCCTGATATTAGATCGATTGAAATGACGCCGCGTCAGTCAATGCTTTGCCCGCAGTCCAGCGAAGATCAGTCGCCAGTCTCCTGCCCCATCTTGCGCGCCGTATAGCGCTCGACGGCGGACAGTCCGTCATAGATCAGCACCGCCAACGCCGCGACGATCAGGCCGCCTTGCAGGACGAAGGCGAGATTGTTGGACAGCAGGCCGGCGATGATCACCTCGCCCAGCGTCTTGGCGGCAACCGTCGAACCGATCGTCGCCGTGGCCAGGCTGATCACCACCGACAGCCTTATGCCGCCCAGAATGATCGGCGCGCTCAGCGGCAATTCGACCTTGATCAGCCTTTGCCAGCCCGTCATGCCGGCGCCGCGCGCGGCCTCCATGATGTTGCCGGGCAGTGTCGTGAGGCCGGTCAGCGCGTTCTCGAAGATCGGCAGCAGGCCGTAGACAAACAGCGCAATCAGCGTCGGCTTCTCGCCGAAACCGACGGCGGGCACCGCCAGCGCCAGCACCGCCACCGGCGGAAAGGTCTGGCCGATGTTCACCAGACTGCGCGACAGCGGCAGGAATTCGGCGCCCGCCGGCCTGGTCACCAGGATGGCAAGCGCCACGGCAACGATGGTTGCGGCGACGGTAGCGATCAGCACGGTCCTGAGATGCAGCAGGGTCAGCGTCAGCAGGCTGCCCTGATTGTAGATCGCCGGCGCATTGTTTTCGGTCAGCGGCTTCAACAGCGGCTCGAACCAGCCGGGATTGGTAACGAAGGCTATGAGAAGCACCACCAGGGCAAGCCTGAGCAGCGAAGGCAGCCAGGCTTTTAGACCGGCCCGTTTCATGCCGGTCTCGCCGCGCGCTTCACCAGCCCGTCGACGGTGACGCGGCCGAGAGGCTTGCCGTCTTCGCCCTTGACCGGCAGCGCCGGCCGGCCCGACCACAGAAGCTCGGCCAGCGCGTCGCGCTGGCTGGCGTCGCCTGGGATCGCCTCGCCTTCGGCAGACCCCTTTTCCACGGCGTCGCGCACGCGGCCGAGCGACAAGAGCCGGAACGGCTTTTCGCTGGCGCCGACCAGGGTTTCGACGAAGGCGTTCGCCGGCCACGCCAGGATCTCTTCCGGCTTGGCGTATTGCACCAGCTTTCCGGCATCCATGACGGCGATCTTGTCGCCCATGTGGACCGCCTCCTCCATGTCGTGGGTGACGAGGATGATGGTGGTGCCGAAGCGCTTCTGGATCGCCAGCAGATCTTCCTGCGCCTTGGTGCGGATGATCGGGTCGAGTGCGCCGAACGGCTCGTCCATCAGAAGCACATTGGGCTCGGCGGCGAGCGCGCGCGCGACGCCGACACGCTGCTGTTGCCCGCCGGACAGTTCGTGCGGGTAGCGCTGGCCATAGGCCTCGGGGTCGAGCTGGTAGAGTGTCATCAACTCATCGACGCGGGCCTTGATGCGGTCCTTGTCCCAGCCCAGCAGGACCGGCACGGTGGCGATGTTCTGCGCAACGGTGCGGTGCGGGAACAGGCCGTGGCCCTGGATGGCGTAGCCGATGCTGCGGCGCAGTTCGTAGCCGGGCAGCGAGCGGTTGTCGTTGCCGTCGAGCTTGATGACGCCGGCGGTCGGCTCGACCAGCCGGTTGATCATTCGCAGCAGCGTCGTCTTGCCGGAACCGGAGGTACCGACAATGACGCAAACCGTGCGCGGCTCGACGACCATGGACACGTCGTCGACCACGGTCGTCGCGTCATAGCGCTTGGTAATGCCTTCGATCTCGATCATGCCGTTTCAACCCTGCGCCTGGTGGCGGTCATTTCGATCACTGCGTCGAGGATGATGGCCGCGGCGAAGGCCAGCGCCACCGTCGGCACGGCGCCGAGCAGCACCAGGTCCATTGCGGTCTGGCCGACGCCCTGGAAGACGAAGACGCCAAAGCCGCCGCCGCCGATCAGTGCGGCGATGGTGGCCAGGCCGATGTTCTGCACCAGCACGATGCGGATGCCGGTGAGGATCACCGGAAAGGCCAACGGAAACTCGACGCCGAACAGGCGCTGGCCATCGGTCATGCCCATGCCGCGAGCTGCATCATTGGCCGCGCGGGGTACGCCAGCAAGCCCGACCACGGTGTTGGCCACCACCGGCAGCAGCGAATAGAGGAACAAGGCAACGAAGGCCGGCGCGGTGCCGATGCCTCTGACACCGAGCGCTGCGGCACCCGGAACATGCGCGGCGACCCAGCCGAGCGGCGCGATCAGCAGGCCGAACAGCGCGATCGAGGGTATGGTCTGGACGATGTTGAGCACATTGAGCACGCCGGCCCGCAACCGTTCGACGCGGTGGCACAGGATGCCGAGCGGCAGGCCGACGATCACCGCCGCCGCCAGCGACCCCAGCGCCAGTGTGATGTGCTTGGAGCCTTCGGCCCAGAAACTATCGGCGCGGTTTGCATATTCCTTGAGGATCGACAGGCTGTCCCACTGCCCCGATATTAGCAACAAGCCGATGGCCAGCGCCGCGACGACGAGCACGCCGACGCGGGCCGGTGGCGACAGGTTGAGCCTGGTCAGCACGTCGGCGAGCAACAATGTGAAGGCAAAGATCAACAGCCAGAACCCGGAAGCCGGCGAGATGCGGGCGAAGGTGTTGCCGGCCGGCATCAGGAAGGTGCCGGCGACACCGATCAGGATGGCAAGGGCGGCGAGCGCCACGACGCTTGCGGCCAGGCGCAGGACAAGCGGGGTTTTCAGCAAGGCAACAATTGCGGCCACGACGACGATCGCCAGCAGTAGCGGCCCGACTGTGGCCGGCAGCGCCTCCAGGACCGAGCGCGCCTGACCGGGTACGATACGATTGGCGCGGAAGGTGGCGAACGGAGCCAGAAACGCCGCATAGGCAACGATCGCCGCGATAACCATGCCGAGCTTGTCGAAACGCAGGGTCATGGATGCCCCTCATGAGGAGCGATTTTCCACGTTGCGCAGACTACGCTGTTGATCGGCGCAAGCCGACGCGAAGTCCGATCTCCCCCCTTGCGGGGGAGATGGCCGGCAGGCCAGAGGGGGGTGTGAAGGATCGTCAGCTTTCGAGCGTCGGCCTGTTCGGAAGCAACCCTGTCGAGGCACGCACCTGCTACCGGTTGTGAGGTCGGCGGGACAGCACCCCCCTCTGTCCTGCCGGACATCTCCCCCGCAAGGGGGGAGATCAGCAGCTTCCAGAGAGGGGTGTCTCGCACCAGCGTCACGATCAGCTATGCGCTGACTACTTCAAAAACCCGTTCTTCTTCAAAAAGTCCTCGGCGACACCCTTGACCGGCTCGCCGCCGACCTGGACGCGGCCGTTGAGTTCCTGCAGCGTGACGAGGTCGAGCTTGGCGAACACCGGCTTCAACAGCGTCTCGATCTCCGGATGCTCTTTCAGCACCGCTTCGCGGATGATCGGCGCCGGCTGGTAGACCGGCTGCACGCCCTTGTCGTCGGCGAGCACGACCAGGCCGGACGGCGCGATGCCGCCGTCGGTGCCGTAGACCATGGCGGCGTTGGCGCCGTTGGTCTGGTTGGCGGCAGCACCTATTGTCGCGGCGGTGTCGCCGCCCGAAAGCGTGATCAACTGCTCGGGCTTCAGCGTGAAGCCGTAAGTGGTCTGGAACGCCGGCAGGGCTGCCGCCGAATTGACGAACTCAGCCGACGCCGCCAAAACCACCGTGCCGCCGCCGGCGACGTATTTGCCGAAGTCGGTCAGGGTCGCCAGCTTGTTGGTCTCGGCAACCTCCTTGCGCAGCGCGATCGCCCAGGTGTTGTTGGCCGGTGACGGCGACAGCCAGACGATCTTGTTGGCATCATAGTCGAGCTTCTTGGCGGTCTCATAGGCCTTGGCGGCATCCTTCCAGACCGGATCGTCGGCCTTCTCGAAGAAGAAAGCGGCATTGCCGGTGTACTCGGGATAGATGTCGATCTCGCCGGCAGTGATCGCCTTGCGTACGACCGGCGTGCCGCCGAGCTGGATGCGGTCGGTGGTCTTGATGTTGTTGGCGTTGAGCACAAGCTGGATGATGTTGCCGAGCACGCCGCCCTCGGTGTCGATCTTCGAGGAGACGACCACCTGGGCATTGGCGGAGGCGGCCGTGATGCCGAGCGCCAACGCCGCCCCGGCCAGAATCTTGACTGAAAACATTGTGAAAACCCCTTGCTTTGGACCGAAATGCGGTGGCCGCATATGAGCATGGCTCCAACGCCCCGTCGGGGCACACGGTTTCATAACAATGGGTACAGACGCAATAATTTTGTGCGGTCGCCGCGATTTCGGCCGACGCCATGCTGACAGGTCGTGCCAAGCCAAAGATAGAACCGGATCAGGCGCGGGCTTTGCGTGATCCGGTCAGTTTGAGCGCGCCAAGGGCGACGAAGCAGAGGGCGACGACCGGGAAAACCAGCCAGTTCAGCATCTCCCAGCCCCACGCATTGTAGATGGCGCCCGACATTAGCGAGGCGAAGGCGACGGAGCCGAACAGGACGAAGTCGTGGAAGCCCTGCACCTTGCTCTTTTCGGACGGATGGTAGCTGTCGGCGACCATGGAGGTGGCGCCGATGAAGGCAAAATTCCAGCCGAGGCCAAGCAGGATCAGCGCCGTCCAGAACTGCCATAGATGCAGGCCGGACAATGCCACCGCGGCGCAGCCGATGAGCAGGACCAGGCCGGTTGCGACGATGCGTTCGGCGCCGAAGCGATGGATCAGCGATCCGGTGAAGAAGCTCGGCGCAAACATCGCCATCACATGCCAGGAAATGCCGAGCGTGGCGTCGTCCGTCGACAGGCCGCAGCCGACCATGGCCAGCGGCGCGCCGGTCATGACGAAACTCATCAGCGCATAGCTGCCGACGGCGCAAAACAGTGCCGCGACGAAACGCGGCCGGGTGACGATCTCGGACAGCGGCCGCGCGTCGCTTGACGCGACTTCCGCGTGGCCGGGAGCCTTGGCCGGGATGCGCAGGAATGACAGGATGATGGCGCCGGCCGCCGCCAGAACCGGAATGGCCACGAACGAGCCGGCAAACATCACCGGCGCCAGCAATTCGCGGGTGAAGATGACGATCTGCGGCCCGAGGATCGCGGTGATGACGCCGCCGGCCAGCACGAAGGAAATGGCGCGCGCCTTGAATTCGGGCGGAGCATTATCGGCGGCGGCGAAGCGGAACTGCTGGACGAAGGCGCCGCCGACGCCGATCACCAGCAGCGCGAAAGCGAACAGCCAGAAGCTGGCGTGGAACAGTGCCAGCGTGGAGATGACGCCGCCAAGCGCGGTCACGATGGTGCCGGTCATGAAGCCGCCGCGCTGGCCGAGCCAGCGGATGATGGCCGCGGCCGGCAACGCGCCGAGCGCCACGCCGATGTTGAAGCCGGTGATTGGCGCCGTTGCCAGCGACTTATCGGGGCCAAGCAGATATTGCCCGGCCAGCCCGCCCATGGAAATGGCAATCGGCGCGGCCGAACCGATAATCGCCTGCGACGTCGCCAGGATGATCGCCGTGCGGCGCGCTTCCCTTGCTGCGCCGGGGACGGTGCCGGTCACAATGCGTCCTTGCCGCGCCCCTCGCCCCGCACCCGGCGCGACACACGGTCGAGCACGGCGTTGGTCAGCTTCGGCTCGTCTTCCTCGTAGAAGGCCTTGGCGATGTCGACATATTCCGAAACGATGACGGCCACCGGCACGTCGTCGCGCTTCATCAGTTCGTAGACGCCAGCGCGCAGGATGGCGCGCAACGTCGAATCGAGTCTGGACAGCGGCCAGTCTTCCGTCAGCGCCTGGCGTATGATCGGATCGATGGTCGTCTGGTTCTCGACGACGCCGGCCAGGATGGCGCGGAACCACTGCGCGTCGGCCTCCCGATAAAGCGCGCCGTCGACTTCCTTGCCGAGCCGGAACGCCTCGTATTCGGCGGTGATCTCGAAGACGCCGCTGCCGGCCACGTCCATCTGGTAAAGCGCCTGCACGGCGGCCAGACGGGCGGCGCCACGCTTATTGGCATGGCGTGTCGCGGGCTGGCCGGGCGAAGCGGGTTCGCTCACGATTGCGCTCCCAGCTTCTCCTTGAGCGCGATCATGGTCAGCGCCGCGCGCGCGGCAAAGCCGCCCTTGTCGCCCTCCGAGCGCTTGGCGCGCGTCCAGGCCTGCGCGTCGTTCTCGGTGGTCAGGATGCCGTTGCCGATCGCAATCGCTTCCTGCACCGAGAGATCCATCAGCGCGCGGCTCGATTCATTGGCGACGATGTCGAAATGATAAGTGTCGCCACGAATGATGGTGCCGAGCGCGACAAAACCATCATAGTCCTTGCCGCCCTCGCCCATGCCGTCGAGCGCAAAAGTGATCACTGCTGGAATTTCCAGCGAACCGGGAACGGTGATGACGTCATAGGTCGCGCCGGCTTCGTCGAGCGCGCTCGTCGCGCCGTCGAGCAGCGCGTCGGCAAGATCGTCATGAAAGCGCGCCTCGATGATCAGAAGGTGGGCCTTCTTCTTCGGGCGAATGAACGCTTTGCCGTGTTGGGATGTGCCTGCCATGAATGTCTCCGGGGGTAGCCGGTGACTTAGGCCGAAGCCGGTTTGATCGCAAGCGGAAGATTGCTGGAGGTGAGGCCGTCAGATACCGGTAGCCTCGCGATACCGACGCACTGTATCGCGAAGACGATCGTTTATGGGCTGAGCATTGATCAGAGCTTCAGGGAAAACCTTGCGATCGTTGACCGACAAACTGAGGCCGAGCGCGTCCTCAGTGTGGAGCTCTTCCCGCTGCCCGAAGTGAATTTCGTCTCTTGTCATCACAAACCTTCCTTCGCGGCCTCGACCAGCCGCGCGGCGTAGCGGGCCATGGTGTCGATCTCGAGGTTGACCTTGTCGCCGACCTTGCGCTCGCCCCAGGTGGTCACGGTCAGCGAATGATGGATCAAAAGCACGTCGAAACGGGCGCCTTCGACCTTGTTGACGGTGAGTGAGGTGCCGTCGAGTGCGACGGACCCTTTGGGCGCGATGAATTTCGCCAGTTCGCGCGGCGCCTCCAGCGTGAAGCGAACGGCATCGCCTTCATCCTTGCGCTCGGCGATTTCGGCCATGCCATCGACATGACCCGACACGATGTGGCCGCCGAGTTCGTCGCCGATCTTCAGTGCCCGCTCGAGATTGACCTTGGTGCCTGATTTCCAGCCCGACGCCGTGGTCAGCCTCAGTGCCTCTTCCCAGGCTTCGACCTCGAACCAGCGGGCGTTCGAGCCGCCATCTGGCAGCGCCGTCACCGTCAGGCAGACGCCGCCGCAGGAGATCGAGGCACCGATGGCGATCGTCGCGGGGTCATAGGCGGTGTCGATGCGCAGGCCGACGCCTTCGCTCAGCGGCTTGACGGCCGCGACGGTGCCGATATCGGTGACAATTCCAGTGAACATTTCAGATATCTCTCACCCATTCGGCATAGCTGTCTTCCCCGAAGCGCATCTCGCGCAATTTGCGGAAGCCTGCCGGGATATGGTTGGCGTCGATGGGCGATGCAATGCCGCCCTCGCCGATCGCTTCCGGTCCCTGGAACAGCACGATGCGGTCGATCAGTCCTTCGGCGAGGAAGGCGCTGGCCACCTTGGCGCCGCCTTCGACCAGAACGCTGGCCATGCCGAGCGCGCCGAGATCCTCGAGCAGTTCCGGCAAGGCCACGCCGCCTTCATGGGTTTCGGTGCCGATGAAGCGCACGCCGGCACGCTCCAGCACCGACCGCCGTAGCGGATCAGCCTCCAGGCTCGCGGCGACATAGAGCGGCACCCGGTCGGTGCCGGAGACCAGCTTCGAGGCTTCCGGCAGCCTGATCTGGCGGTCGAGCACGATGCGCGCCGGCGAGCGGTTCTCCAGCCCCGGCAGCCGCACGGTGAGCGCGGGATCATCCTCCAGCGCCGTGCCGATGCCGACCAGTATGCCATCGGCTTCGGCGCGCATCAGATAGACTTCGCGGCGGGCGATATCGCCGGTGATCGCGACCTGGCCGGCGCCATGCCTGCCGATCTTGCCGTCGCTGGAAAGCGCAAGCTTCAGAATCACTTCCGGGCGCTTTTTCAGGGACCGAATCAAATAGCCGGCCATCTGCTCGGCGGCTTCCTCGGCCAGCACCTTTTCGACCACTTCGATGCCGGCGGCGCGCAGGATGGCATAGCCTTTGCCGGAGACGCGCGGATCGGGATCGCTGGCGGCGCCCACCACCCGCGCCACTCCGGCATTGACCAGCGCGTTGGCGCAAGGCGGGGTGCGGCCATGGTGGGCGCAGGGCTCCAGCGTGACATAGGCCGTGGCGCCGCGCGCCAACTCGCCGGCTTCAGTCAGCGCCTCGGTCTCGGCATGCGGCCGGCCGCCAACGGCGGTGACCCCTGTGCCGACGATCATCGGGCCGGGGCCATCGTCGCGAACGATGATGGTGCCGACCGAAGGGTTGGTCGAGGTGCGGCCGGCATTTCTGCGCGAGAGCCTCAGCGCTGCCGCCATGAAACCGCGATCGAGAGCCTGCTGATCGGCCTTCCCTGACGTTTGGGTTGCCATGCTCAGCCGGCGTCCTCTTCGCTCTTCAGCTCGTCGCCCTTGAGCTCGTCGCCTTTGAGCTCACCCAGCACATCGTGGAAATCCTTGGCCTCACGGAAATTGCGATAGACAGAGGCGAAGCGGACATAGGCGACGTCGTCGAGCGACTTCAGCGCTTCCATGACGAGCCGGCCGACCTCGCCCGAGGCGATTTCAGTCTCGCCGGAGCTTTCGAGCTGGCGCACGATGCCGGTGACGGCGCGGTCGATGCGCTCGGGATCGACATTGCGCTTGCGCACCGCGATCTCCACCGAACGCAAGAGCTTGTCGCGGTCGAACGGCACCTTTCTGCCGGACTTCTTCACCACCACGAGGTCGCGCAACTGGACGCGCTCGAAAGTGGTGAAACGGCCACCGCAATCGGGACAGACGCGCCGCCGGCGGATCGCGGCGCCATCCTCGGCGGGGCGCGAATCCTTCACCTGCGTATCTTCGGACTGGCAATAGGGACAGCGCATGGAGAGCCTTCAGGTTGGCGATTCTGGCGGAACGATAGGCTTAGAGGTTTTTGCCGGGACGGCAAAGGTTCGGCAACGGCCGCTCGCGCCCTCAGAGATAGCGAGGCGGGAGGAAAATTGCCAGCCGCGCCAGATATGTCAGGGGGCGACGTCCTTGGTCGGGAAGCCGCAGGACGTTCCGAGGTTGCGGTAGGCCTTGGTGAAGCCATCCATCGGGATGCTGGCGACAGCCTGCTTGCCGAACGTCACATCGAGCGAGATGACCTGGCGCATGGCCCGCAACAAAGCGAGACTGGTCTTGACCTGGTTGTCGACGGTCCAGCTCGGGCGGCCGGCATCATTGGAATAGACGGTCGCGGAAACCTTGACGCCGGGGTCGCCAAAGGTCGCGGCGATCTTCTTGCCGGTCGGCAGGTCCTTGTTGGCGATCGTGAACATGATCGCCGGATAGGCATCGGGCGGCAGGGCGTCGCCAGTCGAGATCGAAAGCGTCAGCGTGCCGGCATTGCCGTTGCCGTCGAGAAAGGCCGTGGAGGCCGCACAGGTCTTGTGCGAATCCTGGCCGGTGTCGAGCGCATCAATGATGGTGGTCCACCTGCGAAAGGTGTTGGTGCCCGGGATATCCGTGCCCGGCTGCGTCTGCTCCTGGGCGATCGCGCCCGACACGGCGACAGCGGCAAGCGAGCCGAGAAAGGCCAGAACGGCAGGATGGAACATGCGCATCGTCAGATCTCCAACAGGCCGCGCCGCCCGAACAGCAACCGGCGCAGAGCGCGGGATAAAAGACGAAGCGCCGCTGGCGGTCAACCGAGATAGGGATAGAGCGGGAAACGATCGGTCAGCGCCACGACCTTGGCCTTCACCGCCGCCTCGACCGCCGCATTGCCTTCGTCGGAATTGGCGACCTTCAGCCCGTCCAGCACTTCGGCGATCAGCTTGCCGATCTCGCGGAACTCGGCATGGCCGAAGCCGCGCGTGGTGCCGGCCGGCGTGCCCAGACGCACGCCAGAGGTGACGAAAGGCTTTTCCGGATCGAACGGGATGCCGTTCTTGTTGCAGGTGATGTTGGCGCGGCCGAGCGCTGCCTCGGCGCGCTTGCCGGTGGCGTTCTTGGGCCTGAGATCGACCAGCATCAGATGATTGTCGGTGCCGCCGGAGACGATGTCGAGGCCGGTTTCCTTGAGGCTCGACGCCAGCGCCTTGGCGTTGGCGGCGACGCTCTCGGCATAGAGTTTGAAACTCGGCTTCAGCGCCTCGCCAAAGGCGACCGCCTTGGCGGCGATGACATGCATCAGCGGCCCGCCCTGCAGGCCGGGGAAAACCGCCGAGTTCATCTTCTTGGCGATGTCCTCGTCATTGCACAGGATCATGCCGCCGCGCGGGCCGCGCAGCGACTTGTGCGTGGTTGTGGTGACCACATGGGCGTGCGGCAGCGGTGACGGATGCACGCCGCCGGCAACCAGGCCGGCGATATGGGCCATGTCGACCATCAGATAGGCGCCGACCGCATCGGCGATCTCGCGAAAGCGCTTCCAGTCCCAGATGCGCGAATAGGCGGTGCCGCCGGCCAGGATCAGCTTCGGCTTGGTCTCATGCGCGGTCTTTTCGATCGCGTCCATGTCGAGCAGATGGTCGTCCTTGCGCACGCCGTAGGAAATGACCTTGAACCATTTGCCGCTCATGTTGACGGGCGAGCCGTGCGTCAGGTGGCCGCCGGAATTCAGGTCGAGGCCCATGAAGGTGTCGCCGGGCTGCAAGAGCGCCAGGAAGACCGCCTGGTTCATCTGGCTGCCGGAATTCGGCTGGACATTGGCGAAGTTGCAGCCGAACAGCTTTTTGGCGCGCTCGATAGCGAGTTCCTCGGCGACGTCGACGAACTGGCAGCCGCCATAATAGCGCTTGCCCGGATAACCCTCGGCGTATTTGTTGGTCATGATCGAGCCCTGCGCCTCGAGCACGGCGCGCGAAACGATGTTTTCCGAGGCGATCAGCTCGATCTCGTGACGCTGGCGGCCAAGCTCGTTGCGGATCGAGCCGAAGATCTCCGGATCGGCATCTTCCAGCGTGGTTTCGAAGAAGGATTCGAATTTGTTCGACGCTGCCGCTGCAGTTGCCATGGCCTGAAATCCTTCGGTTCGGGGCATTTATCTATGCATATCGTTGCCCCGAAACCGCTGCACGGTTCCGGGCGACATGCATTGCCGCGCCATTAACACAGTTGTTTTCGCCTCGCCACGTTTGCAGCGCGAAATTTGCTGGCCGGATTGCGCCAGAGCGGCCCTGAACCGCTATTTTCGCTCCTGCCGCCCCTGCAGCAAGGCTTCGGTGAGCGTGATCTCGGTAAACAGCGCCCGCGCCGTATGGTCGTTGATCGCGCCGCTGCTTAACATGTCGCGCACGGCGATGCGCTCGGCCTCGATGCCGGCAAGCCGCATTTCGAGCTCCAGCCGCCCGGCTTCGCGGGCCTCCGTCCGGGCGTCGTCGGCCTCGTCCGAGGTGGCGATGCGGCGCCGGTAGCCGGCGACGATGTTCTCGGCGGCGGCAAGCCTGGCGCATGGCCGGCGCCACCAGCCCCGCCTCGTGGGACTTCGAACGGAAAGGCCACTTGCGGTGGCCTTTCCTGACTGAGATCAGCCGCTTAAAGCGAAGAGGTGATCTGCAGTTCGCTGGCGCCATCGAGCGCGTAGACGTCGTCGCGGAACTGCACGACTCCCGAACCCGTCGACCAGGCCGACACATAGAGGAAGTGGACCGGGACCGGGTTGACGACCTGCACCGGCGTGTTCTCGCCGGTCTTGATGGTCGCCTCGAAATGCTGGCGGTCCCAGCCGGGCGTGTCGCGCAGGATCCATGTGACGAGGTCGCGCACGTTCTGGACACGCACGCAGCCCGAGGAATCGAAGCGCATCATCTTGCCGAACAGGCTCTGCTGCGGCGTGTCGTGCATGTAGACGCCGTCGGGGCTGGGGAAGTTGATCTTGACCGAAGCCATGGCGTTGCCGGAGCCCGGATCCTGGCGGAAGCGGTATTTTGCGGCATCGTCCGTCGACCAGTCGACAGTCATCGGATCGACTTCGCTGCCATCCGGCGCAAACAGGCGGATGTGGCTGTCCTTGAGATAGTCGGGGTTCTTCCGCATCAGCGGAATGATGTCCTTGCGCACGATCGAGACCGGCGCGTTCCAGTAAGGATTGACGATGATCTCGTTGATCTTGGAATTGACCACCGGGGTCTGGCGGTCGATCTTGCCGACGATTGCGGTGTGGCGCAGCACGACGCGATCGTTCTCGACCGCCTCGATCTGTGCCGCCGGGATATCGACCAGCACATAACGGCTGCCCAGCGTGCCGGCCTTTTCGCGCAGGCGCTCCAGATTGGTCTGCAGCTGACCGAGGCGGATCTGCGCCGAAACGTTCATCGCGGCATAGGTGTATTTGCCCATGGCGCCGTCGGCCGGCAGGCCATGGCGCGCCTGGAAGCGCTTGACCGCGGCGTCGACATAGGAATCGAACGACGTCGAAATGCCGGCGCTCTGCGCCAGGTCGCCCGAAACCATCAGCCGCTTGCGCAGCGGCACCACGTCCGGATCGTCGACGCCAAGCTGCAGCTTCTTTGTCGCCGGCACCTCGCCCCAACCGCCCTGGGCGACGATGTTCTGATACTGCGCCACAGCCTGTTCGGTGAAGGCGACCGTCTGTAGGCTGAAGATCGGCAGCGTCGAGGCGACCTTGCCGCCTTCGGAGGCGCGGGCGTCGAACTGGTCGTCCCAATTGCCACGGTTCGAAGACTTCAGGATGTCGTCGATGACATCCTGCGCGCTGGCGGCATTGGCAACCATGGCAACGGCGAGCGCTGAAGCTCCGGAAAGGAAAAAGCGGCGGCTGGTTCTCATGGACGTTCCAGACATTCTTGTCGTGTTGGCTTGTAGCGTTTGGCTGTTGCAGCGTTCGGCTACGTGCTCGATTTTGGGCGATATCGCCCGCACTTTAAAGTTGGCATTGTTAAGAATTAGCCAACCATGACCTGCGTCACCTGGCCGTAAAAACCGGACGGCGATGCGACCTTACAGGCGCGCGAACAGCTTTCGCCGCCGCATACCCACACCCCTCGCTTCCACCGCGAATATGGCGGCAACGTGGCTTTGCGCCGAATTTGGAACGCCGGCGGCTCGAAAAGAAAAGGCCGGTGCTTTTCGGCACCGGCCTGTTGGCTGAGACTTTCCTCCGGCCGCGCTTCTTCCGGCGCAGCTGCTATTCAATGGCCCGCTGATTACATCCGGTAGGCGATGGTGTCGTTCCAGAAGCGGTCGAGGCGCTGCAGCGCGCGGTTCATCTGCTTGAACTCTTCGCTGTTGATGCCGCCGACCTGTTCGATCGAGCCGACATGGCGCTCATAGAGACCGGCGACGACTTCCGCCACTTCATTGCCCTTCGGCGTCAGCGAAACGCGGACCGAACGGCGGTCGATGCGCGAGCGCTGGTGGTTGATGAAGCCGAGATCGACCAGCTTCTTCAGATTGTAGGAGACGTTCGAGCCGAGATAGTAGCCACGCGAGCGCAGCTCGCCGGCGGTCAGTTCGGAATTGCCGATATTGAACAGAAGCAGCGCCTGGATGGCATTGATGTCGGAACGGCCGTTGCGGTCGAACTCGTCCTTGATCACGTCAAGCAGACGGCGATGCAAACGCTCCACCAGCTGAAGCGATTCCATGTAAAGCGAACGGATAGCCTCGCGGCGATCGTCGGATACGTTGGCGGTCTTCGCCGCCGGACGCGAATTGATCATTGTCTTTGCCTCTCGTTTGTCGCCCTGGTGATTTTTTGTTTTTCACCTTGATTGCGACACTATCGAATACTCATAAAATTCGACTTAAACGCTAGGGCTAACAAGAGCTTACCGGTAATAGGTTTCGCAAGACGCTTAACGAACGGTCACCCGAGCAAGGATAATTAACCTAAAGATTTAGCCAATGGCTGCGGGGCGGCGTTTCAGGCGCGCGCGGGGCGCTTGCGCATCCAGATAACGACGCGGAAGGCGATGTAGAGCAGCGCCACCGCGGCATGCGAGAAGACGATCAGCGGCCGGTGGCCGTACAGATTGGGGAAGCCGGCATACATGATGGTCTCGGTCACCGCGCAGATGAACCAGATCACCGGGCCCCACGACGCCAGCATCCAGAGGCCGGCGGCGGCGAAGGGGAAGAACACGGCCAGCATCACCGCCACGACCTGCCAGTGCACCGGCATCAGGTCGAAGCGCCACAGCGGGCCGGGATAAAAGCCGATCAGCCGGATCCAGTACAGGATGCCGAACAGCAGGCAATAGCCCGCTATGACGCGCTGGAACCAGGCGAAGATGATCTCGACACCCGAGGGCTGCAGCACGATGCGCCGCGACGTGACCTCGCTCACAGTTCGAGCTCCCGTTCGAGCGGCGCGAAATAGGCGTCCACCGAAGCAGCGTCAACCTCGGCCAGGCTTGCCGGCCGCCATTGCGGCGTCGAGCCCTTGTCGACGATGGCGGCGCGGATGCCTTCATAGAAGTCGTGCCCGGCCAGCATGCGGTTGAGGATGCGGAACTCCATCTTCATGCAGGCTTCCATCGACAGCGTCAGCCCGGCGCTGATCTGGCGCCACGCGACATTGAGGCTGGTCGGCGAGCGGGTGCGGATGGTGGCCAGCGTCTTGGCGGCAAACTCGTCGGCGCCTGCCGCCCGCTCCAGGCTCTCGAGGATTTCGGCGAGCGAGGGTTGGGAAAAATGCCGGGCGATGGCTTCCAGCACCGGCTGGGCGGTTTCGCGCCGGGCCGGCACGAAGAAGCCGCGCAGGACCGATTCCGGATCGCCATTGGCGCAGAGCCGGTCGAGAAAGGCAGCCTGGTCGGCGGCCTTGATGGTGTGGGTGGCCAGGCCCGACCATAATGCATCGCCATAGCGGATGCGGTTGCCGGTCAGCGCCAGATACATGCCGAAGCTGCCGCCAAGGTCGGGCAGAAGATGGCTGCCGCCGACATCGGGGAAGAAACCGATGCCGACTTCGGGCATGGCGAACTGGGCGTTCTCGGTCAGCACGCGCTGCGAGCCGTGGAACGAGATGCCGACGCCGCCGCCCATCACGATCCCGTCGATCAGCGCGACATAGGGCTTTTTGTAACTGTTAATGCGGGCGTTGAGCCGGTATTCGTCGGCGAAGAACTCGACCGGCGGCTTTCCGGCGCGGGCCTCGTAGACGTGCATGATGTCGCCGCCGGCGCAAAACGCCCTGCCCTCGGCCTTGACGATGACGACATCGACGCCGGTATCGCGCTCAAAAGCGTCGAGCGCCTTGTCCAGCGCCTTGATCATGCGATGTGTCAGCGCATTGAGCGCCTGCGGCCGCGTCAGCGTGACGACGCCCGCCTTGCCCAACTGTTCGAAGCGGATCTCGTCGCCGCCGCCAAAATCCATCGTCAGAGAATCCCTCCCCGCGCCTGCGGGACTGAAGTGCTAAAGGTGGCGCATGGGTGCGTCAACCGGCGGGCGCGGTTTGGATTTTCGCAAGGGAACGCGACCGTGCTTTGCCCCCCGCAGAAATGCGCGCAGAATTGCCGGGCGAAACAGCCTTTCTTCTGATGCAGAAACAAACGCATGACGCTTGAAACCGCAGCGCCGAGCCATGGCTGGGAGATGCGAAAAAGTTCGACCCGGATGATGTTCTCAGCCGCCCGCTGATGGCCAATCTGGCGACCGTGACACCTGACGGCGCGCCGCGCAACGCGCCGATGTGGTTCATCTGGGAGGACGCTGCAATCTGGCTGCTCGGCTCGACCGGGGCAAGTGCTGTCAAACACCTCGAACGTGACCCGCGCTGCGCCGTGGAGATCGTCCATTTCGACAATGAGGCCGGCATCCTGCTGCATCTCGGCCTGCGCGGCTCCGCCACCATCGAGCCGATGGCGCCGAAACGCTTCAAACGGCTGCTGCACAAATATCTCGGCCCGGAGGCGACCTGGAACCGCTGGTTCATCGACAATGTCGCCGACATCGGCCATCCGGACGGGCGCCTGATCCGGCTTGCCCCGAAGAGCATCTTCACCAACAATGTGTCGTTCTTCAAAACCGGCCCCGAGCTGGGCGTGGCCGCCGAAGCCGTAAGCAGCGCGTTATCGACTGGCACAATCGTGTCGCATTGGTCAGCGGCAAGGCCTCGTGGTAAAAGCCGCCTCGACCCGGAGTTTTTGCGATGAACAAATTCACCCCCGCGACGAGCAACAAATTCGCGCCGGCAAAGCCCGGCGGTGCGCGCAGCGTCGACGAGATCACCGGCAGCCGCCGCTTGCGGCGCATGCGCAAGGCCGACTGGTCGCGCCGCCTGGTGCAGGAAAACCGGCTTACGGTGAACGATCTGATCTGGCCGATCTTCGTGATCGACGGCAAGAACACGCGCGAGCCGATCGCCGCCATGCCCGGCGTATTCCGCCTGTCGCTGGACCTCGCCGTCAAGGAGGCCGAGCGGGCCGCTAAGCTCGGCATTCCGGCGATCGCCACCTTCCCCAATGTTGAACTCAGCCTGCGCGACCTGACGGGATCGCACATCCTCGACCCGGAAAACATCATCAACCGCGCAACCCGCGCCATCAAGGACGCGGTGCCGGAGATCGGCATCATCACCGATGCCGCGCTCGATCCGTTCACCTCGCACGGCCATGACGGCATCTTGCGCGACGGCATCATCGTCAATGACGAGACAGTGGAACAGGTGACCGCCGCGGCCGTCATCCAGGCAGCGGCCGGCGCCGACATCATCGCGCCGTCCGACATGATGGACGGCCGCATCGGCGCCATCCGCGACGCACTCGACGCCAACGGTTTTTCGGATGTGGCGATCATGTCCTATGCGACGAAATTCGCCTCCGCCTTCTACGGCCCCTACCGCGAGGCGGTCGGCACCGCCGGCCTGCTCAAGGGCGACAAGAAGACCTACTATCTCGACCACGCCAATTCCGACGAAGCGGTGCGCGAGGCCGAGCAGGATATCGCCGAGGGCGCCGACATGCTGATGGTCAAGCCCGGCCTGCCCTATCTCGACATCATCCGCCGGCTGAAGGACGAGTTCCAGATGCCGACCTTCGCCTACCAGGTGTCAGGCGAATATTCGATGATCAAGGCGGCGGCCGCCAATGGCTGGATCGACGGCGAAAAGGCAATGCTGGAGAGCCTGCTCGCCTTCAAGCGCGCCGGCTGCGACGGCATCCTGACTTACTTCGCGCCGGAAGTGGCGCAGCTGCTGAAGGGTTAGCCGGAACCTGGATGCTCCGGGTTCCGGCTTTTCCTCACGCCTTTGGCAAATAAGGAATCGTTCCGGCGAGATCGGTATCGTCGATCAGTTGGAAGCGGCTGTCGCTGCCCTTCCGGCGCTCCGCCACAAACGGAGCGTATTGCGGATCGTTGGTGAAGGCTTCGGCTGCCTTTGCCGACGGAAACGCCATGATGGCGATCAGGCTGGTGTCGAGCGGCTTGCCCTCCAGCGTCTTCACATTGCCGCTGCGGGCGAGATACTTGCCGCCATGCTTGTGGACGAGGTCATGCACCGAAGCGGCATAGGCCGGCACCCATTTGTCGTCCTTCACCTTGATGTCTGCGATCACGTAAGCGGTCATTGTCCAACTCCTCATGGATCGGCACCGGACTGCCCGGTGACGTGACCGCTGCCTCGCATGGCGGCGCCGGACCGCTCCAGTCACAGAACTGTACCGGGGGTGCCAGTACAGCTTCTGTACTGGCTGAACTCAGGTTTTCTGAATAAGGTCCGGCAACATCTTTTGGAGCTCACCACATGACACAAGCCGGTTACAAGCAATTCTGCCCGCTCTCCATGGCCGCCGAGCTGCTCTGCACACGCTGGACCATGGTGCTGCTGCGCGAACTGGTGGCGGGATCGACCCGCTTCAACGATTTGCGCCGCGGCGTGCCGAAAATGTCGCCAACCCTTCTGTCGCAACGGCTCAAGGACCTCGAGGCCGGCGGCATCGTCGAGCGGACCGAGATCGCGACCGAGAAGGGCGTGTTCGAATACCGGCTGACCGAGGCGGGCCGGGATTTGCGCCCGGTTGTCGAGGCGATGGGGTTTTGGGGCCAGAAATGGGTCGAGGCCAGGCTGTCGCTCAAAAACCTCGATCCGTCGCTGCTGATGTGGGACATGCGGCGCAATCTGAACCCCAGTCCGCTGCCGGACGGGCGCACCGTGATACAATTCCTGTACCATGACCTGCCGGCGTCAAAACGATCGTGGTGGCTGATCGTCGAGAAGCAGGGCGAGGTCGATCTTTGCTGGTACGATCCGGGCTTCGACGTCGATCTCTACGTCTCGACCGATCTGTGCACCATGACCTCGATCTGGATGGGGCTGACGACAGTTCACAAGGAACGCGACAAGATCAGCCTGACCGGCGATCTCGACGTCGCCGGCAAGATGCAGATCTGGCTTGGGCTCAGCCCGTTTGCGGTGATGCCGAAGCGCGTGGCGGCTTGAGGTCCCTGCGCATTCCACAGATCGGCTTGCCTCTAAAAATACTAGTTGCAAAATGCAATCAGTTTGAATACTGATTGCAAATCACAACTGGTCACCAAAGGGAGTCTTCCATGTCCAAACTGCGCGTCAATGCCTTCACCTTGTCGCTCGACGGTTTCGGCGCCGGTCCTGACCAGGACCTGCAAAATCCGCTCGGCGTTGGTGGCGAAGATCTGCACAAATGGATGACCGGCACCCGCACCTTCCACGAGATGGTCGGCAAGGATGGCGGCAGCACCGATGTGGACGACCGGTTCACCGTCCGCAGCTTCGACAATGTCGGCGCCTGGATCCTCGGCCGCAACATGTTCGGCCCGATCCGCGGCGAATGGCCGGATGAGAACTGGAAGGGCTGGTGGGGCAACAACCCGCCCTATCACGTGCCGACCTTCGTGCTGACCCATCACAAGCGCGACCCCATTGTGATGGAAGGCGGCACCATTTTCCGCTTCGTTACCGGCGGCATCCACGCCGCGCTCGAACAAGCAAAGGCTGCGGCCGGCGGCAAGGATGTCCGCGTCGGCGGCGGCGTTTCCACTATCCGGCAATATCTCAAGGAGAAGCTCATCGACGAGTTGCATCTGGCTGTGTCGCCAGTGTTGCTCGGGAGGGGCGAGAGCCTGTTTGCCGGGCTGGATATGCTGAAGCTGGGTTACCAGTGCACCGAGCAGGTGGCCACGGCGCTCGCCACGCATGTGACGATCAAGCGGGTATAGTGGCGAAGTAACAGGCGCAGGCTTCTTTCTCCCCGTTTTGCGGGGAGAAATGCCCGGCAGGCAATGAGGGGCAGCGCTGCTTTTGGAGGTTAGCAGCGTCCGACGGCTGTGAATTCGTCGATGCCGGCGCTGCCCCTCATCCGCCTTCAGGCACCTTCTCCCCGTGAAACGGGGAGAAGGAAAAGTGCTCAATACTTCTCCGGCACGTAAAGCTCGCGCGGCAGGACCTGGCGCTCGTACTCCGGGTTGAACACCCGCTCGGGCAGCGTGATTTCTTCGTGCGGCACGTCCTCATAGGGCAGCTGTTTGAGGAGATGGTCGATGCAGTTCAGCCGCGCCCGCTTCTTGTCGTTGCCTTCGACGATGTACCACGGTGCCTCTGGGATGTTGGTGCGGGCAAACGTCTCTTCCTTGGCCTTGGTGTACTGCTCCCAGCGCACGCGCGACTGCAGGTCCATCGGCGACAGCTTCCACTGCTTCATCGGATCGTGGATGCGCATCATGAAGCGCATCTGCTGTTCCTCGTCGGTGATCGAGAACCAGTATTTGACCAGCGTGACGCCGGAGCGGACCAGCATGCGTTCGAACTCCGGCACATCGCGGAAGAACTCTTCGACCTGATCGGGTTCGGCAAAGCCCATCACCCGCTCGACGCCGGAGCGGTTGTACCAGGAGCGGTCGAACAGCACGATCTCGCCGCCGGCCGGCAGATGCGGCACGTAGCGCTGGAAATACCATTGTGACTTTTCGCGCTCGGTCGGCGCCGGCAGCGCCACGACGCGGCAGATGCGCGGGTTGAGGCGCTGGGTGATGCGCTTGATGACGCCGCCCTTGCCGGCGGAATCACGGCCCTCGAAAACCACCACCAGCTTCTTCTTGTGGTAGGCAACCCAGGACTGCAGCTTGATCAGTTCCGACTGCAAGCCGATCAGGTCGCGGAAATACTGCATGCGATCGATCGACGGCGGATGCGCGTTCTTGTAGATCTTGGCGATCTCCAGCGACAGCGCCGGCTCCGAGATTTCCAGCTCATAGTCCTCATCGAGCGTGTCGGCGAGTTCGGCTTCCAGCCAATCCCTGGCCGCAGAATTCTGCTTTAGCTCATTCATTTCCACTGCTCCGCTTGCCGGCTGACATGAAACCCTGAGCCGACTTGATATAGGCCGGCAATGACGGTTTTATTGCAAGCCGCCGGCCAGCCGGTCATCACTGCAAACCAGCGAGCATTGCCGATCCATCGCCCTGGGATGGCGACAAGCCGCTCAAATTGTCCTACAAATGGCGGACCCGTTCGGGCTTCCCCGCCCTTTCCTGCTAAAACCACCTCCCCACCAAAACTACGAGGATCTGACATGGAATACCGCACGCTTGGCCGTTCCGGCTTGAAAGTTTCGGCGCTGACCTTGGGAACCATGACCTTCGGCGGCAGCGGGCCGTTCGCTGCCGTCGGCAATTCCGATCTCGCGGAGGCCTCGCGCATCATCGACACTTGCATCGATGCCGGCATCAATCTCATCGACACCGCCAATGTCTATTCGAACGGATTGTCGGAAGAGATCATCGGCGAGGCGCTCGGCGGCAAGCGCAAGAACGACGTGCTGATCGCCTCCAAGGCGCGCATGCGGATCGGCAAGGGCCCCAATGACGAAGGCCTGTCGCGCCATCATCTGATCCGCGAATGCGAGAAGAGCCTGAAGCGCCTCAGGACCGATGTCATCGACATCTATTTCCTGCACGAATGGGACGGCGCGACGCCGCTCGAGGAAACCATCGCCGCGCTCGACACGCTGGTTGCCCAGGGCAAGATCCGCTATGTCGGCTGCTCCAACTATTCCGGCTGGCAGGTCATGAAGGCGCTCGGCATCGGCGACAGCCAGCACCAGCCGCGCTTCGTCACCCAGCAGATCCACTACACGCTGGAAGCACGCGAGGCCGAGTATGAGCTCTTGCCGATCTCGGTCGACCAGGGCCTTGGCGTTTTGGTGTGGAGCCCGCTCGCCGGCGGCCTGCTGTCGGGAAAATACCGCCGCGACAGTCCGACGGCGCGCCAGATCGGCGGCTGGTCGGAACCCCCGATCCGCGACGAGGATCGGCTGTGGCGGATTGTCGACGTGCTGGTCGATATCGGTGCGGCACGCGGCGTTTCGGCGGCCCAGGTGGCGCTGGCCTGGCTGCTTGGCCGGCCGGCCGTCAGCTCGCTGGTGATCGGGGCGCGCAACGAAGCCCAGTTGAAAGACAATCTCGCCGCGGCGAGCCTGACGCTGTCCTTTGATGAACGCCAGCGTCTCGATGCCGTCAGCCGGCCTCCGGTGCTCTATCCCTACTGGCACCAGCAGTTTACGGCGAAGGACCGCTTCGGCCCGGCCGATCTGGTTATGGACCGCAGCGTCATCTGACTTAAGGGCGCCGGAAGCCGCTAGCCCGCGATAAACCGCCAGACCTGCGGATCGGGCTCGATCTGGCCGCTGAGCACGAAATATTTGTAGAGCACGAGCAGGCAGATCGCCTGCTCGGCCCGCTCGTCGGCGAATTTGCGGCAATAGGCGTTGGCCGCCGCAACGATGCGCTGGGCCTCGGCCGGATGTTTCTCGAGATGGTGCACGCGCTCGGCCAGATCGCTGAAGTCGGGCGCCAGCGGCACATAATGGACATCGGGCTCGAGCTGCCCTTCCGCGAACCAGGTCTCATAGGTCGGCGGCGGCATCAGGCAGAGCGAGTTCGAGCTCATGATCCATTTCAGATTGGTCGCGACATCATTGCCTTCGAGCGAGATGATGTAGCGGTAGCGGCGCTGCTGATCGATGCTGAGATAGGGCTTGCGGTATTCCGCAGGTGCTGTCGCCCTCGGCGTGCCGACATCGCAGAACGGCAGATTGCGGGCTGCATCCAGCAACAAGGTGCGGATCGGATTGTTGAGTTCGCCGCGCCAAACGACGAGCGGATGCTTGTCGGCGAAGGCGACATCGTCGGCCGGCATGTAGAAATGACGGAACTTGTTCAGCTTGAACAGGACGCCGTTGCCGTTGTCGTCCGCTATCGGCCGGTCCTTGACGATCGACGGCATCTTCGGCACTTCGATGACGTCGCCGAATTCCAGGTCGATGCGCAGATCTGGGTCGAAATAACGGGTGAACTCCTTCAGATCGTAATAGTACATGCTGCGGTCCGACGGCAGCCGGCTGACCGGCACGGCCTCGGGGCTGGGGCTAAAAGGCTCCCGCAGCGTGTTGTAGTAATTGAGCCGCTGGCGGACCGATGCGTCGGAAAGCCTGGCCTGATCGAGCAGCCGGCCGAGCCGGCGCCGGAAAAGAACCGGCGGCGCGATGTCGCGCATGGCGTTGCGCGCATAGTAGATCAGCTTCTGTGCGTTTCTTTGAAGCGTGGCCATCGGTCGTTTTGATTCGAAATCGGTCGGCGGCGGCTCCAGCAACTGTCCCGCAGCCTTTTCTAAACCATTGTGTTCGCCATCACGCAAGTCCAGAACCGCTGGCATCTGCCCTCGCGGCGCTGTTGTGTTTGCCGGCCAATGCTTCTAGGCAGGATCAGGCACAGCGAAAGGAAACGATATGGCTCGACCACCGAATTACGGTCAGGAACGCAAAGAGCGCGACCGGCAGAAGGCCGCCAAGAAGGCGGAGAAGCTCGCCGCCAAGGTCGCGGCCAAGGAGCGCGCCGAGCCTGAGAACGAGGCAAGTTCGAAAACCGACACCGAGACAGAGAAATAGGCAAGACAGGATCACCGGCCCACGAAACGGGCCGGATCCTGGCAAAATGCCGGTCTGATCAGGCCGATGTGATCAGGCCGGGGCCTTGTCGCTGACGAAGACGTTGACCTCGCGCGCGGCGGCGATGAAGGCGCGTCTTGCTATCATCGCCGGCTTGTCGCCGGCCAGCGCGTCATGGCAGGCCTGCAGCGCTTCGCGGTGCTTGGGGCTGCGCTTGCCGGGCCAGCTGTTGAGCAGGTAATCGGAAGCCTCGCGCACTGTACGCAAGAGCTGAGTGCTTCCCTCCGTGCCCGACTTAACGGTCACGGGTGTTTCAAATCGGTTGTTTTCCATGGCCGCCTCTTACGCCATCGGCGTCCGCGAAGCGAGGCCGAAAGCGGATCGCGACGGCGTTCTTTCGTTTTCGTGACCAGTATCAAGCGGCGACGACGGCAAAACCCCTGGCGCGCAGGCCGCGCCGGTCACTGTGCAACGACGTCACCAGGCGGTCGCGGCTGCCGGCTATATGGGCGGAAAGTCGCGCCGCCGCCGCATCGGCATCGCCGGCCCGCACCGCTGCCAGAATGGCGTGATGCTCGCTCCAGGCGCGGCCAAGGGCCGCCTCGTCGCGCACCTCCAGCCAGCGCGCCCGCGACAGCCGCGTCATGGCATCGCGCACGGCCCGAAACAGGAACTCGTTGCCGGAGAGCCGCGCCAGTTCGATATGGAAATCCATGCCGACGCGGTGCCATTCCTCGCGCGGCGTGGCAGTGTCGCAGGAGCCCAGCATCGCCTCGATGACATCGGCTGCGCTCCTGTCGGCCAGCGCCGAAGTCAGCCTGACCGCCGCGACCTCGACGGCTTCGCGGTACACCGCGATCTGTTCCAGTTCGGCAAGGTTGATCGGCGACACGGTCCAACCGCGCCCGTCGCGGCAGATCAGCCCTTCCGTCTCCAGCCGCAGCAGGGCTGCCCTGACCGGCGTGCGCGAGGCGCCGAAGCGGCTCTCGATCCAGCGCTCCGTCAGCCGCTCGCCAGGACCGACCTCGAGGCCAAGGATCATCTCGCGAAGCGCTTTTTCGACGATGTGCATCTGCGACATAGTTGCTTCCATTGCTGGCGATCGGCCTTGCCCGTTGGTCTTGCCGATCACATTGAGAGCGCCTGATTGACAGCAGCCGGGCTTTGCGTCCATGAGGGTACCAAGTTGGTATCCCAAATTGGTATCCGCAGCAAGCGGACAGGACAGGACATGCCGCAGGACAGTGCAGCGCGGGCCGCCGAAGTGCCTTCCACCTACAACATTCATTGGCGGCGCAACCTGTTCGTGTGCTTTGCCGGATCGTTCAGCACGCTTGTGGCGATGACGTTGCTGCTGCCGTTCCTGCCGCTCTATGTCGAACAGCTGGGCGCCGTGGGCCACGCGGCGATCGTGCAATGGTCCGGCATCGCTTTCGGCGCCACCTTCCTTGCCGCCGCCCTTGTCGCGCCACTGTGGGGACGGCTGGGTGACCGTTATGGCCGCAAGGTGATGCTGGTGCGCGCCAGTTTCGGCATGGCGATCTGCATGTCGCTGACCGGCATGGTGCAGACCGTCTGGCAATTGGTGCTTTTGCGCCTGTTGATCGGCTTTGCCGGCGGTTATTCCTCAGGCTCGACGATCCTTGTCGCCATGCAGACGCCGAAGGAGCGCTCCGGCTGGGCGCTTGGCGTGCTGTCGGCCGGCATCACCGCAGGCTCCCTGGTCGGCCCGTTGCTTGGCGGCGCGCTGCCGCCATTGATCGGTATTCGCGCCACCTTCCTCATCGCGGGCGGCGTCATTTTCCTGGCGGCGCTGGCGACGACGTTCCTGATAAAGGAGATGCCTCGCCCGCCAGTACAGGCAAAACGCGAGGAGAAACCAAAGGGAAGTTGGGCGCAGATCCTCGACAAACGCCCTGTCGTGGCCATGCTGGCGACCGGCATGCTGTTCACCTTCGCCAACATGTCGATCGAGCCGATCATCACCGTCTACGTCCAGCAACTGGTCGCGGACGCAAGCCGGGTGACCCTGGTCTCAGGTGTCGTCATGTCGGCGGCCGCACTCGGCGCCATCCTGTCGGCGTCACGGTTGGGCAAACTCGCCGACCGCATCGGCCACTGGAACGTCATCGTCGCATCGCTGGCCGTCTCGGCTCTGCTGTTGATACCGCAGGCCTTCGTCACCGAGAGCTGGCAGTTGGTCGGGCTGCGGTTCCTTATGGGTCTGGTGCTGGGCGGGCTGTTGCCCTGCATCACCAGCGTCATCCGCCACAATGTTCCCGATGGGGTCGGCGGCAATGTGCTGGGCCTGGCAATCTCGGCGCAATATGTCGGCCAGGTTGCGGGGCCGCTGCTGGGCGGCTTCGTCGGCGGCCATTTCGGCATGCGCGCGGTGTTTCTCGGCACGTCGTTGCTGATGGCGGGCGGTGCCGCGTATAATTGGCTGGCCCAGGCGCGCCGCACGCGCGACATGCTGGCGATATCGGAAAAATCCTGACAGACAGGTCGCGCCGCCTATCGTCAATCACGGAGCCCGAGAAATGAGCATCGCCGAGTCAGCACCAGCAAACAGCGCGCGCATCCTCGTTTTCGCCGGCGGCATTGCCGGCGCGGCGGGCGTGGCGCTGTCGGCGGCTTCAGCGCATCTCGGCGGCGCGTTCGTCGGCACGGCCGCATCCTTCCTGCTCATGCATGCGCCGGTGTTTTTGGCCGTCGGCCTCGCCGGCGCAAACCGGATCTTGCGGATCGGCAGCCTGGTGCTGCTCGTCGGGCTTGTTCTGTTCTGCGGCGATCTGCTGGCACGGGATTTCGTGGGATCGCGGCTGTTCCCGATGTCGGCGCCGATCGGCGGCACCTTGCTCATCGCGGGCTGGCTGGTGATCGCGGCCTCGGCGCTCGTGCGGCAACGGTCCTGACGAGGCAAAAACCCTGCCCCATCAGATATCACACGAGGCTTAATCCTGCCGGTTTTCCGGCAGCAGGTCGCGGTTGCGCTTGGCAGACTTGGTCGGCCGCCGCCTTTCCGGCTGCTCCGTGGCAGGCGAGATACCCCAGTAGTTGCGATAAATGTCTTCGAACAGATGCTTCACGGGATGCATGTTCGTCTCCTCTTAAGAACTTGAATCGATCCAATCAGCTGGCACGAAAATGCCGGGGCCGATCAGCTGCGCTTGCGTTTCACAAGGTATTGCAGGTCACGCCTCCACGGCCCGACCTTGTCGCGGCGCTTGCGGGTGGCGGCGTCGGAGACTATGCCCCAATCATTGCCGTAGATGTCTTCGAACAGATAATTCACGGGATGCATGGCACCCTCCTCTTGAATCGATCCAAGTTGTACTTGGTGAATCCCTTGGATCGATTCAATATAGACCCTCTCCGCCGTCCGATCAAGGGAAAATTTGAACCGATCCAACGAAAGTGCTAAACAGGCTCCGGTTCAGGAGACGAAAATGACGGCATTGACCTCCGGCAAGACGAGACCAGTGCGGCTTGCCGACATCGCCAAGGCGGCCGGGGTCTCGCACGGTACCGCGTCCAACGTGTTCGCTCGCCCGGAAATCGTGCGCGAAGAGGTCCGCGAGCGGGTCAAGGCGGCGGCGGAAGCGATGGGCTATGCCGGCCCGGATCCCAAGGGCCGGCTGCTGCGCGCCGGCAAGGTCAACGCCATCGGCGTGGCAACGGCAGAACCATTGTCCTATTTCTTCGACGATCCATTTGCCCGCGTCATGATGGCCAGCATTTCGCAGGCCTGCGACGCCACCGGCGCCGGAATTTCGCTGGTCTCGGCCGCCAACAGCGAGCAGCTCGCCTGGAACATCCAGAGCGCCCTGGTCGATGGCTTCATCGTGTTCTGCATCGAGGGCGGGTCGCGGCTGGTCGAACTGGCGCGCGAACGCAAACTGCCTTTCGTGGCGCTTGACCTCGATTCGGAAAATGAGGCGGTCGCTGCGATCGGCGTCGACAACGTCGCCGGCGCGGGTCTGGCGGCGCGCCATCTGGCCGAGTTCGGCCATCGCAGCTTTGCCGTACTCGCCCTGGAATCTGCCGACGCTGGCTTTGGTCCCGTCACGCAGGAGCAAGTCGAGACGACATCCCTCTACTCGGGCACACGCGACCGTCTGCGTGGCTATTTCGGCGAGCTCTCCCGCTTCGGCATCGACGTCTCGCAAGTGCCAATCTACGAAACCCTCAATGACGAGGCGAGCGTGCGGGCCGGCCTCGATCATATTTTCGCGCTGCCGCAGACGCCGACGGCAATCCTGGCCATGTCGGACAAGATCGCGCTGCATGCGCTCGACTGGCTGCGCGAGCGTAACATTGCCGTGCCGGGCGATGTGTCAATCGTCGGCTTCGACGGCGTGCCGGAAGGCGCCGACTCCGAGCCGCCACTAACCACTGTCGCCCAGCCGATCGCCGAGATGGGCCGCCTGGCCGTCAAGGCGATCCTCGAAAATGACGGCTCGCAGCACCGGCGATTGCTGCCGGTCGATCTTGTGGTGCGGGGGTCGTCCGGCCCCTCGCCTGCTAGCTAGGCGGCTGATGTGGGATCATCGGCTTAGCCTTGGCATCGCGGGCATGCCGAAGGTCTGGTGAACGGCTGGCGCTTCTTTGCGAACCGGCTTTTTGCTCGAGCCGATAGTCGACAGCCATTCGAGATAGAAGGCCAGCGCGAACTGCATGGCGATGCCGGAAGATAACAGCAGCGCATCGTAGGCAAAGCCGCCCGGATTGATCACCTTCATCACCTGTGCCGCCATGGCGATCAGCGTGCCGGCGAGGAACACCGGCAGCGAACGCTTGCCGAGCAGAGCAAGCGGATGATCCGGGCTGAGACGGAACAGGTTCGAGAAAGCCGGCAGGGCGACGATCAGATAGCTCACCGCCAATATGTGCAGGAGCCGCGGCAGCGACAGGAACGTCTTGTCGAAGCCGCCGATCACCACGGGCAGGTCGAACCAGCTTACTTGGCCCCAGAGCGGGCTGTGCACCCAGACCGCTGCTGCCGCGACATAGGTCGCCGCGGCGCCTACCAACCAACGATTGACGGGAATTGTGCCGCCGCGCCTGACATGCAGCATGCCGGCAAGCCCGACGTTGAACAGGAATTGCCAGGATAGTGGGTTGAGAAACCAGAAGCCGGGCTCGGGATAGTTCGGCGGCGCGATCTGCCAGAGGCCGGCGACGAGCCACAGCGCGCCGGAAAAGACCAGCGCCGGCAGCGGCCGGTAGCTGACGAAGAGCAGGAAGAGCGGCGCCATCAACAGCAGCGCGGCATAGACCGGCAGGATGTTGTTGTAGCCAAGCTGGTGGCCGAGCGTGACAATGCCGATCATGACCTCCGGCGTGTTCTTCATCAGCGGCTCGATGTTGATCAGCTTGAGCAGTTCCGGCCGCCGGCCGAACACCGCCGCGGCGCAGAATAACGCCATCACAACCATGGTGGTGACGATGTGGGCGCTGTAAAGCACGCCGGCCCGGCGCCACATCTTCAACGTCGCCAGCAGCCGGCCGCCCGGCTGGAACTTGTTGCCATAGGCGAGTGCGACCGACATGCCGGAAATCAGCACGAAGGCTTCCGCCGCGTCCGAGAATCCGAAATTCTTGTAGGTCAGCGTTTCGAAGACGGTGCCCGGCACGTGGTCGATATAGATGGTCAGGAGTGCGAGCGCACGGAACACGTCAATGCGCGTGTCGCGATCGGCGATACGCGGAGCGCGATCGGCGATACGCGGGGCGCGATCGGGCGGAACTGGCAGGGTCATCGATAAAAGGCCTCAAAGGAGAGCAAGGGTGCTCGCGTTGTTCATGCCGGGATGCGACCATCGGCGCACACCGCTTCGATTCCTCCCGCAGGGAGCATATCGGCGCAGAAACGGTCTGAAATGAGCCTGTTGCAATCACATTTCGCGGAGCGTGAAAATATTCCGTTTTGAAGCTGGCAAAGGACCAATGTCTCCGTGAAATCAATGAGATATGAGCGTGCATCGATATAGCGACGAGAACGCCTTTCTGCATCAGGATCTGGCCTTTCCCTACCGCCTCCTCAAGCCGGAGAATGCCGGCGGCGAGAGCCTGTTTTTACTGCACGGATCGGGTGTCGACGAAACGACGATGGTGCCGATTGCGAGGCAGATCGCCCCCAACGCCACGCTGGTCGCGGTGCGTGGCCGCATCCGCCAAGAAGACGGCTTCCGCTGGTTCGAGCGGATCACGCCGACCAGTTTCGAACAGGCGAGCATCCGTGCCGAAACATCGTACTTTGCCGCCTTCGCAAGCGAGGCCGCAAAGCGCTACGGGCTCGACCTCGCCCGGGCGACTTTCCTCGGCTATTCCAACGGCGCCAATCTGGTTTCCAGCCTGATGCTGCTCAACTCCGGCCTCGTCCGAAAAGCGGCGTTGCTGAGAGCAATGCCCGTGCTTGACGATGCGCCGGCAACCAATCTGACCGGAACGCGCGTCCTGATTGTCGCCGGTGCCGCCGATGAGACCTACGGGCCGTTTGCGCCGCCACTGGTGACGCTGCTCAACAAACATGGCGCCGAGGTCGATGCGCGCATCGTGCCTTCAGGTCACGAAATCGGCGACCCGGATGCCGCCATCGTCCGGCAGTGGCTTGCGGGACCAGCATTGGTCGCACGCCAGGCAGGCTAGGAGACCTTGGTAGACCGCATCGGCGCCCGGCGGAACAGCTGAGCAGATGCTCGTCGCCTAGCCCTGTCCCATCCGGTTCCAAGCATCGAGCCCGGCGATCTTGTAGGCTTCGGCCAGCGTCGGATAGTTGAAGGTGTTGTTGACGAAGAAATCAACCGTGCCGCCGAGGTTGATCACCGCCTGGCCGATATGGATCAGTTCGGTGGCGCCTTCGCCGACGATGTGGGCGCCGAGCAGGCGGCGCGTTTCGACCGAGAACAGCAGCTTCAGAAAGCCGGAGTTGACGCCCATGATGTGGCCGCGCGAGGTTTCGCGGAACCGCGCCAGACCGACTTCATAAGCAGCGCCGCTCTCGCGCACCTGCTCCTCCGACTGACCAACGGTGGAGATTTCCGGCACGGCGTAGATGCCATAGGGGAAGGTTTCCGGCGGCGGTGGCAGTTGCACGCCGAAAGCGTGGCAGGCGGCCACCCTGCCTTGCTCCATCGATGTCGAGGCAAGGCTGGGGAAACCGATGACGTCGCCGGTGGCATAGATGTTGGGCGCACTGGTCTGGAAGGTCTGCGGATCGACCTTGATGCGGCCCCGGGAATCGGCCTCGATGCCGACCACGTCGAGGCCGAGGCTGCCGAGATTGCCGCTGCGGCCGGCGGCGTAAAGCACGATCTCGGAGCGGATGGTGCGGCCATCGGCGAGCGTCACTTCGGCATAGTCGGGTTTTGAGACGATTTCCTTGACCGTACTGCCGAGGCGAATGGTCATGCCGCGGTCGCGCATCTGGTGGATGAAGTCGTCGACGATCTCGCGGTCGACGAAATCGAGGATGGTGTTGCGCGGCTCCACCAGCGTCACCGGCACGTCGAGCGCCGAAAAGATCGTCGCATATTCAACGCCGATGACGCCGGCGCCGATCACCGTCAGCGTGCGCGGCAGATGGTCGAGTTCCAGCATCTCATCGCTGTCGAAGACGCGGATCTTGTCGAAAGGCACGTCGCGCGGCCGGTGCGGCCTGGTGCCGACCGCGATCAGCGCATTGGTGAAACCAACCTCCGAGTAGTCGCCATTGTCTGCCGTCAGGCTGACCTTGTTTGGGCCGACGAATTTCGCCATGGCGCGCACGCTTTTGACGGCGTTGCGCATAAACTGGTGCTGCAGCACCTCGACCTCGTGGTCGAGCGTCTTGTGCAGCCGCTCGACCAGGTCGGCGATGGAGATGTCCTGCTTGACCCGGTAGCCGCGGCCGTAAAAGCCCCGCTCGCGCCAGCCGGACAGGTTCAGCACCGTCTCGCGCAGCGTCTTCGACGGGATGGTGCCGGTGTGCACCGAGACGCCGCCGAGGCGCCGGCCCCTGTCGACCACCAGCACCGATTTGCCGAGCTTGGCCGATTGCACCGCCGCGCGGCGCCCGGAAGGGCCGCTGCCGATGACCAGCATGTCGTAATCCATGTAACCCCGTCCCCTCGGCGTCTTGTTGCGCCGCAGCAAGCTAACGCCATCCGTCCACCAAATTCAATCGGCTCAACCGCGTCACACTGCCGAGCAGGACCGGATGGACGAACCGATCTTGATTCCGCCCGCGGTCTTCACCATTTCAGTGGCGGCGCACCCTAGCGTGGCGCCTGTTGCGAGGACATGACATGAACGCGCGCGTACTTGACGGCGAAATCATCACCAGCAGGCTCGACGACGTCAGGGCCTATGACGGTGTGCGCACGCGGCGGATCCTGGCCTTCATCATCGACTATTGCATCGTGGCGCTGCTCACCATTCCGTTCGCGATCCTGGTGGCCGTGCTTGGCCTTTTGACATTCGGTCTTGGCTGGGCGCTGTATTCCATCCTCGTGCCGGCGGTCGCCATTCTCTACATCTGGAACACGCTGGGCGGTCGCAACCAGGCCACATCAGGCATGAAGATGATGGGCATTCGGCTCGATCGTCTCGACGGCAGCCGTATCGACGGCCTCACCGCCGTTGTCCATTCGGTGCTGTTCTGGGCGAGCACGGTCATCCTGACGCCGCTCGTCCTCCTGGTGACGCTGTTTTCCGATCGCAAGCGCACACTGCACGACCTGCTGCTTGGCACGGTCGTCAGCCGCAGCGACCGTTGAACCGGCGTCCAACCGACGCCAACAGGCATTTGTGCGCAAATGTGAAGGGGTCCGTTCAACCCCGCCTTCACAATCCTGTTGAATTTTTCGCCAGCCAAGCCAAAGGTAGAGCGATTCGCAGGAGTGTTCCCAAGGTTCGATGACGCACCATCCGACCCAGTCGCCGCAGTTCTTCCTGACCGCGCCATCGCCGTGCCCGTATCTCGAGGGCCAGTTCGAACGCAAGGTGTTCACGCATCTGGTCGGCGACAAGGCGCCGGAGATGAACGACCTGTTGACGCAAGGCGGTTTCCGGCGCTCGCAGAACATCGCTTACCGTCCCGCCTGCGAGACCTGCCGCGCCTGCGTCTCGGTGCGCATCCTGGCGCAGGAGTTCACCGCCAGCCGCAACATGAAGCGGGTGATCCAGCGCAATTCCGATCTGATCGGCGCCATGCACGACGCGCAGCCGTCGACCGAGCAGTATTCGCTGTTTCGCGGCTATCTCGACGCTCGCCATCGCCGCGGCGGCATGTCCGACATGACGGTGCTCGACTACGCCATGATGGTCGAGGATACCCATGTCGACACCAAGGTGATCGAATACCGGCGCCGCGGCCCCGACACATTCATCACCGGCAAGGGCCAGGGCGAGCTGATCGCCGTGGCGCTGACCGACAAGATGGCCGATGGCCTGTCGATGGTCTATTCCTACTTCAATCCCGAGTTCGAGGACCGTTCGCTCGGCACCTTCATGATCCTCGACCATATCGCCCGCGCCCGGGCCATGGGCTTGCCCCATGTCTATCTCGGCTACTGGGTCAACGGCTCGCGCAAGATGAACTATAAAATGCGCTTCATGCCGCAGGAGCATCTCGGCCCGAAGGGCTGGGAACGCTACGACCACGAAGCGGTCACGCGCTGATTTTTCTTCTTACCAGATCCTGATCTAAACATTTTCAGCCGAGACGATGCTGGTCTTCCGCCCGTTGGCGGGGCGATTGCGCCGACCGGCATCTGCTCAAATCATTGCGAAAGCCGTTGCATGTCCTCTCACAATGCCCACACCAAAGGACTCCTGCTCACCGCGCTTGGCGGGCTGGCGCTGACCATCGACATTCCCCTGATCCGGCTCGCCCATGGCGAAGCCTGGACGATCCTTTTGCTGCGCACCGGCTGCACCTTCGTGGCAGGGCTGATCGTATGGGCCATCTGGCGCTCGTTCAGCAAGAATGCTCCGCAGCTGATACCCGGCTGGTCGGGGCTCGTGGTCGCCACACTCTACGGGCTCGGCGCAATCGCCTTCATCACCGCCGTCTACAACACCTCGACCGCCAATCTGGTTTTCATCCTCGCCTTCTCCACCATGTTCTCGGCGCTGCTGTCGTGGCTGTTCCTGAAGGAGCGACCGCAGCCGCTGACGCTTGCGGCAATGGCGCTGATGATCGTCGGCATCGCGATCATCGTCGGCGATTCCGTCGGCACGGGAAATCTGTTCGGCGATGTGATGGCGCTGTGTTCGGCCTTGGCGATTGCCTGCGCCATCACCGTTTCACGCGCCAGCGGCAGGGATATGGGATTCACCGCGCTGACCGGCGTCCTGCTGCCGTTCGGGCTGGCGGCGCTCATGGTCTCCAAGACCGGTTTTCAGGTGGAGGCGCCATGGTGGATCGTTTTCAACGGCGCCGTCATCATGCCGTTCGCCTTCTTCTGCCTAGCCAACGGGCCGAAATACATTTCAGGCCCGGAAGTGGCGATGTTCTATCTCCTGGAAACGGTTTTGGCGCCGGTCTGGATATGGATGATCTTTGCCGAGACGCCGTCGCGCAACAGCTTGATCGGCGGCGTGATCCTGATCGTCACGCTGGTTGCCCATTCCCTGTGGCAGTTGCATGAAGGGCGCAAGCGCCGGGCAGCGCTCGCCGTCGCTTACCCAGCCTGACTTTTCTTCGCCGGGCCGGCGACAATCTCGATCTGCGGCGGCCCGCCTTCGAGCTCGGCCGCCGCGTCGGGAACGGTGTCTTCGGCCAGTTCCACCTCGCGCAGCCATTCGCGCCAGATCGCGACCAGCAGCGCCATCAGCACCGGGCCGATGAACAGGCCGAGAAAGCCCATTGTCTTTACGCCGCCGATCAGGCCGAAAAAGGTCGGCAGGAAGGGCAATTTGATCGGTCCGCCGACCAGCTTCGGGCGCAAGGTCTTGTCGACGATGAACAGTTCCACCGCGCCCCAGATGAACAGCGCCAGACCCGCCATCGGCGAGCCGCTGGCGGCGAGGTAGATCGACACAAGCGTAAACGACAGCGGCGCGCCACCGGGGATCAGCGCCATCACGCCGGTCAATGCGCCCAGCGTCACCGGCGACGGCACCCCGGCCAGCCAGTAGGCGATGCCCAGCACCAGCCCCTCGCCGATGGCGATCACGGTCATGCCGGTGACGGTGGACGAGATCGTTGCCGGTACGACGCGCGAAATCCGCTCCCAGCGTGCCGGCAGGATGCGTTCGCCGAGGCGGTCGATCTGACCGGCAAAGTGTGCGCCGTCGCGATAGGCGAAGAACAGCGCGATCATCATGAACAGCAGCGTCAGCAACAGACCGAAGGCGCTGCCGCCGGCAGCCAGCACGCCGCGATAGATGCTGCCGATATTGGCGCCGCTGACCAGCTGGATCAGCTCGCCGATGCCGCCGGGATGGCCGAAATTGTCGATCCACTGTTCGTTCAGCCACTCGCCGACGACCGGCAGCGAGGTGATCCAGTGCGGTGTGACCGCACCGTGCCTGTTGGTTTCGATCGCCCAGCCGACCCATTCGCGGACCTCGTTGATGGCGTAGGTGCCGGCAAGCGCTATCGGCACCACCAGGAAGGCGAGGATGAACAGGATGGCGAGCGTCGCGGCGACCGTGCGGTTGCCTCCGACACCGGCAAGCAGCCGGCGGTAGAGCGGCCAGCTGGCAAAAGCAATGACGAGGGCTGCCAGCACGGGAAACAGGAACCCGTGGAAGAAATAGACGCCGGCGGCAACGATCAGCACCAACAGCCAGCGCGCCGCCGACAGCGGCGGAATGACGGCGGCTCTGAGCGGTGTCGACAGGCCGAACAGGCGCTGCTGACGTGCCGGCTTCTGGATCTTCGCTTCCTTCAAACGGTCAATTCTCCCCGGCCTACACAGCGTTTGTGCACTGTCATAGTGCCGCAATCGTGACGATAGTCCAAATGGCTGGTGAAGCTGCCAATCTCCCCCCTTGTGGGGGAGATGTCCGGCAGGACAGAGGGGGGCGCGAAGGATCGCCAGCCTGGCACCCGACATTGAAGACCCAAGAGTTGCGACCGAGTGGCGAGCCATGACCATTTGATGCGCTGGCGGGACAGCGCCCCCCTCTGGCCTGCCGGCCATCTCCCCCACTTGGGGGGAGATCAGCAGCTTCAACCAAATTTCCCCGTCCGCGGGAATCCCTTCGGCACCATCCGTCCGGCCGACGCTCTCGCGCCGATCCACTCGGCCAGCTCTT